>NZ_CP155796.1:3115351-3738421 GCF_039729195.1 Mycobacterium sp. DL
GCCGAGTGTCAGGGCAGTTATCTGCCATCCAACGCACCCTCCCGGACGCATCCGCGGCGCCCTCTGGCGCCGAAGCGCTGAAGTTAAAGCTTGCGGGGTAATTAACGCCGTAGGCTCCAACCGAACGATCGCCGACCTTGCCTCGCAAGGAGTCGACGAATGCCTGGCCCAACCATCCCAGTCCTGGGGGAGCACCCGTGCCGCGAGCGAAGATGACTTCGATGTCGGGACATGGCTCCGCGGAAGCCATCGGCACTGCGAAGCCGGTGGGCAGCATCGAAAACGGCATGGACACTGCTGCGCATACAAAACCAAGAACCCGCGTCTTCAACATGTGTCCATGCTGACACATCGTCGGCCGTACGCTTGAGCGAATGGATCTGAGCAGGACTTATACGATCGCGTAGTCGCTCAATGGGAACGTATCGTTCTCGCGGTTGGTCTGACTTGTCGAAGCTGGTCGTACCAGTGTCTCGCCACTCGGGCTGAAGTAGTAAGACCTCGATCGGACACAATCGCCGCGAGCAAACACCGTCTTATCCAACATCTTGGACATCCGATCACGGAATCGGGCGTTGGCATCTTCGGTAACCTCAAAAGTCGTGGCGTTACGTCGTCGAACCTCGCCGAAGAGGCGGTCCATATGACGCATCTGGTACTCCATCGTGTTGAAGTAGGAGAGGCCACTTGACGCGTACGGTCCCGCCAAGCTCAGAAAGTTCGGAAATGCCGGAATCGTCACACCCTGATAGGCTTGAAAGCCATTGTCCCGCCACCATTTTCCCAGGTTCCGCGCGTCCCGACCGATAATCTCAATCGCCGGTATGTTCGCTTCCCACAAGTCGAACCCGGTGCAGAGAACGAGGGTGTCGATCTCAACTTTTGTGCCGTCGCAGGCGACAATTCCATCGGCCTCGATGCGTTCGATCCCGGAACTCTGAAGATGCACGTGCGGCTTCGCGAGCGTCCGGTAGTACGAGTTCGAATACGTGGGCCGCTTACACCCAAAGTCGTAGTCCGGCGTCAACTGGGCACGGAGCTTTTTGTCTCGAATTGAAACGAACCGCAACGCCTGAGACAGGTAGGCGGCCCCGGCATTCAACTGCCGGAAGTACTTGAAATTCAGTACCGACAGGATCATCATGGCCTCGAGATTCACGTCAGTACTCCACCGGAATGCGCGATGTGTCAGTGGAAGGGTGGCGAATAGCCGACGAAGAAACATCGGGATAGGAAAGTCGAGCTTCGGCACGACGTGGATTGGAGTGCGTTGATACACGGTGAGGTCCGCGGCTGTCTTGGTGAGCTGCGGAATCAACTGCACTGCTGTCGCGCCGGTACCGATCAATCCGATCCGCTCTCCGTCGGGTGAGTAGCTGTCGTCCCAATCCATGCTGTGGACGATCCGGCCTGTGAAATCGTCTATCCCGGGGATATCAGGTTTGCGGGGTTGAGACAGATAGCCCGTGGCAGTGATCAAGAATCGCGCAGTCAAAGTGTCACCTGCCAAGAGAAGCACTTTCCAGGACTTGGCGTCCTCGTCCCAGTGTGCGCCGTCGACCGGGCTCTCGAAACGCATGTGACGACGCACGTCGTACTTGTCCGCCACGTGGTCGGCGTACGCCTTGAGCTCAGCCCCGGGCGCGTAGAGCCGCGACCAGTTGGGGTTGGGTTCAAACCAATAAGAGTAGGTGGGGGACGGGATGTCGACTGCTAATCCCGGATAGTGGTTGACGTGCCAAGTTCCGCCTAGATCACTTTCGCGATCCAGGATGAGGATGTCTTCAAACCCCATCTTCTTGAGCTGGATCGCCGCGCCCATTCCGCCGAAACCGGCGCCCACGATGATTGCGTCGAACTGCGGCTCATTCATGGAGACCAACGCTACCTCACAGCAAATCAGTTGCCATTAGTTGGATCCTATGCCAGCCGCACGTAGGCCGTCCGTCGGGACGAAGCACCTGACACCACAAAGCCCCGGCGAGTTGCCGGGGCTTTGCAGATCGTCACAGAACAGTGACGAGTGCGCCAGCACTACTCCGAGGGTGTAGTAGATGTGTCAGAGGGCTCATTCTGATCCGACACTGCTGCTTCCTGCTCGGCTGCTTCCTGCTCGGCTGCTTCCTGCTCGGCGGCTTCCTGCTCGGCGGCTTCCTGCTCGGCTGCTTCCTGCTCGGCGGCTTCCTGCTCGGCTGCTTCCTGCTCGGCGGCTTCCTGCTCGGCTGCTTCCTGCTCGGCGGCTTCCTGCTCGGCGGCTTCCTGCTCGGCTGCTTCCTGCTCGGCGGCTTCCTGCTCGGCGGCTTCCTGCTCGGCTGCTTCCTGCTCGGGTTCGACCGTTGTCTCGTCGGCGTCGCGCTTCTGCGGGGAAGCATCACTGGTCGTTGTGGAAAGTTGTCCCGAAACTTCTTCCTCGGTCGACTCGCCAGCCGCGGGGACAGCTTCCATAGAGTCCTCGAGGGCGTCGGGCGTCGAGGCGAGCGTCCGCATCGCGGTCGTGTCCTCGTCGTTCCGGCTATACCCCTGATCGATCTTGGCCTTGAGCTCAGCCTCTCTCGGTGCAAGGAACGGGAACATCTGGACCAGCGGCAGCTTCGCGGTGGGGATCAGGACATGCGTTGTGGTACCTCCCAAGCTGTTGGTCTCTTTCCACACCCATTTGCTTCCCCCACTCGCCTCGGCTTCATCGATGAGGACCTGAGGGTCGGTGGTGTACATCATCGGTACATGGACGAGCACTGAACCAGCGATCGAATTGGCGAGAGCGAGGAGGTTCCACCACCGGTCCGGTCGATCGGCCAACCCGTCGTACTCTCCGGTCACCACGATGATGTCGTATTTGACCTCCGGGGGTGGTTGATACGTGTAGTCATCTCGGGAGCTGTACCGCGCCTTGTCAATCAGCTTCTGGCGACTTGAGTCGGCGACCAAGACGAATGTGAGTTGCGATTTGTCGGGTGCGTTGGCGTTGGTGGCCAACCCGCGGAGCACTTCGTTGACCACAAGCGACCCCGCTGACAGCCCGACGACGGTGACCTTCTCTCCGGCTTCGAGTTGGGCGAGTTGTGTGCTGATCCCCGCATTCAGATTCGTGATGCCTTGGCTAATCGATTCTCCAAGGGTGATGTCGCCGCTGAAAGGTGCTGCCTCGGCCGGCCATTGCACGTTGACGCGTTGCTGGTCGCGGAACTTGTAGTCGAGCAGCGGCTTCATCAGAAGGTCACTCATCGTCCCTGCAGAGATGCCACCGATCACCAGTGCAGTATTCGCGCCCAGCGCCCCAGTCGCTGTAGAGAAGGCCAAGGCAACGGAGGCAACGAGGGTGCCGCAGGCAACGCCTGCTTTTCGAAATGTAGTGCGCATAAGTACTCCCCGATAGACGCAAATCAAGTGGTTAGCCGTGATCGGCCTGGCTGAAGCATATTGCGTCCTTCGATCACTCGGGCAGCAAAACAACGAGATGGAAACTGAATGAAATTATAGCAAAGGGGGGTTATATTGCTGGAATCCATTCTTTATAGCAACTCTACAATGGTAGAGGGAGGTGTCCCAGCTGAGCCCAGAAAAGTCCAAATCTCCGTAACGTCCCCGAGTAAATGCATTTCAAAGCACTATATCTGACAAATGACACCCCAGAAACTGCGATAATCACATTCGTGTAACTATCGGCCCGTCCAGCCGCACACCTGCGTTAGCAAAGTGTTGCTACGTAGTTCGTCGCAAGAAAAATTTTATGGTCCATACCACCCGGGGCAGCACATCTTTACAGCCTGACGCCCAGGCTGTGAATCTAGGGTTCTTGAGAAGAACACTTGTTCAAAAAGTGATCGGATGAACTAGAGCCGTAACTTACTCTCCGGTAAGAAAAGATTGCGGCTGAGCAAACGCGCCCGAGCGATGGTCATCAACAGCAACGGAACCGATGTTCACGCGGCGGGCCAGGCTCCGAGAACACCGTCAGCGTCGGAGTCGGGCCGAAGCGATCGATGAACGGCGATGCCCGACCCCGGCCTGCGCCTCCCACAGGCCTGGCCTCGAGTGATTTCTGCGGGCGCCCAGATCGGCACCACCACACGCCAGATGCGACGGTGGCCCAAAATGATGCCGCAGAAAGCGATCGGGGATCTCCGCGACCCCACGCGAGTGCGCTACTCGGTCCGACATGTCGTCGGCTATTGTTCCCGGCTGGCAAACGATGACTCGGCCGATCTAGCGGGGAATCTCGCCTTCATGACAGGCGGAGCGTGGGGGATCGGCGCTGCGTTGACGTCGAAGATGGCCGGCGCAGGCGCGGACGTCTGGATCGCCGATCGCCAGTTCGAGGTCGCCGATCAGCTTGCCGGCCGACTTCGTGACATCGGCGCCACGGTGCACGCCGTGGAACTGGACGTGCGCGATCACGAAGCCTTCCAAACGGCCATCGCCGAGACCGTGGAGACGTCCGGCCGGATCGACTACCTGTTCAACAACGCCGGAATCGGTATCGGCGGCGAGGTCGACGCCCTGACACTCGAGGACTGGAACGATATCATCGACGTCAACCTGCGGGGCGTGGTCCACGGCCTGCAGGCTGTCTACCCGGTGATGATCAGGCAGGGCAGTGGACACATCGTCAACACGGCGTCCGTGGCCGGTCTGGTCACCACGTCCGCGCAGGCGGGTTATTCGGCCACCAAACACGCGGTGGTCGCCCTGTCCAAGACCATGCGGGTGGAAGCCGCGACCCATGGCGTCCGGGTGTCGGTGCTGTGCCCCGGGGTGGTGCGCACCCCGATCCTGACCGGAGGGCAGTACGGCCGGAACAGGAGTGTGAGCAAAGAGAATCTGCTCAAGCTCGGTGAGACGTTGCGTCCGATGGACCCGGATGCGTTCGCCGAACAGGCGTTGCGCGCCGTGCTCCGCAATCAGGCGATCATCGTGGTGCCCAGATGGTGGAAGGCGCTGTGGTACCTGGAGCGACTCTCTCCGGCCCTGTCGATGCGCACGGCCGCCACCGCTCTGCGTCGCACCCGCCAGGTGCAGTCAGCCGTACCGCTGCAATAGTCGCCGCGTCTTGCGTGGATGCGTCGCAGCCAGACTGATGTCGCCGCCGTAGTGCGCCAGCACCCGCGGATCCATCAGCCGCCGCCACAACGGCGGTATCAACGCCACCACCACCATGGTCGCGTAACCCGCGGGCAGCTGGGGGGCTTCGTCGGCGTGACACAGCGCCTGGTACCGGCGTTGCGGGTTCGCGTGATGGTCGGAATGCCGCTGCAGATGAAACAGGAACACGTTGGAGATGACCGAATTGCTGTTCCAGCTGTGGGACGGACGGACCTTCTCGTAGCTGCCGTCAGGACGCTGCTGACGACGGAGCCCGTAGTGCTCGAGGTAGTTGATGGTTTCCAGCAGGAAGATCCCGATCACGGCCTGACCGATCAACCAGGGCAGCACCTCCACACCGAACCCGACGGCCAGGCCGGTGAACAGCACGAGGGTCATCAGCCAGGCATTGAGGACGTCGTTTCGCAACGTCCACACTGACTTTCCGCGGCGGGCCAGGCGCCTGCGCTCGATCGTCCACGCCGAACGCAGGCTGCCCAGGATGGACCTGTAGTGGAAGAAGTAGATGTTCTCGCCCACCCGTGAGCTGGCGGGATCCTCCGGGGTGGCGACCCGCGCGTGGTGGCCCCTGTTGTGTTCGACGTAGAACTGTCCGTAGCCGGTCTGCGCGAGGGCCACCTTGCTCAGCCAACGCTCCGACTGTGCCCGCTGGTGTCCCATCTCATGCGCGGCGTTGATCCCCACCCCGGCGATGCCGCCGACTGTGAGCATCAGGCCGACCTCGTCGAACGCCGACAGCGTGACTCCACCGCCGCCGCTCCAGAACCAGCAGGCCAGCACCAACGACCCATACTGGGCCGGCAGATACAGATAGATCGCCCACCGATAGAAGCGGTCGTGCTCCAACCGGTCGAGCACGCTGTCGGGTGGGTTCTCCGAGTCCGGGCCGACGGCATAGTCCAGCAGGGGGATGAAGACGAACATCAGCACCGGCCCGGACCACCAGAACGCCCCCCACCCGGTGAGCGCCGCCGCCGCCCAGGACATCGGGACGAGCGTCGGGATCACCAGACCGAGCAACCACACGTAGCGCTTGCGGTCACGCCAACCCCGGGCAACCCTGCGCCCCCCGGCGGTCGGTGTCTGTGCCTGATGCTGAATCCGCATCGTCTTCTGTGTTACCCCTCTTAGCTACGGATCTACGATCATCGCGCCCCGACGCGACAAAGCTGTCAGGTGGTCATACCATCAGTGCACGTGACGGGCAATACACCCAGCGAAGGCTGACACGATTGTGACGAAACACCTTATGGGAACCCAGCTTGCTGGGCATCCGCTCAAGTCTTCCGCGGTCAGAGATCTCCGCCCGGGATAGGCGAGGTCAGCCGTCGGGAGAATGCCCCCGCTCAGCAAATCGGCTCAGCTCAGGCCCGCGGGACCGAGCAGCACGTCACGACAGGAGGCTCGCAATAGCCGCTGCCAGTTCGGGCGAGGCCGAACTCGTCAGGTTCTGGTAACTGCCGCCGGTCGCCTCCGCGACCGCTTCCCAGGCGGGCCGGTCCGAATCGTCGCCGAAGTCGATGACGTCGATGGCCACCGGACGATCGGGGTTGAAGGCACCCCTGACGTACTGCTCGAGTCCGGCAGCACCCAGTGACTGGTCGGTGTGCGGTCCCGCGGTGATGACCAGCACCGAATTCTCCTGACCCTCGCGGTACCGGGCGGACGCGTCGGTGTAGACCAACCGCAGCGTGGTGAACGAGACCGCACCACCACCCGACGGTGTCTGGCCGTCGAGCGCAGCCGTGAGCGCCTCGGATCGGGGCTGTCCGTCGAGCGGATCGGACAGCGCACCCATGCTCACTTCGGAGCGTCCCTGCACGCCGTCGAAGGTCCACAACCCCACCCCGGAATCGGCGGGGAGTACTTGAAGTCGCGCCTTGAGCGCGTCGACGACATTGGCCAGTCGGGCATTGCCGCCCTCGTCGGTGGGCATCGACTGGTCCAGCATGATGGTGACGGTCGGGCTCAGCACCGGTGCGGTCAACGTGTCAGCCACGGTCGCGCGCACCGCTTTGTCTCCGACGTTCAGCGGGGCGGCCACCGGCGCGAAGTCGACGACCTCGCTGGCCGGCGGTGTGCCACCCTCGACCCGGAATCCCGCCTGCGCGAGCTCGCCGAGTTGCTCCGGCTTCCGCAGGAACCGGGCGAACTCGCTGGCGGCGGTGATCTGCTCCTGGGCCAGCCAGTCGCCCGCCAGCAATACGGTGGGGAAGTCGGCCATCGCGGTCGGACCCGGCGGCAACCACCCTGCCAGTTGTGATGCCGCGTCGGGAAGCTCCGCCGCACGCTGGAAGAGCCGCTGTTCGGTGGTCACCACGGCGTGCACCGGGGCGCCGGCCGCATCGGATGAATCGGTGAGGGCATCGAGGGCCGTGGCGGCGTTGCCATCGGCGAGTTCGGGAGCGCCGCCGATCAGAGTGCTCACAGCGCCCAGACCCGCGCTGACCGGCTGACCGGACGGCGCAGCAGCGGCGGCCACGGCCTCGGCCGCCAGGTAGGCGGCGTCGCTGTCCTGAGACAGGGGGAGTGCCAGGCGGAGCCCGCCCCACCCCGGGAGACCCAGTCCGTCGAGCGCAGCGGGATTCGTCTGCAAACCGGGGAGGGTCCCCCAGTTCTGCTCGCCGAGGGCGCCCTGCAGTTCGGGCGTCACCGCGAGCAGCACGGGCGAGGTCACCAGCGAGCGGCTGTCGCTGACGGTTTCGGCGCCTGCCACGGCTTCCAGACGGGCCTCCGACACCGAACTTCCGGGGATCCACAGTGCCGGCCGGTCACCCAGATCGGCCGGCCATTCGCCGGCGAATCCGTTGACGACCTGGTCTGAATCGGCGGACTGGACCGCCACGTTGACACAGCGGTCACCGACCGGGGCGGCGGTCTGGTTGTAGCGCTCCGCAAGTGCGGCAACAGGTTCGGTGATCGCCGGATCGGCAATGACGGCAACCTTGACCTCGCCGTCCACACACCGTGCGGCAGCGACGTCGGATCGGTTCGAGAGCACATCGCCGAAGAACCGCCACAGGATCACGGCTCCGACGACAACAACCACGGTGACCAGGGCGACGATGACACCGATGCTGATTCCGCGCCGACCCGGCGTGATCGCGCGGTGGCTACCGGTCCACTCGCCGCCCTCCCAGTCGCCGCCGTGTTGCGGACCTGTCGGCGATGGGCCGGAGAAGGGTGCCACCGCGGGCTCGCGATCGGGGTAGCCGAACTCATCAGCGCGGTCGGAGTACCCGAAGTCTTCTTCGTAGGTGTCGGAGTCGTAGGTGTCGGAGTCGTAGGTGTCGGAGTCGTAAGTGTCGGAGTCGGCGTCCCGCCGGTCCGACGGCCCTAATTCGTCGTCGAACCCGGCCTCGTCCGATTGCGCACCCGCATCGAACCCGAAGCGCTCGGTCTGCTGTTCGTCCGGCTCCTCGGAAGGGCCCGGCCGTCCGGCGTCCTCGGGATCGGGGAGGCTGTGCCTACCCATGCCCGGCCGTCCGACCGTGGTCTGCGCTCAGTCGACTGGTCATCGCGTCAGCCAACGTTACTAGCTGCCTTGAACTCTCGGCGCCGCCGATGCAGGATCGGCTCGGTGTACCCGTTGGGCTGCTCACCGCCGGCGAGGATCAATTCCTGGGCCGCCTGGAACGCGATGCTGTTGTCCGGGTCGACCGCCATCGGACGGAATTCCGGGTCGCCGGCGTTCTGTTCGTCGACTACCGCCGCCATCCGGCGCAGGCTGGCCCTGACGTCTTCTTCGGTGATCACTCCGTGGCGCAACCAGTTGGCCAGCAGCTGGCTGGAGATCCGCAGGGTGGCACGATCCTCCATCAACGCGACATCGTGGATGTCGGGCACCTTCGAGCACCCGACCCCGGCATCGATCCAGCGCACCACGTAGCCGAGGATCGACTGACAGTTGTTGTCGACCTCCTCGCGGATCTCCTCCGGCGCCCACGCGAGCTCCTTGGCCAGCGGAATGGTCAGCAGCTCCTCCAGAGTGGAGCGCCGGTTGCCTGCGAGCTCCTGGTGCACGGCGTAGACGTCGACCTCGTGATAGTGCATCGCGTGCAGGGTCGCCGCCGTCGGCGATGGCACCCAGGCAGTGGTGGCGCCGGCCTTGGGCTGACCGATCTTCTGCTCGACCATGTCGCCCATCAGGTCGGTCATCGCCCACATACCCTTGCCGATCTGCGCTCGACCTGAGAAACCCGTCTCCAGCCCGATGTCGACATTCTGGTTTTCATAGGCCTGGATCCACGGCTGGGACTTCATCGATCCCTTACGGATCATCGGGCCCGCCTGCATCGCGGTGTGGATCTCGTCGCCGGTGCGGTCCAGGAACCCGGTGTTGATGAACACCACACGGTCGGCGGCGGCCTTGATGCAGGCCTTGAGATTCACCGTGGTGCGGCGCTCCTCGTCCATGATTCCGACCTTGATGGTGTTCTGCGGCAGTCCGAGCACATCCTCGACGCGGCTGAACAACTCACAGGTGAATGCCACTTCTTCCGGACCGTGCATCTTGGGTTTGACGATGTAGATCGATCCGGTGCGACTGTTGGCGAGCGGTCCGTTGGCTCCGTCGTTGTCGGCCCCTCCGCGTAACCCGTGAGTGGCGATCAGGCTGGTGAACAACGCGTCCTGGATGCCCTCCGGGATCTCTGCGCCATCCTCGCCGTCAGCGTCGAAGACGATCGCGTCGTTGGTCATCAGGTGGCCGACGTTGCGCACGAACATCAGGCTGCGGCCCGGCAGCGTGAGGTCGCCGCCGTCAGGGGAGGTGTAGGTGCGGTCTTCGTTGAGGACTCGCGTGAATGTCTTGTCCCCCTTGGCGACTTCCTCGCTGAGGTCGCCGCGGTTGAGTCCGAGCCAGTTGCGGTAGCCGAGCACTTTGTCCTCGGCATCGACGGCGGCGACGGAATCCTCGAAGTCCATGATCGTGGTGATCGCAGACTCCAGCACCACGTCCTTGATGCCCGCTGCATCGGTGGAACCGATGGGGGAGTCGGCGTCGACCAGGATCTCGATGTGCAGGCCGTTGTTGACCAGGAGCACCGCCTCGGGGCTCTCGGCGTTACCTGTGTAGCCGGCGAACTGATCTGGCTCAGCCAGACCCGTCAGGTCGTCGCCCAGCGTGGCCAGCACCTGGCCGTCGTCGATCTTGAGGCCGGTGATGTCGGCCCACGAACCGGACGCCAGCGGGACGGCGCCGTCGAGGAACCGTCGCGCGTAGGCGATGACCTTGTCGCCTCGCACTCGGTTGTAGCTGCTGCCCTTCTCGGCGCCGTCCTCCTCGGAGATGACGTCGGTGCCGTACAGCGCGTCGTACAGCGAGCCCCACCGCGCGTTGGCGGCGTTGAGCGCGAAGCGCGCGTTGAGGATGGGGACGACGAGCTGGGGGCCGGCGGTCGTGGTGATCTCATCGTCCACGCCGGAGGTGGTGATCGTGAAGTCGGCCGGTTCGGGCTGCAGGTACCCGATGTCGACGAGGAACTGCTTGTACTCGTCGGCGTCGAAGGGCCCGATCACCCGCGCCCGGTGCCACTTGTCGATCTGCGCCTGCAACTCGTCACGGCGGGCGAGCAGGTCCTGGTTCTTCGGGGTCAGGTCGGCGACGACTTTGTCGACGCCGGACCAGAACGTGTCGGGGTCGAGGTCGGTACCCACCAGCGCCTCGCTGGTGATGAACTCGTACAGCACCGGGTCGACGCGCAGGTTGCCCACGGTCACGCGTTCGGTCATGATTCCTCCCTCGCTGCGCGCACGCCTTTCGAGGCATACGCGCCGTGTGCAATGTCGTCGATCCAGCTTACCCAGCGTTAACAGGCCTAATCGCAAGCGGCGGTGCTCAGCAACGCTGCGCACCTGTCCATCAGCCTCGCGCGCAGCGGGCGGGCACGTTCGCTGATCGCCTCCTGCGCCTTCGCGTATTCCCGTCGTCCACCCGGGTTTTCGACGGCGATCGGCTCGAATCCGAGCGCACGTAGATCGTACGGACTGGCCCGCATGTCCAGCACCCGGGCGTCGGCTGCCAGTTCGAGGCAGTCCATCACCAGCCCCGAGTCGACCAACGGCGCCAGTTTGAACGCCCACTTGTACAGGTCCATCCCAGCGTGGACGCACCCCGGCTGTTCGGCGGCGATCTGCGACTTCCTGGTCAGGGGCTGGGAATTCCGCCGGGCCGCCGGTTCGGTGAAGAATCGATAGGCGTCGAAGTGACTGCAGCGCAACGGCATTGACTCAACCACCGCATCGGTTGCCGCGGCACCGAGGCGCAGCGGCACACCACCGTGGCGGACCGATGACGCCTGATAGACCATCGCCCATTCGTGCAGACCGAAGCAGTTGAACCGCGCCGGCCGGGATGCCGTGGCGCCCAGCAGGTCGGCGATGAAAGTCACAGTCTCGACGCGGGCATGAAGATGCTCACGACTGACGGTCACGCCCTCGGGGTGTCGCGTGTACCCGGCTCGGTCCAGATGGTGATGACCCGACTCGCCTGCGAGCACGATGCCGTAACCGGGATGCCACACCCGCAGCTGACGCGGCCGGAGGCTGTAGTAGGTGAAGAGGAAGTCGAACACCGGGTGGGTCTGACCGGTTCGCCGGCGCGCGAGGTGCGGTTCGAGGAAGTCGTCGACGCGCTTGTGGTGGGCGGATTGGAGGAGCTGCCAGCGCGTCGGGGGGAGAACCGCGGCGGGCCGGGCATCAGACACCGCGGCGGGCCGCGAATCAGACACGGTGCGTGCCGTCCCTGACAGTGCCGACAAGATCCTCGACGAGATCCTCGAGCGCTACCACCGCGGTGACCTGTCCGTCGGCCGCGGTGACGAGTGCGAGGTGGCTGTTGCTGCGCCGCAGTCGCGAGAGCGCGTCGGGGAGCGGTAACGACGCGGGCACCTGCGGAAACGGTCGCACCATCGACGAATCCACGATCATCGCCTCGTCATGCGGCTCAGCCACCATCGGTAGGACGTCCTTGATGTGGAGGTATCCGATGAACGCCCCGCGCGGATCGGCTACAGGGAATCGGGAGTAGCCGGTCTCCGTCAGCGCTTCCTCGAGGGCACCGACCGTCGGACCCGCGCCCTCGCGTGCGACCGGCACCGCCCGGATCCGGTCCAGGGGTATCGCCACGTCGTCGACGACCCGGTTGCGGATCTGTAATGCCCTGGTCAGCCTGGTGTGTTCTTCGGGGTCGAGCAGCCCTTCGGACAACGACTCGGCGATCATCTCGGAGAGTTCGACGGTCGACACGGTGACGTCGAGCTCGTCCTTCGGCTCCACCCCGAACGCCCGCAGGGTGACGTTGGCACACCAGTTGTAGAACGCGATGAACGGTCGGGCGGCGCGGATGTAGATCAGATAGGGCGGTATGAGCAGCATGGCCGTCGACTCCGGGCCGGCGATCGCGATGTTCTTCGGCACCATCTCGCCGAGCAGCACGTGCAGGGTGACCACGATGGACAGCGCCACCAGGAATGACACCGTGTGCAGCAGAGCATCCGGGATGCCGAGGAGACCGAACGGCACCTCCAGCAGATGGGCGACGGCGGGCTCGGCCACCCGACCCAGAAGGATCGAGCACACCGTGATGCCGAGCTGCGCGCCGGCCAGCATCAGCGACAGGTTCTCGCCGGCCCGGATCACGGTGACCGCGCTTCTCTTACCCTGCTCGGCCAGCGCCTCCAGCCGGTCCCGGCGCGCTGAGATCAACGCGAACTCGGAACCGACAAAAAACGCGTTGGCCGCCAACAGCAACACCGTCAGCAGGACTCCGAAGATGTCTCCCATCAACTCGGCCCGTCGTCATCGCTGCGGCGGCCCAGCTCGGTGAGGTCGAGCAGGTCGATCCGGCGACCGTCCATGCGCAGCACGGTCGCCAGCCAGAGCACCGGATCCTCGATCGGCCCGTCCGGGTTGAAGGCGATCAGCTCGGTGGATTCTCCTTCGTCGGGGATGTGTCCGAGTTTCTCCAGCACGAGGCCGCCGATGGTTTCGTAATCACCTTCGGGAGCCCGGAATTCGGTGTTCTGCGCCACCTCGTCGATGCGCAGCAGCCCCGACACCTGCCAGCCACGCCCGGCGTGCACCACGTCGGGCGGTTCGTCGTCGTGCTCGTCGCGCACGTCTCCGACGATCTCCTCGATCAGGTCCTCCACCGTCACCATGCCCGCGGTGCCTCCGTACTCGTCGACCACCAGCGCGGTCTGCAGGCCGTTGGCCCGCACCTCGGACATCACCGCGTCGCCGTCCAGGGTCGACGGCACTCTCGCGACCGGCTGCACGATCTCGGCCAGCCGTTTCGACGACCGCGCGGCGTACGGCACCGCGAAGACCTGTTTGACGTGCACCACGCCGATGGTCTCGTCGAGGTCGCCGTCGATGACGGGAAACCGGGAGTGCCCGGTCCTGACGGCCGCCTCGCTGAGATCAGCCACGGTGCCATCGGCGTCGAGGGTGTCGATGGTGGACCGCGGTGTCATGAGTTCCTCGGCGGTGCGTTCGCCGAACTTCAACGATCGATCCACCAGCTGTGCCGTGACCGGATCCAGCGACCCGCTTCGTGCGGACGTGCGCACCAGCGACACCAGCTCCTGCGGTGAGCGTGCGGACCGGAGTTCTTCGGCCGGCTCGATGCCGAGACGCCGGAGGATCCAGTTCGCGGTGCCGTTGGTCAGTCGAATCAACGGCGTGAAGGTGAAGGAGAAGAACAGTTGCGGTCCCGCCGACCATCGCGCCGTCGGCACGGGACGGGCCACCGCGAGGTTCTTGGGCACCAGCTCACCGAAGATCATCGAAATGGAGGTGGCGATCAGGATCGCCAGGATCAGCGCCAGTCCAGTGGTGAAGGCGGGCGGCACACGCAGGGCAGTCAGACCCGGTTCGATCAATCGCGCGACGACCGGTTCGGCGAGGAAGCCGGTGGCCAGCGTGGTGATCGAGATGCCCACCTGTGCGCCTGACAGCTGGGTGGACAGGGTGCGGTGCGCCTTCTGCACGAGTCGGTCGCGGCGGTCGCCGGTGCGGACGTTGGCCTCGACTGTGCTGCGCTCCAGCGCAGTCAGTGAGAACTCCGCGGCGACAAAAACCGCCGTGCCCGCGGTGAGCATGATGAAACCGAGGAGCGCCAGCAGCGACATGGCGGTGCTCATGAAGGCCCTCGCCCTGTGCGGAGCGCATCGCCGGGGAAGCCGGGCAGGGGACCCGGCCGGCTAGAGGACGGTTCGGCCTCGGTGGGTTCCCCGGCAGGCCGCTCGGCGTGTCCGGCCGGCTCGGATGGGTCTCCATCCAGTGCCTGCGGCACCTGTTCCCTTTCGTCTTCGTGCCAGGGGAATTCGCCACGCTCTTTCGGGGGTGGGACGTCCGCCTGATTGCCCACACATGCTAGCGGACCCGCGGGTTCGGCCGCTCCACCGCTGCCCACGCAAATATAGTTAGCCTAACCTTTGGCAATGGTAGGTTTGCATCACCTCACAGGTGATGCACAGCTCCGAGTCCCAGCACGGCCGATCCGAGCCGTCGAGAAGAAGGCAGGTCATCCTCCTCATGTCGCTACCCAGCGCCCGGCGGTTCAGGTTCATCGCGGCGGCGGTCTCGGCCACAGCCCTGGCACTTTCACTCACCGCATGCGGGTCCGGATCGGACAGCGCAGACAGCGGCACCACCGCGGCCGAGGGTTCCGCGGATCGGGTCGTCGTCTATTCGGGCCGTAGCGAGGACCTCGTCGCGCCCCTGCTCGAGCAGTTCACCAGTGACACCGGTATCGAGGTCGAAGCGCGCTACGCGGGATCGGGCGAACTGGCCGCCCAGCTGATCACCGAGGGTGAGAGTTCACCGGCCGACATCTTCCTGTCCCAGGACGCCGGCGCCCTGGGCGCGGTGTCCAACGCCGGATTGTTCGCCCCGATCAACCCCGAGACGCTGGCAGCCGTGCCCGCCGCCTACTCCGCGGCCGACGGCACCTGGCTCGGCGTCTCCGGACGTGCCCGGGTCATCACCTACAACCCCGAGCTTGCCCCGACGGTGCCCGACACCATCGACGGCCTGCTTGCCCCCGAATGGCGCGGCCAGATCGGATACGCCCCGAGCAATGCCTCGTGGCAGTCATTTGTCACGGGCCTCCGGGTGGTGCGCGGCGACGACGGCGCCCGCCAGTGGCTGGAAGCCTTCGCCGCTCAGGAACCCCGCCCGTTCGAGGGCAACGGGCCGATGCGCGACGCGATCAATGCCGGCGAAATTCCGCTGGGGCTGACCAACCACTACTACCTGTATGAGCTCATCAACAGCACGTCCGCCGACGAGGTCGTGGCGCGCAACCAGTTCATGGCCCCCGGTGACCCCGGTGGCCTGGTCAATGTCGCCGGAGTGGGTGTCCTCAACACCGCCCCCCACCCCGAGCAGGCCCAGGAACTCGCCGCCTACCTCGTCAGCGCCGCCGGTCAGGAGTATTTCGCCACGGAAACGACCGAGTACCCGCTCGTCGCGGGCATCGCCCCGAACGGTGACATGCCCCCGCTGAGCGAACTGCAGCCGCCGGCTGTCGACCTTTCTCAGCTCGACGACCTGGAAGCCACCCAGGAGATGCTCGTCGAGACCGGTCTGTTGACCAACTGACCGCTTGATGCCGCGTCTTTCCGGGCGGCCGCGGGCACCGGCGCTGCTGGTGCTCGCGGCCGCCGTCGTGGTGGCTGCGACCCTGCTGCCACTGCTCTACCTGGCACAACGCGCCAATGAACGCGGCCTGGATTTCATCGTCCATGAGCTGATCCAACCGCGCACCGCGGCGTTGGTGTGGCGCTCGATGCTGCTGGTCATCGTGGTGACCGTGGCGTGTGTGGTGCTCGGTGTCGGGTTCGCGACGCTGATCAACCGCACCGATCTGCCGGGACGCCGGGTGTTGACCGTGCTGTTGACGCTGCCCCTGGCGATGCCGAGCTACCTGCTCGGCTACCTGTGGGTCTCTGCGGCCCCTCAGGTGGTCGGCTTCTGGGGCGCCTGCCTGGTGCTCACCCTGGTCAGTTATCCGTTGGTGATGATGACCACGATGGCCGCGGTGTCGAGGGTCGACCCGGCCCAGGAAGAGGTGGCCAGGTCGCTTGGCCACAACGGCTTCGCCGTGCTGTTCCGGGTGACGTTGCGCCAGGCCCGCGCCGCCATCGCGGCGGGTGCTCTGCTGGTGGCGTTGTACGTGCTCAGCGACTTCGGCGCCGTCGCCGCCATGCGGTACGAGGCCTTCACGTGGGTGATCTTCGGGGCGTACCGATCCGGGTTCAACCCCGCGCGCGCCGCCGTGCTGTCGTTGGTGCTCCTGGTCTTCGCCGTCGCGCTCGTCCTCGCTGAGCACCGCGCCCGCGGTCGGGCCGCGGCGTCGCGGATCGGGTCCGGTGCGCCACGACCGGCCCCGGTGAACAAGCTCGGCCGGTGGCGTGCGGTGGCACTGCTACCCGCGGTCGTCGTCCTGTTCGCGGCCCTCGTCGTCCCGTTCGTGGAGTTGACCGGCTGGTTGATCGCGGGCGGAGTCCGCTGGGACCGGGAACGCTGGTTCGATGCTCTGACGTCGACGATCTGGCTGTCAGTGGGTGCTGCGGTGGTCTGCACCCTGGCCGCCATGCCGCTCGGGGTGCTGGCCGCCCGCTACCGCACCCGAGCCACCCGCATGCTCGAAGGCGCCGGCTACATCTCGCACGGTCTGCCGTCGATCGTTGTCGCCATCGCCATGGTTTCGGTGGGCGTGTTGTTGCTGCGCCCCATCTACCAGCGCGAGCCCCTGTTGATCCTGGCGTACGCGGTACTGTTCATTCCGCTCGCGGTGGGGTCGATCCGATCAGCGGTGGAGTCGGCACCGATACGTCTCGAAGAAGTGGCTCGCTCCCTCGGACGGGGACCGTTGCGGGCTTTCCTCACCGTGACCGCCCGGGGCGCCGCTCCCGGCATCGCGGCGGGTGCCGCCCTGGTGTTGTTGACGTGCATGAAGGAGTTGCCGGTGACGCTGCTACTTCGTCCGACCGGCACGGACACGTTGGCCACCCGACTGTGGGCGAACAGCTTTGTCAGCGACTACTCCGCGGCCGCGCCGTACGCCGCAGCCCTGGTGGTGTTCGCCGCCGTTCCGACCGCGATCCTCGGTCTGTGGAGCGCCAACCTCGTCAGCCAGGTCCGCAGTGACTGACCGAACCGCCGACGTCGACATCATCGGCGTGCGCAAGGCTTTTGGTGAGCACACGGTGCTGCGAGGGTTGGACCTCGAGATGCCGTCGAGCACCATCACCGCAGTCCTGGGGCCATCGGGTTGCGGCAAGACGACGCTGCTTCGGATCCTTGCCGGATTCGAGGAGCCCGAAGCCGGCACCGTGCGCATCGGCGGGGAGGTCGTCGTGCGCAAGACCCCGGACGAACCCGGGATCGTGATCCCCGCACACCGGCGCCGGGTCGGCCTGATGCCGCAGGAAGGCGCCCTGTTCCCGCATCTGAGCGTCGGCGGCAACATCACCTTCGGGCTCGATCGGAGCCGTCGCGCCGAGTCGGCCGCCCTGGTGGGCCACTGGTTGGAGGTGGTCGGGCTCGAGGGCCTGGCCGACGCCCGCCCCCACGAACTCTCCGGCGGTCAGCAGCAACGGGTCGCGCTGGCGCGGGCGCTGGCCGCCGAGCCACGGGTGCTGCTGCTCGACGAACCGTTCGCCGCGCTCGATGCGGGGTTGCGCGAGCGGGTCCGGGAAGACATCGCCACCATCCTGCGGTCGGCCGGCACCACCGCGTTGCTGGTCACCCACGACCAGTCCGAGGCGCTCTCACTGGCCGACTCAGTGGCGCTGCTGATGGACGGCAACGTCACCCAGCACGGCACACCCGCCGAGTTGTATTCCCGCCCAACCACTCTGGCAGCAGCACGGTTCGTCGGTGCGACAGTCGAACTCACCGGCGAGGCCCGGAACGGCATGGTGCACACCGCACTCGGCGCACACCTCGCCAAGCTCCCGGTGCCCGACGGGCCTGCCGTGGTGGTGCTGCGCCCGGAGCATGTCCGGATCGCCGACGGCCGGTCCGACGGCGACTCCTGCGAAGCGACCGTCACCTCATATCGCTTCTACGGGTCGGAGACCGCAGTGCACATCGAACTCGATGACGGCACACCGCTGGTGCTGCGCAGCCCGGGCGAGATGTTCCTCAGCGCGGGGGAGCGGGTCCGGGTCACCGTCGACGACACCCTGCTGGCGTATCCGTCACCAACCGGTGGGCAGCGGGTGGCCCTCGGCGAAGCCGGCGGCTGACTGCACCCCGAGCACCACTTTCTCGTGCAGTTCGGCCAGCGTCGCCGCACCCACGTAGGTGCAGGTGCTGCGCACGCCCGAGGTGATGTGGTCCAGCAGATCCTCGACTCCGCCCCGAGACGGATCGAGGTTCATCTTGGAGGTCGAGATGCCCTCCTCGAAAAGCGCCTTGCGGGCGCGGTCGAACGCACTGTCGGCGCTGGTGCGTGCCGCGACGGCGCGCTTGGAGGCCATGCCGTAGCTCTCCTTGTACGGCTGCCCGTCGCGATCGCGCAGCAGATCCCCGGGCGACTCGTAGGTTCCGGCGAACCACGATCCGATCATCACGTTGGATGCACCCGCGGCCAGCGCGAGCGCCACATCACGCGGATGCCGCACACCACCGTCGGCCCATACGTGGCCGCCGAGTTGCTTTGCCGCCGTTGCACATTCGACCACTGCAGAGAACTGGGGCCGGCCGACGCCGGTCATCATCCGAGTGGTGCACATCGCTCCGGGGCCGACACCGACCTTGACGATCGAGGCGCCGGCATTCAGCAGATCGCGGGTGCCCTCGGCCGACACCACGTTGCCGGCCGCCAGCGGCAGGCCCAGGCCGAGCGAGGACACCGCTTTGACCGCGTCGATCATCTTGGCCTGGTGGCCGTGTGCGGTGTCGACGACGAGCACGTCGACACCGGCCTCGGCGAGTGCGGTGGCCTTCGCCGCGACATCGCCGTTGATCCCTACCGCCGCGGCGATCCGCAGGCGACCGGCCGCATCGACAGCAGGGTTGTAGATGCCGGCCCGAATCGCGCCGGTGCGGGTCAGGATTCCCGCGAGCGTGCCGTCGGGTTCGGTCATCAGAGCGACCCCTGAGGGCGCGTGCTCGAGAAGGTCGAAGACCTTGCGCGGGTCCGTTCCCAACGGTGCGGTGACGATGTCTGTGGCGGCGATATCGCGCACCCTGGTGAAGCGGTCGATGCCGGAACACGCCGACTCGGTGACCAGCCCGACGGGGCGGTTCTCGAACACCACCACCGCCGCACCGTGCGCACGTTTGTGGATCAGGGCGCAGGCGTCGGAGACCGAGGCCTCCGGCGACAACGTCACGGGCGTATCGGCCACCAGGTCGCGACTCTTGACGAAGTCGACGGTGTCCTTGACCGCTTGCATCGGAAGATCCTGCGGGAGCACGACGATGCCACCGCGGCGCGCGACGGTCTCGGCCATCCGGCGACCGGCCACCGCCGTCATGTTCGCGACGACCACCGGGATGGTGGTGCCGGTCCCGTCCGACGTCGACAGGTCGACGTCGAACCGTGATGCGACGTCGCTGCGATTGGGCACGACGAAGACGTCGTTGTAGGTCAGCTCGTACGGCGGCTCGTGGCCGTCCAGAAACCTCATCGTGGCACTGCGCCTCTCAGGCCGACCGCGGTCAGGCCTCGACCTCGCTGCGATCCCCGCTCCACAGCGTGTGGAACCTCTTGGCCGGATCGGTGTCGATCCGACCGTAGGTGTGTGCGCCGAAGAAATCGCGCAGCCCCTGGGTCAGGGCCGCCGGCAGCCGCTCGGTGCGCAGCCCGTCGTAGTACGACAGCGCCGAACTGAACCCGGGGATCGGGATGCCCAACTCGGTGGCCTTGACGACCACGCGACGCCAGCTGTCGATGGCGTTCTCGATCGCGGCACGGAAGTACGGATCGACGATCAGGCTCGGCAGGTCTGGGTCGTTGTCGAACGCGTCCTTGATCCTGTTGAGGAACTTGGCGCGGATGATGCAGCCGCCGCGCCAGATGGTCGCCATGTCGCCGGGGGTGATGCCCCAGTCGTACTCGGCCGAGCCTGCCTGGATCTGGTTGAACCCCTGGGCATAGGCGATGATCTTCGATGCGTACAGGGCCTGGCGGATGTCCTCGGTGAATTGCGCGGCGTCGGAGGGCTTCTGGCCGAGATCACCTGAAGCGAGTCCGGTGGTCGCCTTGCGCTGGGCCACCGAACCCGACAGCGCGCGGGCGAATACCGCCTCGGCAATCCCGGTGACGGGCACTCCCAGGTCGAGAGCGGACTTCACCGTCCACCGGCCGGTGCCCTTCTGCTCGGCTTCATCGAGGATCAGGTCGACCAGCGGCTTGCCGGTCTTGGCGTCGGTCTGGCGCAGGACCTCCGCGGTGATCTCCACCAGGAAGCTGTCGAGGTCACCGGAGTTCCACTCCTCGAAGACGTCGGCGATCTCGGGCGCGGACTTACCCAGGCCATCGCGCAGCAGCTGGTAGGCCTCGCCGATCAACTGCATGTCGGAGTATTCGATGCCGTTGTGCACCATCTTGACGAAATGGCCTGCGCCGTCGGGTCCGATGTGGGTGCAGCAGGGCACACCGTCGACATGCGCCGAGATCTCCTCGAGCAGCGGACCCAGGCTCTCGTAGGACTCGGCGGGCCCGCCCGGCATGATCGACGGCCCGTTGAGCGCGCCCTCCTCGCCGCCGGAGATGCCCGCGCCCACGAAGTGCAGGCCGCGGGCACGAATCGCCTTCTCGCGACGGATGGTGTCGGTGTAGAGGGCGTTGCCGCCGTCGATGATGATGTCGCCTTCCTCCATCGCGTCGGCGAGCTCGTCGATCACGGCGTCGGTCGGGTCGCCGGCCTTCACCATGATCAAGACACGTCGCGGCTTCTCAAGCGCGGCAAGGAATTCCGGGATCGTCTCGCTGCGGACGAAGTCACCGTCGGAGCCGTGCTCGGCCAGCAGCGCGTCGGTCTTGGCGATCGAGCGGTTGTGCAGCGCCACCGTGTACCCGTGTTTGGCGAAGTTACGGGCGATGTTCGATCCCATGACGGCAAGACCGGTGACACCGATCTGCGCGGTGGCGGGGGACTGCGACGAGCTCATAGACGAAACCCTTTCGATGTCTTGTGGCGGCACAGCTTCTCAGTCATCAAACACCCAGTGTGTTCCGGGCGCTCAGGCAAGGAACAGCCGATGGAGCTCGGTCAACCACGGAACCGCCAACGCGACGGTCGGGATGACGAGCACAGCTGCCGCGGCGACGTAGGCACCGACCGCGAGGCTCAGACTGTTGGGCCTGCCCGCGAGCCGGCGCACCCGCACCACCGTCGTCGGCCCACCTGCGGCCAGGGCCCCACGGGGCGTACGCCCGGAGGCGCAGGCGACCAGCGCGCGCGCCAGCGGGGTGGGTCCTGCGGTGCGCACCGCGGAGTCGTCGGCCAGCAGTTCGATCAGCAGACGCACGGCGTCGAGCGCATTGGCGCTGCGGACGAATCGGGGAAACGCGGCGTGCACCGCTGTGAACATCTCCAGAACGAGGTCGTGACGGGCGCGCAGGTGGGCGTGCTCGTGCGCAAGGATCGCGGTGATCTCGCTGCCCGACAGCGTGTTCAGCACGCCCTCGCTGACGACGACGCGGCTGCGGACCCCGGGCAGGCAGTACGCAAGCGGCTCGGCGACGTCGAGGATCCGCAGTTCGCCTCCGTTGAGCGGACGCGGGTGATGGCCACACAGCTGCGACGTGGTGACGTGTGATGAGCCGACGAGATCAACCACCATCCGGTGGCGGGCGCGGCGGCGGCGGGTGGCGATCGCGACGTTGACCACCGAGGCGATCAGCCGGGCACCGATCATCAGCGTGAGGGCGAAGACGAACACGTAGGCCGCCCACAGCGGCCACCCGAGAACGGCGATCTCACTGGTGAATGTCGCGGTGGGGCGTCCGTCCTCGCCCGGCACGAACAGCCGACTGGCGATGGCGATTCCGGCGGAGAATGCCGACAGGACCGCGGCCAACGCGATGGACTGCCACAGCACGATGGCCGCCCGCGGTGCGCGCAGTGGCCAGCTCGCTCGCGCCAGCATCGCGGGCACCGGCCCCGACAGGAGCAGAGCAACGATGGTGAAGGCCAGCGCGGACACGCTGTAAGTCTCTCTCAGGCGGTACCCGCACCGCCAGCGGGTGGGTTGTGACGTTCTTTGTCTTCGAGTTCGGCCAGCGCACGGCGTAGTGCGGCGGCCTCGTCGGCCCCGACGCGCTCGACAAAATGCACCAGGGCGGCCTCCCGGCTGCCCGAGTCGGCGGCCTGGTCGAGTGCGTCGACCATCAGCCCGGCTACCAACTCGTCGCGACCATGCGTCGGCGCGTAGCGGTGTGCCCGATCGTCGCGGTGTTGAACGACAAGATTTTTCTTGGCCAGCCGCTGGAGCACGGTCATGATCGTCGTGTAGGCGAGGTCGCGATGCGCTGCGAGCGCTTCGTGCACCTGGCGCACAGTTTGCGGCTCGTTCGAGGACCACAAGTGGTCCATCACAGATCGCTCAAGCTCCCCGAGCCGTGTCACCTTGGCCATCTTTCGTCCATCTCCTACCGGCTGTAGCTCAAAGCGTACTACGCGGCTACTACCGCGTGTCGTATCACTTCCGTGGCTACCCGTTTCATACCCGTCACCGGGACAACCGATGCCAACGCATCCGCGTTCACCGGCCGTCTCATCGAGGCTTGTGAGTCCAGTCACAGCGGGTAGCTCCTTCGACGCGTCGCACTATAGTAAGGCTAACCTAACTCAGATTGGAGGTGTCATGACTGTCGCCATCGAGGATCCGCTCATCGCGGGCATGGCGGTCCGGCGCACGCTGCCGATACACGAGTCCAGCCGGCGACTCCGGGAGTTGTATCGCGAATGCCCCCGCGTCTACGGCGTGGCAGTGATGGGCGATCTGTCCCGCCGGCGTTGGTGGCCACTGGCAGAGATCATGACCACCGACCGGCTTCAGACGATGTTCGACGCGGGCGTCGCCGAAACCGAAAGTCACGCTGCCGTGGCTCAACAACTCGCCGCCACCTTCGCCCACGTCGTCGTCGGTCGCGTGATACCGCTCCTGGTGCTCGAGGGACGCGCCTGGGATACCGGTCTGGAGAACCTCTGGGTGCACGTCGACTCCGAAGGCGCGATCGACTGGGTCGGCGTGGTCGATCCGACGGTTCGCGGCCTACCTGATGACCCGTTCTTCTACAACCGATCCTCGACGGGCGTAGCCAGGTCGGCACAGGACGGAATCGTTGCGCTGCCCAGCGAGGCGGCGTTGACGACATGGATCGCCCATCGCAGTCACCGCGCCCTGAGCCCGTTGTTCTCAAAGCTCGCAACGGTCAGCGGAGGCGCGATGACAGTGGCGTCGATGTGGCACATCGTCGGCGGATCCGTTGTGGGCGCGTCGACGCAGATCCCGCTGCTCGCCGGGTCGAGTGAGGTCGTCAGCATGCGCCGCGGACAAGCCGTGCTGGACGCCTTCGTGGGATTCGGGCTCCCGGTACGCGGCACGTCGCGCATGCTGTCCGGGAAGGTCTTGCTTAATTAGGGCAGCCTTGCCTATTCTCTAGGCGGTGGGAAGAGTTGTCGGAAACCACCGGACCGCGCCGGAGTCCTGAGGGCTGCAGAGACCCCCGGTCCACACGAAGGACGGGCCCCACGCTCTGCGTGGGGCCCGTCCGCTTGTGCCGATGTCGCCCTCGACCCCCACCGGTGACAGCGACTCGGCGGGGTGTAGACACGAGCCGTGACGACTGAGCTTCCCGAAGGCCTGGGCAACGGATTCGACCGCGAGCTCGGAGTGAGCTATCTCGAGGTCACCCCAGAGGGGGGTCGAGCGCAGCTCGAGATCACCGACAAACTTCTCCAGCCGTACGGGATCGTGCACGGTGGCGTGTACTGCTCGATCGTCGAAAGCCTGGCCAGTGTCTCGGGTGCCGTCTGGCTTTCGGCCAACGGCGGCGGCAACGTCGTCGGCGTCAACAACAACACCGACTTCCTGCGCGCCATCGGTTCCGGCTCAGTGGTGACCGCGGTGTCGACACCGATCCACCGGGGAAGGCGCCAGCAGCTGTGGCTGATCACCATCACCGACGCCCAGGACCGCCTCGTGGCACGCGGGCAGGTGCGGCTACAGAACCTGCCCCCCGAGTAGCGCCGGCGCAGCTGCGCTGCTGACTGCCCCGCTCCGTGGCAGTATCGCCAACTATGCGTTTGACCCCGCATGAACAAGAACGGCTGCTGCTCTCCTATGCAGCGGAACTCGCCCGTCGACGCCAGGCACGCGGCCTGAAGCTCAACCACCCCGAAGCGATCGCAATCATCACCGACCACGTCCTCGAAGGCGCTCGCGACGGCCGCACCGTGGCGGAGCTGATGGTCAGCGGCCAGTCGGTGCTCGGTCGCGACGACGTGATGGACGGTGTGCCCGAGATGCTCGACGACGTCCAGGTGGAGGCGACGTTCCCGGACGGCACCAAGCTCGTCACAGTCCACCACCCGATCACGTGAGCGATCGCCCTAAGAGCAGGAGGTTGGCACGGTGATTCCTGGTGAGATCGTCTACGGCGAAGGCGACATCGAGATCAACGAAGGCGCGGCCCGACTGGAGTTGGACGTCGTCAACACCGGTGACCGGCCCGTTCAGGTCGGCAGCCACGTACATGTGCCGCAGGCCAATGGCGCCCTGGAGTTCGACCGGTCGGCTGCGCACGGCCACCGGTTCGACATCCCGGCCGGTACCGCGATCAGATTCGAGCCCGGGGTGGCACAGCGCGTCCGACTTGTTCCGCTCGCCGGCACCCGCGAGGTGCACGGCCTGAGCCTGAACCCCCCGGGAAGATTGGACCAGAACTGATGACTGCGCTGTCCCGATCCCGCTACGGAGCACTCTTCGGTCCGACCACCGGTGACCGAATCCGCCTCGCCGACACCGACCTGTTCGTCGAGATCACCGAGGACCGCAGCGGCGGACCCGGCCTGGCCGGCGACGAGGCGGTGTTCGGCGGCGGGAAGGTGCTGCGCGAGTCGATGGGACAGTCGCGTGCGACACGCGCCGACGGCGCCCCGGACACCGTCATCACCGGTGCGGTGATCCTCGACTACTGGGGAATCATCAAGGCCGACATCGGTATTCGCGACGGCCGCATCACCGCGATCGGCAAAGCCGGCAACCCCGAGATCATGTCGGGCGTGCACCCTGACCTGGTCGTAGGCCCGTCGACCGAGATCATCGCCGGCAACGGCCGGATTCTCACCGCCGGCGCCATCGACTGTCACGTGCACCTGATCTGTCCGCAGATCATGGAGGAGGCCCTCGGCGGAGGCATCACCACCATCGTCGCGGGGGGAACCGGACCGGCCGAGGGCAGCAAGGCCACCACCGTCACCCCTGGATCGTGGCACCTGGCGCGGATGCTCGAGGCGCTCGACTCGTGGCCGATGAACATCGCACTGCTCGGCAAGGGCAACACCGTCAGCTCCGAGGCGATGTGGGAGCAATTACGCGGCGGTGCTGCGGGTTTCAAGCTGCACGAGGACTGGGGTACCACTCCCGCCGCGATCGACGCCTGCCTCACCGTGAGCGAGGCCGCGGGGGTGCAGGCCAACATCCACACCGACACCCTCAACGAGGCCGGCTTCGTCGAGGACACTCTGGCCGCGATCAAGGGTCGTTCGATCCACGCCTACCACACCGAGGGCGCCGGAGGCGGACACGCACCCGACATCATCACCGTGGCGGGCCGGCCGAACGTTCTGCCGAGTTCGACCAACCCGACCCGGCCGCACACCGTCAACACCCTCGATGAACACCTCGACATGCTGATGGTCTGCCATCACCTCAATCCCAGTGTCCCGGAGGATCTCTCGTTCGCGGAGAGCCGGATCAGGCCGTCGACGATCGCTGCCGAAGACCTGCTACACGACATCGGGGCGATCTCGATGATCGGCAGTGACGCCCAGGCGATGGGACGCATCGGCGAGGTGGTGATGCGGACCTGGCAGACGGCGCACGTGATGAAGCGGCGGCGCGGCTTCCTGGCCGGCGATACCGCCGCCGACAACAACCGCGCGCAACGCTACGTCGCCAAGTACACGATCTGTCCGGCCGTCGCACACGGACTCGATCACGAGGTCGGTTCGGTCGAGGTCGGCAAGTTGGCCGATCTGGTGCTCTGGGAGCCCGCCTTCTTCGGAGTGCGACCGCACGCCGTGATCAAAGGCGGCATGATCGCGTGGGCGGCGATGGGGGACGCGAACGCCTCCATCCCGACGCCACAGCCGGTGCTACCCCGGCCGATGTTCGGCGCCGCCCCCGCGGCGGCAGCCGCCACCTCGGTGCATTTCGTCTCGCCGCAGGCGGTCGAGGACGGGCTGGCCGATCGGATCGCGGTCAACCGCAGACTCGTCGCGGTCGGCAATGTGCGGTCGGTGGGTAAGGCCCAGATGCCGCTCAACGATGCGACACCGGACATCGAGGTGGATCCGGACACGTTCACGGTGCGCATCGACGGCGAGGTCTGGCAGGAACAACCTGCTGCCGAACTGCCCATGGCGCAGAGGTACTTCCTTTTCTGATGTCGAACCTGACCACGCTGCTGACATTGGCCGACTCCCGGCTTCCAACCGGGGGGCACGTGCACTCCGGAGGGGTCGAGGAGGCGGTCACCAGCGGTCTGGTTGTTGATCTGGGGACCTTGCTCGCATTCCTGCGCCGCCGGATCAGGACCCACGCCCTGGTCACCGCATCGGTGGCGGCCGCGGTGCACACCGGGGTGTTGAGTGCTGACGAGGGCGGGAGCGGCGACCGCGAAACCGACGCGCGCACACCGGCTCCCGCGGCCCGCCAAGCCTCCCGCGCACAGGGCCGGGGACTGGTTCGGCTGGCCCGTCGGGTCTGGCCGGACACCGGCTGGGATGCGCTCGGCCGCACGCCGCATCTCGCGGTGGCCGCGGGGGCTGTGGGTGCTGCGAGCGGCCTGGCCCCCGAACACACCGCGTTGTCCGTGGTCTATACGACGATGACCGGTTCGGCGACTGCCGCGCAGCGGTTGCTCGCACTGGACCCCGGCGATGTCGCGGCGGTGACCTTCGGACTGTCACAGCTGTGCGAAGAGACCGCCGCCGAAGCGTCCAAGGAACTCGCCGACCTGTCCGACCCGCTGCTGGATGTTCTCGCGCAGCGCCACATCGAACGCGATCGACCGTTGTTCGCCTCTTAGAGAAGGTCTTGGTATGCCCCCACATTTCCTTGACGGCCAGCCGCACGGCCACGCCGATCGCCCCCGCCGCGAGCGCCGACCAGGGGAGCCGCTGCGCATCGGCGTCGGCGGTCCCGTCGGCTCCGGCAAGACCGCTCTGGTTGCCGCCCTGTGCCGTCAGCTTCGTGACGAGCTGTCGCTCGCGGTGCTGACCAACGACATCTACACCACCGAGGACGCGGATTTCCTTCGCCGCAACGCGGTGCTGCCCGATGACCGCATCGCTGCGGTGCAGACGGGTGGCTGCCCGCACACCGCGATCCGCGACGACATCACCGCCAACCTGGACGCCATCGACGACCTCGTGGCCGCCCACGACGAACTCGACCTCATCCTGGTGGAATCAGGCGGCGACAACCTCACGGCGACGTTCTCCTCCGGGCTGGTGGATGTCCAGATCTTCGTCATCGACGTCGCCGGAGGGGACAAGGTGCCCCGTAAGGGCGGGCCGGGTGTCACCTTCTCGGATCTGTTGGTGGTCAACAAGACCGACCTCGCACCGATGGTCGGCGCCGACCTCGAGGTGATGCGCCGCGACGCGGCGACAGTGAGAGGTGAACGCCCCACGGTGCTGATCTCGCTGACCGCCGACCCGGCCGCCACCGCGGTCCTCGGGTGGGTGCGCGAACAACTCGAAGTCGCCCCGGCGCTCTAGATGCGATCCGATGTCGTGATCGTTGCGCGGCCGCACCGCTCACCGCGCATCGAGTGCAGCGGCGGACTCGCGGCCCGTCGCACCGAAGCTGACACGGTCCATCTGGTCTCGGCGGCTGCGACGCCGCTGGGCGGAGACTCGATCCGGATCCGGCTCGTGGTGGAGCCCGGAGCTCGCCTGAAGCTCCGCACTGTGGCAGCGACGGTGGTGCTGCCCGGACCGAACACTCTCGAATCGCATGCGATCTGGACGCTGGAGGTCGGGGGGGAGCTGGACCTAGAACCGCAACCCACCGTCGTCGCCGCCACCTCGCGGCACTACGTCGCCACCCGCCTGGAGGTTGCCGACGGCGCCGACGTCAGGATCGTTGAGCGCGTACAGATCGGCAGAAGCGGTGAGCGCCAAGGCTTCTGGTCGGGATCCCTACATGCCGACGTAGGCGGGCAACCACTGCTGCGACATCGGATCGAGCTCGGCGACGGGTCGATCACCGACGACGCGATCGCCGCACCACGAGCGTGTGTCAGCGAGCTTCACTACCCACACAGCGCGGTGCAGACCACCGGAACGACGCTGGCGTTGGCCGGCGGAGGGTGCCTGTCCACCTGGCAGGGCGACACACTGTGAACTAGCTCGCGGCTCTTTCGGTGTCCTGCACGGACGCCGCGATCTCCTCGAGTTCCTCGATCCGGGTCCTTGCGTACGCCTGCTGCTCGGTGATGGTCAGCTGGCCGCGGTTTCGTCCCAGGAACGTCACGGTCCACGACAGCATGGTGACGATCTTGGTCTTGAAGCCCACCAGGTAGATCAAGTGCAGGAACAACCAGGCCAACCAGGCGATGAAGCCGCCGAACTCCAACGGCCCGATCTTGGCGACCGCATTGAACTTCGACACCGTGGCCATCGAGCCCTTGTCGAAATAGCTGAAAGGTTCACGCTGGGCCGGGTCGGCACCCTTGAGGCCGGACATGATCGCCTTCGCGGCATACTTCCCGCCCTGGATCGCACCCTGCGCCATACCGGGGACCCCTTCGACCGCCGCCATGTCACCGACGACGAACACGTCAGGGTTGCCGGGGACCGACAGATCGGGCAGCACCTTCACCCGGCCCGCCCGGTCGAGTTCCACGCCTGACTGGTTGGCCAGGTCGCGCCCGAGCGGGCTGGCGGACACACCGGCCGACCACACCTTCGTGGCCGACTCGATGCGACGGAGCGAGCCGTCGGGGTTCTTGACAGTGATGCCGTTGCGGTCGACATCGGTGACCATGGCGTTGAGCTGTATCTCGACGCCCATCTTCTCCAACCGGGCCTGCGCCTTCTTGCCGAGCTTCTCACCCATCGGGGGGAGCACCGCCGGCGCCGCGTCGAGCAGGATGACCCGGGCCTTGGTCGAATCGATGTGGCGAAAGGCGCCCTTGAGCGTGTGGTCTGCGAGTTCGGCGATCTGACCGGCCATCTCCACACCCGTCGGACCTGCACCGACAACGACGAACGTTAGGAGCTTCTCGCGTCGGGCCGGGTCGCTGGACCGCTCGGCCTGCTCGAACGCCCCGAGAATGCGGCCGCGGAGTTCGAGCGCGTCGTCGATGGACTTCATGCCGGGCGCGAACTCGGCGAAGTGGTCGTTGCCGAAGTAGGACTGGCCTGCGCCCGCGGCGATGACCAGGCTGTCGTACGGCGTCACGTAGGTGTGCCCGAGCAGTTCGGAGCGGACGGTCTTGGTCTTCAGATCGACATGCGTGACGTCGCCGAGCAACACCTGCGCGTTCTTCTGGTTGCGCAAGATGACCCGCGTCGCCGGGGCGATCTCGCCCTCGGAGATGATGCCGGTCGCGACCTGGTACAGCAGCGGCTGGAACAGGTGGTGGGTGGTGCGGGCGATCATCTTGATGTCGACGTCTGCCCTCTTCAGGGTCTTGGCCGCGGTCAGCCCACCAAATCCCGATCCGATGATGACCACTTTGTGCCGATCCGACACCGTGGCTCCGGGATGGCTCATCATTACTCCTTGGCGGATTACCTGTTCAGTACAACGAATACGTTAGCCGCCACGCTTCCGGTGGGCGCGGTGAGATGGCCCACCGGGCATACCGTCAGCCGGCCACCAGCGGCTTGAGCGCTTCTCCCAGCGCCGTGATCTGACCCGGCTGGTACCCGACGGTCTGCGTGGGCACGAAGACGATGACGCCGTCGATGCCCGCGTCCAAGACCTTGGTCTTGATCTGATCGGCGATCTGGTCGACGCTTCCGACGACCATTCGCTGCTTGAAGTCGTCGGGGATCATGTCGGGACTCATGTCACCGACCACTGCGCCGACCAGCATGCTGGTCTCCAGCGTGGCCGGGTCGCGGTCGATCTCCTCGCAGCGCTGCTTGACCACCGCGACCTTCTTGGCCAGCTCATCGAAGCCGGCGATGACGTTGAGGTGGTCGAAGTGCCGAGCGGCCAGCGGGATGGTCTTCTTCTCACCACTGCCGCCGATCATCAGCGGAATGTGTTCGCGGAAGCGGGGATTGGCCATGGCATTCTCAGTGCGGTAGTACTTCCCGGAAAATGTGGGGTGTTCGCCCTTGATCATCGGCAGGATGATCTGCAGCGCCTCGCCGAGCTTGTTGAAACGGTCGGTGAAGGTACCGAACTCGTAACCGAGCTGGTCGTGCTCGAGTTCGAACCACCCGGTGCCGATACCGAGGATCGCCCTGCCCTGGCTGATCACGTCGAGCGTGGTGATCGACTTGGCCAGGTGCGTGGGATTTCGGTAGGTGTTGCCGGTGACCAGCGTGCCCAGTTGGACGTTCTCGGTGGATGCCGCCAACGCGCCGAGCGCGGTGTAGGCCTCCAGCATCGGCTGGTCCGGAGTGCCGATACCCGGCAGTTGGTAGAAGTGGTCCATCAGGAAGACCGAGTCGAACCCTGAGGTGTCCGCTTCGCGCGCCTGCGCGGTGACGGTGGGGAAGAGGTCGGCCACCTCACCCTGGCCGGATGCGCCGTAGGAGAAATTGTTGATCTGGAGTCCGAGTCGAATCGTCACGCTTCAAACCCTAACCATCCGACGCAGTGCGAGGTCGTCCGTTTCACCCGACGCGAAGGCCGGAATAATTCCGACGATCGAGCCGTTGGGGGGCGACGGCGATCAGCCGAACTTGGCCAACGCGCCATGGCTGACGTGCAGCGTCTGGCCGGTGATGTGGCGCGCGGCGGGGGTGGCGAGGAACAGCGACAGCCGGGCGATCTCGGTGCTGACCGACGCCGGCGTGGTCGCCAAGCCGTCGTAACCGGGTTCGACACCCCGACCGGCAGCCACCGCATTGACGGTGATGCCCCTGGTGCCGAAGTGATGCGCCTGTCCGGCGGTCCACTCGGAGACCGCAGCCTTGACGGCGGCGTCGGCTGAACCCTCGCTCGCGGGGTCCGGGATCACCGTGATCACCGAGCCTCCCGAGCGGAGGTGGTCACCGAGAACCTGCACTGTCAGCACGGCCGAGACCAGGGCGTTGTCGAAAATGCTGTGCCATTCGGTGACATGGTCGGCCAGCGTGTAGGTCCGCGGGTCGCCGCCGGTCCACTTCGGAACGGGGACGTTGACGATCGTGTCGAGGTGTGCGGGGAACTGCCCCTGCACCTGCGCGATCGAGGCGGGGTCGGTGTTGTCGAACACGATCACCCGGTCGGTGCTGACCTCGAGTTCCTTCGCGGTGACCTCGACGTCGTCGCGGCGACTACCTGCGATCACGACCGTGTGGCCGGCTTCGCAGAAGCTCTGGGCGACCGTGCGCCCCAGATCCGTATCGCATCCCGTGACCAGAACATCCATCGTCGGCCCCTCCTGTTGTGTTCGACGCTGAACGCCAGCGAGTGGGCCCGATGTTACTGGACAGTAGCTAGGCGGCGAAACTCGACGCGCCCGCGGTGGTGGCAGGCATTCGCCCGGCCGCGAGTAACGGCGGCGCCGACCGCCACGATCAAAGCAATGAAACGGCATCACCAAGGACTCTGCAGATCGGACGCCACCCCGCGCAACGCGCGGGGTCATTCTGCTGTCAGCAACTGATAAAAGGTGCTTCTGCCATAGCATTCAACGCCAACAGCAATGTCTCAATTTGACATCCAATGAGCAACTCACACTTGCGTCACGGCCGTAACACGGTAGTTTCTTCCACATGGTTCTGCCTGACGCAAATGATCACCGCCGTAAGAGTCGCCCGAAGTCGCTGGGGCTCGCAGCGCTGAGTGGTGCGTCGACCGCTGCGGTGATGGCAGCGTTGACCCTTCCCGGGATGGCACACGCTCAGCCCGCGCCGCCGCCACCCCCGCCGCCGCCTCCGGGCGTCGTCGAAGGCGCCCCGCCGCCCGCGAGCCCGGCGCCACCGCCGGCCGATCCCAATGCGCCGCCACCACCGCCGGCCGATCCGAACGCGCCGCCCCCGCCGCCGGCCGACCCCAACGCGCCGCCCCCGCCGCCGGCCGACCCCAACGCGCCGCCCCCGCCGCCGGCCGACCCCAACGCGCCGCCACCACCGCCGGCCGATCCGAACGCGGCGCCGGTTGATCCCAATGCGCCACCGCCGCCGCCGGCTCCCGAGCCCGGCCGCGTGGACAACGCCGCAGGCGGCTTCAGCTATGTCGTGCCCGCCGGCTGGGAGGTCTCCGACGCCACCCAGTTGTCGTACGGCCAAGCGCTGCTGACCAAGTTGCCTCCGGAAGGATCACCGCCCGACGCGCAGCCGCCCAACGACACCAGCGTGCTGCTCGGCAGGCTCGACCTGAAGCTGTTCGCCGGCGCCGAGACCGACAACACCAAGGCCGCTCAGCGGTTGGCCTCCGACATGGGCGAGTTCTTCATGCCCTTCCCCGGAACGCGGGTGAACCAGCAGACCGTGCCTCTGGAAGCCGGGGGGATGACCGGCGTCGCGTCGTACTACGAGGTCGAGTTCACCGACACCGCCAAGCCGAACGGCCAGATCTGGGCCGGCGTCGTCGGCGCGCCGACTGCTGCGGGGACGCCTCGTGGGCAGCGGGCACCCGAGCGGTGGTTCGTCGTGTGGCTGGGTACCGCGGCCAACCCGGTACCGCAGCAGGAAGCGGTGACCCTGGCCAGCTCGGTGCGGGCATGGACGCCTCCGCCTCCGCCCCCGCCCGCGGACCCGAACGCCCCGCCGCCGCCTCCGGATCCGAACGCTCCTCCTCCGGACCCGAACGCCCCGCCGCCGCGGCCCGAGGTCGGAGTGCCGGTTCCCGTCGATCCGAACACGGCCCCGGGGATGCTCCCGCCGGCATAGCCGACGGCCATCTGTGATCGTTTCCGTTTCGGTGGCCGGACCGTTACCCGTGAGGGGTATATCTGGGTCATGGGTCAGCAGCAACCGCTGCGGACTCCGCTGGCAACAGGCAGGAGATCTCCATGGACATCGTTGTTGCTTCTGAATTCCTCGCACGATCGTCGACCATGACGAGCGTCGGTTGGATCGGCTACATCATCATCGGTGCGATCGCCGGATGGATCGCCGGAAAGATCGTCAAGGGCGGCGGTTCCGGCATTCTGATGAACATCGTCATCGGAATCATCGGCGCACTGATCGGTGGTTTCCTGCTCAGCTTCTTCCTCGACACCGCAGGCGGCGGATGGTGGTTCACCCTCTTCACCGCGATCCTGGGCTCGGTGATCCTGTTGTGGATCGTCGGCATGGTGCAGAGGAAGAAGGTCTAGCCGGACCCGTGGGCATCGTGGGTCCGTGACCGGACCGTCGATGCGCGCCTGGCAGGTACACCGGCCCGGCCCGATGGCAGAGCACCCGCTCGTTCGGGCCACCCTTGCTGTTCCGCGGCCGGGACCGGACGAACTGCTCGTGGCCGTGCGTGCCTGCGGCGTGTGTCGCACCGATCTGCATGTCACCGAGGGCGATCTGCCCGTGCACCGCCCCCACGTGGTCCCCGGACACGAAGTCGTGGGGGAGGTGGTCGCGATCGGATCCGACGCAGCCGCCGGGTTCGCGGTGGGTGACCAAGTGGGCATCGCATGGTTGCGCCACACCTGCGGGATGTGCGCGTACTGCGTGCGCGGTCAGGAGAACCTCTGCGCCGAGTCCCGGTACACCGGTTGGGACGCCGACGGCGGCTATGCCGAGTTTGCCACGGTATCTGCTGCTTTCGCGCTCCGTCTGCCCGTCGGCTACTCCGACACCGAGCTTGCACCGCTGCTGTGCGCGGGCATCATCGGATACCGGGCGCTGCTGCGCTCCCAGTTGCCCGCCGGTGGCCGACTCGGCATCTACGGGTTCGGCGGTAGCGCTCATCTCGCCGCACAGGTTGCCCTGGCAGAGGGCGCGGAGGTGCACGTGATGACGCGCGGCGAGAGCGCCCGCGAGCTGGCGCTGTCTCTGGGTGCGGCCTCCGCACAGGGGGCCGACGATCGGCCACCGGTACCGCTGGACTCGGCGATCCTGTTCGCGCCTGTCGGCGATCTGGTGCTGCCCGCCCTCGAATCGCTCGATCGGGGCGGGACCTTGGCGATCGCAGGCATCCATCTCAGCGACATCCCGCCGCTGAACTATCAACGCCATCTGTTCCAGGAGCGACAGCTTCGGTCGGTGACGTCGAACACCCGGGCCGATGCGCAGGCTTTCCTGGACTTCGCGGCACGCCATCGGCTCCAGGTCACAGGGCCCGGTTACCCTCTCGACCGGGCGGACGAGGCACTCGCCGATCTCAGTGCCGGGCGGGTCTCGGGCGCCGCTGTGCTGATCGTGTAGCGGTCAGAGCTCGGCCAGTGCCGCCCCGAGACGCCCCCGGAGGTCTCCCCGCCCGAATCGATAGAGGGGACCGGCCCCGTCCGAGAGCACCAACCTCAACCGGGCCATTCCCAGCACGCCGACCGGCCAGTGCGAATCGAGTCGCCGGGCGGCCCTGTCGATGAGGTCTTCGGCGCCGAGGACGTTCGGGACGTTGAACCAGACCCGGGACGACCACGAACCGCCCGGCTGCTGCGCCTCGCGTATCGCCCGGCGCAGCGACGCCGCGATGGCATGCCGTTCGGTTCTCGAGGCCAGGCGCGCACGGTGGACGGACAGTGCACTGCCGGGTTCTGCGACGACTCCCACCGCGAGCAATCGGTCGTAGTCGCACGCTCGTATCCGGGCAATGAGTCGGGCGATCGGCGACGGCCGGGACTCCGGGGACCGCGCAGGTGCATGACGTGCGATGGCGAGTCGCAGTTCTTCGGGGGTGATGCTGTGATCAGCCATGGTCTGACTCTCCGGGCGACAGTGATAGTGACTGTTTAAAACGTTATACCGGTCATGCATGACCAGTCAACACGATATACCGGTCATGAGTGTTACCCTGTCGAGATGGGTCCTGTACCTCGGCCATGGCCGGGTGACGATGAGACGAAGCCCGCGCCGCCACCGCTACGGCGGATCCAGGCGTTGGTCAACACCGTCGAGCGGCCCGACGGCGCAGACCGACTCGGCAACACCGAGGACGCACGGCCCTGGTTGATTCTCAACGAATTACTGGCACCGACGGCCCACGTGGGCGAACCCGACTTGGCGCTCGTCGTCGACGTCCGCGAGGCGTTGCGGACCTTGCTCGTCGGCAATGCCGGCGGCCCGGCACCAACACCACGCCAGCTCGCCCCGTTGCAGCGGATCGCGGCCGCGGCGGCTGTGCACACCGCCGTCGATGCCGACGGCCGGGTTCAGCTGACAGTTTCCGGCGATGGTGTGCCCGAACGCCTGGCGGCACTGCTGCTGCCGATCCGCGATGCGCAGAAGGACGGAACCTGGTCGCTGCTCAAGGCGTGCGGCAACAACGAGTGCCAGTGGGCGTTCTACGACCTGTCGCGCAATCACGGGGGAACGTGGTGCGACATGTCGTCGTGTGGCAACAAACTCAAGAACCGGGAGTTCCGCGCGCGCAGAGCGAGAGCGCGCAATCGCACCTGATCCGCGTCAGGACAGGTGCCACACCATTGCGGCAGCCAGCGCACCCAGCCCGTTGAGCGACCAGTGCAGAGCGATGGGCGCGATCAAACTTCCGCTGCGACGGCGCAGCCAGGTGAAGACGAAACCGGCTGCGGCGGTTGCCAGTACGGCACCGACCACGCCGACCACGGTGCCGAAGACCCCGCCGCCCAGAATCTTCGTGAAGCCGACGTTGCTCGCGGTCAGCCCCATCGATGTCGCGATGTGCCAGAGTCCGAACAGCAGCGATCCGGCCGCTGCCACACCGCGCCAGCCCCACGCACGGTCGAGTGCTCCGTGCAGAACGCCGCGGAAAGCGAGTTCCTCCGGGATGACGGTCTGCAACGGGATGATGATCATCGACGCGATCAGCGCACCCGACAACGTCGCGTAGTTGTTGTTCAGGAACATCGGTCGCGTCCAGGGCAGCAGGGCGCCGATGGCGATCACCGTCGCGACGAGTGCCACCGCCGCGAGCGCGTAACCGGCACCTGATCTCCAGTGCTCGCGTCCGAGCCCGAGCTCCGTCCAGCCCAATCCCGTCGAGCGGACCAGGACCAGCAGCGCGACGGCCGCCGCGGGCACTGCAACGACGCTCGCCCACGGCGTGGTGAAGTGGGCCAGCACATTGGTCAGCACCAGGACCACAACCACGATCGCGATGTCGGCGTAGATCCGGAAGTGATGCAGCGCGGAGAGCTGAGCAACCAGCGGATGGGGCTCTGCAGCTGCGGCGGCCCCGCTGACGTCAGACATATCCGCTCAAGAGTACCGCCCGCGGCATCCTTGCAGTTCAGCTGTGGTTCACCTCACGGCGGTGCGCCGGTCACTCGTTGTCCCCGCCCGTGTCTGCTGCGCCCGCGGCCTGCCCGGGCGCTACTCCGGCTTCCGCGGCCGCCGGCCACACCCACTCCTTGACCTCGGGTATGTCGTCTCCGTGAGCGCGCGTGTACTCGCGGGCGGCGATTCGCTTGTCGGCCATCTCCTGGCGCAGCGTGGCACACCTCGACCCCAGCGCCGGCACCCGGTCGATGACGTCCATGACCAGGTGATAGCGGTCCAGATCGTTGAGCATCACCATGTCGAACGGCGTCGTCGTGGTGCCCTCCTCCTTGTACCCGCGGACATGCAGATTTCCATGGCCGGTGCGTCGGTAGGTGAGGCGGTGAATGAGCCAGGGGTAACCGTGGTAGGCGAAGACGATCGGTTTGTCGGTCGTGAAGATCATGTCGAACTCCCGGCTCGACAGCCCGTGCGGATGCTCGGTGCTGTCCTGCAGTCGCATCAGATCGACGACGTTGACGAACCGGACCTTCAATTCCGGCAGACGGGTGCGCAGGATGTCGGCGGCTGCCAGCGCCTCCACGGTCGGTACGTCCCCGGCCGCCGCGATCACGACATCGGGATCGGTGCCCAGCACCTCGGTGCCCGCCCATTCCCAGATGCCCAGCCCGCGGGTGCAGTGTGCGATCGCCTGCTCCATGGTCAGGAAATTGGGCGCGGGCTGCTTGCCCGAGACGACGACGTTGACGTACTGCCGCGACCGCAGGCAGTGGTCGTAGGTCGACAGCAGCGTGTTGGCGTCCGGCGGAAGGTACACCCGCACCACGTTGGCGCTCTTGTTGACGACGTGGTCGATGAACCCCGGGTCCTGATGGGAGAACCCGTTGTGATCCTGGCGCCAGACATGGCTCGACAGAAGGTAGTTCAAGCTCGCGATGGGGCGCCGCCATGGGATGTGGTCGGTGACCTTGAGCCATTTGGCGTGCTGGTTGAACATCGAGTCGATGATGTGGATGAACGCCTCGTAGCAGTTGAACAGGCCGTGCCTGCCGGTCAGTAGATAGCCCTCCAGCCAGCCCTGGCACTGATGTTCGGACAGCATCTCCACCACCCGGCCGGCGCGGGCCAGGTGCTCGTCGACCTCGGGTCCGAGAAGTTCGGCGTTCCACTGTTTGTCGGTGGCCTCGAAGACCGCCTGCAACCGGTTGGACGCCGTCTCGTCGGGTCCGAAGATTCGGAAGTTGTCGGGGTTGCGTCTGATCACTTCGGTGAGCCATCCGCCCAGCACCCGGGTGGCCTCGGAGACCGAGGCGCCCGGGGCAGGCACGTCCACCGCGAAGTCCCGGAAGTCCGGCAGCCGCAGGTCCTTGAGCAGCAGACCACCGTTGGTGTGGGGGTTGTCGCTCATCCTGAGCTGACCCTGCGGGGCCAACTCGGCGATATCGGGGAGCAACGTGCCGTCGGCGTCGAACAGTTCGTCGGCCCGGTAGCCGGCAAGCCAGTCGGAGAGCACCTGGAGGTGCTCGGCGGTGTCCCGGGCGTTGGCCAGCGGTACCTGATGTGCGCGCCAGGAACCCGTCGTCTTCTTGCCGTCGATGTAGTCGGGTCCTGTCCAGCCCTTCGGCGTGCGGAACACGATCATCGGCCAGGCAGGTCTGGACTCGTCACCCGCGGCCGCCCGGGCTTTGATCGCCGCGATCTCCTCGAGCACATCGTCGAGCAGTGCTGCAAACCGGCGGTGGGCATCGGCATGATCGGCGGCCGCCTCGTCGGGCACCTCGAAGAAGTACGGATTGTGCCCGTAGCCGATCATCAGGCTTCGCAGCTCATCGGCCGGAATACGCGCCAGCACAGTCGGATTGGCGATCTTGTAGCCGTTGAGGTGAAGGATCGGCAGCACCACACCGTCCGCGACAGGATTCGCCAGCTTGCTGGAATGCCAGCCGGTGGCCAGCGCCCCGGTCTCCGCCTCTCCGTCGCCGATCACGGTGGCCACCAGCAGATCGGGGTTGTCGAAGGCGGCACCGTAGGCGTGCGACAGGGCGTAGCCGAGTTCACCACCCTCGTGGATCGATCCCGGGGTCTCCGGGGCCACATGCGACGGGATGCCGCCGGGAAACGAGAACTGCCGGAACAGTCTGCGCATCCCCTCGGCGTCTTCGGTGATGTCGGGGTAGACCTCGCTGTAGGTGCCGTCGAGATAGGCGTTGGCCACCAGTCCGGGTCCGCCGTGTCCCGGCCCGGTGAGATAGATGGTGGACTGCGACCGCTGCTTGATCGCCCGATTCAGATGGGCGTAGAGGAAGTTCAGGCCGGGCGTGGTGCCCCAGTGCCCCAGCAGACGCGGTTTCACATCCTCCCGGGTCAGGGGAGTCCGCAGCAACGGGTTGTCCAGCAGGTATATCTGCCCGACGGAAAGGTAGTTCGCCGCGCGCCACCATCGGTCGATCTGTCCGACCGCTTCCTCGCTCAGCGGGCTCCGGTCGACGGACTTCCATGCGGTCGAGGCAGTCATGTCTCCATCCAACTCTGCATCGGGGTGTGGTCCAACCCGTACCCGATGGCCCGGACGTTAATCTTCTGCGCATCGTTATGGTGGGCAGTCACCGACGGCGGCAGAAGGGCAGGACGGTGAATGGGTGAGGAACCGTTGCTGGCCGCTGTGCGGGTGCTCGATCTGGCTTCGGGAGCGGGCGACGGCGTCAGCAGGATCCTGGCCGACCTCGGCGCCGAGGTGCTCAAGATCGAACAGCCCGGTGAAAGTTCAGTTCGGCGCGCAGCCCCCAGTGTCGCCGGCGTCGGTATCACGTTCTTGTTGAACAACGCCAACAAGCGCTGCGCGCAACTGGACCCGGATCGCCCGGACGACTGCCGGCGCCTGATCTCGCTGGCGGGCAGTGCCGATATCGTGATCGATTCCGGAACTGTCAGCGGCACAGCGGCATTCGGCACATCGTGCAGGGCCCTGTCCGAGGAGTTCGGACATCTGGTCACCCTGTCGGTCACCGACTTCGGCACTACGGGGCCCCACGCATCCTGGTGTGCCACCGACGCGGTGTTCTATGCGCTGTCGTCGGCTCTGTCACGGACCGGGCCGACATCCGGCACCCCGGTGCTGCCACCCGACGGTGTCGCGTCCGCCACCGCGGCGGTGCAGGCGGCATGGGCGGTGCTGGCGGCGTACTTCCATCGATTGCGCAGCGGCACCGGTGATTTCATCGACTTCTCCCGATTCGAGGCCGTGGTTCAGGCTCTCGACCCGCCCTTCGGATCCGAGGGGCAGGCGGCCGTCGGCCTGCGTGCCACCACGGAACTGTGGCGTGGCCGCCCGCGCAACCAGCAGATCTACCCCATCTTCGAGTGCAGCGACGGCTTCGTCCGGATCTGCCTGCTGTCTGCCCGGCAGTGGCGGGGGATGAGGGCTTGGCTGGGTGAGCCCGCGCAGTTCGCAGGCCCCGAATTCGACACCATCGCCGCACGGTACGCCGCCTCCGGTGAACTCAACGCCGCCATCGCCGAACTGTTCGCACCGGAGACGATGGCCGATCTGGTCACGCAGGGCCAGGCGCGCGGGGTGCCGATCGCGGCAGTGCTGACGCCCACAGAAGCGTTGTCGGCAGAGCACTTTCGCAGCGTGGGAGCGTTGTCCGAGGCCACCCTGGCCCCCGACGTCACGGTGACCGTGCCGGTCGGTCCGCTGGTGGTCGACGGACACCACCACGGGTACCGGCACGCGGCGCCGCCCGCAGGCACCGACGAGCCCGAATGGTCGGTACCCCGGCCGTCACCCTCGCCGGCAGGGGATTCCTGGCACCCGTCGCGCCCGTTCGACGGCATCAGGATCCTCGACCTCGGAGTGATCGTCGCCGGCGGTGAATTGGGCCGGTTGTTCGCCGATCTGGGTGCCGAGGTCATCAAGGTCGAGAGTCCGGTCTATCCCGACGGACTTCGGCAGGCCCCGCCGGGCAGGCCGATGAGCCGATCCTGGGCTCTGACCCACCGCAACGAGTACAGCCTCGGCCTGGATCTGCGGCACCGGTCCGGCGCCGAACTGTTCGGTCGACTGGTCGAGGGCGCCGACGCGGTGTTCGCGAACTTCAAGCCCGGGACGCTGGCCGCGCTGGGGTTCTCCTACGACCGGCTTCGGGCGCTGAACCCCGCCATCGTGCTTGCCGAGAGCAGCGCATTCGGCGATCGCGGGCCGTGGAGTGCACAGATGGGCTACGGCCCACTCGTGCGGGCCTCCACCGGCATCACCCGGTTGTGGACATCCCGCGACGCCGAACCCGACACGTTCTACGACGCGACCACGATCTTTCCGGACCATGTCGTCGGCAGACTCACTGCGATCGCCGCTGTGGGAGCGCTGATCCGTCGCACGCGCACCGGCGCCGGTGCTCACGTGCACATCTCACAGGCCGAAGCCGCCATCAATCAGCTCGCGGGCGCGTATGTGACCGAGTCTGCCGCAGCCGCGGGGATCTCCGTGGTGGGGGACGAGACGATTCACGCGGTCTGCCCGTGCGCCGGCGACGACGAATGGTGCGTCATCTCGATACCGGACGCGCAGCGCGGGACTGTCGCGGGGCTGATGGGTGACACCGACCTGCCCGGGGACCGCGCCGAGGTGATCACTGCACTGTCACGGTGGACAGCGAACCGGGACAAGCACGAGGTCGCGGCTCGACTCCAGGGTCTCGGCGTCGCCGCCGCGCCGATGAATCGGGCGGCCGACGTCGCCGCGGACCCGCAGATCATCTCCAGGCGACTACTCACCGATATGGTGCATCCGCTGCTGGATACACCGATCCCGTCGGAGACCGGCCCGGCACCGTATGTCGGCATACCGCGGTCGGAGTTGCGTCCCGCGCCCATGCCCGGCGAACACACCAGGATGGTCTGCCAGAAGGCCCTCGGGCTCAGCGCCGCACAGATCGACGGGCTGATCGCCGACGGCGCGCTGTTCACCTACGAGAATCAGAGCGAGAAAGGTCTTCCATGACACTGGACCCCAGGACACCGGTGCTCGTCGGCTACGGTCAGATCAATCAGCACACCGAGGATCCCAGCGTCGAACCCATCGACTTGATGGTGCAGGCGGCGCGCGCTGCGGCCGACCCGCGGGTGCTCGAAGCGGTCGACTCGGTGCGCATCGTCAATCTGCTGTCGTGGCGGTACCGTGACCCGGGACTGCTTCTTGCACAACGCATTCGGGCGAACGGGGCGGAGACACGCAACACCGGCGTCGGCGGCAACGTACCCCAGACGCTGGTCAACCTCGCCTGTCTGGACATCCAGCAGGGCCGGGCCGACGTCGTGCTGATCGCCGGCGCGGAGACCTGGCGCACGAGGAGCCGACTCCGCGCCGCCGGGAAGAAGCCGGACTGGACGCAGCAGGACGATTCGGTTCCACTGGCGCCGGGATCCGATGAGGGAGTCCCGATGGCCGGGCCCGCGGAACTCCGCATCAACCTCGATCGACCGGCTTACGTCTACCCGATGTTCGAACAGGCGGTGCGGATCGCCGCCGGTGAGACGCCCGATGACCACCGGCGCCGGATCGGTGAGCTGTGGGCGCAATTCAGCGCGGTCGCCGCAACCAACCCGCATGCCTGGAACCGCGAAGCGCTGACGGCGGAACAGATATGGCAGCCTTCGCCGAGCAACCGGATGATCAGCTGGCCGTACACCAAGCTGATGAACTCCAACAACATGGTCGACCAGGGCGCGGTGCTGGTCCTCGCCTCGGCAGAGAAGGCCACACATCTCCAGATCGCCTCAGATGGTTGGGTTTTCCCGTACGCGGGCGCCGATTCGCATGACACCTATGCGATCGGCGAGCGAGCCGAGTTCCACACCTCACCGGCGATCAGGATCGCCGGTGCGCGGGCCCTGGAGCTCGCCGGAACCACCATCGACGACATCGAGCTCGTCGACGTCTACTCCTGTTTTCCGTCCGCGGTCCAGGTCGCGGCCGGAGAACTCGGATTGCCGGTCGGGGATCCGGGCCGCCCGCTGACCGTCACAGGTGGACTCACCTTCGCGGGCGGACCGTGGAACAACTATGTCAGCCACTCGATCGCCACGATGGCCGAGCAACTCGTCGCGCAACCCGGCACCCGCGGGTTGATCACCGCCAACGGCGGATACCTCACCAAACACAGTTTCGGCGTCTACGGAACCCAACCCCCGGAGCATGAGTTCCGATGGGAGGATGTCCAACCCGCGGTCGACCGGGAACCCACCCGAACCGCGCTGGTGGATTGGTCCGGGGTGGGCACCGTCGAGTCATGGACCACGCCCGTCGACCGGGACGGGCGGCCCGAGAAGGCTTTTCTGGCTGTCCGCACACCCGAGGACGCCCGGGTGCTCGCAGTCATCACCGACGCGGACGGCGCCTCGGCGACCGTGCGTGACGACATCGCGGGTGCGTCGGTCCGGGTTCACCCCGACGGGACGGCCTCGCTCACGTAGCGCTGCCGGTCACAGCAGCCCGAGCGCGGCCACCGCGTCACGTTCGGCGCGCAGTTCGGCGACCGAGGCGTCGATACGGGAGCGGGAGAACGCATTGACGTCCAGGCCCTCGACGATCTCCCAACGTCCACCGACGGAGCGACACGGGAACGAACACACCAGGCCCTCGTCGATGCCGTAGGCGCCGGGGGAGGGTAACGCCACCGAGGTCCAGTCGCCGTCGGGAGTCCCGTGTATCCAGTCGTCGATGTGGTCGATCGCACCGTTGGCCGCTGACGCCGCCGAACTCGCACCGCGTGCCTCGATGATCGCGGTGCCCCGACGCGCGACCGTCGGGATGAAATCATCAGTGAGCCAACGAGTGTCAGCCGCATAGTCAGCTCCGGACCGGCCACCCACGACAGCGTGGAAGACGTCCGGATACTGCGTGGGTGAGTGGTTGCCCCAGATGGTCATCTTGCTGATGTCGGAAACCGGCACATCCGCGTGGCGGGCCATCGCCGCGATCGCGCGGTTGTGGTCCAGGCGGGTCAACGCCGTGAATCGCTCACCGGGAATCTCGGGGGCGTGGGCGGCGGCCACCATCGTGTTGGTGTTGGCCGGGTTACCGACGACCAGCACCCTGACGTCAGCACCGGCTCCGGCGTTGAGCGCCTTTCCCGCGGTGGCGAAGATCTGCGCGTTGGCTTCGAGCAGGTCGGCGCGCTCCATTCCTTTGGTGCGCGGTTTCGCGCCGATCAGCAGGGCGACGTCCACCCCGTCGAATCCTTTGACCGGATCATCAAATACCTCGGTGCCGGCCAGCAGCGGGAACGCACCGTCGTCGAGTTCCATCACCACACCCTCGGCGGCGCGCACCGCACCGGGCAGCTCCAACAACCTCAGCACAACCGGAGTGTCGTGCCCCAACATCGCTCCGGCAGCGATGCGGAACAGGGCGGCGTAGCCGATCTGGCCTGCAGCGCCGGTAACAGCGACGGTGACCGGCGTCGGTGACTGTGCTGACATGGGCCCCACCCTAGGCCGCGACCTTCTCCCGGAGCCGAGTGTCCAGCGAAATCCGCACCAGCGCCGCCGCCAGCCGAGCGCACCCGGTGCCGCCCAGCTCGGCCAGCTTGTCGGCCTCACCCGGCAGGCCGAGCTGCGTCGCGGCGCGGGTGGCCCGCTCGTCGAAGTGCGGGCGCACCCATGTCCAGACGTCCTGAACTTCGCGCAGGAAGATGTCGGCGCCGGTGTCACCGATGCCCTTGAACTCCTTGAGAAGCTTTGTGGCCTGCGCGACGTCGTGGCCGGACCGCGAAGCCAGACTCCGCAGATCTCCGTCGTAGTCGTCCCGAACCGCGGTCGCAATGTCGACCAGACGAGTGGCCGAGCTCTCGTCGTAGCGCGCGTAGCCCGCCCGCCCGAAGGCCTCGATCATCGTCGCGCGGTCGGCCTCGAGCACGGTGGCGGGAGTGCGCAGCTTCTCGGCGAAAAGCTCGTGCGCGGCACGTGTCGCGGTCGTGGCATCGATCGGCTTGCTGGCGAGCATGCACAGCACCAGCAGTTCGAACAGCGGCATCGGCTTGTCGTCGAGCCGGATGCCGGCTTCTTCGGCGTATGTCTCACCGGCAGCCTCGAGGAGGCGGCGGGTGGTGTCCTGATAGCCCATGGCCACCGTCTACCCGGGTGCCGGCGTGCCGAATCGCTACTTCGGGGGCAGGCTCTTGGCGAAACCCACGCCGCGGGTGACCCACGGCAGGAGCTGGCGCTTCGTCGTGATCCCGTCGGCGAGCACGCGCACCCAGCCGCGGGTAGGCCTGCCCGCCATGATCATTGGTTCCACGTATGTCCGGGCCAGCAGCCGCTCGGTCTCCTCCGGTGGCACCCTCACCATGATGCCGCCGGAGGAGCTGACCGCGACCGACATGTTGCCGTTGACGAGGAAGGCCAGGCCGCCGAACATCAGCTTCTCCTCGACGCCCCGTTCGGCGGCGAGCAGTTCCCTGACCCGGTCGGCGAGATCGACGTCGTAGGCCATGGCGCGACGCTACCGCGGCCGCTGTCAGGCCGCGACGAATGCCGCCTCGGTGGCGGGCTCGAGAGCCTGCGCGACGATCTCGGCCACGTCGGTCATCGGCTTCACCTCGAGTGCCGCCAGCACCTCGGCCGGCACGTCGTCGAGATCCGGCTCGTTGCGCTGCGGGATGAAAACGGTTGACAGTCCGGCACGTTGAGCGGCCAGCAACTTCTGTTTCACCCCGCCGATCGGCAGCACCCGGCCGTTCAGCGTGACCTCGCCGGTCATTCCGACGTCGGCACGCACCTGGCGTCCGGTGGCCATCGAGACCAGCGCCGTCACCATCGTCACCCCGGCCGACGGACCGTCCTTGGGCACCGCGCCCGCGGGCACGTGCACGTGGATCTTGCGGTCCAGCGCCTTGGGATCGACACCCAACTGGTCGGCGTGCGCGCGGACGTAGGACAGCGCGATCTGCGCCGACTCCTTCATCACGTCGCCCAGCTGACCGGTCAACTGCAGGCCGGGTTCTCCATCGGTGGCGCCGGCCTCGATGTAGAGGACATCACCACCGAGCCCGGTGACGGCCAGCCCGGTCGCCACACCGGGAACCGCCGTGCGCTCTTCGGAGTCGGGCGTGAAGCGCGGACGGCCCAGGTAACCAACAAGATCCGGCTCGTCGACGGTCAACGGCGCGGGGTCGGCTGCCAGTTTGGTGGTGGCTTTCCGCAGCGCCTTGGCCAGCAGTCGCTCGAACTGCCGCACGCCCGGTTCGCGGGTGTAGTCGGCTGCGATCTTGCGCAGTGCAGCGTCGGTGACCGTGACCTCGTCGGGGGTCAGGGCCGCGCGTTCGGCCTGCCGGGGGAGCAGGTAGTCACGGGCGATGGCGACCTTGTCGTCTTCGGTGTAACCGTCGATCTGCACCAGCTCCATGCGGTCCAGAAGCGCCGACGGGATGTTCTCGATCACGTTGGCCGTGGCCAGGAACACCACATCGGACAGATCCAGATCGAGATCGAGGTAGTGATCACGGAAGGTGTGGTTCTGCGCGGGGTCCAGCACCTCGAGCAGCGCCGCGCTCGGATCACCGCGGTAGTCGGAGCCCACCTTGTCGATCTCGTCCAGCAGCACAACCGGATTCATCGATCCTGCTTCGCCGATGGCCCGCACGATCCGGCCCGGTAGTGCACCGACGTAGGTGCGCCGGTGGCCACGGATCTCGGCCTCGTCGCGCACCCCACCGAGGGCGACACGGACGAACTTCCGGCCCAGCGCGCGGGCCACGGATTCACCGAGCGAGGTTTTGCCGACGCCCGGAGGGCCTGCGAGCACCATGACTGCGCCGGAGCCGCGGCCACCGACCACGGCCATGCCCCGCTGCGCGCGCCGGGCCCGCACAGCGAGGTATTCGACGATGCGATCCTTCACGTCCTCCAAGCCGTGGTGGTCGGCGTCGAGGATCTCCCGGGCCGATTTCAGGTCCGTCGAGTCCTCCGTCGTCGTATTCCACGGCAGGTCCAGGACCGTGTCGAGCCACGTGCGGATCCAACCGCCCTCGGGGCTCTGGTCGCTCGAGCGTTCCAGCTTCCCGACCTCCCGCAACGCGGCCTCGCGCACGTTGTCGGGCAGATCGGCGGCTTCGATCCGGGACCGGTAGTCGTCGGAGCCGTCGGGCTCGCCTTCGCCCAGCTCCTTACGGATCGCCGCGAGCTGCTGACGCAGCAGGAACTCTTTCTGCTGCTTGTCCATCCCGGAGCGGACGTCCTCGGCGATCTTGTCGTTCACCTCGACCTCGGCCAGGTGCTCGCTGGTCCAGTCGATGAGCGCACGCAGCCGCGCCTGCACATCCTCGGTCTCCAGCAGTTGCCTCTTCTGGACGTCGGTGAGGTACGCGGCGTAACCCGCCGTGTCCGCCAGCGCCGACGGATCGGTGATCTTGTTGACCACGTCCACGATCTGCCATGCCTCGCGCCGCTGCAGCATTGCCAGCAGCAGCTTCTTGTACTCCGCGGCGGACGCTACGGTCTCCTCGGTGGCCTCGGCTGTCTCGGCGACCTCTTCCACCGAGACCCACAGCGCCGCACCGGGGCCGGTGGTCCCGGAGCCGATGTGCGCGCGCTTCTCGCCGCGTACGACTGCGGCGGCCCCGCCGCCGGGCACCCGTCCGACCTGGACGATCGAGGCGAGGACGCCATAGGTGGGGTAACGATCGGCAAGGCGCGGTGCGATCAGCAACTTCCCACTGTCGCTTGCCTGAGCCGCGTCGACGGCCGCGCGGGCGGCGTCATCGAGTTCGATCGGCACCACCATTCCCGGCAACACGATCGGTTCGCTGATGAACAAGACCGGCACTGATGTGGCTTCAGCCATGAATCCTCCAAAGTTGAATCTGATGCGCTCAACCCTGGCCGCGGCCCGATTGTTCCCCGGAGCGCTCCGCACGCCCCCATATCGCCGAGAGCAGAACGGTGGAATAGCCGATCCCGTCGAGGTGTCTCTAGCAAGATGACCGAACACCCGATAGGCGACGACCCGATCAGTGGCTCCATCGTCGCGATCACAGGAGCGAGCAGCGGCATCGGAGAGGCCACTGCCCGATTGCTGGCGCGCCGGGGCGCACGGCTCGTGCTCGGCGCCCGCCGCACCGAACGGCTGGAAACTCTTGCCGACGAACTACGAGCAGGCGGCGGGCAGGTGGCCACCGTCACCGTCGACGTCACCCGTGCGGGGGACATGACGCACCTGATCAACACGGCGGTGGACGATTTCGGAGGGCTCGACGTCCTGGTCGCCAACGCCGGCATCAGCGACATCGGTCCGCTCGGCGACGGTGACGTCGACGCCTGGGACGCCATGATCGACGTCAACCTACGCGGGGTGCTGCACGGAATCGCCGCAGCCACACCCGTATTCCGCAAGCAGAAGCGCGGCCACTTCGTCACGACGGTGTCGACGGCCGGTCTGAAGATCGTGCCCGATATGGGGGTGTATGCCGCCACGAAGAACGCTGTACGCACCGTGATGGAGGCACTGCGCCAGGAATCCACGGACGGCGTCATCCGCACCACGTCCATCTCGCCGGGATTCGTCCGCACCGAACTGGACGGGGGAATCAGCGACCCGGCCCTGCGGGCCCGGATCCGCTCCGACATGGATGCTTTCGGGCTCGAACCGGAAGCAGTCGCGCGAGCCGTCGCCTTTGTCATCGAACAACCGCACGACGTGGAGATCGGCGACCTGACCATCCGCCCGACCGCCCAGGGCTGATTCGGGTTCCCCCACAAAACCACCCGTGGGGGAGATGTGGCGACGCGGACGAGTCGGTAGATCTGTTCTGTATGCCCCCATGGCGCCTACGCGACTTCCACGACGACGACCTCGACCAGGCCATCTCGGTCTGGGATCAGAGCCGCGACGCTACAGACGCACCGCACGCGTTCCCGGTCTCCGAGGTGGTGGCAACCGCGCGCTGCGGTCAACCCGCGGTGGTGGCAGTCGTGGGGGATCAACTGGTCGGAATGGCGGTCGCCCGGGTCAGCGGCGATCGCGCTTGGATATCGATGATGGCGTTGAGCAATCGCTGGCGTGATCGGGGCATCGGCAGCGCTCTGCTTGCCGAACTGGAGTTGCGACTACGTACCCTAGGGGCGCGACGGATCAGTGCGCTGCTGCCGGCAACAGCCACCGGGACCGCCGCCCTGCGCAACTCCGGCTACGTGGAGCGCACCGATCTGAGTTACTTCGAGAGCGTCGATCATGTCGGGCCGTCCGACGCCGGATTGCTGACTGCGCTCGGCGGCCGGATCATGGGTCGCGGACTCTGGGATGCCATGGCCGGCATGGACACCGAGAAGCTCATGATCGAGCGGCGCATCGTGTTGCCGCTGGCTCAGCCAGACGTGGCAGACCGTTATGGGGTGTCACCTCCCAAGGCGGTCATCCTGTTCGGCCCGCCGGGAACGGGCAAGACCAGTTTCGCCAAAGCAGTTGCCGGACGGCTCGGTTGGCCTTTCGTCGAGCTCTTCCCGTCCCGACTCGCGGCGCCGGAGGTCACGATGCCCACGGCACTGCGGGAGATGTTCGACACGCTGACCGAACTCGATGCTGCGGTGGTTTTCATCGACGAGGTCGAGGAGATCGCCGGGTTACGCTCCGGGATCCGGTCGGATCCTGCCCACGGTGTCACCAATGAACTCCTCAAGCTCATACCGACGTTCCGCCAGCAGGAGGAGCGGCTTCTGATCTGCGCGACCAACTCGGTGCGCTCCCTGGATTCGGCGTTTCTCAGGCCGGGCCGATTCGACTACATCATCCCGGTCGGACCACCCGATGTGCTCGCGCGCCGGGCCATCTGGATGCGATACCTCGGTGCCACCGCGGACTCGGTCGAGATCGACAAACTCGTGGAGGCCACCGACATGTTCACTCCGGCCGACATCGAGTTCGCCGCCCGCAAGGGCGCACAATGTGCGTTCGAACGCGAGATCGAGTTCCGCCGAGGCGAGCCCGCGTGCACCGACGACTACCTCGCAGCGATCGCGGAGACCCGCCCGACCTTGACTGAGGCGATGCTCGACGAGTTCAACGAGGACATCGACAGCCGCACCCGGCTGTGAAATCGTCACGCCCCAACACAGCAGGGAGCCTGCCGTTCGGGGGAAACGGCAGGCTCCCTGGGTGTGGGTTGTCAGGCGGTGTTCTGTGCCCCGAGCACCCGCTGGATGTCCGGCTTCATCTGCTGCAGCTGCTGACCCCAGTAGCCCCAGCTGTGCGTGCCGTTCGACGGGAAGTTGAAGACGCCGTTGGCGCCGCCCGCCGCGATGTAGTTGTCACGGAAGCTGATGTTGGTCCGCAAGGTGAAGCCCTCGAGGAACTGTGCCGCCATCAGGTTCTGGCCGGGGGTTCCGCTATCCAGCTCCGACGGGGTGCCGGTGCCGCAGTAGACCCAGATCCGGGTGTTGTTGGCCACCAGCTGAGCGATGTTGACCATCGGATCGTTACGCTTCCACGCCGGATCCGAGGACGGACCCCACATGCTCTCGGCGTTGAAGCCGCCCGCGTCGTTCATCGCCAGGCCGATCAGCATCGGCCACCAGCCCTCGGACGGATTGAGGAAGCCCGAGAGTGAAGCCGCGTAGATGAACTTCTGCGGGTAGTAGATCGCGTAGTTCATCGACGCGCTGCCGGCCATCGACAGACCGACAACTGCGTTGCCGTTCTGCGACACACCGCGGTTGGCCTCCAACCACGCCGGGAGTTCCTGGGTCAGGAACGTCTCCCACTTGTAGGTGTAGTCCTGGCCGTTGCCACGCGACGGCTGATACCAGTCGGTGTAGAAGCTGGACTGGCCGCCGACCGGCATCACCGTCGACAGACCGGACTGGTAGTACCACTCGAACGCCGGCGTGTTGATGTCCCAGCCGTTGTAATCGTCCTGGGCACGAAGGCCGTCGAGCAGGTACACCGCGTTCGGCCCACCACCCTGGAACTGAACGCGGATGTCGCGATTCATCGCCGGGGAGAACACATCCAGATACTCGACGGGAAGACCCGGCCGGGAGAACGCTCCCGCGGTCGCCTGACCCCCGGCGAAGCCGATCAGCCCGGGTAGTGCTGCAGCCGCCATGGCGGCAGCGGCCATCCGGCGCACCCACTTACCTCGAAACTTCTCTCTCAACTCCATACCGGCAACCAACCCACCTTTCTGTACAAGTCCTGCGTGCCTGGCAATTGATGCCGTTTGTGTGCAGGGGTAATGCAACACGCTCCGAGGGCCCGGTCGCCGATCCGACACAGCGAATCGATGTCGCGGTTGGCTAACGGTTGCGACTCGGCACGGACTCGCGACCGGCCGCGTCGGCCTGTGGCCAGTGTGAAATATGTGGTTGATTCCGCACCCGAACGACGTCATGACCAGCCAGCACGCAGCCGACCCGAGTTCGGGGCTGTCAGCTGCCGCAGGCTGTCGCCCGCGACTCTGGCAAACACCTGTTGAAGGGTGCCCCGCCTTCTGCGAAGCTCGGGGTGATGACCGTCGACGATTCGAAGTCCGCCGACCCGTTCGACCTCGGTCGCTTCGTCGAAGCTCAGGACCGGGTGTATCCGACGGCGCTCGGCGAACTGCGCGCGGGCACCAAGCGCAGCCACTGGATCTGGTTCATCTTCCCGCAGCTGCGAGGCCTCGGCCACAGCACGACAGCGCACGAGTTCGGAATCTCGTCGACGGCCGAGGCGCGGGCGTACCTCGACCATCCCGTTCTCGGACCGCGGTTACGCGATTGTGCCGCAACGCTGCTCGCTCACGCAGGCCGCACGGCACACGAGATCTTCGGATATCCGGACGACCTCAAAGTGCGCTCGTCGATGACGTTGTTCGCCCAAGCCGGCGGGGACCCGGTGTTCGGTGCGGTGCTGGACGCGTTCTACGACGGGAAGCACGACCCCGCGACGTTGGAGCTGCTGGACTGACGGATCAGCGCGGCACCAGCACCAGCCAGCCGTGGGCGGGCACCACCGCCTCGGCAACGACATCCGGCGGCGGCGCGCCGGAACCGGCCACCATTTCGGCGGTGCCGAACCCCAACTCCGACAAGGACACCGGCATCGGCTCGTCGGCGACGTTGAGTGCGACGATCAGAGTGTTGTCACCGTCTCGGGCCGCGTATACGTACCCATGGTTGGTGACGTGCAGCGGCGCGGTCCGCGCAGTGTGCAACCAGGGATGGCGCCGCCGCAGGCCGATGAGATGCTGGTGTGCCCGGAACACCTGCTGCCCGTGCTCGCCCACTCCCTCATGGGGAGAACCGAATTCGGGCCGGACCGCATCGTCGCCGCCGAACCGCTCCTCTTTGACCCCGCGGTAAGCGGACTCGTCGCCGGCGTAGACGCTGGGCGTGCCTCCGATGGTCAGCAGAATTGCCAGCGCGTGTTCGACGTGGGCCGGGTTGTCCACCATGCTGGCGATCCGGGTGACGTCGTGGTTGCCGATGAACGTCAACGGGACGAAGGTGTCGAGGAATTCGTTGTGCCTCGTCAGCGTCCAGTCCAACTCATGGAAGTTCGCGTCGTTGAGGCTGCTCCAGATGGCCTTCCAGAGTTCGTACTGCGTGATGGAGTCGAACCCTGCTCTACGGACGTGGGCACCGTAGTCGCCGTGGATGACTTCCCCGACGAACCACGCCTGCGGGAACTCCGCACGCACCCGCGGCAGCACCTCCGCCCAGAAACTGTCGGGCACAGCGTAGGCCGCGTCGAGGCGCCAGCCGTCGGCCCCGCGACCGAGCCAGTGCCGCATCACGTCCACCGTGTAGTCGACGACCTCCGGGTTCCGATGATCGAGCGCGATCAACCCGTCGTGACCCTCGAAGTTCGCGAACGTGCCGCCGCGCACCCGGAACCACGAGGTGTCGCCGCCGTCGACGGCATCGCGATAGCGGGCGAAGTCTGTTCCGACGTGGTTGAAGACACCGTCGAGCAGCAGCCGCAGGCCCCTCTGATGAGCCTCGGAGACAAGGTGATCGAAGTCGGCGTCGTCACCCAACCGGGGGTCGATGCGGTAATGGTCGGTGGTGTCGTACCCGTGGCTGCGTGAGGCGAACACCGGCCCCAGCGCCAAGCCGGAGGCACCGAGTTCGACCGCGTAGTCGAGCCAGTCGACGATCCTGCGGATCCGGTGCTCGTCGGCCGTCGGCGGCGGATCAGCCGGGTGAGCCCCCACGAAGCCCAGCGGATAGATCTGCCACCAGATGACGTGCTCGACCCAATCGGGTTCTGTCACACGCTCCATGGTCATCGGGCGAACGCCTGCTGATACATCGTCTTCATCGTCTCCGTGAGTTCGGGCACCGGGCCGTCGACGACGACGCCGGGCGCGATGGTGGTGATGGCCAGCGCGGCCACCGGCGGCGACGGCGCGCCCCAGGCCTGCAGCCACTGTGTCAACTGAGCCGAGGACGCTGCATAGACGATGCGCCCCAGTCCCACCCAGCCATGTGCCGCTGCACACATCGGGCAGTGCTCACCCGAGGTGTACACCGTGCTTCGGGCGCGTTCCTCGGGTGTCAGGTTGTCGACCGCCCACTTGGCGATGGCGAACTCCGGGTGGCGGGTGGCGTCGCCGTCCCGGACTCGATTGTGGTCCTCGAAACGCACTGTGCCTGAGCCGTCGACGAGCAGTGAACCGAACGGCTCGTCTCCTCCCTGCAGCGCGATACGCGCCAGATCGGTGCACCGCCGCAGGTGCTCGAGGTCGTCTCCGCTGACTGCCACATCCGGAGTCTACGGAACGGGGGTCTCACAGCATGCGTCGTCGGCCTGCTCCCCGCCGGAAGGCGCGTCAGTGGCCTCGAGACGGCAGGCACACGACGCACGGATCGGGACGTCGGCACGCGCGGACGCGAGCTCGAGTTGCCTGCCGATGATGGCTGCTTCCGCATCGCGGCCGAGGCGTGTCAGGCACTCGTGGTATCCGTGCAGGCTCCACACATTGCCCGGGTGTTGGCAGGGCCTGCTCAGTGTCGGATCCAACCCGAGATCCGCGGCGTAGACCTGTGCCGCGTCTTCGACCCGGCCCTGCTCGAGCAGCAGCGCGCCGTACGCATGCCGGGTGGGCTGCATCCAGCCCCATGGTTCGTCGTAGGGGAGCGAGTCGTCGAGCTCCACCGCGCGCCGCAGATGCGCAAAGGCATCGTCGAACGCACTTGCACGATAAGCGATCTCGCCGTCCAACATGGCGGCGGCGACAGCCAGGATATCCCGGCTGGTGTTGTTGAACAGATAGCGGCTCTCCGGAATCCGTGCGTAGGCGGCCGCGAACAGGTCTCGCTCGGCCCTGGCCTCAGCGGTTCGCCCCGACGCCGCCAGGGCCACACCGCGCCCGTAGTGGATGGTGGCCGTGGTCGTGCAGTACAGGTCGGGGTCCTCGGGCAGCGGCGTGCCGATCAGCTCGTCCCACCGGCCGAAGCGAACCAGCACGTGAACCCGCAGCGGCACGAACGCTTCAAGCCAGTCGGCCATCGGCGGTGACTCGATGGCGAGCAGGTCGGGGGAGAGTTGGCCGGCGAGTTCCTCGGCCGCCTTCAGGGCAATCGAGGAGTTTCCCTCGAACATCGCCGAGTACACCACGAAGTGCAGATTGTGCGCCCGGTAGAGCGAATAGAAGTTCAGCTCGCCCTCGCGCTCGACAAATCGCCGATCCACTTGTACCGCAGCCAGATTCGACTGCACCGAGTCGTGATAGTTGCCGCACAGCACGTCGATGTGGCTGGGCATGTGCCGGAGGTGACCGGCGTCGGGAACCAGGTCGCGCAACAGATCCGCCGCGGGCAATGCCTCCTGCGGCGTCGTCGACATCTCCATCGTGTGCAGGTACAGGTGCAGGATTCCCGGGTGTTCCCGTCCGGCGGGGGTGGCCAGCGCGTCGTCGAGGATCCTCTTGGCCTCCACCACCCGTGAGCCTGGGGCGGGCTCGCCGGTTCGGCTGTCCCACAGCGCCCACGCCGTGACGTTCACCAACGCATCGGCCGTCAAGGCGGCCACGTCGATATCGTCGGGATGAGCCGGCGCCAACGCCGCCATCGCATCGGCATACGCGGAGTGCCCGGCCTGCAGGGCCTCGCTGTCATCGGGATCATCGGTGGGGAATCGGGCGGCCAGCGCCTCGATCAGGGCGCGTTCCACGGCGGAGGCGCGGCCGTCGCGGGCCAGTCGCAGTTCCGTCCTGGCCCGGCTCAGCGATGCCGCCAACTCGACGGGATCGAATGCCTCCCAAGCCTTGTTGTAGTTCGGTCCGACGGCATACGCGATACCCCACCTCGCGATCGCGAGGTCGCCGTCGAGCGCCAGCGCCCGCTCGAAGCAGCGGATCGCCTCGTCGTGATTGAAGGCATACGACCAGATCATGCCGCGGTCGAACCAGACCTGGGCCGCGGCCGAGGAGGTCTCAATCGGTCGATGGTACGAGCCGAGATCGTAGTAGCCCTCGGCTTCGCCGAGCATCCCCGGCGCGGCGTTCATAGAGGGCACGATAGTTCACCCGCGCCGCGGTGGCGAGCACCGCGAGCAGGCATCCCGCGGCAGCCCAGACAGCCAGCGTGACCAGAGGTGCGGCGGCGCCATGGCCTCCGAAGTACGACACGCTACGCAGCAGCGAAACCCCCGAACCCTGGGGGACGACGGCGGTGAACGTCGAGTAGAAGCCGGACAGCAGGGGCCGCCCGACGGGCCCGGCCGCTGCCGCGTTGCCGACCACCACGAGGAACAGTCCGAGCAGCACCGAGGCCACGGCACCGAATGCCGCGGCGACGCCGGTGACCGCGCCGCCGACGGCCATCGCGTAGAGCCACAGCACGCCGAAAACCTGCCAGGGGTGGGCCGTCAACGCGTCCAGCACGGGTCCGACGTACACGGTGACCACGCCGGCCAGGACCGCCGAGAACACCGCGAGCGACAGCGTGCGCAGGCCCAGTGTCGCGGGTGTTCGCACCGCGCCCATCAGCCTGCCGAGCAGCGCGGCTCCCAGCGACGCGCCGATGGAGATGAAGATGACGGCGTAGAACTCGACGGTGCCGGACGGGTCACCGGCCGACGTCGGCGCGACGTCCTCGACCACAGGTGTCAGGCCCGCCTGCTCTGCCGCCTGCTGCCCCACGGTCGTGGCCGCCAGCGCCACGCTGTGCCCGCCGCCACCGGCGACGTAGATCGCCATCGTGTTCTCACCGGTCACGGCGAACGCGGCGTCGGCCTTGCGTTCGTACACCTGCTGTCGGGCGGCCGCGGGGTCACCGACCTCTGTGACGGCCAGGGCATTCTCGGCCCGCAGACCGTCGACGACCGGTGCCGGGGCAGACACCGCAACCGTCAGATGGTGCAGGGTCGGTTTGGCGAATGCTCCGGAGTAGCTCGCGACCATCGCCATGACGAACACGGTCAACGCTGCCAGCGCGAGCACCGTGGTGCGCAGCGCAGAGCGATCGCGGTAGGACGGGACGACGGGAGTGTCGTGGTGTCTACCCACGGTGAGGTCCTTTCTGAGTGGACGCGATGCCCAGCAGCGCGTCGACGGTGTCCAGGGCTGCGCTCACGCGCGCGTGCAGGTCAGCGGCCTCGGGATCCTCCATCCACGACCGCAGCACCTCCATGAACCCGCCGACGAGGAAGCGGGTCACCGACTCCGGGGGCAGGGGGGCGATCGTGTCCAGCACAGCCATGCCCTGCGCGGCGATCTCGGCGCATGCCGGGAGCAACGCCGCGCGGAACGCGGTCACCACCGATTGCGTGACAGCACTGGGTATGACGTTGTGGTACATCGCCCGGTGTTCGGAGGCGAACCCGAAGAGTTGCAGGATGCGGCCACGCGCGTCGGCGGCGGCGTCGCCGGCCACCGCCGCGGCGAACGCGTGGGTGAACGCCGCCGCGACGGCGTCGTCGCGGTCGCGGAAATGCCGGTAGAACACCTGACGGCTGACGTCGGCCCTGGTGACCAGTTCCCCGACGGTGATCTCGTCGACCGCACGCTCGTGCGCCAGCTCGAACGCCGCGGCTCGGAGTCGCGTGCGGACTCGCTCGGCGCGGGGGTCGGCGCTGAGGCCACGATCGGGCAGTCGGTTCGGCACCTCCCGAGGCTAGCGGACTTCGTAGACAACTGACCACGATAAATTAGGTTAACTAAGTCACGTGGCGTTCCCGGTGTGACCGCCATCCCCGCTGCGCATCAGCGAGACGGCGCCGGACTCAGTGCCCCGCCACGACATCGGACTCGTCGACCTCCACCGGGTCCTTGGCCCCGGGCAGGAACGAGAAGGCGACACAGACGATCCCGAAGAACAGGTAGCCCAGCGCCACCTGCGGACTCGCCGCCCACGCGACCTCAGGGGCATGGATGAGCCCGATGAAGGACAGCGCGGCTCCCACTGCCGACGCACCAGCGGCGTAGAGGAACTTCTTGTCCAGGATGAACGTGACCATCGTGCCCAGGATGAGTCCGACCAGCACCGCGCCCTCGCCGAGCGTCTTCAGTCCGTCATAGACCACACCCGCGTTGTTCAACGCTTCAGCGGTCACCTCGGTCGCCGATGTCCCCGCGGCGCTGAGCGCGTTGTCGATCATGCCTCGACCCCACTCGGCCAGGTTGGGCAACAGCGCGGCGACCACCGCCACAGCGTGCAGCCGGGGTACCGCCTGGAACGCCTGCGCACCGATCAGCAGCCCGATGTAGAGCAGGATGGGCACGATGGCAGGCACCGGCAGCAGTGCCGCAAGAACCCCGAAAAGCCCGACGAAACAGAGAATTCCGATGGCGGCGCCGCTGGCCAGCGAGTAACTCGCCCGGCCACCGGCGTCCTTCCACCCCGGGTGACCGATGTAGACCGCAGGCGGGAACGGCGACCCGAACGCCGAACCGACCACCGCTCCGGCACCGTCGGCGAGAAGTACGCTGCGCAGGTTGTAGTTGTCGCCGGCCGCGGCGGCGCTCTCGACGTTGCTCATCGCCTCGGTGAAGTTGTACACGCCGAGCGGAATCGCGGTGCCCAGCAGCGGCGCGAGGTCGGAGAGCCCGTTGAACAGCAGATCGAATCGCAGGTCGGGGATACCGATGGCGATGTCGCTGACGGCCTGGCCGACGTCGGGAGCGGACATGTAGCCGCCCGCCCAGCCGATCGCGGTGCCGACCAGCAGCGCGAGCAATCCGATCGGAACACCGCCCGGCAGCTTCACATTGGTGAAGAAGCCGATGAGGATGATGGCCAGGACGGGCAAGCCGATCCAGGCCACCTCCCACATCTGGGCCGCCGGCCGCATCGAGATGAAGGTGATGGAAATGCCCGCAAGGGTTCCCAGCATCGCCGCGCGCGGTGTCAGCTTTCGAATGTACGGACCGACGAAGGCGCCGATCATGACGATGACACCGATCAGGAATGCCCACGCCAGACCGGCCTGCCAGGCCTGGATCGGGTCGTCGGTGGCCAGATAGACCGGCAGCATGACGACGAAGACCACGATGAACATGTGCGGCACGCTCGGCCCGTACGGCAGAGCAGTGACATCAGATCTGTTCTCTCGCTGAGCAAGTCGACGCGCCAGGAATGTGTAGTAGAGGTTGCCGAGAATGAGTGCCACGCCCAGCGCGGGCAGCACGGTGCCCAGGACGTCGTCGGCGGGAACGGCGATGACGCCGATCATCAACCCGGTCAGTGTGAGGACGTTGACCAGGATGTTGAATCCGAGGCCGAAGAACGCGTTGGTGTCACCGCGGGTCCACCACGGTATGGAGATCGGCTTCTCCGTGGGGGAATCGGCGGTCGGATTGGTGACTTCAGTGCTCATCGGATCCTCTCTCAGGCTGCCGTCGCGGCGAGTTGACTCAGTGCCGGGATGACCGCCGCACTGTCGGCCACCCAACCGAAAATGCCCCCCTGCGCTTTGATCATCTCCAGTCCGATGCGCTGAAAATCGGGGAAATAGGAACCCACACAGTCGGATACGACCAGGCATTCGTACCCTCGGTCGTTGGCCTCGCGAGTGGTCGTGTGCACGCAGACCTCCGTGGTCACACCGGTGATCAGGAGCTGGGTGATTCCCGCCTCGGCGAGGATCTCCGACAACTCGGTTGCGTAGAACGCGCCCTTCCCGGGCTTGTCGATCACGACCTCGCCGTCGATCGGGGCCAGCTCGTCGACGATGTCGTGGCCGTATTCACCGCGGATCAGGATGCGGCCGTACTTGCCCGGGTCCCCGATGCGCTTCGATGGCGCACCTCGGTTGAGTTTGGCCGGCGGACAGTCGGAAAGGTCGGGTTCATGCCCCTCGCGGGTGTGGATGACCATGACACCCGATGCGCGCGCCGCTGCGATCAAGGCGGCCAGCGGTGGCACCACCTTGAGCAACTGATCCACATCGTTGCCGAGACTTTCGCCGAAACCACCGGGCAACAGGAAGTCCCGTTGCATGTCGATGACGATGAGCGCTGTCCTGTCCGCGACGATCGGGAAGGAGGTCGGTTCGGCGGGCACGTCGAATGTTGATGTCACAGGCGCTCCTCGGCGACGTTGGAATCGGTTGTGGTCATGGCGGCCACCGTCTGCGGCGCTCGCGGTTCGTCGAGTAGCTGCGCGGCGAGCTGCAGTACGGTGTCGTCGCTGAGGGCGGCGCCCAGCAACATGGCGCTGTAGGGCCGCCCATCGGCGGTCACGCCGAGCGGAATCGCGGCGCCGAGGAGGTCGAGCAAGTTACCGAAATGTGTGTAGTGGCCGAGCATCGTGTTGCAGTCGATCGGTGCGGCACGAACCTCGTCGACGGTGAAGGTGGTGCCGATCGTCGGCAGCACCAGCACATCCATGCGGCGCCACAGGCGGCTCACGACCGCCTTGAGCTCCTGCAGCTTCTGCAGAGCGGCGAAGGCGTCGACCGCCGTGTAGTTGTGCCCACTGGAGAAGATGTCACGCACCACCGGATGTATCGACTCCGGTTGTGCGGCGAGGAAATCGCCGAACTCCACCAACCGCTCGGCCACCCAGGGGCCTTGGTAGAGCAATGAGCCGGCAGCGAGGAACGGTTCCAGCGAGACGTCGACGACCGTGGCGGATCGCGACAGGTGCTCCCTGAAAGCCAGGTGCGCGCTGCGCATCTCGTCGTCGCCGAAGAACTCCAGCTCGGACTCCGGTGGCAACCCCACCCGGATCGGGGCACCCGAGAAGCGGGGGCCGCGGTCGCGCGACCAGGCATCGTCGTCATCGCGACCGACCATCACATCGAGCACCCGGTCGACGTCGTCGATGCAACCCGCCATGACGCTGAGGCAGTCCAGCGATTTGCAGGCGGGAACGAGACCGACTGTGCTGATCAGCCCCCGCGACGGCTTGAAGCCCACGACCCCGTTCAGCGCGGCCGGCACCCGACCGGAGCCGGCGGTGTCGGTGGCGACCGCAAACGGCACCTGCCCGAGCGCCACTGCCAGAGCAGAGCCGGAACTCGATCCGCCCGAGATCATCTCGCCGCCATAGACGCTGCGGGGGACGGTGTAGGGGGTGCGTGTCCCGTTCAGTCCCGTCGCGAACTGGTCGAGGTTGGTCTTGCCCACATACAGCGCCCCGGCGTCGAGCAGTCGCTGCACGGCGGGTGCGGTGACTGACGCGACATAGGCGTAGTCGGGACATGACAGCGTCGTGGCGACGCCCTCGACGTCGATGCTGTCCTTGACCCCGAACGGCACGCCGTAGAGCGGCAGCGTCCTGGCGCCGGGGCGCTGCTCGATCGCCTCCGCCGCGGCAATCAACTGGTCACGGGGAACCGTGGACAACCAGGTGCCGTCGTCGCCGCGGGCGGCGATCGCATCGGCAACGCGAGCAGCGGTTTTTGCAGGTGATCCCGTGCCCCCCGCGTGCGACGCGAGGATCTCCGCCACGGAGGGTCCGATGGAGGGACCATGGAAGGCTTCGGCCATAACTGTCGATTGTCGACAGAATGATGGCGAATGCGGGTCAGCTGTGTGTCGTTTGTGTTAGCGCTCGGACTCGAGCACCTCAGCGCTCGGACTCGAGGCCGAGGTAGTGCAGATGCCCGTGGTCCTGCAGAGCCTCGACAACGACTGCGGGATCGTTCATCTCGAGCGCGGACAAGATCGCCTTGTGTCGCTCGATGCCGTCGCCGCCCTCCCGCTGGCGGGCCTCTTCGCGCAGGTTCCTGGCCATCGGCAGCTGCAGCTTGAGCAGGATGGGTTCGAGAGTGATGTCGAGTTGACGGTTGGCGGCCAGCGCCACGACCGCCGCGTGGAACGCTCGGTGGGCATCGTCGCGATCCAGAGCGTCCTGCGCGGTGTCCATGCGTTCGAGCGCCGCCCTGACCGGCTCGAGAGCCTGCCCGGGGTCGGGTAAGGGGAGCGCGGTTTCTATCGCGTGCCGCTCCAGGACCCCTCGAAGCCCGAACAACTGAAGGATGTCGCCGGGTGACCACTCGGTCACGCGCGATCCGCGCCGGGGGAGATGCTCGACCAGTCCTTGCTGCGCGAGCAGCCGTAGTGCTTCCCGCAGCGGTGCCCTGCTGATGCCGAAATCGGCACACAGCTGCTCTTCGACGATCTTGTCGCCCGGCGCGAGCTCACCGCTGAGGATCGCGTCACGGAGTCGGTGTCCGGCCAGTTCGACCAGGGTTGCGGGCAACAAGGGGCGCGACGGGTCATCACTCGGCGCGGCCATGGCACACAATGGTAGGAACTATTGCCCCCCGGCGCATCGACACCGCCCGCGACGCCCATGTCGCATGTGCTTGGGATCCGGTGGACTCACCCCGAATCATCTATTACGCAACGTCTCTCATGGCCCGCCGCGGTCATCTTCCGACGGGCGTTCTTTGGGTGTGTCGTCGTCGGGCAGCAGGTATCGCTCGGGGTGGTGGTAGTTGTTGATGCGGGTTTGGCCGGTCTGGCCGTCATGGAAGACCGGGTCGATCTCGACGAGCCCAGGCACAGTCATCCCACTCGGCCCAGCCGTCAACTCACCCAGTGTCGTCCTCGGCTACCTTCCGCCGCCGAGGAACGCTCAGCATGTCAGGCCGGAATCACCGATAGATCCACAGTCCCCGGTGGTGCGGAAAGGCGAGGTGTCCGCATTCGAAACCTGCAGCGATCAGGCTGCTTGGTTGTCGGGGGGTGCGGGTCCGCCGGGTTCGCTGGTGTGGTCGCTCGGTTGGGGGTCGAGTTCCTCGGGGGTGATGGGTTCGGGGGCAACCCGCTCGGCGACGATCGGTTCAGGGTCGATCGTCGCCGACGCGATCGGTTCGGCGTCGCCGGGTTCCGGTTCCTCTGGTGGGCGGAGTAGGGCTTCGGGGCGGTGGTAGTAGTTGATCCGTGCTTGGCCGGTGTCCAGTCCCGGTGGTGGGATCCATTCGACCTCGTGGCGGTCGTTCATCCGGGTGGTCCAGCCGCCGTGGGTGTTGACCATTCTGTTGTCGGGTCCACAGGCCAGGCCGAGGTCGTCGATGTTGGTGTTGCCGCCGGCCGCCCAGTCGGCGGTGACGTGATGCACCTGGGTGCCGTAGGCGCCGACGGTGCAGCACGGTTTGGTGCAGCCGTTCTCGCGGGCGATGAGCATGAGCCGCTGAGCGGGGGAGGCGACGCGTTTGGTGCGGAACAGGTCCAGCGCTGATCCGGTGACGCCGTCGAACACCGCGAGGCTGTGGTGGGCGTGGGCGCCGAGGCGGACCACGTCTGTGATCGGGATGACGGTGCCACCGCCGGTGACACCGACCCCGGCCCTGCTCTCGAGGTCTTGCAGCGTGGTGCGGATGATGATCGACACCGGGAGCCCGTTGAGGTCGCCCAGGCCACTCATCAACGCGATCCGCCCGACCACCACCAGCGCATCGTGCTGGCGTTGGGCCAGCGACCGGTGATCGTTGTCGATCTGGACCTGACTCGGTGTGCCCGACGTGCACGGCTCGGGATCGTCGGGGTTGCACATGCCGGGGGCGGCGAATTTGGCGAAGATCGCCTCCAGAGTCGCCCACGCCTCGGGGGTCAACTCCCCTCGGACGGGGATGTTCCCGTTGCGCTGTTGTTTCCCTGCTGAGAGCCCGCGGGTGCGGGCGCGTTCGGTGTCGTCGGGTTCGGGGCCGTCCTGGTCGAGCAGGAACAACCTCAGCGCGGCGGTCTCCTTGAGTTCCTTCGGCCCCACTCCGACCGCGACGCGCACCACATCGACTTCGAACTGGGCCGCGGTGGTCGCGTCGACGAAACCCGGCAACTTTGTGACCGCGGCGCGGATCACCGCGACATGCTCACCAGTGATCAGCCCCAGGCTCTGGGCGGCGGCGGTCGCCGGCAACACCGCGGGGAGGGGCTCTCCGGTGATCGTGCGTCGCGGCGCCAACACCGCGGCCTCGTTCAGGCGACGATTCGCCTCAGCAGCCGAGATGCGCCAGCGGACGGTCAGGACGTCTTTCCAGGATTTGGCGCCCAGCTGCTGCGGGGTGGTCTCGGTCTGTAGCCGGGCCAGCAGCCGCTGACTCACGCTGGGGAGCTGGCAGGTCAGGGTCTGCAGATCGTCGAGGGGCCCGATCAGCTCAGCGCGGGTCAGCAGGTCGATGTCGCAGGCGGCCACGGCGTCGAAGGCGGCCCGCAACGCGGTCACCGCCTCCTGCAAACCCGTCCCCGACATCCTTCGAACATACATTCGACCACCGACAAATCCGGTCCGCAATGTGACTCCAGAAACCACTGTGACACAAGTGAGTTCGACAGACGCCGAGCATCAGCGAGGCTTGACGAACCACCGGGACAACCACTGATCCAACGCTGCGCCGTCACCCGGCCCGCCCGCCGCGGCGAGGTAGCCGTCCGGCCGCACCAGCATCCATGTGCCGGCGTCCGGAGCGGGGTTCTTTCGTAGCGTGACGATCCCGTCCCAGGAGCGCCCCACCTCGGCGACCGCTCCGTCTTCGACAAAAAGTGTCAGCGCCGACAGGTCGAGCGCGTCGTACAAGCCCGAAGTGTCCGGCACCCGATCACCGGCGCGCAGGTCGTCGAGGCCGCCGGCGGCCCGGGCGAGAGCGTCACCGCGGTAGCCGGCGGACAGTTGACCGAACATCGACGCGGCCGCATTCTGAATGCGGTTGCGCGACAGCGCTCGCGGCGCCATCCGGATCCGCACCGCGTGCAGCATCGGATTGGTGGAGTTGAAGATCCGGGTGCCGATCTCGGTGACTCGGATGAGCCGACGAATGACGGGAAGTCGCTCGGAACTGTAGGTGTCGAGCAGGTCCGGCTTCGCCCGACCGTCGAGCACCATGGCGAGCTTCCACGCGAGATTGATCATGTCCTGGATGCCGAGGTTCATGCCCTGTCCGCCGGCCGGGCTGTGGACGTGCGCGGCGTCACCGCCGAGGAACACCCGGCCGGACCTCAGCGCGGGCACGTGGCGGCTGTTGATGCGGAAGCGCGAACTCCAGTTCGGCGAATGCAACCGCGCAGGGATGTGCGCCGCCCGGTCGTACAGCTCCTGGATCTGCGCGACCGTCGGATCGTCATCGCCGACCGTTTTCCGGGGATCGGTAGCCATCAGCCGAAACCTGCTGTTTCCCATAGGGAAAAGGGCGATGAAGCCACCGGCGGCGAGAAATATCGACACCTGATCCTGGGGAACGGCGCCCTCGACACGGAGGTCGGCGAGTACGTAGTTGTGGGGGAGCGTCCGGCCGGGGAACCCCACACCCAGCGCCTTCCGGATCGTGCTGTGTGGCCCGTCGGCGGCGATCACATAGGACGCGGCCAGCGCCTCCCGCTCGCCGATACCGCTGCTCAGCGTGACTTCGACCGGCCGCTCAGCCCCCCGATCTCGGACCGCGGTCACCTCCACGCCGCGCTCGACCTTGACGCCCTGACGCTCCAGTTGTTCGGCCAGCAGCCGCTCGGTCTCGGATTGGGCGAGCATCAGGATGAAGTTGAAATCGCTGGGCATGCGGTGGAGTTCGATCGGAGCGAGTTTGCGCCCGTCGGCATACAGTGCGGCGGCATGCGCCCGGTTGCCCAGCGCGAGCATCGTGTCGCTGACACCGCGCACCCGCAGCAGCTCCAACGTGCGCGCCTGAACCGCCAGCGCGCGAGATTCCGAGGACGGCTGTGCGGACCGGTCGACGATGCGGACAGCGACGCCGAGACGCGACAGTTCCAGCGCTGCGGTCAGACCGGTGGGTCCCGCGCCGACGATCAGGACCGGGATGGCCGGAGAGGTGGCCATGAGAGCTCCTCACTACTAAGTCAACAACTGGTGACTTACGATACGCACGCCAGCGCCAATGTCAACGCCCGGTGACTTATGCTGTCGGGATGACGACGACGCGGGCGCGCAATGCGGAGGGAACTCGGGCTGAGATCCTGGCCGCCGCGCGTGCGCGATTCGGAAGCGACGGATACGAGCGCACCACCCTGCGGGCGATCGCCGCGGACGTCGGTGTCGACGCCGCGCTCGTCATCCGCTACTTCGGCAACAAGCAGCAACTCTTCGCCACCGCCGTCGAATTCACACTGGATCTGCCCGATCTGACGACGTTGAAGCCCGACGACATGGCCGCGGCGATGATGCAACGGTTCTTCGCGCTCTGGGAGGCCGAGTCCACCTTCGTCGCGCTGTTGCGCGCTGCGATGACGAGTTCGACGGCGACCGACACGATGCGCAAGGTGTTCGCGACACAGGTTGCGCCCACCATCGCCGCGGTTGCGCCCGACAATCCGGGTCAGAGGGCGGCGCTGATCGGCTCCCTGATTCTCGGGATGGCCACGACACGCTACGTACTCGAGGCTCCGGCGGCGACGGCGATGGGCCACGACGAACTTCTCGCGTGGGTGCGCCCGATCATCAGAGACCTTCTGGTGGGACCCGCCCCGCGGTGACGAACCGGAACGTGTTCTAGTCGACGGGTGCTGGATTACACCCGTGTCGAGAACCTCAGCGCCGCCGATGTGCAGCGGCTCCGCGCCGTCTACGAGCCGCTGACGACGTCGGTGCGCGATCTTGTCGACGCAACCATCCGCACCGAAGTCGACGCCGACGCGGTCGCCGCTGCCACCGCCGAGATCGATTCGGCCACAGCACGGTTGCGCGTGAAGCAGCGGGATCGGTCTTTCGGAATCCAGTTCGGAGCCGACGGGGATTCGATGCCGTGGGGCAACGCGGTGATCGGCGTGCGCAATCCGACCGCTCCACCACTTGTGATCCGACGGATGCCCGACGGGTCCGTGACGAGCGACTTCTATCTGGGTGCGGCGTTCGAAGGTCCACCGGGGCACGTCCACGGCGGCGTCTCGGCCATGATCCTCGACCACGTACTCGGGGATGCGGCGAGCACACCGGGCAAACACCGTCTGACCGGGACGATCACGGTCCGCTACCGGCGACTGACGCCTTTGGGCCGGGTGCGCGCCGAGGCCAGGGTCACCCGTAGCGAGGGTTTCAAGACCTACGCCATAGGGCACCTCGCCGACGATGAGGGTGTGACGGTCGAGGCCGAAGGGGTCTTCATCGAACCGCGGTGGGCCCGGGACTGACGGCGATCACCGACAGATGGACGGTGATCGTGCCGATCTCCGTCACCAGCAGTCGCGCCCCGCCGTCCTCGGAGCCACGCTCGGACACCGCATCGCGCAGTCGCTGGTCGGCGGCTGCCAACTCCACGGTGTCCACCGACCACGGCGACGCCGGCGTCGGCGGGTCACCGCAGAGCGATTCGACGTACTCGTCGACGGCCAGCACGAATTCCCGACTCCAGTCCGCCGAGCGGTTGCCGGGGAAGTTGGCTTCCAGAGTCGTGCAGGATGCGGTGACGGCGTTCAGTGCCGTCCGGTACGACCTCAGCCAGTGTCGCAATTCGCGAGTGTCGATGCGCGTGGCACCCGCAGCGGCCTCAAAAGCCGCGCGCGCCCGGAACGCCCGCTGCCACGCCGCGGACATCGTGTCGGCGGGGTTGTCGACCTCGTGCACGCAGGCCCTGATCACCGTTGCGGCGTAGTCGACCTCAGTTTTCAACAGCTCACCGGCCCGCTGCCCCAACCTGGTCAAGGCGTCATCAGGAAGCAGAACGTGGGCGATCACCGCCATCGCGCCGCCGACCAGCGAGGCGAACAACAGCGCACTCGGGGTGGCCGCGTCGCCGGTCCGGTCGATGTTGATCAGGAAGACCACGGCGGCCGTCAGCGCCGCCGACAGCGCCAGGTAGCCGACTCCGGAAGCGGCGTAGGCGATCCCGACGCAGGCGATCGCCAGCACCGCCGACACCACCGCGCCCGGATCGATCAAGACGAGCGCGCCCGCCGCCACCACGATGCCGACGAGGCTTCCCGCCAACCGCCCCACACAACGGGTGTAGGTGTGAGCGGTCTCGGGTCGCAGCACCATCAACACGGTCAGCGGTATCCAGTAACCTTGTGCCACTTCGGCGTAACGCTCGATGGCGCAGCCCACAGCGACGGCGACAGCCAGGCGCACTGCATGCCGGAACACCGGGGAATGCCGGTCGAGATGGCGGCGGGTCAGATCCAGCGCCGAACGCACCGAGGTCCTCAGCTCAGGCCGACGAAGACGGAGGGCGTCGGGGGAGGACGGCACAAAATCGCCCAACCGGACCGCCACCGCTTCGTGCAACTGCGTCGAGAGCCGCTGCACCACCGCCGACTCGGGTCCGGCCAGCTCGTCGGCGGCCGCGTACAGACGCCGGATCGCGGCGTCGGCGTCCCCGCGTGCGGAGCGACGGGTTTCGGCCACCGCCGCCAAGGTGTCGGCGGCTGCAGCCAACACGTCGGTCGCGGCGGGCCTGCCGGCCACGGCGACCAGAGATTTGGCGATCCGTTCGGGCAGGCCGTACCAGTCGCGGTACTCGGCCGGTCGCGATGTGGCCTGCCCGTCCTCGAGGGTGAACGCATCCCGCAGCGCGATCAGCGGTTCGGAGTCGATCGGCGGCCCCGAGAAGGCAGCTCCCTCGGACAGCACTCGGGCGTCCGCGGCCAGTGAGCGGTAGGCCGCGGAGAGCGCGCGGCGCTGGGCACGCCATCGGCGCGGCGGAGAGACCGCGATGAGGCCAGCCTGTACCAACCCGCCGACGACAACCAGTGCCGACGTCCCCAGGGTCGAGGACACCGTAGGCGGCACGGGGGGCGTGATGACCAGTAACGCAGCCGATGCCGCTCCGATCAATCCGGCATGGGCGCCCAGAGCCCACGGCATCGCCGCGCCGAAACACCAGAGCGCAGCCACGATCACGAAGACCACCGGGTACGCCGACGTCAAGGCCCCCAGCAGGACAGCCACACCCAACAGCGCCGAGACCGCAGCGACCAGTGGGATACGCGCCCGCGGACTGTCCTGCAACGCGGTGGCCCCGGCGATCGCGGCCGCCCCTGCAACGGCAGTGGCCGAGCCCCCCGGACCCCAGTTCACCGCGATCACCGTGACCGCCACGATGCCCAGCAGGCTTCGCAGCACCGCGGCGGGATCCGGCACCTCCGGCAGCGTCAAGCCCTTGATCACCTGTCCATTCTGGCCCGGGCTATGTTCGCCCAGTGGAGAAAGTCATCATCACCCTGCGGGGGACCCCCGGCGACGACGCGTGGTGCACCCGACTGCGCACCGAGATCGCCCAGGATCTGCTGGACACCGAGGTGCCCGGTCTGGCGATCAACGTCCGCGACGCAGTGGTCGCCGACTCACTGATGACGCTCACGACGCTCGACCCACCGGTGATCGCATTGGTCACCCTGTGGACCCAGCAGTGCTACGGCGAGCAGATCCGCACGGCCACAACTCTGTTGAGCGGGCTGTGCGAACACGTCGCCGCATACCTGGTGACCGAGTCGGTTCCCTTGCCGCCTCCGGTCACCGAGCCCGGCGAACGGACTCCGGGGTTCGCCAACGTCGCGCTGCTGCGTCGGCCGGCCGAACTGGACGAGGCGACGTGGCTGGACCGCTGGCACAACAATCACACCCAGGTCGCCATCGACACCCAGTCGACTTTCGGTTACGTCCAGAACGCTGTGGTCCGGGCACTCACCGAGGACGCTCCGCCGATCTCGGCGATCGTCGAGGAACTCTTCCCGATCGAGGCGACCTCTGATCTGCACGTGTTCTTCGGTGCAGCCGACGACGACCAACTCAACGACCGCATGACACGCATGGTGGCCAGCACGTCGGCGTTCGGGGCCAACCGCGACGTCGACACCGTGCCGACGAGCCGCTACGTGCTTCGCACGGCGTTCGCGCCGGCGGCTACGCTGCAGCCGTGACTCTGCAGATCACCGACGACAACCGGGTCCGCACCCTGCTTCTCGACCGGCCCGAGGCGCTCAACGCGTTCAACGAAGAGCTCTACCTCGCCACCGCGACGGCGTTGCGCGACGCGGCCGACGACCCCGAGATCGCGGTCGTGTTGATCACCGGCGCGGGCCGGGCGTTCAGTGCCGGCAACGACCTCAAGGAGATGCAGGCACGTATCGAGGATTCGTCGCTGAGCTCGGACGGCAGCCACTTTTCGACGATGATCAGTGCGCTGACCGAACTCCCGAAGCCGCTGATCTGCGCGGTTAACGGTGTCGGCCTGGGGATCGGCACGACGCTCCTCGGCTACGCCGATCTGGTGTTCATGTCGACAACCGCCCGGCTGAAGTGCCCGTTCACCAGCCTCGGTGTCGCACCGGAAGCGGCATCGTCGTATCTACTGCCGCAGCTGATCGGCAGGCAGAACGCGTCGTGGCTGCTGTTGTCCTCGGAATGGGTTGACGCAGCCGAGGCCCAGCGGATGGGTATCGCCTGGAAGGTCTGCGAGCCCGAGGATCTGATGCCGGAAGCCCGTAGGCACGCGGAAATCCTTGCCTCACGCTCGATCCCGAGCCTGATGGCCGTCAAACAGACGATCGTCGACCCGTACCGGGCGGGGATCGCAGCAGCCACCGAACGCGAGAACGCCCACTTCATGGAATTGCTCGGGGGAGCCGCCAACGCCGCCGCCCTCGCGGAGTTCACCGGTCAGCGCAAGGGCTGAGCGCTAACGACTGACCGTCTCCGCGGCGGAGTCGACCGCCGCAAAATGAGCCTCGATCATCGCTCGCAGCGTTCGCCGACATCTGCCGCAGTCACCGCCGGCGCCGCACGCGGCGGCGATCTCTCTTGATGTCCGCGCACCGTTGGCCACGATCTCACTGACCACGTGGCTCGTGGTTCCGGTGCACAGACAGACGAACATCGGTGGCCCTACCCCTGCTCGCCGACACTCATCAGATGAGCGAACCTGCCGACGAACCGGGTGGGATAGGCACCCAGTCCGGCGTTCGTCATCCACTCGGCCGCCGCGTCGGGGTGCTCGATCCACTGCCTCGCGTTGGCCTCGCCGTCGATTTCCTGCAGGATCAGCACCTCGTGGCCGTCGTCGAAGGCACGGTAGACCCAGATCTTGCGGACGCCGCCCTGCTTGAATCGCTCGAGGCCGTCGTGCACCTTGACCATCAGCGCGGGCACATCCTCGACCGAGGACATGACGCCCACCACGACGCGGCCGATGTGTTCCTCGGGAGTGGGCGGGTCGAGATCGATCTTCTCGACGACTTCTCCTCCGAAGATCGGCGGAATATCGTCGGCGCCGGAGATATCGAACCATTCGAAGATCGCGGGCGACCTGAGGACATCCCGAATCGAGCTGGCATGTCGAATTCCGATTGTCACCAGGACCCGCCGCGGTTCCCATATCGATTCATAGAGAACCACATGATGGGCGCCCATCGACTGAAGTCCGTCGTGGTGTTTCTTCAGCCATTCCCACATTCGGTCGACATCATCGACGCGGAAATCGCAGGCAAGAATGAATGAGTGCAAATCATACTCACCCATTGGTTATCCTTACCTGATCGCGGCGCGCTGAAGAGTTAGCAGAGTCTAACCTTACTTAGCCTAGGCAGTCCAGACCGGCAGGCCGGTATGTGTTCCATCGCCCCCCGCGGTCCGAGAGTTCCCGCCAAAACACGCCGCCCACAGCGATAATGGCGCGCACTCAGCGGTCGTTCTGCACTAGATTGGACGTACGCGCAACAGCCCGTGCAGATAGCGAACGCGAACAGTCATCCAGGTGTTGAGGAGTAGTCATGCAAGGCGATCCCGAGGTTCTCAAGCTGCTCAATGAGCAATTGACGAGCGAACTCACGGCGATCAATCAGTATTTCCTGCATTCCAAGATGCAGGACAATTGGGGATTCACCGAATTGGCGGAGCACACCCGCAAAGAATCATTCGAAGAAATGGTGCACGCCGAGGAAATCACCGATCGCATTCTCATTCTGGACGGACTACCCAACTATCAGCGGCTGTTCTCCCTGCGGGTGGGCCAGACCCTGCGTGAACAGTTCGAAGCCGATCTCGCGATCGAGTACGAGGTCGTCGGCCGCCTGCGACCGGGCGTCATCATGTGCCGCGAGAAAGGTGACGCCACCTCGGCGAACCTCCTCGAGAAGATCCTCGCCGACGAGGAGTTGCACATCGACTACCTCGAGACCCAACTCGAGCTGATGGGCAAGCTCGGCGAGGAGCTGTACTCGGCCCAGTGCGTGGCCCGCCCGCCAAAGTAACCGGTTCGGACGTTATCGGTTCGGGCGGCGCCCCGGCGGGGAATATCTCGCTGGGTGCCGTAACTTTCCTAGATGGCCTAACGATGTAATGGGGAGTTCCCCGGTCACCCAGGAGAGGTAGGTATGTCGCCGCCCACGGCTGTGCCCTACTCGCCGACCGACCTCGAGCCGGTCAGCCCGCAGCGCCGCAACCTGATCTTTGTTGCGGTGCTGCTCGGCATGCTGCTCGCCGCGCTCGACCAGACGATCGTGGCCACGGCGCTACCGACGGTTGTTTCCGACCTCGGCGGAGCCGGCCACCAATCCTGGGTCGTGACGAGCTACCTGTTGGCGTCCACCATCGTGACAGCGGTGGTGGGCAAGCTCGGCGACCTGTTCGGCCGCAAGTCGGTCTTCGGTGTGGCCATCGTGTTCTTCCTCGTCGGCTCGGTGCTGTGCGGAATGGCGTCCTCGATGACCATGCTCGTGGCCTCACGCGCGCTCCAGGGCATCGGCGGGGGCGCCATCATGGTCACGGCCATGGCGCTGATCGGAGAGGTCATCCCGCTGCGGGACCGCGGCCGCTATCAGGGTGCTCTCGGCGCGGTCTTCGGCGTGACCACCGTGATCGGGCCTCTGCTCGGCGGTTACTTCACCGACCACCTCAGCTGGCGCTGGGCGTTCTGGATCAACGTGCCGATCGCCATCGTCGTGTTCGCCGTCGCCATGGCGACGATCCCGGCGCTGGGCGAACGCATCCGTCCGGTGATCGACTACGCCGGCATCCTGCTGATCGGCGTCGGCGCCTCCGGCCTGACCCTGGCCACCAGTTGGGGAGGCAGCACCTACGCGTGGTCCTCGCCGATCATCATCGGCCTGTTCGTCGCATCGGTGGTCGCGCTTGCGGTGTTCGTGCGGGTGGAAATGCTTACCGCTGAGCCGATCCTGCCGATCCGGCTGTTCGCCAGCCCGGTGTTCACGGTGTGCTGTGTGCTCGGCTTCATCGTCGGTTTCGCGATGCTCGGAGCGTTGACGTTTCTGCCGACCTTCATGCAGTTCGTCGACGGCGTCTCGGCAACGGAGTCCGGGTTGCGCACCTTGCCGATGGTCGGTGGACTACTGCTGACGTCGATGGGCAGTGGCGTCCTGGTCAGCCGAACCGGCAGGTACAAGATCTTCCCTGTGGTCGGCACTGCGGTCATGATGCTCGGGTTCGTGCTGCTGTCACAGATGGATGCCACCACCCCGCTGCTGCAGCAGAGCGTGTACCTGTTCATCCTCGGCGCCGGCATCGGATTGTGCATGCAGGTGCTGATCCTGATCGTCCAGAGCACTGCTGCCTTCTCCGACCTCGGCGTCGCGACGTCCGGCGTCACCTTCTTCCGGACCATCGGGAGTTCTTTCGGTGCAGCCATTTTCGGCTCCCTGTTCGCAAATTTCCTCGGCGGCCGTGTCACCTCGGCACTGACAGCCAGCGGTGCGCCGCCCGAAGCCGCGGAGTCGCCGCAGGTGCTGCACCAACTCCCGCCCGACGTCGCGGGACCGATCGTCGCGGCCTACGCCGATTCGCTCGGCCTGGTGTTCCTGTGCGCGGCGCCGGTGGCGTTGGTCGGCTTCCTGGTGGCATTGACGCTCAAACAGGTACCGCTGCGCGACATCGATTCGGGCGCCGCGGTGGATCTGGGCGAGGGGTTCGGCATGCCGCAGACCGATTCGCCCGAACAGATGCTCGAGGCCGCCGTCGGCCGGCTGGTGCGCCAGTCTCCGGAGATCCGGCTCCGCAGCATCGCCGGGCAGCACGGGTGCGAATCGGATGTGGCCCTGCTGTGGGCGTTGATCCAGATCTACCGGCAGAGCCAGGTTTTCGGATCCGCCCGGTTGACCGAGATCGCCGAGCGGTTGCGACTGCCGATCGAAGTGCTCGAGCCGACATTCGGCCGCCTCGTGGAGTGCGGCCATGCACTGCGCACCGACGACCAGCTGTGGTTGACGCAGAACGGCGCGCGGCAGGTCGAGGCCGCTTCCGCGGCCCTGGTCAGCCGGATCGTGGAAAAGCTGGCTGCTTCCCCGTCGTTCGACGGTCGCCCGGACCGAGACGACGTGGAAGCGGCCCTGGAGCGGATCGCGATGCGGCTGCTGGTGCAGCGGGACTGGGATGACGATCGGACCGAACTCGCCGCGACCGGAAAGTGAAACACGTTACAATTCATCGATGAGCCGAATCGGAGACTTCGCCGACGATGACGTGAGCGCTTTCGCGGTCAAGTCGCCCGACCTGGGCACCGCAATGGCGAAGTTCTCCAACGCGGTCTACACCAAGAACCGGTTGCCGATGAGGGTCCGGGAAGCGGCGCGGATCGTGATCGCCTATGCGAACGAGTGTGTGGTCTGCCAGAACACGCGCGACTCGGAGGGCGAGGCCAACGGCATCGACGAGGAGTTCTACGACTACGCCACGCAATGGCGGACCTGGCCGGGCTACAGCGACACCGAGCGCATCGCGATGGAGTTCGCGCACCGGTTCGCCACCGACCACACCGGGTTACGGGACGACGAGGATTTCTGGGAGCGCGCGAGCGTGCACTTCGACGACGAGATGCTGACGGATCTGGCGATCTCGTGTGCGATGTGGGTCGGCATGGGCCGCATGCTCCGGACCCTCGACATCGGCCAAAGCTGCAAGATCACGCTGTAGTTCTGTGGCGCGACGGCACCGGGCCTGGTAGGGATGGCTGACATGGCCGCCAAACCGCTCGCCGCCGCAGCCATCGCTCAGCTGGAGACCGATCTCGTTTCGGATGGGGTCTCCACCCTGATCGGCACGGTCGTCAACTCCGCGGGACTCACCCATGCCAAGACGGTGCCACTGCGCAGAATGGGTGCATTCGCCGATCCCGGACTGGGCGCGAGCCCGGTCTGGCATGTGTTCGCCATCGATCAGGCCGGCATCGTCTTCGGCGAATCCACCGGAGTGGTGGGGGACCAGCGAATCCGCATCGACCTCGGCGCGCTGCGCATTCTCGGTGACGGGTTCGCCTGGGCCCCCGGCTCTTTCTTCCGCCAGGACGGCACCCCGGATCCCTACTGCGCCCGGGGGGCACTGCACCGGATCCAGACCCGGCTGTCCGACGCCGGGATCGACGCCCTGGTCGGTCACGAGATGGAGTTCGTCCTCGTGGGTCCGGGCGGCGAGCGCCTGCCCTCGCACATGTGGGCGCAGTACGGGTTGGCCGGGGTGCTCGAATTCGAGGGCTTCGTCCGCGATGTCACCGACGCCGCCACCGCGTCCGGAGTGGCGATCGAACAGTTCCATCCCGAGTACGGGGCGAACCAGTTCGAGATCTCGCTGGCCCCGCAGGACCCCGTGGCCGCAGCCGATCAGCTGATCTTGATGCGGATCATCGTCGGCCGGGTCGCCCGCCGGTACGGGATGCGGGTCAGTCTGTCGCCGGTCCCGTTCGCCGGAAGCGTCGGATCTGGTGCCCATCAGCACTTTTCACTCACCCGCGGTGACACCCCGCTGTTCTCCGGCGGCGAGGGTGCCGAGGGGATGACGACTGAGGGAGCGTCCGCGGTCGCGGGTGTGCTCGCCGCACTGACGCAGGCCCAGGGCGTGTTCTGCGGTTCGATCGTGTCGGGTCTACGCATGCAGCCCGGTCACTGGTCGGGTGCTTTCACCTGCTGGGGCACCGAGAACCGGGAGGCCGCTGTGCGCTTCCTGCCCGCCGGTCCGGCCAACCCGCACGGCGGCCACGTCGAGGTCAAAGTGGTTGATCCATCGGCGAACCCGTACCTCGCATCGGCCGCGATCCTCGGCGCGGCGCTGGGCGGAATCGAGGGCGCGCTGACTCTGCCCGAGCAGGTCACCGTCGACCCCGCCACCCTGACCGACGCGCAGCGCGAATCGGCAGGCGTCGGTCTGCTGTCGCAGGATCAAGCCGAGGCGATCGACGCGCTCGACCGATCCGCGCTGCTGAGAACTGTTCTCGGGGACGAAGTGGTCGACGCGGTGGTTGCGGTGCGGCGCTACGAACATCAGAACTTCGCCGATCTGAGTGCCGACGAGCTCGCCGACAAGTTCCGCCTCGCCTGGAGTGGGTGAGTGACGGCACTGCGCGAGCACCTCGAGGCAGTCCCACTGATAGATCATCACGTGCATGGATGCTGGCTCACGTCCGGCGACCGCACGCGGTTCGAGAACGCCCTCAATGAGGCCAACACCGAACCGCTCGCGGCGTACGACTCGGCCTTCGACACCCAGCTGGGTTTCGCGGTGCGGGCCCACTGCAGCCCGCTGCTCGGCCTGCCCCGCCACGCCGATGCCGACGTCTACTGGCGTCGCCGCGGCGAGGTCGCCGAGCCCGATCTGGCACGCTTGTTCCTGTCCGCCGCCGGCGCATCTGATTGGCTGGTGGACACCGGATTCGCCGATGGTGTCTCAGATCTCGGCGAGATGTCGACTCTCATGGCCGGTGAGGTGCACGAGGTGGTCCGGCTGGAGTCGGTTGCCGAACAGGCCGCGGCCGCGCCGGGGGACTACGCGTCGGCCTTCGACGAGCTCCTGTCGCGGCAGACCCGGGATGCCGTGGCGACCAAGTCGATCCTGGCCTACCGCGGCGGTTTCATCGGGGACCTGTCGGACCCGTCGCCCGCCGAGGTCGCCCAGGCAGCGACCCGGTGGCGGGACGCCGGCGGTGTCCACCTGACCGATCGGGTGTTGCTGCGCTTCGGGTTGCACCGCGCGCTGCGACTCAGCAAGCCGCTGCAGTTCCACGTCGGTTTCGGTGACCGCGATTGTGATCTGCACACCGCCAATCCCGTTCATCTGCTCGATTTTCTGCGAGTCAGCGGTGACACGCCGGTGATGCTTCTGCACTGTTATCCCTATGAACGCGAGGCCGGCTACCTGGCGCAGGCGTTCAACAACGTCTACCTCGACGGCGGCCTTGCCATCAACCACCTCGGCGCACGCTCGGGCGCTTTCATCGAACGCCTGCTCGAGATGGCGCCGTTCCGCAAGATCCTCTATTCCTCAGACGGGTTCGGCCCCGCCGAACTGCATTACCTCGGTGCGCGACTCTGGCGCAGTGGCATGGCCACGGTGATGCAGCAGTTTGTCGACGCCGGCGAGTGGAGCCACCCCGACGCCGTCCGGGTCGCCGACCTGATCGCGCACGGAAACGCACGGCGGGTCTACGAATTGACGTAGCTTGACAACGTACAACCAAATGGTTGTATGTTGGACCCGTGATCGATCAGGACGAGGACCGGGCGGACGCGCTCTTCCACGCCCTGTCCGACCGCACCCGCCGCGACATCATGCGCCGCGTGCTGGCCGGTGAACACTCGGTCTCGACGCTGGCGGCGCATTACCGGATGAGTTTTGCCGCCGTGCAGAAACACGTCGCGGTGCTGGACCGGGCCGGACTGCTCACCAAGCGGCGCCATGGCCGCGAGCAACTGGCCAGCGGCGAAGTCACCGCGGTGCGGTCGGTGGCGTCACTTCTCGACGAACTCGAGCAGATCTGGCGCGGCCGCATCGCGCGTATCGACGAACTCATCGCATCCGACCCGACCCCACCGGAGGACTGAACCATGCCCGTGATCGACGTCCGGCACGACCTCGACAAGCGGACCCTGACCATCGTCGCCGATTTCGCGGCGCCCGTGGAGCGGGTCTGGCAGATCTACGCCGACCCACGCCAACTCGAGAAGATCTGGGGTCCGCCGGAATACCCGGCGACCGTGGTCGACCACGACCTGCGTCCCGGCGGCCGGGTCACGTACTTCATGACCGGACCGGACGGCGACAAATACTCGGGCTACTGGCAGATCACCGCGGTGGACGAACCGCGCAGCTTTTCCTTCGACGACGGATTCGCCCATCCGGACTTCAGCCCTGACCCGAACCTGCCGGTGTCGAAGAACGTCTTCACGTTCAGCGCACACCAGGGCGGCACCCGGTCGACGTTTGTCAGCACCTACGACTCCACCGAGGCGCTGCAGCAGATTCTGGACATGGGCGTGGAAGAGGGCGCCACGTCAGCGGCCAACCAGATCGACGCGGTGTTGGCGTCCTGACCAACTCCGCGGAGCAACCGGGCGACTACACCAGGCCGGTGGCGTCGAAGACCCAGCTCATGTCCGCGTTGGCGAAGTCTTCGAGCCACGTCGGGGGAGCGTGGTTGGCGAGCCCACCCATGTCCCAGTAGTCCTTCCACAGGGTGATTTTCCCGTCCTCCACACGATGCACGGTGACGAACTGCAGCACGGCGGATTCGCCTGTCTGCCAATGCCATTCCTCGTGATGCTCGTACATCACGTTAGCGCCGTCGGACACCATCAGGCCGGTGAAGTTCTGATAGGAGGCCAGCGACTCCAGCCCGATCTTCAGGCGTTTGACGATGTCTTCGGGTCCGCGGGCGGCCGCTGCGGGCCCCACCGGCATGTCCAGATAAAGACACTCCGGCGACAGGTAGGTCTTCAGCGCGTCCCAGTCCCGGGCCGACAGCGCCTCCCACATCCCGTGGACCACGGCCTCCGCCTGCGTGGTCTCCTTCACCTCGTCAACCGACATGTGCCAACGCCCCTTCCTGCTCTGTCAACGCCGGCGCGGTGTGGGCGGCCCGCAGGAATCTGCCTGTGCGACGTGTTCCGACCAACTCGGTCAGCGCGCCGTCGAGGAACACGGCACGACCGCCGACGAACACGGCGACCACGGTGTCGTCGTTGCGGTTCACCATCCGCTGCAAGCCGCCGTACTGGTCGACCGGCGCCTCGGCGTAGTCGTCCAGGGCGCCGTCGAGCCGCTCAGGGTCGAGGATGACAACGTCAGCGCGGTCGCCGACCCGCAGGTGGCCTGCGTCGATGCGGTACCAGTCCGCCAACTCACCGGTCAACCGATGCACGGCCTGCTCGATGGTCATGAAAGGCGCACCCGAGCGTGCGGCCTCCTGGACATGCCGCAGGAGACGCAGGCCCATGTTGTAGAACGCCATGTTGCGCAGGTGCGCGCCGGCATCCGAGAAGCCCATCTGGATGCCGGAGTCCCGGGCGAGCTTCTTGAGCACCTCGGGGCGGTGATTGGAGATGGTCGTGCGCCACCGCAGACCGCTGCCGTGCTCGAGCACCAGGTCCAGGAAGGCGTCCACCGGATGTATGCCGCCGCGATCTCGGCCCACCTGTCCGAACGATTTACCGATCACCGACTCGTCGGGGCAGCCGACGATCTCGGCGTCGAAGAAGTCCCGGTGCCACACCCGCAGCCCGAACTTGCTCTCGTACTCCTTGCGGAAGCGCCGCCGGTAGTCCTCGTCGCGCAGCAGTTCGTTGCGGTCCACCTCGTCGCGCAGGTGCAGCGCGGCTGCTCCCGCACCGAACTCCTCGAAGATGACCAGGTCGATGCCGTCCGCGTACACCTCGAACGGAACGGGCAGGTGCTGCCAGCGGAAGTTTCCGCCCATCCGGTTGATCAGCCGGGCAGCGGGTCCGAGCGCCTTCACCGCCACCGGGTTGGATTTGACGTCGGCGGCCGACAGCAGGCTGGTCTTGAGTGGGTTGCGGACGATGCCGAGCGACTGGAGCAGCTGGGAGCCCAGATTGAACGGGTTCTTGATGTCGGGTCCGGACTGCAGAACCCGGCCGGAGCGGCGCAGCAGCGACTTGAGCCGGCGCAACTCCCGTGGCTTCGCATACGTCGACGGCAGGGTGCGAGAGCGGCAGACGTCACCGTCCAGCTTGTCGAAAAGCAGCTGCTGAGAGGACATTCCGACGAAGCCGGCTCGTAATGCCTCGGTGAGCATTCGTTCCATCTGCGCCTGCTCGCTCCGGGTGGGACGCTCGTCCCTGCGGGTGGCACGGTCCAGGCCCATCGTCGATGCACGCATGTCGGAGTGTCCGAGGAACGCCGCGACGTTGGGGCCGAGCGGACGCGATTCCAGAGCCGCGATGTACTCCTCGCCATTGGCCCAGGTCTTGTGGCGATCCACGGCGTCGATGACGTATTCGCGCGGGATCGCCTCGACGCGGCCGAAGATGTCCCCGGCGTCCAGACCGTCCACGTAGACCGTCGACAGCGAGCACGACCCGAGCAGCACCGTCGTCACGCCGTGGCGCAGCGACTCCGACAGTGACGGCCCACCGAGCACCTCGACGTCGTAGTGCGTGTGGATGTCGAGCATGCCCGGCAACACCCACTTGCCGCCGGCGTCGATGACCTGCGGGCAGTCCGTCTCGTCGAGATCGTCTGCGGTGATGGCGACGATGTGGCCCTCGCGGATTCCGAGGGTGCGGATGGCCGACGGTGCGCCTGTGCCGTCGAACCAACGGCCGTTGCGGATGATCGTGTCGTAGTTCACATCGGTGCTCACTACGCCCATCGAACAGCCCGCATCGGCGGGTGTCAACGAAATCGGTGAACAGATTTTCTCGACTGTCTACTTCCGTCGCTGAACTGCACCGACGCCACAAGAGCGCATAATCGCGGAGGTGACTCCGTTACAGCGCTACATCGCCGAGGAAATCGCCACCGACCACGTCGACGGTCTGCTCTCCCGTCGGGAGGCCCTGCGCCGACTGGCCCTGCTCGGCGTCGGCGCGAGCGCCGCTACAGCTCTGATCGCTGCGTGCGGAAACAACCAGCAGGACCCCGAGACGACCACGGCGTCCGCGGAGTCGGAGTCACCCACCTCCGCGGCCGCAGCGCCGCCGGGCATGGACGCCGCCCTGCCGACCGCTCCGATCACCTGGGCAGGCCCGCGTGGTGAGCTGCAGGGCGCGTGGGCCGAGGCCGCAGAACCACGGGGCGGGATCCTGGTGATCCACGAGAACAAGGGACTCAACGACTGGGTCCGGTCGGTGGCCGGCCGCCTGGCCGGTGCCGGTTACTCGAGCCTGGCGATCGACCTCCTGTCAGAAAACGGCGGCACCGCAACGTTCACCGACCCCGCAGAGGCGACCGCCGCGCTGGGAAATCTGGAGCCGGAGGCCATGGTCGCCGACCTCGAGTCGGGCATCGCCGAGGTACAGCGCCGCACGCCCGGGGTCGCCGTCGCGGCGGTCGGATTCTGCATGGGGGGCGGCCTGGTGTGGCGGTTGCTCGCCAGCGGCACACCGGAACTCGCCGCGGCGTTCCCGTTCTACGGGCCGACGCCCGACGACCCCGACTTCTCCGGATCGCGGGACGTCGCGGTACTCGGTTTCTACGGCGAACTCGATCAACGGGTCAACGCGACCGAACCCGTCGCCAAAGCGGCCCTCGAGCGAGCGGGCCTGGTCCACGAACTCGTCACCGAACCCGGCGCCAACCACGCCTTCTTCAACGACACCGGTGATCGGTACGACCCGACCGCGGCAGCCGACGCGTGGCGCAGGATGACGGACTGGCTCGAAACGCACGTCGGATAGGACCGGCACCGACCGGAAACCTGCTGTTCGGCGACTGGTCTGTCGGGCGTTGCACCGTGCACACGCTCCCGCGTTCTGATGCAGCGATGCGCGTGGTCCAGGTGGCGAACTTCTACGGCCCCCGCTCCGGTGGCCTGCGCACGGCGATCGACCGCCTCGGCGCCGAGTACTGCGCTGCCGGACACACGGTGTTCCTGATCGTGCCGGGCCCCTGCTTCCAGACGACGACCCTGCCGTCGGGGGTCATCCGGATCTCGCTGCCCGCCAGGCTGATCCCGTTCACGGCAGGGTACCGGGCGGTGCTGCCGCGTCCGGTCGTCGCGCTGCTCGAGCACCTGGGCCCCGACGCACTCGAGGTGTCGGACCGACTGACGCTGCGCTCGTTGGGCGGGTGGGGCCGGCGCCACGGAGTCTCGACCGTGATGATCTCCCACGAACGTCTGGACCGACTGGTCGGACAACTTCTTCCGGTGACACTGGCCCGCGCGGTGGCTGATGCCGCCAACCGGCGTACCGCGGCCAACTACGACGCCGTGGTGTGTACCACCGCGTTCGCCCGCGAGGAGTTCGACCGGATCGGTGCGACGAACCTGCTGACGGTGCCGTTGGGGGTCGACCTCGACCAGTTCCACCCACGACGGCGATCGTCGACCGTTCGGCAACGCTGGGCCGGCCCGGATCAACTGCTGCTGGTGCACTGCGGGCGGCTCTCGGTGGAGAAGCACGCGCACCGAAGCATCGACACCGTTGGCGCGCTTCGTCATTCGGGCATCGATGCCCGGTTGGTGATCGTCGGCGAGGGGCCGCTGCGGACACGTCTGGAACGCCAGGCCGCTCGGCTGCCCGTCGACTTCACCGGTTACATCGGCTGTCGGGACACCGTTGCGGGCATCCTCGCCAGTGCCGACATCGCCCTCGCGCCGGGGCCCCACGAGACGTTCGGCCTGGCCGCGCTGGAGGCATTGGCGTGTGGCACCCCGGCGGTGGTGTCGCGCACCTCGGCACTGGCCGAGATACTCACCACCGACAGCGGCGCCACCGCCGACAACGACGCCGACGCCATCGCGCGTGCCGTGACCTCGGTGATGGTGCGACCGGAAACGCAGCGACGGCGCAGCGCCCGCCGGCGCGCCGAGCAGTTCAGCTGGCCGCGCTCGGCGGCGGGGATGCTGCATGCGCTCGGCGCATTGCCCGATAATCGCCCGCCGAGGTGACTTACCATCCAGAGATGTCTCGGACGTTCGCCCTGCTGGCGGCCACCACGCTGATGTTCGGCTCGACCGTAGCGGTCGCCGGTGCCAAACCGGCGCCGTCACCGTGCAAATACGAGCTGTCGCCGCCCAGCGTGGTGAACGTCTCGGGCACCGACGTGGTCACCGCAACGGTCTCGCCACGGGACTGCGACGGCGCCGTCGTGATCCAGAGCGTGGCATGCATCAAGATGCAGGGCAGCGACGGCGGTGGCCAGTGCGTGAGCAACAACGGGATCCTGCCTGCCCAGGTGTTCTTCCAGCCCTTCCGCCCGGGCACCACCTATATCAGCACCGGCCGCGGTTGCGCCGTGAAAGGCAATCCGCCGCAGAAGTTCTGCCAGGAGAAGGGTCCGATCTCCGGCTCGCTCTGAGCGGTGTGCCGGACCGGGACATCAGGCGCGGGGTCGGCATAACCGGTTTAGTTCGCTGATCTCGCGGGCACCCGTCGAATCAACGGGGCCGTCAGCGTGATCGCCCCTCATCGGAGGGAACCCGCATGGACAGCACAGTGTGGATCGTGATCGCCGTGATCGTCGCGATCGTCGTCATCGGAGCCGTCGTGTTCGCGGCGCGCAAGGCCGGCGACCGCCGCAAGGCGCAGGAAGCCGACCGCATTCGCGACGAGGTGGACCAGGACAGCCGGCGTGTCGAGAAGAAGGCCGCCCTGCTCGAGGAGACCGAGGCCAAAGCGCGGGCCGCGAAAGCCGAGGCGGAAGCCAAGGCCGCCGAAGCCGCCAGGCTCGCGGACACCGCCGCCACCCACCGCGACGCCGTCACGACCACTCGCGACGAACTCTCCTCACGACGCGAACGCGCCGACGAGTTGGATCCCCGCACCCCGGATCCCGGCACCGGCACGGCGGACCGGATGCAGCCGGACACCACCGCGCGCGACACCTCCGCGCGCTAACCCGTCCAGGACACCGGCAGGCGTTTGATTCCGTGGATGAACGCCGAGTGCAGCAGGTCGGGCTCGTCGACGGCCCGGATGTCGGGCACCCGGTTGTGCAGTTCCTCGAACGCCACAGTGATCTCCCGCCGGGCCAGGTTGGCGCCGAGACAGAAGTGGGCGCCGCCGCCTCCGAAACCGAGATGAGGGTTGGGGTGCCGGCGAACGTCGAACATCCACGGATCGACGAACTTCGACTCGTCGCGGTTGGCTGAGCCGTACCACAGCGTGACCTTGTCACCCGCTGCCATCGGCACGCCGCCGAGTTCGAGATCCCGGGTGGTGGTGCGTCTCATGTAGGCCACCGGGGAGGCCCAGCGGACGACCTCCTCCACCGCGGTCGGCGCAATGGCGTCATAGTCCGACCACCACAGCTCACGCTGCTCGGGATATCGGCTGAGTGCAAGAACCCCGTGGCTGATCGCGTTGCGGGTGGTCTCGTTGCCTGCGACGACCAACAGGATGAAGAACGACGCAACCTCGGCCGATGTCAGCCGTTCACCGTCGAGTTCGGCGTGGACGAGGCTGGTCGTCAGGTCGTCGCCCGGCTGATCCCGACGATCCTCGGCGAGCTGCTTGGCGTAGGCCCCGATCGCCATGGCCACAGTGATGAAATCGTCGAAGTCGGTGGCGATGTCGGGATCGCCGAAGCCCAGGATCACATTCGTCCAGTGGAAGATTCGCGCATGGTCCTGCTCGGGGATGCCCATCATGTCGCAGATGATCTGGAGCGGGAGTGGCCCTGCAAGCGCCGAGACGAGATCGCCGTGCCCGTCGGGGTGGGCGACGATCATCTCCTCGACCAGGCGCCGCGCGCGTTGTCGCACCGAATCCTCGATCATTGCGAGCACTCTCGGCGTGAATGCGCTGCGCACGATGTTGCGCAGGCGGGTGTGGCGGGGATCGTCCATCGCGATCATCGAGCCGAAGTACTCGTTGAGCTCAGGGGTCTGGTCGCCGATCGTGATTCCGAGCGCCGAGCTGAACAGCTCGGGATGTCGACTGGCGTAGAACACGTCGTCGTGGCGGGTGACCGCCCAGTGCCCCGCCACCTCGGCGCCGTCGTCGACGACAAAGGACTCGTGGAAGCTGATCGGAGCTTCCCGACGAAGAGTGGCGAAGGCACCGTCGCGGATGTCGTCGTCGAGTCCCCAGAAATCCCAGGAGCCGAGATCGACATCGGAGAGCGGGACCTCGGGCGGCGCGATCCCGTTGGTTCGAATGACGCGCGATCTCAAGTCCATGCCCGCCGAGCGTAGCCTCACGGCTCTGCTTCGTGACCCGATCGGCCATGAGTGCGGCGTCGTTCCTTCATGCGTTTCTCGTGGAGGTGGCGGGCGCCCTCGAGGAGTTCCTCACGCGCCTGCCGCTCGTGTTCGCGAAACCGCGACCAGTAGGTGTCGTCGAACTCCTCGACGACCTGGAAGGTCCACCGGCCCTCGATCACGTTGCGGCCGACCAGATCGGTCTCCAGCCGTTCGGCGACGGCGTCGTCGCCGGACCGGCGCAACGCGTCGCACGCCTCGCCGAGCAACAAGTCGGCGTGGCCCATCAGTTGGTGGAACGAGTACAGATGCCCTCTGGCGCGTTCGACGTACTCCAGTGCCTCGGTCACCTTGCCGACGCCTTCGACGGTCTCATCGCTCGCATCACTCATCGGGGCGAGATACCCGCTTGCTGCGGCCGACAACCGTCAGTCCGACTCCGCTTCCACCACCGCCTTGATGCGCTCGAGGGTCTTTCGCATGTCCCTGATGTTGCGGCGCCGACGGAGTTGGCCGCCCATGAGCGAGAACAATGACATCAGCGGATTCTCGTCGAGCCGGAACGACTCCGTGACCTCGGTGACCGACCCAGAGGGCGTCAGCCGATAGTGCCAGTTGTTGACCGCCCGGTCGCCGACGAGCACCTCGAATCCGAACTCCCTGCCGGGATCGCAGGCGGTCACCCGGCATGTCGTCCAATAGACGGGGCCGATCTCATTGCGGCGCACGTGCCCCCGGAAGCGGGCCCCCAGCGCCGGGCCCGCGGCGCCGTCGAGCCATTCCGCCTCGAACACCTCGGGCGAGAACTTCCCGGTGTTGCGGACGTCGGCGATCAGTTCCCAGATCCGCTCCGCCGGCGCCTCCATCGACACCGTCACCGAACCTTGCATCGTCGGACTCCTCGTCACCTCAGTTGAGCGTGTACACGTGGTCGGGGGTCAGCGCCCGGGTGATCGCTGTGGCCAGCACGGTCCCTGGTTCTGCGTCACCGAACGGGATGTCGGTGTTGATGAGAATGACCAACGCAGTGCGGTTTTCGGGCAGGTAGACCGAAACGGTCTGGTATCCGGGCAGGCTGCCGTTGTGCCCGATCCACCCGCCGAGGGTGAACAGCCCCATGCCGTAGCCGTCCTGCGGCGGCAGCCCCGGGGCCGCGACGGTCTCGAGGCGCTGCGCCTGCATCTGCGGAGTCAGAAGCGTTCCCGTGGCCAGCGCCGGTGCCCAGACCCGCATGTCATGGAGCGTGGAGATCATCGCTCCCGCCGCCCACGCCCAGGAAGGGTTCCAGTCGGTGGCGGTGGTTTCCCCGCCGTCGGCGGTCTGTGTGGTGTAACCCTCGGCGTGCGCCTCGGGGAAGTAGGAGTCGGCGGGAAAATGGGTCTGGCTCATGCCCAGCGGCCCGAGGATGTGGCCTTTGATGTATTCGGCAAGTGCCTGCCCGGTGACTCTCTCCACCAGCAGGCCCAACAGGACCGTGTTGGTGTTGGAGTACTCGAAGCCCTCGCCGGGTGCGAAGGTCGCGGGTTCGGCGAACGCGAACCCGAGCAGATCCTGAGGCGTGAAGGAGCGCTGCGGATCGTCGAACAGTGCCTGCTGGAACGCTGGGCTCGCCGAGTAGTTGGCCAGGCCGCTCTGCATCCGGGCGAGTTGGCGCACCGTGATCTCACCGCCGCGGGGAACTCCGGTCACGTACTCGCCGATACGGTCATCCAGCCCGATCTTGCCCTCGTCGGCAAGGATCAGGGCCGCTGTGACGGTGAAGGTCTTGGTCTGGCTCCCAATCCGGCTGTAGAGATCGGCCTTCATCGGAGCCCGCGTCTTCTTGTCGGCAACTCCGAAAGCGCGCACGTAGTCACCCTCGGGCCCCCAGATCCCCACGATCGCGCCGGGGATCTCTGCGTGGTCCATGGCCCGGCTGACGACGCCGTTCAGTCGCGCGGTGACATCGGCGTCCATCGTCGTCGCCGGTACTGAATCCGCGGCCGGCGGTTCCTCCTGGCGCGTTTCACCAGGGGACCCGGCGCATCCTGTCGCAGCCAACATCAGCACCAGGACCAGGGAACAGACCCGAGCAATCATCGCCCTTCACACTATTCGCGATCGGGCTCGGATTCGTCCAAAGGCACCTCGATCGCCTGTTCGATCAGATCGGCTTCGCTGGCCTGCCAGTCGCGATCCGACGAAACCCGTTGCGCGTCGGGCCAGGCATCCGAGTCGACGTCGTCGATGGGGCGATGTTGATCGGCCAGGTCGGCCACGTCGGCTTCGGCGGCGTCACCGAGCGGGCTGGGGTCTGGTGTCGTCATGGGCACTCCTCCTGCTTGCGGTGACGTACGGACGGCATCGTGAGCACGATCCGTGGTCGCGGATACCCGTTTGGGCTACGGCCACGCGCGCACCAGTGTGAGAGTCGCCGCATCGCCGGGACGCGGCCAACCGTTCGTTTTTTGTCACCGCTGACCGTTGCTGCGCGACGCCACCTGGTGATTCACTGGTGTCACTGACCCTCGGGTAGTGTGCGTGAATTGCGCAGACGATGAGACAGGCCCTCAGACCGGGCGGGGCCGACCATCGACCATCGACCAACATCCCGAATCTCAAAGGCGTGTAATTTGCCAGAAATCACCGAAGGCGTTCAGAACCTGAAGCCTCACTTCGAAGACGTGCAGTCGCATTACGACCTGTCGGACGACTTCTACCGGTTGTTCCTCGACCCGACGCAGACGTACAGCTGCGCGTACTTCGAGCGCGACGACATGACGCTCGAAGAGGCGCAGATAGCCAAGATCGACCTGTCCCTCGGAAAGCTCGGGCTGGAGCCCGGGATGACGTTGCTCGACATCGGTTGCGGCTGGGGTGCCACTTTGCTGCGTGCGATCGAGAAGTACGACGTGAACGTGGTCGGACTCACGTTGAGCCGCAACCAGCAGGCCCACGTCCAGCAGCTTCTCGACAAGCAGGACAGCCCGCGGTCGAAGAAGGTTCTGCTCCAGGGGTGGGAGCAATTCGACGAGCCCGTCGACCGCATCGTCTCGATCGGCGCTTTCGAGCACTTCGGGCGAGATCGCTACGACGAGTTCTTCAAGATGGCCTACCGGGTGCTGCCCTCCGACGGCGTGATGATGCTGCACACCATCATCAAGCCCACCGACGAGGAGTTCACCGATCGCGGGCTGAAGCTGACGATGAGCATCGTGCGGTTCTCGAAGTTCATCATGGACCAGATCTTCCCGGGCGGAGACCTGCCCAAGCCCACCACGGTCGAGGAGCACGCGTCCAAGGCGGGGTTCCGGCTCACGCGCGAGCAGCGGCTGCGACTCCATTACGCGAAGACCCTCGACATCTGGGCAGATGCATTGCGGTCACGGGAGGACGACGCTGTCGCCATCCAGTCCCGCGAGGTCTACGACCGCTACATGAAGTACCTCACGGGCTGCGCGGATCTGTTCCGCGATGGCTACACCGACATCTGTCAGTTCACCCTTCAGAAGGGCTGAACCGGTAGTCAGCGAGCGGGCCCGGCGTCGCGGTACGAGCGCGCCGGCTGCCCCGGTTCGGCATCGGCCGCGTCCCGGCGCCGCGCGGCCATGCCGGCGAGAGCCTCGAACACCACCCGGTGCGCAGCGTTGACCGTCAGTTCGGCGTGGTCGTAGGCAGGTGCCACCTCGACCACGTCCACCCCGGCGACGTCGTGCTCGTAGCAGAGTTGGCGCACCATCCTCAGAAGGTCCGCGCTGGTGATGCCACCAGGCTCCGGGGTGCCGGTGCCCGGCGCGTGCGCGGGGTCGAGCACGTCGATGTCGACCGAGACGTAGAGCTTGTCGGCTTTGGCGAGCGCCTCGCTCACCGCGTCGCGCATGACCTCCTTGAAGCCGCGCTCCCAGATCTCCTGCATGGTGTGCCAGGTCATGCCTTGCTCGAGCATCCACTCGAAGGTGTCCTGCGGCGGCCAGTAACCGCGCAGTCCGACCTGCACGAAATGGGTTCCGGGCACTGCGCCGGACTCGATCAGCCGACGCATCGGGGTGCCGTGGCTGGCGAGGTTGCCCTCGATCTCGTCGGCGGTGTCGGCGTGCGCATCGAAGTGAACGATGCCGACGTTGCCGTACCCGTGGACGTCGGCCACCGCCGTGGCTGCGGGCCACGTGATCGAATGGTCACCGCCGAGGATGACCGGCACGATCCCGCGCTCGGCCAGGGTGCGGACGCGTTCGCGAATGTTGTTGTGCGACACCTCAGTCTGCCCGTGCGGGCAATAGGCGTCGCCGAAATCGACGACCTCCAGCCAGTCGAAGATCTCCAGTCCGAGATCCATGTGGTACGAGCCGGGCTCATAGGCCGTGGCGCGGATGGCCCGTGGACCGAAACGCGCCCCGGGCCGGTTGGTGGTCCCGATGTCGAACGGCGCACCGACGATGGCCGCATCCGGTTTCCACGCATCGAGCTGCTCGACCTCGGTCAAGAACGGCCGGTGCCCGAACGACACGAGACCGGCGTAGGCCAGGTCGAGTTGCTCGGCCATTCCCGGCGGAATCTCGCGATGGTGGTCGTGATCGTGGCCCATGCGCATGACCGTACCGCTCATCGGGCCGCTGAACGGCCCGAAGTCATCGAGTGGCCGTACCGCTCAGCGCATCCCGCAGCGAAGGGGGAATCGGCCGCTTCGTCCAGTCCTCGGTCGACACCAGCACGTACACGTTGTGCCCTTCGACCGCCAACTGCTCCTCGGCCCCTTCACTGCTGCGATGCACGCCGAAGGCGATGGTGAAACTCGTCGAGCCGATCCGCACACAATCCGCGGTGACCCGCACCGAATCCCGCCACCGGACCGATGCCCGGTAGTCGATCTCGCTGTGCACCACCTGGAAGTCGTACCCGGTGGCCATCAGGTCCGGGTACGCGAGACCAAGATCCTCCAGGAGACCGGTGCACGCCTCGTCGAACCAGGTCAGGTAGTGGCCGTTGAACACCACACCCTGTTGGTCCACCTCGGCGTAGCGGGGCACGATCGGCAGCGAGAATGCGCTCACTCGCGTCACCTTAGCGACGGACCCCGGGTGAACATGCCGAGCGACTGGACGAGACTCGACCCATGACGCTCGTGACGATCGATGACATCCGCGCAGCCGCCGACCGTATCCGGCCCCACGTCGTGCGGACTCCGCTGCTGGCGGCGCGGTGGGGAGACGACGACCGGCCACTGTGGGTCAAACCCGAGAACCTGCAGCCCATCGGCGCATTCAAGGTCCGCGGCGCCTTCAACGCCATCGCCGCGATGACCAGCACCGGCGCGAGGCCGCCGGCCGTGGTGGCCTACTCGAGCGGCAACCATGCGCAGGCGGTGGCCTACGCCGCGGCCACCTACGGTCTGCCGGCACACATCGTGATGCCCGAGGAAACTCCGAGCGTCAAGGTCCGGGCAACTCGGGAGTACGGGGCCAATGTGGTGCTGTGTGCGGCGGGGGAGCGGGAGGCCGAAGCGGCCAGGGTCGTGGCCGACACCGGCGGGGTGCTGATCCCACCGTTCGACCATCCCGATGTGATCGCCGGGCAGGGCACGATCGGCCTCGAGATCGCCGCTGACCTGCCGGCGGTGCACAACGTGCTGATTCCGGTCAGCGGCGGTGGGCTGGCGTCGGGCATCGGCGTCGCGGTCAGGGCGCTGTGCCCGGCGGCGAAGATCTTCGGGGTGGAGCCCGAATTGGCCGCCGACACCACCGAGGCGATGGCCCTCGGGCACCGCGTGGACTGGTCCATCGAGGACCGCAACCGCACGATCGCCGACGGCCTGCGCTCACAGCCGTCGGATCTGACGTTCACGCATCTGCAGCAGGTGCTCGACGGGATGATCACCGTTTCGGAAGATGAAATCCGTTCTGCGGTAGGCGATTTGGCGTACCGCGCCCACCTCGTCAGCGAGCCCAGCGGAGCGGTGGCGCTGGCCGCCTACCGACAGGGTGCCACCCCGCCGGGTGCCACCGTGGTGATCCTGTCCGGCGGCAACATCGAACCGGCACTGCTGCAGCAGATCCTCGCCGAGCGATCGCCCGGCTGATTTGACAGGTGTGCAATGTCGGGTGGTCAGCAGGTAGGGTCACCCGGGATTCCGTCACACGATCTGTCGAAAGGATCGTGGACGCGCGAAGGAGTGTTTTGTGGACGCGGTACTCGGCTTGTCGGTGACACCGTCTGCCGTCGGACTGGTCCTGGTGGAGGGGCAGGACGCCGACGGCGTGACGATGGACGGGGACGGCTTCGAGGTGCTCGCCGGCGGGGCATCGAGCGCGCTCCGGACCTCGGAGCAGGCTGCCGCCGCGGTGCTGCGCACCGAGGCGCTCGCCGCGGACCGCGGTCACCGCGTGCACTCCATCGGCGTGACCTGGAGCGACGACGCGGATACCGAGGCATCACTGCTGTTGAAGTCGCTGAGCGACTCCGGTTTCGACAACATCGTGCCGGTGCGGCTGTCGGAGGCCACCGACGCACTGGCCCGCGGCATCGCCGAGGTGACGGGCTACCAGACCACTGCGGTCTGCGTCATCGAGCCCGAACACCTGATTGCGTTGGTCGTGCAGACCGACGAAGGCGCGGTGCAGACCGCGGTCAACCACACCGTCGTGACCGAAGAAGACCTAGTCGGCTGGCTGAGCGCGGTGTTCACCAAGGCGGACTGGCAGCCCGAGGCCCTTGTGCTCGTCGGCTCCGCCGAGGACCTCGACGGTTTGCTGCCCGTCCTCGAGGATGCGCTGGCGGTGCCCGTGTTCACACCCGCCGAGGCCCAGTTGGCACTGGCGCGCGGGGCAGCCCTGGCGTGTGCGCAGAGCAGCGAGTTCCGGTTCGACGGCGAATACGCGGGTGCCCCCGCCGACAGTGCCGGACCGGTTGCCGCCCGGCGCGGATTCGGGCGCTTCGCACAGTCGGGGCCGGCCGCGGCACTGGCCGCAGGTGTTGTCACCTTTGTGGCGTCCGCGTCCGCGGCGCTGGCCTTGCTTGCGGCCCCCGAGCAGTCGGCTTCCCCGTCACGTCCAGCAGTCGACGCGTCCACGCAGACGCCTGCCGCGGTCCGCGCGCCCGCGCCGATGCGGCCGCCGCCGCCCGCGCCGGTCGTCGAGGCGGCGCCCCCACCCGCGCCCGAGACGCCGCCCATCGTCGAGGCCGAGCCGATCCCCGAGGTCGCCCCGATCGCCGAAGACGCCCCGGTTCTGGAGGCCGTGCCGCCGCAGGACGGCATCCCGGTGGCACCGCCCCCGCTCGAAGCGGCCCCGCCGGGGATGCCGCCACCGGGCGTGGCCCCGCCGCCGGTCCCCGAGGAGCGGCCGGGCATCCTGGATCGGATCCGCGAGAGACTCTCCGGTGTGGGCGACGGCCAACCCGAACCTGCCGCCGTACCGCCACCTCCGCCGCCTGTCGCACCCTTGCCGCCGCCACCACAGTAGGAGTGCCCGCGGGCGCGACGGCGTCGCAACGTTTACGCTCGCGGGGGTGAGCCAGCCTGTCGCACCGCCCGGAACAGCGATCCTGCGCACCGCACTGCGTGTCGCGATCATCCTGTCCGTGGTGGCAGCGGTGGCGATAGTGGCGGTGACCTCGGAACGGGGCGTGTGGTGGCGGCTGATCACCTTCACCTACCAGGCCAACCTGCTCGCCGCCGGGTACTACCTGTGGACGCTGGTGTCGCCACGTGCGGACTCCCGGGTCGGGGTGCGCGGCGCGATCGTGCTCTACGTGGTGCTGGCCGGCGTCGTCTGGAACCTGTTCCTGACAGACCACAGCATGGGATACACACCCGCAAACCTGCTGCTGCACGTCGTGGTGCCGGTTCTCGCACTGACCGACTGGTTGCTCGTCGGCCGTGGGATGGCGAGGGTTTCGTGGTGGCAACCGCTCGCCTGGTTGGTCTACCCCGCCGCATATCTCGCGCTGGCACTGCTGGTGCTCAACAGGTTCGGCCGACGGGCGCCCTATTTCTTCCTGGATCCCGCTACCGTCGGCGCCGCCGCGGTGGCGATCAACGTCGGTGCGCTGGCCGGGTGTGTGCTGGCTGTCGGTTACGCGTTGCTGGCAGCCCACCGCGCCGCCGCCACTGCGATCGTCGACACGCCGTGAAACGTTCCGACGTGCGAATTCGATAAGCGATCAGAAGCAAGAAGAATCCACCCACCAAGTCGCCGGGCAACGCTTTCGCCCGCGCCGAACTCGGACGACGAACTAGGATGGCAACGTGCTGAGCGCTCGTGTGCAGCGAACTCGACCCGGGGGCAGGATCACCCGGCGCATCGTCGCGGTGATCGGTTCCGCCCTGCTGGTCAGCGGGCTGTCGGTGGCCGGACCGCTACCGTCGGGGTGGGCCGGATCGGCCGTTCCCTCAGCGGTTGCCGGCGTGACACCCGTGTCAGGCCAAACCGTCGGTGTCGCCCACCCGGTGACCGTGACGTTCACCGGCGCGATCAACAACCGGGCCGCGGCCGAAGGGTCGATCGCGGTCACTCCCGCCGGGGCACCGGAAACCGCATCCGGGTCGTTCGTGTGGCTCGACGACCACGTCGTCGAGTGGACCCCCGCCGAATTCTTCCCGGCGCACACACCGATCAATGTGTCCGTCGGAGGGTTCTCCACCAGCTTCCAGACCGGTTCGTCGGTGGTCGGCGTTGCCGACATCAGCGACTACTCGTTCACCGTGAGCATCGACGGCGTGACCGCGAGGCAGATGCCGGCCTCGATGGGCAAGGCCAAGTTCCCCACGCCGGTCGGACGGTTCACCGCGCTGAGCAAAGAGCGCAACGTCACCTTCGACTCGAGGACCATCGGCATACCGCTCGACGACCCGGAGGGCTACCTGATCAAGGGTGAGTACGGGATCCGGGTGACGTGGGGTGGCGTGTACGTGCACTCCGCGCCGTGGTCGGTGGGTTCGCAGGGCTACGCGAACGTCAGCCACGGGTGCATCAACCTCAGCCCGGACAACGCCGCCTGGTACTTCGACAACGTTCGGGTCGGCGACCCGATCATCGTCCAGGCCTGAGGCAAGCTCAGCAGTCGGCCTCGATCCTGAACTTCGCCGTCACCTCGTTCATCGGGTCGTCGACGAAGTTGCCGGCCGCCGAGCCGGTGATCGTGTATTTGCCGTCGACACCGGTCACCTCTGCCTCACCGATGTTGTCGGCCCAGTAGGTACCGGTGAAACCGCCGAACCCGCGGAAGTCCACTGACATCGGAGTGACCGACCCCCCTGTCTCCAGTACGGCGGTGAAGCCGTCGTCCTTCTCGGGGGTCTCGATGTACCAGGACCAGCCTGATTGATGGCAGCGGACGGCATGCGCCCCGCCGGTGTCGGTGCCGTCGATGCTCACCCTCGCGGTGGTGCCGCCGAGCGCCGGTTCCGGTGTCGAGCAACCGGCTGCGCCGAGGATTGCAGCGCTGCCGATCGTGACCGCTGCCACGAGGTGTCGGGTCTCCATGGCGCTCGACTCTATTCGCTGCGGCGCGGTTCTCCGGCCGAAATGCCCGGGTATGACGGATCGGATTTGTCTCCCGGGCCGGGTTCCGCCGACGTCCGCGGCTAACGCAAGGCTTGTGCGGTGGCGTCGTCAGCGGGCAGGAAGGCCTCGATGCTGAGTTCTGCGGCGGTGAGATCCAGCGCGGTGCCGAACGTCGTGACCATACTCACGAAGCGCAGCAGCCGTCCGTCCGTAGTCTCCAGTTCGAGCGGTACCGCCACTCCGCCCAGATCCGCCGCCCGCTCCAAACCTCCAGGGTACGAATCGATCTCGGTGAGCAATGCGCGTAGCTGTTCGGAATCGCCTGCCTCGACCTCGCGGCGCACCCGCTCGATCAGGTGCGCGCGCCACTGCGCGAGATTGGCGATCCGCGGCGCCAGGCCGTCGGGATGCAACGCGATGCGCAGCGCATTGGGCCGCTCGAGCAGATGCGGTGCGACACCCTCGAGCAACACCGCGGCCCCCGAGTTGGCCTCCAGGATCCACCAACCCCGGTCCACCGCGACACAGGGGTAGGGATCGAACGCGTCCAGGACCCGTCGGACCCCGAGTCGCACGGCAGCCATGTCCGCCGCGTCGAGTGACCGCTCGCCGTAGACCGGGGCCAGTCCTGCAGCCAGCAGCAGAGCATTCTGTTCGCGCCGGGGCACCTCGAGGACCGCGGCCAATCGCAGCACCATCGTCCTACTGGGGCGCGCCCGCCCGGTTTCGATGAAGCTGACGTGACGCGCGGAGACCTCCGCTGCGAGTGCGAGATCGAGCTGACTGAGCCGACGCCGCAGACGCCAGCGACGCAGCATCGTACCGACCGACCCGGATGCTCCGGGGGCAAGATCCGCAGCCGTCATGACGACGAGTGTGGTCGCCTGATGCGCGTCTGACCACTACCTCCGAGGTAATTGTGCCGCCTACCTCCAGCAGGCACGGTGAAGGGAAGACACAGGAGAGGCAGGGCCATGACATCACCCATCGAATCGCTGCCGAACATCCCGCGATGGTTGCGCTTCGTGCTGATCTGCGACCGGGCCGGTTCGTCGTGGTACATCGGTGCAGGCTTCTTCTTCGCCCCGGTGCTGGCGATACTGTCGCCGTGGCCGGTGCTCACCACCGTGCTCTGGGTGGTCATCGGGCTGAGCGGCCTCTGGCTGGGCCTGCTCGGCGTCGCCATGGCCACCGGTCTGGCGATGGTGCTGCGGTCGAATGCCGAGATCCCCGAGGACTACTGGCGTTCCATCCTCGACTACCCGAGCGCCGTCAGTGCTTCACCGGGCAGGCCGACTGTCCGGAGTAGTCGACCTGCCAGTGTTTGATGCCGTTCAGCCAGCCCGACCTGAGCCGTTCGGGCGTGCCCACGGATGTCAGATCGGGCATGTGGTCCGCGATCGCGTTGAACATCAGCTCGATCGTCATCCTGGCCAGGTTCGCCCCGACGCAGTAGTGGGCACCGGTCCCGCCGAAGCCGACGTGCGGGTTGGGGTCACGCAGGATGTTGAACGAGAACGGATCGTCGAAGACCTCCTCATCGAAGTTCGCCGACCGGTAGGACATGACGACGCGCTGTCCCTTCTTGATGGGAACCCCTGACAGCTCGTAGTCCTGCAGCGCGGTGCGCTGGAACGATGTGACGGGCGTGGCCCACCGCACGATCTCGTCCACCGCGCTGAACGGACGTTCGCGTTTGTACAGCTCCCACTGGTCGGGGTGGTCGGCGAACGCGATCATGCCGTGGGTGATCGAGTTGCGGGTCGTCTCGTTGCCGGCCACTGCCAGCAGCACCATGAAGAAGCCGAATTCGTCGTCGGAGAGCTTGTGGCCGTCGACGTCGGCCTCGATCAGCTTGGTGACGATGTCCTCGCCGGGCTCCTCGGCCCGGATCGCGGCCAGTTGCATCGCGTACATGATCAGTTCGGTGGCGGCGTTGCGTCCGTCGTGGTGCGCGAACTCCGGATCGTCGTCGGCGACCATCTCGTTGGACCAGTCGAAGATCTTCTTGCGATCTTCCAGCGGGATGCCGATCAGCCCGGCGATCGCCTGCAGCGGCAGTTCGCAGGAGACCTGTTCGACGAAGTCGCCCGCGCCCGAGGCTGCGGCGTTCTTGGCGATGTTCTGGGCCCGCTCGCCGAGGTCGGCGCGCAGGCGTTCGACAGCCCGCGGTGTGAAGCCCCGCGAGATGATCTTGCGCAGGTGGGTGTGGTGCGGCGCGTCCATGTTGAGCAGGACGAACTTGCCCGTCTCGATCTGCTCGCCGGTGGAGCCTGCCGGATAGCGGGGGAGTGCGGTCTTCTCGAGGCTGGAGAACACGTCGCTGCGTTTGGAGATCTCTTTGACGTCCTTGTGTTTGGTGACCACCCAGTAGCCACCGTCACCGAACGGCCCGGAACCGCCTTCGGTCTGCTCGTTCCACCAGATCGGCGCGGTTCGACGCAACTCCGCCAGCTCCTCCACCGGTAACCGCTCGCAGTTGAGGTCAGGATCGGTGAAGTCGAATCCGGGCGGGAGGGTGGGAGTCGGCATACGTTGGCTCCTAAACCGTCAAGTGGCCGTACCGCATTGCAACACGAAGTCGGGCCCCGGCGAGACAACTTGGGAGAAGTGTCCACCAGGTTTCACCACTGGACTCAGCCGGCGAGCGGTGTAACGATTTCAGTGCCGCAGCAGATGCATCCAGTACCAACCGCCACACCCGGAGGGGGCATCGGTGAAGTTCGGATTAGACACGAAGAGCATTTCCCTGGTCGGCGCTGCCGCGTTCGCCTCGCTGATGGTCGCGGCCGCGCCCGCGGCGGCTGAACCGGTGCCGCCGCCCGCGCCGGTGCCGGCACCCGTCGCCGCGCCGGCACCCGTCGCCGCGCCGGCGGCACCGCTGGGGGCCGAGATCGCGCCCCAGGCCGTCACGACCGGCCCAGCCGAAGCCGCGGCCGAGGGCGTTCCCCATCTGCCGAGCCTGGACAACCTGCCCCCCGGCACCAGCGACGCCCCGGTGGCGCCGAGCCAGCCGCGACTGACATATCTGCGGGATCTGTGGCACGCCATGCAGACGCAGGAGGTCAGCGGCGGCGACGCGCTGCTGCTGCTGACGCAGCGGCCGATGGTCGCCGACGCCGCGCCACCGCCGGGACTACCGGTGGGGCCACAGGCACCGTTGCCGCCCGCGCCGTTGCCGCCCGGCACCGAACCCGCGCCCGTCACTCCTTAGTCGGCAGCCGCCGACGCCACTGCGGGTTGGATTCGTGCCGGAACATGTTTGTGCCAGGGCGTTCCGGCGTAGGCGTCCCGCCAGCCGCTCGAGGTGAGTGAATTCGGCGCCACCCCGGGAACCTGCCCACTGCCGTCACCATCGACAAAATCGAGACCATAGCCATTGGGCAGTGACACATGGCCGGGCAGCATCGACTCGCTGATCTCGACGGTCGCCTCTGCCGCACCCGCCGCTGTCGTGATCCGCGCCCGGCCACCGTCGGTGAGCCCGAGTGCGTCCGCGTCCTGAGCACTCACCCGGAGCGCTCCGTCCGCGTCCCGCTTACGCCAGGAGGGGTCGCGGATGATGTCGTTGGCGGTGTACGCGCGACGCTCGCCGGCCGACAGCACGATCGGGAACTCCGGTGAGGTCAGTTCCCTGGGCGGGGCGGCCAATCCCTTCATGTCGGCGAGCATCTCGGGTATCTCCAGGGCGATCTTGTGATCCGGATGCGAGATCAGCGCAAAATCGTCGCCGTACTCGTGGACGGTGAACGTGACGCCCGAACGGCTCTGCAGAATTGCGTCGAACAGCGCGTTGCCGTCGGCGTGCCCGGCACGGCGGACCGCCTCCGGGTAGGTCATCGCCGCCTTCTGCGCCAGCCCCCACAACGCGGCCGCCCCGGAAAGCCCCACGGGCAGTGTCGGACCCAACGTCTCGTACAACACAAACGGCAGCACCTTGCCCAACCCAGGGTTGGCGCCGACCGCCACGAGGAAGGCTTCGGTGAAATCTGCGCGGCCCCGCACGGCAGCGTCGCGCAGAGGAACCAGCTCGGCCTCGTCGACGACCTCGAGGGCACGCACCAGACGCGCCCAGATCTCGGGCTCGGGCAGTGTGCCGGGTAGGGGTTCCAACAGCGGGTGCCGAAGATGGAATGTGTTGTGGGGGAATTCGAGGTTGAAGAAGGTCGCTTCGACCTTCTCGAACTGGGTGGCGGCGGGGAGCACATAGTGCGCCAACCGGGCCGTCTCGGTCATCGCGACGTCGATGACCACGAGCAGTTCGAGCGCGGTGAACGCTTCCGACACCGCGTGCGAGTCCGCGACAGAGTGCGCCGGGTTGCTGCTCTCCACGATCATCGCGCGAAACCGGTCTGGGTGGTCGGTCAGGATCTCCTCGGGCACCACGTTGCTGGGCATCAACCCACCGATGATCGGCGCACCCGTCACCGGCGTCCGGCCGACCCCGCCGGGACGGAACAGCGGGGCGAACGACGAATGCAGGTGCTGGCCACCACGTTTGGCGAAGTTTCCGGTCAGAATCCACAGCATCTTGTTCAAGTACGAACACAACGTGCTGTTGGGTGACTGCTGCACACCGAGGTCCTCGAACACCGCCACGCTGCCCGCCGTCCCGATACGCCGGGCGGCGGCCCGCAGCAGATCCTCCTCGACCCCACAACGCCGTGCGTACTCACCGACCGGCACCTCGTCGAGGACCTCACGCACCGCCGCGACACCGGTGACATGCTCGGCGAGGAACTCCTCATCACAGAGTTCTTCCTGGACCAGCACGGCGGCAAGGGCGGCCAGACACCACGCGTCGGCGCCCGGTCGGACCCGCAGGTGGAAGTCGGCCATCTTGGCGGTGTCGGTGACCACCGGATCGATGACCACCATCGACCGGTCCGGATCGTTGGCGATCTCGTGGAGGACCACCCGGGCCCGGGGAAAGCTCTGAGACATCCACGGGTTCTTGCCGATGAACACCGAGACCTCGGCGTGCTCGAACTCGCCGCGGGTGTGATTTCCGTAGAGGTGGGCGTCGACCCAGTGCTCGCCGGTCTTCTCCTGAGCGAGCGCATTGGAGCGGTGGTGGGAACCGAGGGCCTTGAGGAATGCGCCACTGTAAGCGCCACCGAGATGATTGCCCTGGCCGCCACCGCCGTAGTAGAGGATCTTGTCGCCGCCGTGAGTGTCGGCGACCGCCTGGAATCCAGCAGCGATCTCGGAAATCGCAGTGTCCCAGTCGACTTCCTCGTAGGTTCCGTCCGGCGTTCGCCTCATGGGAGACGTCAGGCGGCTTCGATTGTTCTGGTAGTGGTCCAGGCGCAACGCCTTGTTGCAGGTGTACCCCTGCGACGCGGGGTGGTCCTTGTCGCCGCGGATGCGGGCCAGGGTGCGGTCGGCTACCTGCACCACGATGCCGCAATTGCATTCGCACAAGATGCACGCCGTGGGCTGCCAGTCGGTCATCGCGTCATTCGCTTTCTTCCCGGGGTCGGATCTCGGCACCGAGCAACGACCGGAGCTGGACATGGACTGTGTCGAGTGGTTCGAGGTCGCGTGACGCCCGCGCGATGACGATCGCGCCCTCGAAGGACGAGAGGATCAGCATCGCCAGAGCGCCGGTGCGGTGCACGGGGACGCCGTCGGCGATCAACCGCTGCTCGATCACGCTGCGCCATCGGGCGAAGGCCGCGGCAGCCCGCTCGATCACGGGTTGCGCCTGGTCGGGCTTGGCCGGATCGCCCGCTTCGACAGCGACTGCGACGACCGGGCATCCTGCCCGAAAGTCGCTGCGCTGCAGCTGTTTGCGGTAGTCGTCGAAGAGAGCGTCGAGCGCCTCGAGTGTCGAGGTGGCGACGCCGAGCCTGGCTGCCATGAACTCGCCCGCATAATCGACCGCTTCACAGAGCAGCTGCGTTCGGCCGCCGGGAAAGTAGTGGTAAGCCGACCCCCTGGGCGCGCCGCTGTGCTCGAGGACGTCGGCGATGGCGGTCGGGTGCGCACCCCGTTCCCGGATCAGCAGCGCCGCGGAGATCACCATGCGTTCACGAGGACTTGTCACCGGTGCCGGACCGCCTTCCCTGGTTTTATGTATGTGACTCTACATAATTATCGCGCTCAGGCGATGGGATCAGCGGCTGCTGACCGTTGCGGCGCGTTGGGCCGCACTCCGATGGCCAGAACGGCTGGACGCCCGCCGATTCATCCTGGTCACAGAAGACCACCGGGGATGAATCCCGTGGCCGGCGCGAGTTCCACGGCAAAGACGGGTGATGCCCACCTTGTCTTCCGGTAACGCGTTCAGAAGGAGAAGAACATGAGCTTGGACAGCATTCCGCTGCTCGGTCGGGCAGGGCTCGACGAGTTGGTTCCGTCGCGCTACGCGCTGAAGGTCGGCGACATCGACGTGATGGTGATCAGCGACGGGGTACTTCCGATCACCGCCGTCACGATGGCCACCAACGTGGCCCCGGCCGACTTGTCGGCCTGGCTCAAGGACATGTACCTGCCGCCGGAGGTGCTCGACTGGCCGCTGAACGTGGCCGTGGTGCACAGCGGCGACAAGACGATCCTCATCGACTCCGGGCTCGGCACGGAGTTCCCCGGCTTCCCGCGCGCCGGCCAACTGGCCATGCGGCTGGACGCCGCCGGCATCGCCCCGTCGTCGGTGACCGACGTCGTGCTCACCCACCTGCACATGGACCACATCGGCGGACTGCTCGTCGACGGGCTGCGCGGCCGGCTGCGGCCCGACGTCCGCGTGCATGTGGCGACGGCCGAGGCCGAGTTCTGGGAGGCACCCGATTTCTCGCGCACCGTCATGCCTGCGCCGATTCCGGACGTGCTTCGGGCGACCGCCACGCAGTTCCTGGAGGTGTATCGCAACCAGTTACAGACCTTCGAGAAGGAGTACGAGGTGGCACCCGGGGTGGTGATCCGACGCACCGGCGGTCACACCCCCGGGCACAGCATCGTTCGCCTCGAATCACGAGGCGAGGCCTTGACATTCGCCGGTGACGCGGTGTTCCAGCCTGGGTTCGACAACCCCGAGTGGCAGAACGGCTTCGAACACGACCCCGAGGAGTCCGCCCGAGTGCGGGTCAACCTGTTGACGGAGCTGGCAGCGAGCGGCGAGCAACTGGTGGCCACTCATCTGCCATTCCCGTCGGTGTGCCGAGTGGCGTTCGCGGGCAATGCTTTCCGCTTCGTCGCGACCGTCTGGGACTACTGACACCTCCGTGGCTTCGGTGTAGTTGGTCGTGCTCGGCATGACCAACTACACCGACGTCACACGCTGGCGGCCTCGTTCAGCTCGTTGAGCGTGGCCGTCGCCTCCAGATACTCCTGAACCCACCGCTCGATGACCGCCGACGTCTTCTCCACCTTCTGGAACTGTCCGACCACCTGGCCGACCGGATTGAAGGCGACATCGATGGTCTCGTCGGGGTACTTGTGCGTCGCGGCGACGGCGAGTCCGGAGACCATGAACTGCAAGGGCATTCCGAGCGGCTTCGGATTGTCCGGGCTCTCCCAGGCATCGGTCCAGTCATTACGCAGCATCCGGGCCGGTTTGCCGGTGAACGAACGGCTGCGGACGGTGTCGCGGCTACCGGCCTTAACGTAGGCCGCCTGCTGCACCGGGGTGTTCTCGGCCTCCTCGACCATCAGCCACTGCGATCCGGTCCAGGCGCCCTGCGCGCCCAGCGCAAGCGCCGCGGCGATCTGCTGGCCGCTGCCGATCCCGCCCGCGGCCAGAACCGGCACCGGGGCAACCTCCTTGACGACCTGCGGCCACAGCACGATCGAGCCGACCTCACCACTGTGTCCGCCGGCCTCGCCGCCCTGGGCGATGATGATGTCGACGCCCGCATCAGCGTGTTTGCGCGCCTGGCTGGGCGAGCCGCACAGCGCGGCGACCTTACGGCCCTCGGCGTGGATGTGGTCGATCATGTCCTTCGGCGGGGTGCCCAGCGCGTTGGCGATCAGCGTCATCTTCGGGTGCTTCAGCGCGACCTCGACCTGGGGTGTGGCAGTCGCCTCGGTCCAACCGAGCAGCTGCAGGGTGCTCTCGTTGTCCTCGGCGGTGAGCGGTACGCCATGGTCGGTCAAGATCTTCTTGGCGAAATCGAGGTGTTCCTGCGGAACCATGTCCTGCAGCATCTTGGCGAGTTCGTCGGCGGACAGATTCGAGTCCATCCCCTCGTACTTGTTCGGGATGACGATGTCGACGCCGTAGGTGTGGTCACCGATGTGCTCGTCGATCCAGTTCAGCTCGATCTCGAGTTGCTCGGGGGTGAACCCCACCGCACCCAGCACGCCGAAGCCGCCTGCCTTGCTCACCGCGACCACGACGTCGCGGCAATGGGTGAACGCGAAGATCGGGAGATCGATGTCGAGTTGGTCGCACAGGGGAGTATGCATAGTCCGCTCCTGGTGGGCATTCAAGCAAAACTGAAACGTGTTCTACTTTAGTACACCACGGAGCCCACCACGAGAGCCCTTACCCGGGTTCTGCATCCGCAGCACCGGCCAACCCTGTTCGGCAGCCATCGCCGCGAGGCCCCTACGCGGGTTCACCGGCCTCGGTTGACCGACCTTGGCCATCAGCGCGGCGTCCTCGTCGCCGTCGGCGTAGAAGTAGCTGCTCGCCAAATCGACGACGTTGGCCTCGGCGAATCGCTCGACAGCCGCGGCTTTCTGTTTGCCCCAGATCACCGGCTTGGCGATGAACCCAGTCAGCCGCCCCGCGTCGTCGAGATCGAAGTGGTTACACAGCACGTGGTCGATGACGAGATACCGCGCGACCGGTTCGGCGTGGATCGTCAGCGCCGAGGAGCACATCACCACGGTGTGGCCGCGCCGCTGATGGGCCAGGACGATCTCGCGCATCGCGGGATACACCCGCGACCGGACCCGTTCGCTGAACAGCCGGTCGCCGATGGCGTCGAGATCGGCCAGGGACTCACCCCGCAGGTATCCGGCGGCGCGGGTCAGGAGCCGCTCGAAGTGCAGTCGCCCGAATCGGTACCGCATCGAGGCCTCGATCACCCCCAGCACCTCACCGATGCGGGCCTGACGTCGGCGGATCCGGTCCCCGGCGTGGGCGGTCGCGGTGAATCCATCGACGAGCGTGCCGTCGAGATCAAAGAACGCCCCGACCTGGGGCCCGGCTGGACTAGCCGCGATCTGCGCTATCGGATCCGTGCGGTCTGCGGCGTCCGCGGTCATTCCGCTCCTGTGCTCACGAAGGGTTGACCCACCATGGTACGGACGCCATGTGCACTGCTGGTTTAATCTGTGGCCGGGTCGAAGCAGACGACCACGGTAGTTTGGTCTTGCCGGGTTCAGGATGCAGCCTGCGCAAGTAGCACTGGTCAGTGCACTTGCCGTATGCGTGACGGCCCGACATGGAAGGTGAACCTTGAACGAGCAAGCAGCCGAAGGCACCAGCGCCTCATCGGGGGCGGCGTCGTCGTCGACCTGTGTCGTCACCGAGCGATGGGTCGACCGGGTCGCGGTCGTATCGGTGGCCGGCGTGGTCGACATGCTCACCTCACCCCAGCTCGAAACCGCGATCAACGGCGCTCTCGAGCAGGGGCCGGCCGGGGTTGTCGTCGACTTCACCGACGTCGAGTTCCTCGCGTCCGCCGGGATGGGCGTGCTCGTCGCCGCGCACGACAAGGCCGGATCCGACGTGAGCATCAGCGTCGTCGCCGACGGACCGGCGACCAGTCGTCCGCTGAAACTGGTGGGCATCGCCGACATCCTCAGCCTCTATCCGAACCTCGACGAAGCTCTCGCAGCTCACACGGCGTAAAAAAGTCGCGTAGGAACGTGCTTCCCGGGGTAGCCACCGACTGCCATGATCGATCCCATGCCGCCGGCTGAAACGGCCAACGCAACGCGCTTCGAGCGCTTCGGCCTCCGTGCCGAGGCCGAGACGGTCTCCCGGACCCGCCAGGACTTCGCGCAGTGGCTGCGGCAGTTCTTCGACCTGGATCCCATCAAGTCGAGCGATGTGGTGCTGGCCCTCAACGAGGCATTGGCCAACGCCGCGGAGTTCGCCTACCTGCTGGCCGACCAACCCGGCACGTTCGACGTCCAGGCGAGCTACCGTCCCGCCGAGCAGAACCTGACGGTGCACATCTGCGACCGCGGAACCTGGCGTGAACGCCAGACCGACCCCGCGCCGCGGACCAGGGGCCGCGGCATCCCGTTGATGGAGGCACTGTCGGACCGGGCGACGATCGAGACCTCGCCGACGGGGACCCGGGTGCGGCTCGAATGGAACGGGATCAACGCTCTCTGATCACGACGGGTGGGCTATCCCCATACCCTTCACCAGCGGCAGGTCGAGCGTCGACCGGATTCCCGGGGCCGACGCGACGACCTCGGGGATGGCGTTGACGATCCGGCCCGCTGCGGCCAAGATCGCCGCGTAGTTGTGATCGCCGTTGCGACTCGTCGGTGAAATGTCCATGACGTAGGACGGCTCCCCGGTGATCTCCACCCGGTAGGACCCGCCTTCCTGTGCCGGCTGAGCCCAGTCGGGCCGGAGGTCACCGCGCAGCCGGGTGACGTGTTCCACCACGAGGGCGGGCCTGCCTCCGACCACTCCCTCGATCAGGAACCGCACCGCCGCGACCGTTCCCTTCTTGATGGTGCCGACGGCGACGTCGAAGTCCTCCGGAGCGGGCTCCTGCTCCACGGAGTCGCGGATCTCGTCGAGTTCGACGCCGAGACCGGCGGCGAGCTGACGGATTCCGACGCCCCACGCGGAGCTCAGCATGCCGGGCTGGTAGAGGAAAGGCAGGTCGGCTACCTCCTGTGCGACAGGCTTGCCGAAACCCATCACGTCGAACATCACCGTGGCTCCGTCGTAGGTGGCGTAGTCGGCGATCTCCATCATGCGGATCTGTTCGATGCTCTGACAGGTGCTCGCCAGCGCGAGTGGCAGCAGGTCGGTGACGAAACCGGGATCGACACCGGTGATGAAGAGGCTTGCATTCCCTTGTTGCGCAGCGGTTTCCACCCGTTCGACGGTTCTGTCGGGGATGACGCCCCACGGGTACTCGAGAAACCCGGGCGAGGAGCCGACGACGTTGATGCCCGCCTCGAGCAGCCCACGGACGTCGGCCAGCGCTTCACGCGGACGTACGTCGCCCATCGCGCAGTAGACGACGCAGTCCGGCGCGGCGCCGATGATCGCATCCATGTCGTTGACGGCCACGACGCCCGTCGTCACGTCGAGGCGCGCCAACTCGCCGGCATCCTTGCCGACCTTGGCCTCCGAGGACACCCACACTCCGGTCAGGTCGAAGCGGGCATCTTCGATGAGTTGCCGCAGTGCCAGGCTGCCGCAGTTGCCGGTACCGATGAGCGCCACACGAATAGCCATGGCGAGCAGTATGCAAGGTGTGTGACAAAATTGGAACAGGTTCTAGTTTCCCGATCGCCGTGCGGTAACCTGTCGCCCCATGGGACGCGTGGACGGAAAAGTGGCACTCATCAGCGGCGGCGCGCAGGGGATGGGCGCCGAGGATGCCCGGGCGCTGGTAGCTGAAGGCGCCAAGGTCGTCATCGGTGACATCCTCGACGACAAAGGCAAGGACCTGGCCGAGGAGATCAACGCGACCACACCGGATTCCGCGCGCTACGTGCACCTCGACGTCACCCAGGCCGACGAGTGGGACGCTGCGGTCGCTACCGCGGTCAACGACTTCGGCAAACTGAACGTCCTCGTCAACAACGCGGGCACGGTCGCGCTGGGCCTGATCGGTCAGTTCGACATGGCCAAGTGGCAGAAGGTCATCGACGTCAATCTCACCGGCACCTTCCTCGGCATGCAGGCTTCGGTCGAGGCGATGAAAGCTGCCGGCGGCGGATCGATCATCAACATCTCCTCCATCGAGGGTCTGCGCGGCGCCGTCATGGTGCACCCGTACGTCGCGTCCAAGTGGGCGGTTCGCGGCCTGACGAAGTCCGCGGCGCTCGAATTGGGGGCGCACAACATCCGGGTGAACTCGGTGCACCCCGGCTTCATCCGGACGCCGATGACCAAGCATTTCCCCGACAACATGTTGCGCATTCCGCTGGGCCGCCCGGGTCAGCCCGAAGAGGTGGCGACCTTCGTGGTGTTCCTGGCCAGCGACGAATCGCGCTACGCCACAGGCGCCGAGTTCGTCATGGACGGTGGCCTGGTCAACGACGTGCCCCACAAGTAGAGCGCCCCCGCCCGGGGCGAAGCAGGCCCCGACTGATGCGTAGTGTCGTTCTCCGTGAGCGTACGGGCCGGAATCGTGGTGACGGGGACCGAAGTCCTCACTGGACGCGTCCAGGACCGCAACGGCCCCTGGCTCGCTGATCAACTGCTCGAGTTGGGTGTGGAACTACGCCACATCACGCTGTGCGGTGACCGTCCCGCCGACATCGAGGCGCAATTGCGGTTCCTCGCCGATGAGGGTGTGGACCTCATCATCACCAGCGGTGGCCTCGGCCCGACCGCCGACGACATGACGGTGGAGGTGGTCGCCCGGTTCTGCGAGCGCGAGCTGGTGCTCGACGACGCGCTCGAGGTCAAGATCGGGGACATCGTCACCGGACTGATGACCAGATTCCCCGGCGTGGATCTTGATGCGGTGCGCGCGGCCAACCGCAAGCAGGCACTGGTGCCGGCCGGCGCAGTCGTACTCGACCCGGTGGGCACCGCGCCCGGCGTCGTCGTGCCGGGCTCGCCCACCGTCGTCGTTCTGCCCGGTCCGCCGCGTGAGCTCCAGCCGATGTGGGACGCCGCCGTCACCACCGACGCCGTCCAGGCGGCCATCGCCGACCGCACACCGTTCGAGCAACAGACCGTGCGGATGTTCGGTCTCCCCGAATCGGGCCTCGCCGACACCCTGCGTGCCGCCGAGAGCAGCGTCGACGGCTTCGAGCACCTGGAGATCACCACGTGCCTGCGGCGCGGGGAGTTGGAGATCGTCACACGATATGAGCCGCGGTACGCCGGCGTGTACACCGATCTGATGACCGCGCTGCGCGACCGGCACCCGCGCGAGATCTTCTCCGAGGACGGGGCGCTGGTCGACGATCAGATCGCGGGCCTGCTGGAGGGGCGCCGCATCGCCACCGCCGAATCGTGTACCGGTGGGCTGTTGGCGGCAAGGCTCACCGAGCGGCCCGGCTCGTCGGCCTACGTCGTCGGTGGTGTGGTGACCTACTCCGACGCCGCCAAGGTCGAACTGCTCGGCGTCGATCCTGCGCTGATCGCCCAGCACGGGGCGGTGTCCGAGCCGGTGGCCGACGCGATGGCGCGCGGTGCGCTGGACCGTTTCGGCTCCGACACCGCGGTGGCGATCACCGGCATCGCCGGGCCGGGCGGCGGCACGGCGACCAAACCGGTGGGTACCGTGTGCTTTTCGGTGGCGCTGGCTGAGGGCGCCGAGAGCTCGACGGTCACCCGAACCATGACGATGCCCGGCAACAGGTCGGACGTACGGGAACGCTCGACGACGATCGCGATGCATCTGCTGCGGCGGATCCTCGTCGGCGGAGGATAGGGTGGCCCCGACAGGAGGGTTTATCGATGGTTGACACCGACGAGCGGCAAGAAGTCTCAGCGGTCGCCGAGGCGGCGGGTTGGAATCACCGTGTCGCCGAGCGCAGCGACTACTTCAACAAGGGTGTTGTCCGGGTGCACATCGTCTGGCGTGGTGATACCGCGATCAGCGGCGGCACGCTGTACCACGATGACTTCCTGCAGACCTACAGCAGAGATCTCCCGACGGTGCGGGGCTGGCTCAAGCGCTGAGGTCGCTCAACGCTTCTCGGCGGCGTCCCACAGGTCGCTCATCGCCTGCATGATGGCCTCGGCTTCGCCGAGCCCGCCGAGGTGGCTCTCGCCCGCCAGCGTGAAGAGTTCGGCGTCCGGCAGCATCGCCACCACGTGCTCCCCGTGGGCGAAGGGCACGATGTGGTCGCAGTCCCCGTGCCACCAGCGGACCGGAACCTTGACCTCGTCGAGCCGGAAGCCCCAGTCGCGGGCGAAGACGACAACGTCGGCGAAGGGCGCCGCCAGTTGTTTGCGGCTGCCGTTGAGCAGGTCGTCGAGGAACATCGCCTTGAACTCGGGACGCACCAGCAGTCGACGGTCGCCCTCGGGCGAGACGCTCGCGTACAGGTAGAGAGCCGGCTCGGCGACCGGCTTGATGAGGCGGATCAAGCCTGCGGCGACCATGCTTAGCGGGGTGCCGACGTACTCGAGCAGAGGCGCCACCGGCAGCCCCACCTTGCCCATGACCCCGCCGCCGATGCCGTCGGCACCGCGCGTCGGGGCGACGCCGCCGAGCACCCCGACGGCGACCACCCGATCGGGCATCGCCGCCGCGCATCCCAGTGTGTACGGGCCGCCACCCGAGAGGCCGATGATCTCCATCCTGTCGATTCCCAGGGTGTCGGCGATCGTCCGTAGATCCTCGGCGAAATCGATGATCTTCGGGTATTCGTAGGGCGTCGAGGAGCCGATACCGGGACGGTCCACTCCGATGAGCCGGATGTGGTTGTCCTCGGCCCACAGCCTCGCCTCGACGGGGATCTGGCGGCGGCCACCGGGCGTTCCGTGCAGCCAGAAAATCGCCCGCCCCTGTGGATCGCCGAACTCGGCGAACCCGATGCGGCGGTCGGTGCCGACGGCGACATTGCCTTCAAGCTTGGGACGGGCGATCTCGACAGACATGGGCAAAGTGTCCCACGACCCCTTTGTGCGCCCGATCACTCCCGCGAGAAACGCCGGTCTCCGGAGCATCCGCGCCCCTTCGGTCACGCGCTGCTGACCCATCCCGGTGGCCGGCGGCCGGCCCACGGTACCGCCGCCTCCAACTGCGCGGCCAGCTTCAGCAGGACGGTCTCGTCGGGTGCCATCAACTGGACCCCGATGGGCAGTCCGGCGGCGGTGGTCCCGAGGGGCAGCGAAATCGCCGCCCAGCCGGTGACATTGGCCAGCGATGTCCAACCGGTGGTGGCGAACTCGACGTCGAAGAACGCCCGGGTGGTCCCGCGCGGCTGATCGAGCAGCTGATACGGCGGGGGAGCGCTGAGCAGCGTGGGCACCAGAAGGACGTCGTGGCCGGCCATCTGCGCGGCGAAGCGCCGCGTCTGGGCGTGCACGGCCGCGATCGCGGCAGAGTACTGGACGCCCGTCGTGGTGAACCCTTCGCGCACCATCACCCAGGTGCTGGGCTCGAACTCGTCCTCGCGTGGTTCCCGTCCGAGGTGATCGCGGGCCAGATCGTGGAGTTGCGCGTTGCTCACGGTGTGCAATACCGCGATGGCATCGGCGACGGCGTCCGCGTCGATGGTCGGCGCGCCGCGGTCGACCGCGTGTCCCAGGCCCTCGAGCACGGCGCCGGTCTGCTCGACGGCCGCGGCCACCTCGGGGTCGGTGGCCGGACCGGGGAACGGCGAGGCGTTCGACATCAGGATGCGCTGCGGCGCCGTCGGCGACGAGATCGCCTGCAGGAAGGTCTGATCCGGAACCGGAGCCGAATACGGGTCGCCGAGGCCGGCTCCGGCGACCGCGTCCAGCAGGGCGGCGCTGTCGCGGACCGTGCGGGTCAGCGCGTGTTCGTTGACCAGGCCTTCGAGGCCGTGCCCGGCACCGGGTCCCGACGATGTGCGGGCGCGACGCGGTTTGAGCCCCACGAGTCCGCAGCAGGCCGCCGGCACGCGGATCGACCCGGTTCCATCCCCGCCCGACGCCGCCGGGACGACGCCGGCGGCGACCGCCGCGGCCGATCCGCCACTGGAGCCGCCGGGAGTGACCTGTGGCGACCACGGGTTGGCGGTGGGGCCGAACAACGACGGCTCGGTCGTGCAGTGGTTGCCCCACTCGGGGGTGTTGGTCTTGCCGAAGACCACCAGACCTGCGGCGAGGTACCGCTCGACGATCCAGGCAGACTCACCGGCGACGTGGCTACGGAGCGCCCGTGACCCCATCGCCTCGGGAGCACCGGCCAGAGATGCGCCGAGATCTTTGAGCAGGAACGGAACCCCCGCCAGTGGGCCGGCTCCACCGGCGCGCAGCACCCCGGAGTGGTCGAGGGTGGCGGCTTGGTCGCGGCCGCGCTCGAACAGGTCGGCGATGACGGCGTTGAGCGCTCGGCCCGCCTCGAGTCGGATGATCGCCGCCTCGAGCAACTCGGTGGCGGAAACCTGGCCCGCAGCGGCCAGAGAGGCCTGACCGACCGCGTCGATGCCGGCGAGTTCGAAGGCCGTCCCGGTGTCCATGATGCGGATCATCCTGCGCCCGGCCGAAGTCGGCAACTCGGCCATCAAACCTGTTGACCTGCAGTTGTATTCGGCTATTCGCTCAGGCGTCGACGGTGATGGCCATCCCCGATTTCTCCCGGTCCCTGCGGACCGCCGAATCGGTGAGCTCGAGGGCGATCAGGACGTCGGCTGCGGTGATGAACAGACCCCACCAGTACATCCACCGCAGCGAGGGCTCAGGCTGAGCGGCGAAGTAGACGACCAGGAAGATCGGCCCGACCAGTCCGCCGAACATGAACATCATCCCCTGGAACCGGAGGTACAGCCGCAGGGTGGACATCAGGCGAAAGTCTCCCGCGGGAGGATCGGCCCGTCAACGCCGAGTCGCAGGACTGTCCCGAGTGGGCAGAACTTGGTGAGACAGACTAACCTTGTCGGGTCCGTCAATAGGGACGACGGATTCCGCCCGACGAACAGGACTCACAGGACATGCGCCGAACCATGCGTACCGCACAAGCGGCCGCTGCGCTGATGATGGCGCTGGCACCGCTGACGGCGGGAGTCGCAGTGGCCTACGCCGAACAGGATGCGACCTTCGTGCCGTTCGGCCAGGTACTGCGCCGTTGCGACTTCAGCGACATCAAGTACGTCGGCGGCACGGGCTACGCCCGGCCGACCGCTCAGGTGTGGACCGACGGTTCCGAGGTCATCGCCGACATCCAACTCAACACCGGAGTGCCCAACACGCGCTATGACGTCCGACTGATCCAGGCGCCGCGCTCGTCGGCGGTGAGCTGCAACGGTGGAGAACCGGGCGTCGCGGGAACCGCGCTGTTCACCGATGGCGCAGGCGCCGGCGCGGTGTCCGTGCGAGGTCCCGTCGTATCCGGCGCCACGGGAGCGTGGTTGTTCATCACCATCCCCAGCGCTCACTCGCAGGTTCCGAAAGAGTTCTACACGTCTGACTTCATCGCCGCGCTCTGATTGTCCTGCAGTAATTTTCACCATCGGTGTCAAGCCGTGACGACGACGGTCAGATGATCGCCGCGACGTTCCACCCTCATGTCCGCGCGCCGGGCGACAGTCGCCACTCCGGCCGCGTCCGTCGGCTCTGAGCGGCTGCTCGACAGCGCCCGCGCCAGCCGACCCTTGTGCGCTTTGTTGAAGTGGCTGACCACGGTTCGCCGTCCGTCGGCGTGTTCGGCGACCACGTCCACCGAGACCGCACCGGGCACTTTCGCCAGCGCGGCGTAGGAACCCGAGCGCAGATCGACGACCAACTCGTGGTGCGCGACCGCCGCCAGCACAGGTTCGAGCGTCGGCCGCCAGAAGGCAGCCAGCGTCGGGTGGCCCGGCAGCCGGGAGGTAGCCGACAGCCGATAGGCGGGAATCGGGTCGTCGGCGCGCAGCAACCCGAACAATGCAGATCCGACGGCCAGCCGCGACCTCGCACGCACGGCCGCCGCGCCGCGCAGCGAGGTGATGTCCAGAGCGTCGTAGAGCACACCGGTATAGCGGTGAATAGCCGGCATCGTCGGCGCTGTCCACAGCGCCGCGTTGCGGTCGATCTCTGCGTCCTGGGAGGCCGAGATCCCCAAGGCGCGCCTACTGGCCGCCGGATCAGCCGCCAAGCCGATCAACTCATCGACCAACACTGTTCGCAAGGGGTGCAGATCAGGTGAACCGAGCGCATCCATCGTCAGAGCCGGCCCGTCACCGCCGGATCGCTTCGTCTCCGACGGTGGCAGCAGCACGATCACGGCACAGACGCTAGCGCGCGTCGGTTCTGACCTTGCGGGCCCGTCAGATCGGCGGGGCCGGAGGCGGTGGGACGTCCTGCCCCATCTGGACAACAGGGCCTGCCGGCGGCGGCGGTGGCATCGGAGGCGCCATGGGTGGCGGAGGTGGCATCGGAGGCGCCATGGGCGGCGCCATCAACGGGTCGGGTGCGGGCGGTGTGTTCGCGGGCATCGGCAGGAACATGTGGTTGGTGAACTGATCCTGGTAGGCGCCGCCACCACCGACCTTCACGCCACCGCCTTCGCCGGAGGACACCGGTGTTCCGTCGGGAAGCGTCACGGCGGTATGACCACCGTTCCAGCCGACCACCAGCGCGCCGGGCTCGGCACCGTGCTGGAAGCCTCGATCGAGCAGCGCGCTTTCGATGTTGCCGGTGTGGAAGCGGTCGCCGTAGATGGGCCTGCCGGTCGCGGCGTTGGTCACCCACGACACCAGGCCGGAGCAGTCCGTACCCGAGGGCGAGTCGCCACCGGTGACGTACGGCGTGCCCGACACTTGGTTGACAAGCGTCAAGAGCGTAGCGAGAGCAAACATGCGAACGGACACTAACAGGGGGTCTCTAATACGACCAAAATCTGTGATGGCGTTCACAACCCGCTGCAGAGTGACGGCTGACTCACGAAATCCGTTGCGTCCGGACATGATTGGCCGGGTACCGCCACTGGGTCGTCAATTCGTCGAAATGCACTGCATGCCAATCATTTAACAGGCAATGCAACGTCGGATACCGGCGCCATGCTGTAGTCAGATCCCAGAATCGAGACCGCGCACAGCGGCTGCGGCAACACGCCGAAGGGCAGGGTCAGCGCCGGGCCAAGAGAAGTGGAACCCTCAACTCAGCCTCGGTCAGTGACCCGTGCTGACCTACCAGCGAAGATTCGATCGGCTCGACCGCCTTGCGAAGCAGCCCCGACGAGCCCCGCGCCGCAGCCACCACATCGCCGATCCGCGGCCGGACGTCGTCGGTGACCCGACCACCGAACCATCCCGCCCCGATGGCTTCGTCGCGGCTCACCACCCACGCCCGGTCTCCGAGGATGTCGCGCCAGCCGGCCAGCACATCCTCGAGTGCCCCGACCCGGGTGTAGACGTGACGGGCACGCGCCTCTCCGCCGATGGCGTCGACACCGTCGTGCAGCGCCTCGGTGGCGTCGATGTCGACAACGTCGGCCGCATTCAGCGTCACCATGCCGTGATCGGCGACGACCGCGAGCAGGCTGCCCATCGGCATTCTCTCCACGATGGATTCCACCAGCGTGTCCACCTGCCGGAGTTGCAGCCGCCAGGCCGCCGACCCGGGCCCGTACAGATGGCCCACCAGGTCGAGATCGGCGTGATATCCGTAGCAGAATCCACCGGCGGCCATCGCGGTGCTCACTGCGGCGGCCAGATCACCCAGCGAGTGCACGCCGACGTACTCCCCGCCGCGCAGCACTGCCCGGGTGAGGCCCGATCCGCTGAACTGGGCGCCGGAGATCACGCTGACGGCCACCCCGGTCGACGCGGCCCGCTCGAAGACCGTCGGTATCGGCTGCACCGCTTCGGGTGCCGCGCTGCTGTCCCGCAGGTCCTCACCCCAGGGGTGCGGACGCCACCGCAGCGCGTTGATGACCCCGACATCCGGCAGCCGAAACGACATCCCGACCATTCCGTGCTCGCCGGACGGGCACCCCGTGCCCACCGCGGCCAATCCGGCCGCGGTCGTCGAGGGGAACCCGACCTGCAGGGTCTGTCCCCGCAGACCCGCGAGCACAGGAGCATCCTCGGCGTAGGTGTCCAACAGTTCGGCGCCCAAGCCGTCGATCAAAAGGACGCAGGCCCCGGCGACATCGTGCGCGAGAGGGATCCGCGGCTCGAAACCGGCGATTCCCATGGCGGCAAGCACCGACGGCGCCACATCAGCCAGATGGGGGACCGCAGGATCGGGGCGCGGCAGGTCCATCTCAGAACTGGGGCAGCCGGACCACTTGGACGAAGAACTCGTCGATCTGACGCACCGCGTTCATGAACTGGTCGAGGTCGACCGGTTTGGTGACGTAGGCGTTGGCGTGCAGTTTGTAGCTGCGCAGGATGTCCTCTTCGGCCGACGAGGTCGTCAGCACCACCACCGGGATGTGGCTGAGCTCCGGGTCGGATTTGATGGTCTCGAGCAACTGCCGCCCGTCGTACTTCGGCAGATTCAGGTCGAGCAGAACCAGGTCGGGGCGCGGCGCACCCTCGTAGGCGCCGCGGCGGTACAGGAAGTCCAGACCTTCCTCGCCGTCGTGCGCGACGTGCAGGTTGTTCTTGATCTTGTTGTGCTCGAAGGCTTCCCGCGTGATCAGTTCATCTCCCGGGTCGTCCTCGATGAGCAGGACGTCGATGGCGCGTTCAGCCGGTGTCATGTGGTTGATCCTTCCAGGACAGGGGTCTCGGTGTCGTTGACGGCGATGGGCAGGGTGAATCGGAAGCGGGTGCCCTCAGAGTAGGAGGTGTCGATCCAGATGGACCCGCCGTGGTGTTCCACGATCTTCTTGCACAGCGCCAGCCCGATACCCGTGCCGCTGTAGGCGTCGCGTCCGTGCAGGCGCTGGAAGATGACGAACACTTTGTCGGTGAATTCCGACGCGATCCCGATCCCGTTGTCCGACAGCGAAAAAGACCAGTCCGATTCATGCTCGCCGGTGCCCGGGCTGCACTCGATGACGATGCGCGGCGCCACCTCTTCGCGACGGAATTTCACGGCGTTGCCGACGAGGTTCTGCCACAGCATCGTCAGCAGCGTCGGGTCACCCTTGATCGTGGGCAGTCCGTCCGGCGGACGTTCGATGACCAAGCCCGACTCCTCGACAGCGGTCGCGAGATTGGCCAGGGCGGCGTCCAGGGCGCCGTCGAGATCGACGTCGGCCTCGGTGGCGTTGAGCCGGCCGACCCTGGAGAAGGTCAGCAGGTCGTTGATGAGCACCTGCATCCGCTTGGCTCCGTCGACGGCGAAGTTGATGTACTCGATGCCGCGCTCGTCGAGTTCGTCGCCGTAGCGCTTTTCCAGCAGTTGGCAGAACGATGCGACCTTGCGCAGCGGTTCCTGCAGGTCATGGGATGCGACGTAGGCGAACTGCTCCAGCTCGGCGTTCGAACGGCGGAGCTCTTCGGCCTGGGCGTCGAGCGTCGCGGCGGCCTCTTGTGAGGTCTCGAGTTCAGCGGCGAGCCGCTGCCGCATGTTCTCGACGTCGATGGCGATCCCGCGGATGTCCTTGGGCCCCTTCGGTGTGATGCGCTCGCCGAAGTTGCCCTGTGCGATGCTCCGGCAGGAGGCCGCCAACAGCGCCAGCGGACGCACCAGGGCCCGCTGCAGCAGTCCGGCCAGCAGCAGCATCGTCACCGCGAATGTGACGAGCATCGCCACCAGCACTCCGTTTCGCCACGACCGGATGTCCTCGAGCTCGGCCATGGCGTTGTTGCGTGCCTGTGCAAGGTGTTCGTTCTGCTCGTCGAAAAGCACACGCAGACGATCGAATTCGGCCTTGCCGAGAGCACTGGACTCCTCGGCGACCACGGTTGCGTCACCGGATCGAACGCCGGCTATCAGAGGCTCGGCATACGAAGACCGCCAACTCCCGGCGGCCCGCTCGATCGCGTCCAGATCGTCGAGCAGTTCGGGTCGGTCCTGTTCGAGGATGCGGATCTGCGCAGACGACTGGCTCTCGAGCTCCCGGCCCTCGTTGTAGGGGTCCAGGAACTGCGAATCCGCGGTGATCAGATATCCGCGGACGGCGGTCTCCTGGTCGCGCAGCGACGCCTGCAACTGGTACGCCGCGACGCGGGCAGGCTGGATGTTCTCGACGAGGTGGTCGGAGACCCGATCGGTCCGGCTCAGCAGGATCGCCACGGTGATTGCGCCCACCAGGACGACGATGCCCATCACCGACAGCACAAGATTCTGCCAGCCCCGCACGGTCAGTTGAGCCGCCCGCGCCCGACGTTGCGAGGATTCGCTCATGGCAGTGCCACCCGCTCCACCCGCACGACGGCGATGTCGTCGCCGATCCCGCCCTGGCTCTGCGCCTGCTCCTCGACGGCGTCGATGAGCGCATCAACGAACGCGCGCCCGGGCAGTTCGGCGAACGTGCGGGCCAGTTCCAACAGCCCCGCCTCGCCGAGCCGCTCATTGCCCTGCCCGATGTGACCTTCGAACAGACCGTCTGTGAGCAGCACCAGACCTTTGCCCGCGGGGAGGTCGATCTGCAGGGGCTCCCAGTCGCCGGCGTGCAGGCCCAGCGCCGGGCCTCCCGCGGGTTCCACCCACTCCACCGTGCCGCCGCCGTGTAGCAGCATGCCGGGGTGACCGGCCCGCACCGCGGTGACCGGGCCCTCCTGGGGAATGGCCAGGCTGAGCACCGTCGCGAAGATTCCCTTGCCCGCCCGTTCGGCACGGAGGATCCGCTCGAGCTGACGCATCCGATCCGATCCGCGCAACCCGGCGAAAGTCAAAGCGCGCCAGGCGATGCGCAGTGCCACCCCCAGCGCAGCCTCGTCGGGGCCGTGGCCTGCCACGTCGCCGATCATCACGTGCACGGTGCGGTCGGGCGTCTGCACAAAATCGTAGAAGTCGCCGCCGAGCAAGGCGTTCTCCCGGCTGGGCCGATACGAGGTGACGATCTCGACGCCAGGGCTGTCCAACAGCAGGGGAGAGGGCAGCAGGCCACGTTCGAGCCGGGCGTTCTCCCGGGCACGCAGCTGGCTGGCGTGCAGGTCGACCGCGGTCAGCTCGGCGCGCTTGCGTTCGATGGCGTAGCGCACTGCCCGCCGCAGCACCTCAGGGTCCACCCGACCTTTGACCAGATAGTCCTGCGCTCCCGAAGCCACCGCCGAGATCCCGACGTGCTCGTCGTTGAGGCCGGTGAGGACAACGATCGGGATCGTCGCATCCTGCCTGGCGATCCGGGCCAACCCCTCGATCCCGTCGGCGTCGTGGAGATGCAGATCCAGCAGGATGCAGTCGGGACGGGCGAGCGGAATCTGATGCTCGGCCTTGGCCATCGACTCGGCCCAGACCACGACGGCGTCCAGTTTGGCGTCGGCGATCAACTCTTCGACGAGGATGGCGTCTGCGCGGTCGTCTTCCACGAGGAGCAGCGACAGTTCCTCGCCGTCATTCGGCACGCGCATGTGCCCCAGAATCTCCCACGGCGGCCGAGTGCGCGCGCCGTTCCCCTCGATTGACAATGACCCGACACTACCTTGTGGGGTGCACCTGACGGGCGACGCGTGGCGCGGCGTTGCGGGCCGCCCAACGGGCACCGCCGCTGGTAACCTGCGACCGGTCGCCGGCGTGATCGGGGAGGCGGCCCCGCGCCGATTCTCGACTGACGACGTCGAAGACACCGCAGAATCCTGACGAAATGAGCCGTGTGCGTTCCGGAGAGATCAGGGCCCTATCCGGCCTGCGTATCGTCGCCGCACTGTGGGTGGTCCTGTTCCATTTCCGGCCGATGCTGGCCGAGGCGGCGCCGTCTGCGAGTACGGCTCTGGCGCCGGTGCTCAACGCCGGTGCGCAGGGAGTCGACCTGTTCTTCATCCTCAGCGGCTTCGTCCTGACGTGGAACTACCTCGACCGGATGGGCGACGCCTGGTCGACCCGGGAGACTCTGCGCTTCCTGTGGCTGCGGTTGGCCAGGGTGTGGCCGGTCTATCTGGTGACGATGCACCTCGCCGCGGCGTGGATCGTGTTCACCCTCTATGTCGGCCACGTGCCGCCCGAACCGCCGGTGGTGGACTCGCTGAATGCGACCAGCTGGGTGCGGCAGGTCCTGCTGATGCAGTTGTGGTTCCAGCCGTATTTCGACGGATCGAGCTGGAACGGGCCGGCATGGTCCATCAGCGCCGAGTGGCTGGCCTACCTGCTGTTCGGCGGCCTGGCGTTGGTGGTCTTCCGGATCGCGTCCGCCACCCGGGCGCGCGGCCTGATCTGTCTGGCGATCGCCGCCTCGCTGCCGCCGGTGCTGCTGCTGTTGGCCAGCGGTGTGTTCTATACCCCGTGGAGCTGGCTGCCCAGGATCGTGATGCAGTTCATCGCGGGCGCCCTGGCGTGCGCGGCGGTACACAAACTCCGGCTGTCCGACCGGTCGAGGCAGGCCGCCGGGGTGGCATCGGTGCTGTTGGGGGCGGTGATCATCGGCGGGCTGTATCTGCTGGACGCGCACCCGCCCGGTTCGTTGTACGACGCGGGCGGCCTGGTCGACGTGCTGTTCGTCCCGCTGGTCGTCACGCTGGCCATCGGAGTCGGCACGCTACCGGCGCTGCTGTCCACCGGTGTCATGGTGTACCTCGGCCATATCTCGTTCAGCCTGTACATGCTCCATGAGATCGTCCACACCGCGTGGATCTGGACGGTCATGCAGTTCGAGATCACGTTGACGCCCAGCTGGTCGGCGAAGCTGGTGGTCCTGAGCCTGATCCTGCTGGCCACTGTCGGAGCGGCACTGCTGTACCACTCGGTCGAGGAGCCGGCGCGGAAGTGGATGCGCCGCATGGTCGACAAGAAGGGGCCACCGGCGGTCCGTGCCGCGGACCCGCCTCACAGTCGGCTGCAATCGGTCGCCGTGCGCGCCGGATAACGGTTCGCACCTGCGGCGAGTCATCGCGGTTCGCGCCACAGCCGACTCTAGGCTGGTCCAGTGAGTCGCCTGGTGGCTGTGATGGTCTCTCTCGCTGTCTTTTTTGGCGTCCTCGGCGCGCCCGCGATTCGAGAGCACGATGTGCGTCTGACGGACTTCGCCGTCAACCGGATCTCGGTGATCGGCGATTCGTACACGACCGGGGGTCAGGAGGGCGGCACCGGCAGCAAGGGGTGGACGAGCCAGGTGTGGCAGGCACTCGCCCAACACGGCATCGCCGTCACACCGACGGTCGCCGCCGAGGGCGGGGCCGGGTACTGCACCCGCGGCAACCGGGGCAGTGTTTTCGAGGACCTCACCGTCCGAGCGGTCAAACCCACCGATGCGCTCGTCGTGGTGTTCGGGTCGCGCAATGACATGGACGTCGACCCGACTCGGCTGTCGATCGCGATGTACGGGACGCTGCAGATGGCCCGCCAGATCGCCCGATCGGCGAAGTTCCTCGTGGTCGGGCCGCCGTGGCCGACCGCCGACCCGCCGTCGTCGATCCAGCGGATCCGCGATGTTCTGGGCTATCAGGCGGAGTTGGCGGGAGCGACCTTCGTGGACCCGATCGCCGGTCGATGGTTCGTCGGAAGGCCCGAGTTGATCGGCGCTGACGGGGTGCACCCCACCGACGCCGGCCACACCTACATGGCGGCGAAGATGGCCCCGCTGATCGGCGCGCAACTCAGCCCGTACTGAGCTCTCGGGGGGCGTTGAGACTGCACCCCGGGCGGGGGTTACTCCAACTTTCTCGCCCTGAATGCAGTCTCGATGCCAGAGGGGCGCCAGCCCCGACCAAAAAGAGGCGCCCAGCTGCAAAAACCGCAGCTGGGCGCCCCTTTCCGAGCAGAGCTGTTACTCGAGTCCCTTGCCGGCGTCGTAGCGATCGGCGTCGAGGACCTTCGACCACGCAGCGGCGAAGTCCTTGACGAACTTCTCCTTGGCGTCGTCCTCGGCGTACACCTCGGCCACTGCCCGCAGTTGCGAGTTCGATCCGAAGAGCAGATCGACGCGGGTGCCGGTCCACTTCTGCGCACCGGTGGCGCGGTCGGTACCCACGTAGGTTCCGTCGTCGGCCGGCGACGGCTTCCACTCCGTGCCCATGTCGAGCAGGTTGACGAAGAAGTCGTTGGTCAACGCGCCCGCCTTGTCGGTGAGGACACCGTGCGTGGTGTCACCGAAGTTGGTGCCCAACACACGTAGACCGCCGACGAGGACCGTCATCTCCGGAGCCGACAGGCCGAGCAGGTTCGCCCGGTCGACGAGGCGGAACTCGGCGGGAAGCTGGCCGCCCTTGCCCAGGTAGTTGCGGAAGCCGTCGGACTCGGGCTCCAGGTAGGAGAACGACTCGACGTCGGTCTGCTCCTGGGTGGCGTCCCCGCGTCCGGAGGTGAAGGGCACCTCGACGTCGAAGCCGGCATCCTTGGCCGCCTTCTCGACACCGACCACACCGCCGAGCACCACCAGATCGGCGAACGACACGCCTGTGCCGGACGACTGCTGGATCTCTTCGAGCTTGCGGATCACCTGTGCCAGTTCGTCGGGCTCGTTGACCTCCCAGCCGAGCTGGGGCTGCAACCGGATACGGCCGCCGTTGGCGCCACCGCGCTTGTCACTGACACGGAACGATGACGCGGCCTTCCATGCGGTCGAAACCAGCTGCGACACAGTCAGACCCGAGTCGGCGATGGCGGTCTTGAGTGCGGCCACGTCCTCGGCGGACAGTTCGGCGCCTGCCGGCACGGGGTCCTGCCACACCCAGGTCTGCTGCGGCACCTCGGGTCCGAGGTAGCGGACCACCGGACCCATGTCGCGGTGCAGCAACTTGAACCAGGCCTTCGCGAACTCCTCGGCGAGTTCCTCGGGATGGTCGAGCCACCGGCGGGTGATCCGCTCGTAGATCGGATCCTCCCGCAGCGCCAGGTCGGACGTCAGCATCGAGGGGTGCGTCTTGCCGGCACCGAACGCCTCGGGCACCGAATTCGCCCAGCCGCCGTCCTTCGGCCGCCACTGGTTCGCCCCTGCGGGGCTCTTGAACAGCTCCCACTCGTTGCCGTACAGGATCTCCAGGTAGCTGTTGTCCCACTTGGTGGGGGTGTGCGTCCAGATCACCTCGAGACCACTGGTGATGGCGTCCGGCCCCACACCGGTGCCCTGCGGATTGGCCCAACCCAGGCCCTGCAGTTCCAGCGGAGCGGCCTCCGGTTCCGGACCGACCAGTTCGGCGTCGCCGTTGCCGTGGGTCTTGCCGAAGGTGTGGCCGCCGACGATGAGAGCCGCGGTCTCCACATCGTTCATCGCCATCCGGCCGAAGGTCTCGCGGATGTCGATAGCCGATGCGAGCGGATCCGGATTGCCGTTGGGGCCTTCGGGATTGACGTAGATCAGCCCCATCTGCACTGCGGCGAGCGGATTCTCCAGATCCCGTTTGCCGGTGTAGCGCTTGTCGTCCAGCCACTCGAGCTCGGGACCCCAGTAGACGTCCTCCTCGGGCTCCCAGCGATCCTCCCGACCGAAGGCGAAGCCCGCCGTGCGGAAGCCCATGTCCTCCAGTGCGACGTTGCCGGCGTAGACCATCAGGTCTGCCCAGGACAGGTTCTTGCCGTACTTCTTCTTGACCGGCCAGAGCAGACGACGAGCCTTGTCCAGGCTGGCATTGTCCGGCCAGCTGTTCAGCGGGGCGAACCGCTGCATGCCGGCACCGGCACCGCCACGGCCGTCCTTGACGCGGTAGGTGCCTGCGGCGTGCCACGACATCCGGATGAAGAACGGGCCGTAGTGCCCGAAGTCCGCAGGCCACCAGTCCTGCGAGGTGTGCATCACCTCGACGATGTCGGCGCGCACCGCGTCCACATCGAGAGACTGCACCGCGGTGGTGTAGTCGAAGTCCCCATCGAGTGGGTTGATGACGTCGGGGTTCTTCTGAAGGATCTTCAGGTTGAGCTGGTTGGGCCACCAGTCACGGTTGCCGCCACCTTCCACAGGAGCAGTGACACGACCGAATCCGGCGGGGCAGCCACCTTCGGTCTGGTCGGTCTGGGCCTCTCCAATCGGCGGGCTGTCTTCGATAGGACGATCCTCAGGCACAACATTTCCTTCCGGGAGTGGTGAATTGGGCTGTGATCACTGGTGTGATCGCGACGTTTCGGTGAGCGAACAGTCCGGGCACAGACCCCAGTAGACGACCTCGGCTTCGTCGACGACGAAGCCGTCCAGGTCCCCCGTCGGATCGGACGGCGTCAGGCAGGGGGCTTCGCCGACAGCACAATCGACGTCGGCGATGGTGCCACAGGATCGGCACACGAGGTGATGGTGATTGTCGCCGACCCGGGATTCGTAGCGGGCGACCGAACCCGAAGGCTGGATCTTGCGCACCAGGCCGACGGCCGTCAACGCGGCCAGCACGTCGTAGACGGCCTGACGGGAGACCTCGGGCAGAACGGCCCGAACCGCGCCGAAAATCGTGTCGGTGTCGGCGTGTGGATGACCCTCCACGGCCTGCAGAACGGCTATCCTCGGCCGCGTCACGCGCAATTCTGCGTCGCGCAACACATCCGCGTAATCCGAGGTCACCTCAAAAGTTCTACGGCCTTTTTTGGACTGAGTCAAGTATCTCTTTTCCGGAGCGTCTAGCTGCGCTGTTAGGGTGCCCAGATGATCCGAAGTGTGGTTCTCGCCAAGCTGAGAGCCGGTTACGACGCCGGCGAGCTCGCCCAGATCCAGGACGGTCTGCAGAATCTGAAGTGTCCCGGAACGCTGAGTTACACGATCGGACTCGATGCCGGCCTGCGAGAAGGCAACTGGGACCTGGTGATCGTGGCGGACTTCGCCGATGACGCCGCCTACCGCGGATACGACGAGGATGGCGAGCACAACCGCTGGCGTGCCCGCCTGGCGAAGCTCATCGAGCAGGTGGCACGCGCGCAGTTCGAGGTACCCGGGACCTGACCGAGCGGCCGCGTGGCTGTCTCAGCGCGTCCGGGCGTACCGCTGCGCAAACCTCCGCAGGATGACCATCGGATGCTCGACCACCCGTTGTCGCGCAGCGTCTTTGAGAGAATCAGCGGTCTCCGGCGCGAAGTACCCGTAGTCCTTGTAGACGTCGATCCGCATGCAGACGCCGTCCACGTCGAGTTCGGGGTGAAACTGGGTGGCGTACACGTTCGCGCCGACTCGGAACGCCTGGACCGGGCAGTCGGGCGAGGTCGCCAGACAGACGACGCCTTCCGGCAACGAGGAGGCCGCCTCCTTGTGGCCGCCGAATGCGTCGAAGGCGTCGGGCAAGCCGGCGAACAGCGGGTCGGCGTGGCCGTCCGCAGTGAGCTCCACCGTGAGACCGCCGACCGGTTCGCTGTGGGCGCGGTCCACCACGGCGCCGACAGCCGTTCCCAACGTGCCTACCCCGTAACAACATCCGAGGAAAGGGAAATCGTGGGCGATGACCGTGGCGAGCAGCTCGCCCAATTCCGCCTCGACCCGGCGCTGGGTCGGCGACTTCGTTTCGGGTTCATCGCTGACGTTGTACGGACCGCCGCCCAGGACGATGCCCGACCACCGCGACAGATCGATGTCGCCCAGCGGCTGTCGGGTCAGCCGAATGCGGTGCATACCGTGCTCGTCGAGTGCCGCGAACCGCATCATCGCGCGGTATTCGTCGTCGGCGGCCTCGTCCTCGCCGCGGATCGACAACAACAGGAACGGGGCGTCGGCCACGGCGTAAAGGGTAACCGCGGCTGCGCTCAGGACGCCTTCCGGTAGACCACCATCTCGCGGGACAACCGCCGCCGTAGCCCGGTGTCGCGGCTGCACGCCACCGCGAACACGGTGAGCAGCAACCAGCTCAGTACCGCACTGGCCAGTACCAGGGCGAATGCCGCCCAGGTACCTCCGGCCAGCTCTGCGGACGCCTTCTGCTTGGCCCACAGGCGCCAGTAGATCATCAGGTTCACGGTCAGCCCGACGCCGTAGGACACCCCGAACGACAGCAGATACGGCTTCCAGGTGCCGTCGGTCCACCGCGCGGAGACGGGTTCGTGGCGCAGCGGGGCGACGACCGAGAGGACGTTGCCGACGCCCAACCAGATGAACACCATGGTCACCAGCTGATCGACCATCGCCACCGGGTTGACGTCCGCGGTCATCGACAGGAACACGATGACCGGCAGACCCGCAAGAGTGACCAACGCGGCCATCGCGAGGTTCTTCGACACCAGGATCCGCCACAGCCGATCGCCGCTCTGCAGCATCACGCGGACCCGCTCGGCCTCGAAACACAACGCATTGGTGCAGATCACGCTGCCCACCACCGCGGCGAACAGGTACAGGGTCAGCCGACCGGCGTCGTCGTAGCGGGTCAGCCCGGTGAAGTGATAGAAGCTGACCAGCGACAGCGCGATCGCCAACGTGATGACGACGCGGGCCAGGACCGAGCGCGGCTTGTCAGCCAGCAGGTGGCGCACCTCCGCCAGCACGCTGACCCCCAGGGCCCGCATCCGGCCTGCGAACCTTCCGACTCCGGCTCCACGCACCTGGGTGACCGCCGTCGCCGACGCGGTCCGACGGGACGCGGCGACGGCGAGGACGGCTTCGGCGACCGCAGCCCTGGCCAGCCCCACCGCGACAACGGCGTTCGCGTCGGCTTGCGCGCCCGGGGCCGGGGATCGCGGAGACGTCGAGACGGCCCGCGCCTGCTCGCGAGCGCGCGCCAGCCAGAACGGGTCCGCTCCCGCTGCCGCGATGTCAGCACCGACACCGCCGGCGGCGAGCTCGTTGCGGGCCCTGGCCTCCGCGCGCATCAGTGCGCCGTCGTGGTCCCAGTCCGCCGCGGCAGCCGCGGCATCCACATCACGCAGGTATTCGGCGAGATGGCGCAGCTCGTCGATCGGCATGGCGCTCACTCAACCATCTCCGGCAGGGGATAGCTTTGCGGTCAGTGAGAACACTCATCGACTTCGACGACGCTCCGGTGTTCGGCTTCCCGGTCGCCGGTGGTGTCCGGGTGGGCGTGTTGGTGGAGGGTCCTCAGGGCTGGGGTGAGTTCAGCCCGCCCGCCGACTGTGACGCCGCGCTGGCCGCGCGTTGGCTCACGGCGGCGATGGAGCCGAGCACCGTCGGGTGGCCCGATGCAGTGCGGGGTCGCGTGCCGGTGACCGCCGCGCGGATTTCCATCGGCGCCGGACCACGGGCTTCCGACGAGGGCGCCGCCCGGCTGGCGGCGATGCGCGACAGCCTGGAAGGCGGCGCGTCGGTGCGTTGTGTGGTCGAAGTCGGCGACCCTGTGGACACGGCCGCGCTGATCACACGATTGAACGGTGTCGCAGGCGGTTTGGAGCTCGTGGAGCTGACCTGCGGCAGCCTCGACGATGCGATCGCCGTGAGGCGCCGCGTCGACGTGCCGCTTGCGGTGGACGCGGCACTGCTGACCGAGGCCGGACGACATGCCGGAGCCGCCGATATCGCCGTGCTGCGGTGTGGGCCACTCGGGGGAGTCCGCCGCGCGATGCGCCGCGCGGAGGCGCTCGGGTTGCCGTGCGTGGTGAACCTGACCGGGCAGACGAGCATCGGCCAGGCCGGCGACGTTGCACTTGCCGCGGTGCTGCCCGACCTGCCATTCGCCTGCGGGCCGGCCGACAGGCGACTGGCCGACGGCGACATCGTCGCCGAAGCCCGTTCGCTGATCCCCGCCGAGGGGTACCTGCCCGCGGCACCCATGCCTGCGGGACCCGATCCCGCTCAGCTCGCCCGGTTCACCATCACCGATCACGACACGGTCGACCGCTGGCGCGGATTGCTCCGCCGCACCGCCGAACTCCTCTGACCCCACCTCCCGCCGAAACGGTATTCCACGCGGCGAAAACACGAATACCCGCGCGTGGAATACCGTTTCGGCGAGTGTTGGGGCTAGTCCTGCTTGTTGATCAAGCGGGTCAGGGCCTCACGGTCGGGTGCGAGCAACTCCTCGATCCGCGCCTTGTTCACGTCGGCGACGATGATCTCGCCCACCTCCTGGTAGACGTCGCTGAAGATCCCGTGGGACTTCATCTTCTCGGTTTGGTAGATGTTGTCCTCGGTGGGCGTGACGTAGTAGACGATCTCGGCCTTGAACCGATGGATCAGCCAGAGATGGATCACGTCCATCAGCCGCTTCTGGCGGAGGTGCTCGGCGAAGGTGTTCTGGTCGCGCACGGTCAATATGCTGCGGCCGTGCCGGTCCTTGATCGGGTCGACGACGACGTTGGCCAACGGCTCGTCGCCGTCGCCGTAGATACCCAGGTCGAGCACATCGGAGCCGGCGCGCCTGGGCCGCAGCTGCACACTGAGCTTCTCGGAAAGCTTGTTGTGCTCGCTCCACAGTGCCAGCCATTCCTCCAACAGCTTCTTGGGCACCTCGGTCTGCACCAGGTGCTGATGCTGGGTCGAACCCTTGCCCATCGATTTGGTCGTCGCCGTCCGGCCGGACGACGCGGCCAGCGCGGCGTCGCTGCGCGGTCCTCCGACGAGGGTTTGTGGTGTGCGATAGGGCGATTCGACCAGTCGCATCTTGCGCTGAAGCCGCGCCAACGCCAACATGCCCTCCTGCCGGAGAGAGGTCGCGAACTCCTCGGAGGCGACACCGTCGACCTGATGGCCGCCGTAGGTGATGAAGTTGAAGACGAACCCCATCTTGCCCAGTTCCTCGGGGAACGCCCGCATCTCCTCGTCGGTCATGCCGGTGGTGTCCCAGTTGAACGACGGCGACAGGTTGTAGGCGAGCATCTGATCGGGGTAGACGGCGTGCACCGCATCGGCGAACTGCTTGGCGTCGGCCAGGTCGGCGGTCTTGGTCTCCATCCAGAGGATGTCGGCGAACGGCGCCGCGGCCAGCGACTTGGCGATCGCGTACGGGATTCCGCCGCGCACCTGGTAGTAGCCCTCGGGCGTCTTGACCCGCTCACAATCCCAGGCGACGTCGGCTCCCAACGCCCTGGCCTTGTCCCGGGCCGAATTCAGCGGTGCCCGTTCGGCGAACTCTCTCCACTCCGCGACGCTCATGTCCGACGGCTCACCTTCTCGGTCGCGGAACTCCAGAAGCTCGGCCACCGCGTCGCCGTAGGTGTTGAGACCGGCCTCCTCCTGCCAGGCGTCTACGAAGCGCGACTCCACAGTGTCGAAGGCGGCGTCGACGGACGGCTCGGTGCCGTCCTGCCAGGCGGCGGCGGTCTCGTCGATCACCGTCAGCAGGCCGACCCGCTCGAGCCATGCCTCGGCGGTCGCGTACTCCGCGTCGGGCAGTGCGTAGAGCAGATGGCCGTTCAACTCGGTCACGCCCTGGTCGTGGAAGCGCCGCATCATCGCCAGGAAGCACGACTTGTAGGGCGGGATCTTCAGATTGGTGGCGCCCAGCAGGAACGGCTGGTCCCGCTCGTCGGCGCGGCTGTCGATCAGGTTCGCCGCCTCGGCGTCGGTGCGGGCGACGATGATCCCCGGCACCCGCATGATGTCGAGCTGGAACCGGGCGGTGTTGAGCCGCTTGATCTGTTCGTCCGACGGCACCAGCACCTTGCCGCCCTGATGGCCGCACTTCTTCGTTCCCGGACGCTGGTCCTCGATGTGGTAGCCCGGCACTCCCGCCTCGACGAAGCGGCGGATCAGGTTGCGCACGTGCGGATCACCACCGTGGCCGGTGTCGGCGTCGGCGATGATGAACGGCCGGTAGTCGTAGGCGGGCGTCGTCTTGCGTTGGTCGTCGGTCATCCGCAACCTCAGGTACTGCTGATTGCGGTCTGCGGTCAATAGCGCCCGGACAAGGCCCGCAGCTTCCTCCGGCACCTGGCTCAGCGGATAGCTCGCGAGGTCGGGCCCGGGATCCTCGCTGATGGAGCCCTTGGCGGAGGTGGCCCAGCCGCCGAGATAGATGCCCTCGATGCCCATCCGTTTCATCACCACGGCCTGGCCGGGGGAGTAGGGGCCGAAGGTGGTGATGCTCTTGCCCTGCTCGTAGAGCCGACGTAGGTGCGGATAGAACGCCGTGGCGGCCTCTCGGGCGACTGCGTAGTCGGAGGGGATCGTGCCGCGCTGCTCAGCGACCTGCCGGGCGGTGAAGAGACGGATGATCCCCTCGAACCGGGGACTGTCGAAGTAGCTCTGCGTTTCGGCGACATCCCGCTCGAACGGCGTCTGCGGTTGGAGGTCAGCTTCGATGATGGCCATAACTCACAGTACGGCGCACACCACCGCGGTGGGAGCCACTTCGGGTTGGTTGGGTGGGGGTTATTTGGTGCCGAAGATGCGGTCACCTGCGTCGCCGAGTCCCGGCAGGATATAGCCGTGCTCATCGAGTTGCCGGTCGATCGCGGCGGTGTAGATCGGCACGGCGGGATGGGCGTCGGCCATTGCGGCGATACCTTCGGGACAGGTCAGTAGGCAGACGAACTTGATCGACTTCGGCTCGTGCTCGCGCAGTCGATCCACCGCAGCCACCGCCGAGTGGCCGGTGGCCAGCATCGGATCGACGACGACGACGTCGCGTTCGTGCAGATCACCGGGCATCTTGAAGTAATATTCAACCGCCACAAGGGTTTTAGGGTCGCGGTAGAGGCCGATATGGCCCACTCGGGCCGACGGGACCACCTCGAGCATGCCGTCGAGAATCCCGGTCCCCGCCCGCAGGATCGACACGAATACCAGCTTCTTGCCGTCGATCATCCGGCCGGTAGTGCGCTCCATCGGAGTTTCGATCTCGACCTCGTGCGTGGCGATCTCGCGCAGCACCTCGTAGGCCATCAGGACCGACACCTCCTGCACCAGCCGGCGGAAGCTGTTGGTGGAAATGTCCTTTCGGCGCAGCAGGGTGATCTTGTGCTGGATCAAGGGGTGCTCGACAAGATGCACTCCGCCTGCGCTGATGCTGCTCATGTAGCCTCTTGGCCCCTTTCAGAAAACCGTGCCGTCGCTGGCGATGACCAGTGGCGGTAGACCGTCACGCAGGCGTTGCGCCATCGCGCGGCCCGCTGCCCATGTGCCGCCCTCGAGCACGCAGGCCAGCGGCATCTGCGCGGCGGTCATCCCCAATCGGGAAGACACCAGCGGCGCGAGTTCGTCGAGCAGCGCCACCGTCAGCGCCCGCCACTCGACGACGAGTTCATCGGCGGGAGTCCAGGTGCGTGTGGCGTATTCGTGCTCACGCATCCGGAGCACCCCGGTGTCGAGAAGCAACCCGCCGTTGCGGTACTCGGGCAGACCGGTCAGGGCGTCCACTCCGGTCACCGTCACCCCGGCCCAGGTGAACGGCTCGATCAGCGAGTAGGTCAGCCACTGCGACAGTTTGTGCAGCGGCAGCCATCCGGCTGTCAGGCCGGGACCTGTCACCGCGTGGTGGCGCCAGCAGTCGCCCAGCGCCTCGGCGCCGATGGTGTTGTCCGACAGCCAGATCGGCGACAGGGACGTGAGCAGATGCGTCAGGATGTCCCTGGCGTCGACTTCATCGCCGTCTTCGGCGAGCGCATCGAACAGCCCGCCGGGCCTGCCCTGGGTGCCGAACACGTCAGGGTGGGCGGCCAGCGCGTCGCCCAGGCGACGCATCAGCTGCACTCGCCCTGACAGACCGACCAGCGGGTTGTCGGGCCCCACCTGGAGCATCCGGGCCAGGCGGTCCTCGGTCAACGCTCGCAGTCCGGCCGCGTCCACCCTCAGCGGCTGCGCCGGATCGCTGGAGAACATCCCGGCGACGAACCCGTGCCAGCTCGCGACGGCCAGACCCTCCGACCGGGTGAACCGACGGATGGTCTCGCCCCCGTGCTCGGCGAAGCTCCAGTCGGCTCCGGCGCCGGCGTCGAGCAGCACACTGACCACCGCGACATCGATCAGGGCCCGCGCCCGTTCGTGGCGCCCCGACGAGTCGAGCAGACGATCGAGTTCGGCACGTCGGTCCACTCCGCCGGCCTCGAAATGACGCCACCGGCTGTGGTACGGGATCACCAGGTCCGGGTAGCGGGCCGAGGTGACGGAGGTGACCTCGTCGGCAGCGGAGTGCAACGCGTCGTCGCGCACCGTGAACCAGCGTGAGTCACCCGCGCGGGCCCGGTCGAGCAGTTGCACGGACCGGGTGCGCACCGCATCGGTGGTACGCAGTATCGCGGCGGCATCAGCCGGCAGCGTCGCGCGCAGATCGGCGCTCGCACCGCTGCGCGCGTTCATGCGTCCAGGCCCCTGCCCTTGACCTTTCTGAGTTCGGTGGCGTCCGGTGCCGTCCCGGGGGTGTAGTAGCCGGCCGCCGTCTTCGCGTCGATCTCGACCTGCGCGTCGGCGGGAATGAGCTCGTCGGGGATCGACACCCGCTCACCGACCTCGATTCCGGATCCGGTGATCGCGTCGTACTTCATGTTGCTCATGGACACCAGTCGGTGGATCTTGCTGATGCCGAGCCAGTGCAGGACGTCGGGCATGAGCTCCTGGAACCGCATGTCCTGCACACCCGCAACACATTCGGTGCGGGCGAAGTACTGGTCGGCGGTGTCGCCGCCGATCTGGCGTTTGCGTGCGTTGTAGACGAGGAACTTCGTCACCTCACCGAGTGCGCGCCCCTCTTTGCGCGAGTAGGCCACCAGGCCGACCCCGCCGCGCTGCGCCCCCAGGATGCACTCTTCGATCGCGTGGGTGAGATAGGGCCGGCAGGTGCAGATGTCAGACCCGAACACGTCCGAACCGTTGCACTCGTCGTGCACCCGGGCTGTCAGTTCCACGCTCGGGTCGGCGAGGCCACGGGGGTCGCCGAAGATGTAGATCGTCTGGCCGCCGATGGGCGGTAGGAACACCTCGAGATCCGACCGTGTCACCAGCTCCGGGTACATACCGCCGGTCTCTTCGAAAAGCGCTCGCCGCAAATCGGTTTCACTGCAGCCGAAGCGCCGGGCCACACCGGGTAGATGCCACACCGGTTCGATCGCGGCCTTGGTCACCTGCGCCGCCCCGGTCGACAGCAGTACCCGTTCGTCCGGGATGAGGCGGCCCTTGACGATCGCCTCCCCGATCTCGGGCAGGATCACCTGCGCCTTGGTGACCGCGATCGTGGGACGGATGTCGAGTCCGGCGGCGAGTTCGTCGGCGAAGACCTCGGCCACCATCGCGCCCCACGGATCCAGGCTGACGATCGACGCGGCGTCGCCCCATTGCGGGTGGGGGCCGACGATATCCGTCGGCGAGGTGTTGGTCAGATCCGCACGGTGGTCACGCGACAGCGACCCCGCCGCGACGGCCAACGCGCGGTAGACGCCGTAGGCGCCACTGTGGGTTCCGACGACATTTCGATGGGCCCGGGTGGCCGTGGTTCCGACGACCGGACCACGCAGCGCCGCCGTGGGAGCACCCCAGACGATGGCCGGGGCGCCGGCGCCGCCGCTGTGTGAGGTCAGCCGGATGTGTCCGCCCGCGGGCTTCGGGGGAGGCGGTGCGGCGGCATCGGCGGGCATTACTTTCCTCGGCCTCCTCGGCGTCGTCTGCGCGGTCGTGAGGAAAGCCGCCAGCATAGCCACTGTGGACGAACGGCGCCCGCCGTCCGGCCGGCTCCCGGGTTCAGACCGGCCAGACCTCTTGCCGGTGGGCCGCGTCGAAGAACATCCACTCGTAGCGCGACGTCGTGACGAAGTGTGCGCGCGCACCCGACTCGTCCACCGGAGTGAGGCCCGGACCGGTCCGATCGGCCAGACGCAGGACCTCGGTGACGGTCGTGGCGAACTCCTCGCCTCCGTAGCTGTCGATCCAGCGTTGATAGCGGGCGTCGGTCGAGCCCCGCTGCATCAGCTCGGCTCCGACCTCTGCGTAGATCCAGTAGCAGGGGAGCACCGCGGCCAACCCGTCCGCGAAGCTGCCGCTGTAGACGGTGGCCAGCAGATAGCTGTTGTAGGCCTGCGTGGTGGGAGACACCGGAGCCGCTTCGACGGCGTCCTGACTCAGCCCGAGCGCGGGCAGCAGCTCACCGTGCAGCGCCAGTTCCACGTCGAAGACCTCGGCGGCATGCCGGGCGAACACGGCCGTATCGGCCAGCGTGGGCGCCTTCGCCGCCACCACCGCCAGTGCGCGAGCGTAGGCACGCAGGTAGTGGACGTCCTGGGCGACATAGTGCGCGAAGGACTCGGGGTCGAGGCTGCCGTCGGTGAGGCCGGTGATGAACGGGTGCGCTGTGATCGACGCGTAGACCGGACCGATCTCCGTCCACAGTCGGGTGGACCACGAATCAGGGTCAGCCGGGCCGATCCTCGGCGATGCGTTGTTGGTCTGGGTCATGACGATCATCCTGTCAGCGATGAGTAAACGGCTCGCTGTTGGTCAATACCGATGACCACACCGACCGAACTGCCGGAGAGTGACTTCCATGACCGAGACCAATGCCCTGCCGCCCGTGGCGGATGCCCAGACCTGGCGCGAGGAACTCGACAAGCTACGGGAGCGGGAGAAGGCCGCCACCCGCGAACTCGACTCGATCGCCGCGCAACGGCGCCGACTGCCGATGGTCGAGATGCCGGACTACACGTTGATCGGGGCGGACGGGCCGATCCGGTTCGCCGACATCTTCTGCGGACGCTCGCAGCTCATCGTCTACAACCACATGTGGAGTGACGGCGCCGAATGGCAGTGCGGCGGATGCACCGGCTACACATCACAATTCACCCGGCTGGACTTCCTCGACAGCTACGACGCGCGGTTTGTGATCGTGACCGCGGGACCGATCGACGAGGCGCTGGCCTACCGCGACAGGGTCGGCAACGCGATGGACTGGTACTCGTCGTCGGACAGTCCGTTCGCCTCCGATGTCGACGCGGCGCCCGGCACGGGGTTCGCGGTCAATGTGTTCCTGCGCGACGGTGACACCGTATACCGGACCTGGCATACCAACGGCCGGGGCACCGAGCAGCTCAGCCAGACCTTTCCGCTCATCGATGTACTGCCGTACGGCCGGCAGGAGGAATGGCAGGATTCGCCCGAGGGCTGGCCCAAGCGGCCGACGTACTCGGGCTGGTTGGACTCGCCTGATATCGCGAAGATGTACGGCAGACCCGCACCGTCGACTGCCTGAGGTCCACACCCAGACGCGACGCCGTGGGTGGCGCTTGGCAGACTGGTCGCATGGCACAGATAACCCTGCGGGGAAATGCGATCAACACCATCGGAGAACTGCCCGCTGTCGGATCGCCGGCGCCCGGCTTCACCCTCACCGGCACCGATCTCGGCGAGGTCAAGGCCGACGGCTTCGCCAACAAGCCTCTGCTGCTCAACATCTTCCCGTCGGTGGACACCCCGGTCTGTTCTGCCAGCGTCCGCACATTCAACGAACGCGCGGCCGCGGACGGGGTGTCGGTGCTGTGTGTGTCCAAGGATCTGCCGTTCGCGCAGAAGCGGTTCTGCGGCGCCGAGGACATCGAGAATGTGGAGATCGCCTCGGCGTTCCGCACCGGCTTCGGTGAGGACTACGGGGTCACCATCACCGACGGTCCGATGGCAGGTCTGCTGGCCCGCGCTGTTGTGGTGATCGGTGCGGACGGCGCCGTGACGTATACCGAGTTGGTGCCCGAGATCGGGCAGGAGCCCGATTATGACGCGGCCCTGGCGGCGCTCAAGGCGTGAGCCGGCACACACCCTAAACGGCGGCGCGCCGCCGTAGATCACCGTTCGATTCCAGTCCTGCATCTCCTTGCTCTGCCCTGCTGCGACAACGTCAATTCACGCCGACACGTGGTGTAGAAGTGGTCATAGTGACTGTTGTGAATCACTGACAGTCCGGCGCCACAGGGGTGCCGGCATCGGGAAAGCGGTGGAAGTGCCATGCGACGCGTTCTGGTCCTCGTAATCGGTTTTGCCCTTTTGGTGGCGACGCCAGGCCTCGCGACCGCCAGCCCGCGCTCGGCCACCAACCAGAAGGCCGTGGACCTGGTGATCGCGCGGGCCCTCTCGCAGCGCGGCGTCCCGTTCGCCTACGGCGGCGGCGGCGCCTCGGGGCCGAGCAAGGGCACCGTCTCTGTGCCCGAACCAGATCAGGCGGCGACCGATGCCGGGGCGCTCGACCTGGCGCCAGGACTGAACCTGCCTACCGTCACGCCGGGTCTCGGCGTCCCGGCACCCGCCCCCGAGCCACGACGGATCGAGGCAGTGGGTTTTGATGCGTCCGGACTCATGGTGTACGCCTACGCCGGTGCCGGGGTGAAGCTGCCGAGATCCTCGGGCGAGCAGTACAAGGTCGGCCAGAAGGTCACGCCGAACCTCGCGCTACCGGGCGACCTTCTGTTCTACGGCCCCGAGGGAACTCAGAGCGTCGCGCTCTTCATCGGCAATGGCCAGATGGTCGAGACCACCGACTCCGGGGTGGCCGTCTCACCGGTCCGCACCAAGGACATGACTCCGTATCTGGTGCGCATCATCGCGTGAACCCGCCCGGGCCGAGCGGACGCACTCGATGTAGTCAAACATGTTGACCAGCAGCTACTTTGACGCTCACCCCGCGGCCCGCTGAAGTCTGTACACCATCAACCGCGGGGTGCAGCAAAGCTTGGACAGACAGGTTCCGGGCGGCTCGCTGCACCCATCAGCAAACCAAATCCCAGCGTTCACGCGAGATGTCTCACCGGCGAGCCGAGATCACCGGCCATCGGCGAATGTGGTCACCCGGACTCGGGGGTCCGGGTGCCGGACACCACAGAAGGTCGATGCTGTTGCGAACTGCGATTGCACCGGCCTGAACGGGCCGACCTTTGAATCATCCTCTCCGATTGCGGACTTGACCGGTGTCGCTTGATCTCTGGTTGCCCTCCCAAGGGGCACTCATCTCGAGTGCGTGGTTGGAGGACAGCGCCGGAAAGGCCGGCGCTCCCGCCCCGGAGGATCTGTCCTTCGTTCTCGTCGCCAATCCGCTGCGCAAGTACGGCGGCGTACGCCCGGTGTACGACCTCGGCGACACGACCTACGTCCTGATCCGGAGCCAGAACATCCCACTACTGGAGCCCCTGCGGATCCTCGGTCTGAACGAACTGGCCGAAAGGCTCAACGACCCGCTCACGGCGATCATCGATTCCGCCGACACCCCGATCTTCTCGTCGTTGATGGCCGAACGCGACACGCAGTCAGACGATGCAACCGACGACGACGTCAGCACTGTGGTGATCGACGCCCCGCCGGCTGACACCGCGGTCGATACCAGCACTGACACCGATCCGGACGACCCCTCGATCTCCGATCTCGAGGCTGATCCGTCCGCAGATGACGACTCGGACGACTCGAACGACTACACCGCCTCCGAAGATCCGCAGTCAGGGCAGGACGAGGGCGACACTGCCGACGAGGGCGACACTGCCGACGATGTCGCCAAGGACGACTCCGACCTCGACGATTCTGACGCAGACGAGGACGAGGACGAGGCCGGTTCAGGAACCGATGAACAATCCTCCGAAGACGACAAGCCCGCCCGCTCCACCGACGATTCTTCGGATTCAGACCGTGCCGACTCTGGTTCGTCGGACTCCGACTCGGAGTCGTCTGCCGACTAGCCGGTGGTGTATTTGCATAGAATATGCTGCAACACAACGCTTTTGTACTGTGGCGGAACCCGCAGCAATCCGATGAGTGCGGAGCATCACGACCGGCGAGATTCTGGCGACGCCTAGACTGCGAGGCATGAGTCGCAGCGGCCCGCGCAGCACCGCGATCGGTGACGGACTGCTGCAGATCGGCGATTGCCTGGATGCCGGGGGCGGCATCGTGTTGCCACCCGGCGTGAACTTGATCTCCCTGATCGACCGCAACATCGCCAACGTCGGTGAATCGATCGCGTACCGCTATCTGGATTTCACCGGACCCGGAGGCGGCCACGCCCTCGAGATGACGTGGAACGAGCTCGGCGTCCGGATGCGTGCGATCGCGGCACGCATCCAACGAGTGGCCGGACGGGGAGACCGGGTCGCGATTCTGGCACCCCAGGGTCTCGACTACGTGGCCGCCTTCTTCGCCGCGATCAAGGCCGGCACCATCGCGGTACCGCTGTTCGTGCCGGAGTTGCCAGGTCACGCAGAGCGTCTCGACACCGCCCTGCACGATGCACAACCCACCGCCGTGCTGACCACCTCGGCCACACGAAACGGCATCGACGACTTCCTGGGCGCCAGGGTTGCCCCGACACTGCGCCCGGATGTCATCGTGATCGACGACATCCCCGACTCCGCTGCCGGAGACTATGTGGCGGCCGCAGTCAACGTCGACGACGTCTCCCACCTTCAGTACACCGGCGGGGCCACGCGCCCGCCGGTAGGCGTCGAGATCACCCACCGGGCGGTGGGAACAAATCTCCTGCAGATGATCCTGTCGATCGACCTGCTCGACCGAAACACCCACGGCGTCAGTTGGTTACCGCTGTATCACGACATGGGTTTGTCGATGATCGGTTTCCCCGCGGTCTACGGCGGTCATTCCACCCTGATGTCACCCACGGCCTTCGTACGCCGTCCGCTGCGCTGGATCGAGGCATTGTCGGCGGGCTCGCAGATCGGCCGGGTCGTGACCGCCGCGCCGAACTTCGCCTACGAGTGGACAGTTCAGCGCGGCCTGCCCGCCGAAGGGTCGGGGATCGACCTGAAGAACGTCGTGATGATCGTGGGTTCCGAGCCCGTGAACATCGACGTGATCAGGATGTTCAACGCCGCGTTCGCACCGTTCGGCCTGCCCCGCACCGCGTTCAAGCCGTCCTACGGGCTGGCCGAAGCGACCTTGTTCGTTTCGACCATCGAGCCCGCCGCCGAGGCCACTGTGGTGCACCTCGATCGTGAACGGCTCGCCGCCGGCCACGCCGTCACAGTAAACTCCGAGCATCCGCGGGCCGTGGCGCAGGTGTCGTGCGGCACCATCGCCCGGAGTCAGTGGGGTGTGATCGTCGATCCGCAGACGTCCGCCGAGATTCCCGATGGCCGGGTCGGCGAGATCTGGTTACAGGGAGCGAACATCGGCCGAGGCTACTGGGGCAGACCGGAGGACACCGACCGCATCTTCGGTGCCCACCTCACCTCGACCTTGGCGACGGGCAGCCACGCAATGGGCGCTCGATCGGCTGGAACATGGTTGCGCACCGGAGATCTCGGCTGCTATCTGGACGGTGAGCTCTTCGTCACCGGTCGCATCGCCGACATGCTGACCGTGGCGGGGCTCAGCCACTACCCACAGGACATCGAGACCAGCGCTGCCGAGGCCTCGCCGATCATCCGGCGTGGTTATGCCGCGGCGTTCACAGTGCCGGGGGAGGCCGGTGACAGCATCGTGGTGGTCGCCGAGCGCGCCGCCGGAACCGCACGCATCGACCGGGCATCAGCGGTCGACTCGATCAAGGCTGCGGTGCTGCACCGCCACGGACTGCCGGTCAGCGACGTGCGCATCGTCCCCGCGGGATCGATCCCACGGACGACCAGCGGCAAGCTGGCCCGACGAGCCTGCCGCAGCGACTATCTCGGCGGCGCGTTCGACTGAGGTCACCCCGTGGGCACAGCGCCGGCGACCGTGAACATCAGCACCAGCCCGGGGAGCAGGTTGGTGACTTGATGGGCGACGATGCTCGCCGTCAGATTGCCGGTGTAGAGCCGGGCCAGCCCGATCGGGAGCGCCACCACGAGCAGCAGCGGGGCTCGGGTCCATTCGAGGTGCGCGATCGCGAACACCACGGTGGTGACGCCCAGCGCCACCCAACGCCCCCAGCGCCGCTCCACCGCACCCCACAGCAAGCCGCGGTAGAGGATCTCCTCGCAGAACGGGGCGACGATCACGATGACGATGAACACGACGACGGCCCACGCCCAGGTAACGCGGACTCCGCCGAACACCTCACCCGCCGCGGAGTTCGCGTCCTCGCCTACGACAGCCACCCAGAGCAACGATGCGGGCAACGTCAGGAACAGGCCGCCGATTCCGAAGAGCAGACCCGATCCCGCGCTACGCCAGGACCATTGGAGCCTCAGGTCGCAGCGCGGACCATTACCCCGGATCATGGTGATCAGGATCGCCAACGCGGCCGCCAGGAGTGTGGGCACTGCGACGGCCACGACCACCGTCAGAATCTGCGGAGACCCGCGACCGCCCAGCAGGAACGCCAGCGACAGCGCCGACAGCAGGTACACCAGTTCGACGACCAGGAAGGCTCCCAGTCCCCACCGGTGCGGGCGCGACTGCAGTTCAGCGTCCACACCCGCCGACGCTAGCCCACTAGCTGATCGCGACGAACGGGCTGATCACGTCCCGGACGAACTGGGCGATGTTGATCGAGGGATTCTGGTCCGGAAAGCTCACCGTCGCCAGCACATTGCCTCCGGCATCGGCGAAGTTCCCGTCGGCACGGTCCTGATGCGACGACGAGGTCACCAGGATGATCCCCGAGGTATCCGCCTGCTTGGCCAGCGGCACCGAGAAGGCGGCGTTCTGCACGGTGCTGTTCGCCCGCTCCTCAAGGATGATCCGCTCGCGAGGAGTTCCGTAGAGCCGCAGCATCTTGCCCATCTGCTCGGCTTCGGTGTTTCCGTTGCGGGGGTTGCCGCCGGTCACGATGATCGGCGCCTGCGGGAACATCTGCGCGACAGCCAGACCCGCGAGAACCCGGGTGTGCAGGATCAGGCGCATCGTGCCGTCCGGTTTGAGTCCGTAGCCGAGGATGACGATCGCCGGCTTGGAGAAATCTTTGGCCACCAGTTGCGGTGGCGCGGCCTGGGCGGTGCCCGCCGAAGCACCGCCGAGGACCAGAGCTGTGGTCAGCGTCAGCGCCGTCAGCAGGGCGGCGACAACCGCACGGCACGAGGCTGCGACACCGCGCCGCCGCAGAGAAGTTTCAGTCATCGTCAATTTCATCGCCACAACCCGTCAAGTCATTACGGTCCGGTCTCGAAGCGTGAACGATGCAGTGTTCATCGATCGTCGGAGTACCCGTGATCAGCCCGGACGTGGTCTGGTGGAAGGTGATGTCCACCTCCCGCAAGATCCCTCGCCGCGCCGCTGTGACCACCGTCGTCTGTTCCGCGCTCCTCGTCGTCTCGGCACCGTCGGCGACATCGGCGCCCCCCTTCGACAGTCAGGGATACCTCGACTCGACTGCGCGATGCACGTCGCCGGACACAGTGGTCGTGTTCGGCAGCACGGAGAGCTCGCGGGTGGCGATCTGCCAGAGCTCAGACGGTGATCTCCAGTACCGGGGCGTCCGGGTGCGCGATGGCGCCAGGCTCATCAGACCCGCAACACGGTCCTCGGACGGTGCCTTCACCGCCACCAACGACGGAATCGACTACATGGTGACGTCGACGGCTCTGGTGATCAGTGCCGGAGAGCGCGTGATCCGCGACGAGACGATGACCGACTTCCACCGATCGGGTGGTACCGCGACGCCGAGCCGGGCGCCCGCCGCGACCCCGACCCCGACGACGCCCTTGCCTCCGCCACTGCCGGCGGAGGAAGGCGGCAGCTGAGCGACTCGGGTTCGGACTCCGGCAGCGACGACTGATCGACAGAGTCAGAGGTACGGGTCGGCCCAGGCGCTGATGATCCGGGCCGCCCGTGCCGCCTGATTCTTCTCGGTGAGCAGGTGGTCGGCACCCTCGAGCGACACGAAGCTGCGGGGGTGCCTGGCAGCCCGGAAGATCTCGCTGGCGTTGGCGATGCCGACGGTGTTGTCGGTGGGCGAATGCATGACGAGCAGGGCGCGGCGCAGGGTCTTGATCCGCTCACGCAGGTCGGCAGCCCGGACATCCTCGATGAAGTGTCGTCGCAGCGTGAGGGCCTTGCCGCCGATCATGAACTGCGCCTCGCCCTCCGCTTCGATCCGGTGCAGGAGAGCGTCGTAGGTGTGTTCCACGTGGGCGGGTTCATAGGGTGCGCCGACGCTGGCGACCGCGGCCACCGTCGGGCAGTCGTGCGCGGCGGCGATCACCGCGGCGCCGCCGAAGGAGTGCCCGACGAGAAGACGGACCTCACGGCCCGAATCGTTCATGAACTGCACGGCGCGCGCGGTGTCGGCCACCTTGTGGGAGAACGACCCGTCACCCCAGTCACCTGCGGACTGGCCCAGTCCCAGGTTGTCGAAACGCAGCATGCCGATACCGTCGACGGCGAGTTGCTTGCACATCCTGCTCGCGGCGGGGCAGTCCTTGCCGAGGGTGAACCCGTGGGCGAACACCCCCCATCCACGGACGTCGCCCTCGGGAGGATCGACCAGACCCGCCAGTGCCGGACCACTGCTGCTGGGGAACGTGATGCGCTCTGCCACGTGCGACATCCTTTCACCGCCGGGCGCAGACGGCCGGACGGCGGGCGCAGGGCACAAAAGGCGTCCGGTGGGCGTTGGCCAGAGGCAGAGGCCAGATCAGGAGACAGACGTGAAGATTCGGTTCGGAGTCAGCCTCGGTGCGGACGTCGCCCCCGACGCGCTGCCCGGGGTGGTCGATCACCTGGAGAGCACCGGCATCGACTCGCTGTGGTTCTCCGAACTCGTCTACTCGCCGGCGGTCGATCCCTTCGTCGGCATGGCCTATGCGTTGGCGCGGACCACGAAGCTGAAGGTCGGCACCTCGGTGGCGGTGCTGCCCGGCCGCCACCCGGTGCTGGTCGCCAAACAGCTGGCTTCCCTCGCGGCGCTCGCACCGAAGAGGGTCCTTCCGGTTTTCGGGTTACGTTCGGCCATGCCCGCCGAACGCGACCTCTTCGAGGTTCCCGACGGGCAGCCCGCGGCGGTGTTCGACGAATCACTGAAACTGCTGCGCACCGTTCTGCGGGACGACAAGGTGACCTACGAAGGCCCGTTCTTCACGGTCCGCGATGTTGAGATCCTCCCAAAAACAGCAGCGCCACTGGATATCTGGCTCGGGGGTGCGACCTCGGCCGGGTTCCGGCGCATCGGTGCGTACGGCGACGGCTGGCTGGGCAGCTTCCTGACTCCCGCCGAGGCCGGGCAGGCGCGACTCGAGATCGGCGCCGCTGCAGAGGCGCAAGGTCGCACGGTGCCGGCGGATCATTTCGGAATCAATCTGGCTGTCGGTGACGGCGACCTGCCTGAGCCGGTGCTCGCCGCCATTCGGCGGCGGCGACCCGATCTCGACCCGGCAGAACTCGTGGCCGGCAACTGGCCGCAGCTGCACCGCCAGCTCGACGACTACATCGACGCGGGACTGACGAAGTTCGTGATCCGGCCGGCGGGCGGGGTCAGCAGCACGGCCTTCCTCGAGTCTTTCGTGGAGGAACTGCTCCCTCGACAGAATTGATCATGACGTGTGGTCACCCGCCCGCGCGTCGATGACCCACGAGCGCACTGCTTTTCGGTCGAGTTTGCCGCTGGCCAGGATCGGGATCTGCGCACTGGTCACGAGCACCCAACGAGTCGGCACCTTGTAGGACGACAGCGCATCACGCGTTCGGCGGGCGACCGAATCCACATCGACGTCCTCGATCGCGGGGACCAACACAGCGCAGACCTCCTCGCCGCGCTCGGGATGATCGATGCCGACCACCACACACTGCGCCACGTCGTCGAAGCCCTCGATCACCGCCTCCACCTCCAGCGGTGAGACGTTGGCTCCCGAGGTCTTGATGAGATCGCCGGTACGGCCCACGTAGAACAGCCGCGGGTCGCCGACTCGGCGATACACCCGGTCTGCGGTGTGGTACCACCCGTCGGAATCAAAGGTGTCGCTGCGTTCGCGCTTGTTGTATCCCGCCATCACGCCGATGCCGCGGACCAGAAGCTCACCGACGGTGCCGTCGTCGACCGGGACACCGCTGTCGTCGACGATCTTCATCTCCGTGAAGGCGAAGCCCCCCGCCGTCTCCGACATGGTGCGGTGGATGGGAAACCCGTCGGGCACATCGGTCATGGCGAGATCCAGCGGCCCGTCGCGCAACATCGGTGCGCTGGACAGGTCGCGGTCGGCGAAGCTCGGGTGCTCGCGCATCCGCTGAGTCAACGCAGGCCATCCCACGATCCCGGTGGCCCGCTCGGATTCTGCGAGTGCGAGCGCGGTTCCGGCATCCATTTTGGGCATCGTGAGCAGGGTGACGGGTTCGTGCAACGCACCCGTGGCGGCCAGCACGCCGCCGATCCAGAAGAACGGCATCGCGCACAGGATCACCGGCATCGCCTGCGAACCGGTGATGGCTCGAATCGCCCCGGGCCACGTCGACGTCTGCCGGACCAGGGTGCCGTGGGTGTGCAGGACACCTTTGGGATCGGCGGTCGATCCCGAGGTGTGCACCATGATCGCGAGATCGGCGGGCGAGACTTCGGCTTCCGCGGAGGCCAGGATGCCGGCGGGTACGCAGTCTGCGTCGTCGGCACTGTGACGGCTCGCCCACATCGGCAGACCGTCGCCACAGAGGACTATGCAGCGCAGGAACGGCGCCGCGGACAACACCAACCGCTCAGCGGTGTGCCCGGACAACTCGGGGAAGGCCGCTTCGAGCCGTTCTGCCACCTCGATGTCCAACACCCGGCTGGGTGCCACCAGGACTGCGATGTCGGCCAGCCTGACGACCTTGGCGATCTCGGCGGGGCGATACAGCGTGCTCAGGGGGACCGCGACCGCGCCGATCCGGGACACAGCGAGCCACCAGGTCACCCACTCGGCGCCGTTGGCGAAGAACACCCCGACGCGGGTCCCCTTCCCGACTCCCTGAGCGAGCAACCATCGCGCGAGTTCACCGGAGCGGGTGTCAGCTTGCGAATACGAGAGCCGATCGTCGGGGGACACCAGATAGGTGCGCTCGCCGAACTCCCGCACACTGTGCGCGAGGAGCGCCGGCAGAGTCAGAGGCGGTGCAGACACAGAACGATCTTGCCTGATCGCCGGTGCGAGGGTCCTCCGTGAGGGTTGAGCCATCACGGACCCAGGCGGCGGGCCAGCAGCCACGCCTCACCGTTGCCTTCCCGCTCCGCGATCATGTCCAGGTCATTGAATGCCCGCCTCAACTCACCCGCCTTCGCGCGGAAACGTCCTGGTGCAGCACCGACTTCGCTGAGGGCGCTGATCGCGAGGAGCCCGCCGTCGATGAGCCGCGCGACGATGGCCCGGTCCAGGCGACGATCTCGAAATCTGTTGCAGATCACCACGTCCACCCGAGGTCCTGCGGGGAGACCGTCATCGAGATCAACCCGCTCGAAGCGGCAGAGCGAAGCCACCCCGCATCGCTCTGAGAGTTCCCGGGCCTGCGTGATCGCCACCGCGGACACGTCGTATCCCCGGACCTCCAGTCCACGCTGAGCCAACCACACCGCGACCCCGCCGGACCCACACCCGAGATCCAGTGCGCGCCCAGCGTCGGGGAACTTGTCACAGTACGGCTGAAACGCGCTGGGCAGTGCGACGTCATCGGTGGACCCCACGTCGCGGTCTGCGTAGCGCCGATCCCAGCGGACACGATCCTCGTCGGACACGGCGTCCAGGCTAGGCCCGGATTCTCTCCGCGATCGACGGCGCGGCCCGCCACTGGTCGACGACCGGCTTCAACGCCTCCTCCAACATCGGCAGCTGCGGCGCCAACGCCAGACAGGCGAGCGCCGCCAACATGCCGGCTGCCTCGGTGACCCGCAGCAGTTGCGGGTCCAGTGGGCGCAACCCGAGCCGCACCGCGGCCTCGCCGTACGCGGCGATTCCGTCGTCACCTGCCATCGCGAGGTCCGACTCGGCCGGACCCGCTGTGACGAGTTCGAAATCGGACCACACCTCGCCTTCTGCGGTGCAGATGAGGTTGTAGAACGGGGCATCGCCATGGATCGTCTGGACGCCTGCCCCGGGGAACGCCTCGGTGAAACTTCTGCGCGACGCGAGCAGGGGAGCGAGCACCAACCATTCCTGTTGTGCCCGTTCGTAATCGACAGCGCTCAGCAGATCCGGGCGCTCTTCGAGATCGCGCAGACCGTCGGGGATGTAGTCGTTGAACGGCGTCCAGAATCCCAGTCGGGTGTCGTCGAAGTCGCAGAGCGCGGCGTGCAGCCGCGCTGTCGTCTCGAAGCGGCGTCCCACGCTGAGTTCGACGTCCGGATCCTCCTCCACATAGTTCCAGAACGTCATCGAAAAACCCTCGTGCCGAACGGGTTCGCGTGGCACCAGCGGACTGGGTGCCACCACAGGATGGCCGCGATCAGCAAGCCATCCCGCCACCGAGAGCTCCGCACGCTGCTGAGCCACCTGCCGTGCGGGCGATGCGGAGTAGGAGCGGGGGAGCACGGTCGGCACCCGCACCACCACGGGTGCGGGGGCCAGGTGGACGATCACCGAGAACACGTCGTAGAGCACCCGTGGGTGTGTCACGCGTAGCCCGAGATGGCGGCCCGCGGCCGCTGCGGCGTCCACGGCGCGGGCTGTTCGCTGCGCGATCTGGTCAGAGGTCAGCATCAGCACGAGTATCGACGGCGGCAGATGATCCGTCGAGCAGATTTTGGCCGCAGCCACCGCCCGGTGCGTCGGCGACTACCGTCGAGTCTCATGACCGACCACCGCACCAGGGTGCTGATCATCGGAGGCGGCTTCGGTGGCTTGTTCTGTGCGAAAGGGTTGGGGGGCGCTGACGTCGACGTCACCCTGATCGATCGCTCGGCCGGCCACCTGTTCCAGCCGCTGCTCTACCAGTGCGCCACAGGCACACTCAGCATCGGACACATCAGCCGGCCGCTGCGGGAGGAGTTCGCCGGCCACCGCAACATCACCACCCTGCTCGGCGAAGCGCTCGAACTCGACCCAGACTCGCGGCGGGTGACCGCGCGCCGACCCGACGAATCCACGTTCACGGTCGACTATGACGTGCTCGTGGTGGCAGCAGGGATGCGGCAGTCCTATTTCCGCAATCCGCAGTTCGAGCAGTGGGCACCCGGGATGAAGACCCTCGACGACGCACTGAACATTCGCCAGCGCCTGTTCACGGCATTCGAGATCGCCGAGACGCTGCCATCCGGTCCCGACCGCGATGCCTGGCTCACCTTCGCCGTCGCCGGCGGCGGTCCCACCGGAGTCGAACTGGCCGGCCAGATCCGGGAGATGGCGACGCGGACGTTGGCCAACGAGTTCCACAGCATCGAACCCGAGGATGCCAGGGTGTTGCTGTTCGACGGCGGGGACCGCGTGTTGAAGAGCTTCGCGCCGGAGTTGGCGGATCGAGCTGCCGGGACCCTGCAGCGGCTGGGGGTGGAGTTGCGACTCGGTGTGCACGTCACCGATGTACGCCGGGAAGGCGTGACCGTCACGCCCAAGGCCGGCGGCCCGGAGGAGCAGTACGCTGCACGCACGGTGCTCTGGACTGCAGGGGTCGAAGCCGTACCCTTTGCCCGGCACCTGGCCGAGGTTGTCGGGGCCCCATCGGACAGGTCCGGCCGGATCGAGGTCGAACCCGACCTCTCGGTCGCCGGCCACCCTGAGATCTTCGTGATCGGCGATCTCGTCGGGCGCGACGATCTACCGGGTGTCGCCGAGAACGCGATGCAGGGCGGGTTGCATGTCGCGTCGTGCATCCGCCGCGAACTCACCGGGAAACCCCGCCGGCGGTACCGCTACCGCGATCTGGGTTCCGCGGCCTACATCTCGCGGGGCAACGCACTGTTGCAGGTCGGCCCGATCCGGATCGCCGGCTTCCCGGGATGGCTGGGGTGGGGCTTCATTCACATCGCCGCGCTCACCGGGGTACGCAACCGTGCCAGCACCGTCGCCACCTGGATGGCGACCATCGGCCGTTCGAGCCGTTACCACCGCGCGTTCATGCTCGGTGACAGTCATGCCACCTCCGATCAGCGCTACACCTGGTCGACGTGCACCGAGGAACCGTCCTAGCGGGTTGGTGGACCTGCCACCGGGTGTCAGCGCGCGCGGCGGGTGACGCGGATCCGGATCGGGCCGCGCCACTCGCCGTCAGGATCTACAGCGCGGCCGCCCTGCGTGATCTCGACCTCGCCGGACCTGGCCAACTCCCGTGCCACCTCCCGGGCACTGTCCATCAACTCGCGCCAGTTCTCACCGCCGACGATCCGCGCCGCATCCGACGGGCAGGTGCTGCTGCCCGGACCACGATGTATCGCCAGCGCGCGAACGGCCGCCGCCAGTCTCTGCCCGATCGGACCGTCGCCCAGGGCGAGGCGGGCATCGGCGGCCCCGGCGCCGGCGGCGTCGACGATCCGACTCAGTTCGTTGCGCACTTGCTGACCCATCTGCCCAGTCAAAGGCATCGACGACCCAAACGGGCCGCGATGGCGGCGCGTCCCAGAACTAAGCTCTGCCCAATGGGCGAGTTGCCGACCACCGAAGACGGACATCACGTGGTCATCGACGGGCGCCGCTGGCGGGCCACCGACCCGTCGATACCCGAAGACCGGCGAGCTGAACTCACCCGAATCCTGATGGCGTGGCGCCGAGAAGTGCGTCGTACCAAGGGGACCGACGGCGAGTCGACTGCTCGCGCCGGGGTGGATGCTGCCAAGGTCGCACTGGGCGAGCGCGGCCAGCCTCCGTGGTGGGAGCAGACTGCTGCGCAGCGTCGGGCCCGGTGGCAGACCCATGTCGCCGCGCCGGACGGGACCTGAGCCGGGGGCGGTCACAACCAAGCGGACCGGAGCGCGGAGGTTCCCCGCGCTCCGGCCCTGTCACCTGTGGATCAGACGCCCAGCGTGCGCTGGATGTCCGGCTTCATGGCGTTGAGCTGCGACCCCCAGTAACCCCACCCGTGGGTGCCGTTGGGCGGGAAGTTGAACGTGGCGTTGCTCCCACCGTCAGCCAGGTAGGCGTCCTGGAACGCTCGGTTGCTGTCCTGAGTGATGCTTTCGAGGATCTGACCGGGAAGATCGCCGCCACCGCCGAGATCGCCGGGCCTGCCGTTACCGGTGTACACCCAGATACGGGTGCCATTGGCCACCAGTCGGCCTGCCTGCAGAGTCGGATCGTTGCGCTGCCATGCCGGACCGCCGCCGGGACCCCACATCGCGGACGCATCGAAGCCACCTGCGTCCCGCATCGCGAAGCCGACCAGCGTCGGCCAGATGCCCTCGGACAGGTTCAAGAACCCCGACAGCGATCCCGCATAGCTGAACAGCCCGGGGTGATAGGCGGCCAGGATCAGCGCGGCACTACCTGCCATCGACAGACCTACGACCGCGTTGCCGCTGGTCGAGATTCCCTTGTTGGCCGCCAGGTACGCCGGCAGTTCAGAGGTCAGGAACGTCTCCCACTGGTAGCTCTGAGTGCGGCCGTTGCCGACCGCGGGGTTCTGCCAGTTGGTGTAGAAGCTCGACATGCCGCCGACGGGCATCACGACCGACAGGCCGGACTCGAAATAGTCCTCGAACGCCGTGGTCTCGATGTCCCAGCCGCTGTTGTCATCACGGGCCCGCAGACCGTCGAGCAGGTACACCGCCTTCGGCCCACCACCCTGGAATCTGACCATGACGTCACGGCCCATCGCCGCCGAGGGCACCATCAGCGTCTCCACCGGCAGGCCCGGCCGCGAGTACGCCCCGGCGGTCGCCGATCCGCCGCCGACGGTGATCAAGCCCGCCAGCAGCAGGGCCGCCAAGGCGCCGGCTTGCAGCCGACGCCCCACACTGTGCACGAATTTCATTGATTCTGCCGTTCTCTCTGGACGCGTAAGGAGGCGCCGTTTCTCACGAAAAGGTATGCGGCCCAGCAGGTCGTTCACTGGATCGGATGCAACTGCTTCGCATCCACCGCAACGCGAGCGGTCCACCGCCGCAGCGGTGCCACGTCGGTTAGTTCGTCATGTGACGATTCGCCGTTACGGTCGGCACCGCGTACGGGCACCTCGGTCACATCTTCGTAAGAAGTTCTGCGGCCCCGATTGGTCGCTGCGCGGTCGCGGAGTTCACCGCTGCGCTGCACGCCATTTGTCCAGGACCCGCCGATCACGCTTGGTCGGCCTGCCCGCGCCCCGATCTCGTGCGGCCACCGGAACGGACGAGGTCGGTGGAGGCGCGGGGGTGCGATCCAGATAGCAGGTGACGGCATCGGCGGCGCCCACCCGCTTGTGGATCACCCGGACGACCTGGACGATCCGTGTCACCTCACCCACCCGGGCACGCACCTCGTCGCCGGGGGAGACCGTCGTCGCCGGTTTCGCCGGGCGATCGTTGACCCGCACGTGACCACCCCGGCACGCGGATGCCGCGTCGGGCCTGGTTTTTGTCAGCCGTACCGCCCACAGCCACCGATCCACGCGGGTCGACTCCATGCACCCATCATGGACCGGCGGTCGGCCTCCCGACACTGGGTCCACCGCGGCCGGAATCCTTGACAGGCAAGTAGCCACTTGCCTAATGTCATCGCGTGGGAGACGTCTTCAAGGCCTTGGCCGATCCCACCCGTCGCACCATCCTCGACGAACTGACCGAGCGCAGCGGGCAGACGCTGTTCGAGATCTGCGCGCGCCTGGCGACCAAACACGGCCTCGGGTCGTCGCGACAGGCGGTCTCGCAGCACCTCGATGTCCTCGAAGCCGCCGGCCTCGTCGAGACCCGCCGTGAGGGTCGATACAAATTCCACTACGTCAACACCGCGCCACTCGTGCCGATCGTTCGGAGGTGGCTCAAAGATCCGGGGGAGAACCACCGTGAGAATCAATCTGACCAGTGTGTTCGTCGACAACCAGGACAGGGCGCTGCAGTTCTACACGGAGGTACTGGGTTTCCTGCCGAAGCATGACGTTCCGGTGGGTGAGCATCGGTGGATCACGGTGGTGTCGCCGGAGGATCCGGAGGGCACCGAACTCGTCCTCGAGCCCGACGAACACCCAGCCGCCAGACCCTTCAAGGAGGCTCTGGTGGCCGACGGGATTCCCGCCACCGCATTCACGGTCTCCGACGTCCATGCCGAGTACCAGCGACTGCGCGATCTCGGGGTGGCCTTCACCCAGGAGCCCACGGCAATGGGCCCGGTGTCCACCGCGGTTCTAGACGACACATGTGGCAATCTCATCCAGATCCAACAGGTCACGTAGGTCCCCGCGACCGGCACTCGCGTCATTCATCGTGCCTTACCTGCCACTTCGGCCAGATAAGACCTGCTTTTTGCCCCTAGACCTTGTATTCGTATGCTTTTTAGGTCATTCTATGTGACACCAAGCACAATGGAGCAGGTACAGGGAACGGCGTCACCCATCGTCGCCACGGATATATCAGCGCCGTTGTCGATCACATCGCGATCGAACGGGGGACTGATGAACCGTCAGAACCGCCTACTTCAGGGTCGTGAAACGTCCGGAACTGGCCGGGCACTGACAGTTTGGAGCCCTCGTGGAAGCAATTGATCCGGCATACGGGACCACCACCCTGCTCTTGATCGCCGCCGCGGCGGTCGCCGTGTTGCTGTTCCTCATCATCAAAGTGAACATGCACGCCTTTGTCGCGCTGGTGCTGGTGAGCGTGCTGACGGCACTGGCCGCCGGCATCCCCGTCGCCGACGTGCCCAGCGCCATATCCTTCGGCTTCTCGAACACGATCGGCTCTGTGGCGCTGTTGGTGGGCTTCGGTGTGATGATCGGCCGCCTCCTCGAACTCACCGGCGGCGCCCAGGTACTTGCCGACACACTGATCAGCAGATTCGGCGAGAAACGCGCACCCCTCGCGCTCGGCGTGGCCGCGCTGCTCTTCGGCTTCCCGATCTTCTTCGATGCCGGGCTTGTCGTGTTCCTGCCGATCATCATGACGGTCGCACGGCGCTTCGGCGGATCGCTGCTGCTGTACGGACTGCCGGCCGCCGGCGCCTTCGCGGCCATGCACGCGATCGTGCCGCCCCATCCCGGACCTGTCGCCGCAGCCGAAGCATTCGGCGCGAACATCGGGCTGACGCTGCTCATCGGCGTCCCGGTCGCGGTGCTGTCCTGGTACGTCGGCGTGCTGCTCGTCTCGCAGTACATCGGCCGGCGAGTGCACGTCGACGTCCCCGAGGCGTTGTTCGGTGAGATGAACGGTGGCCGCGAGATCACCCGTGCCGACGACTCCGCCACAGGGGGCACTACTGATCAGGACTCCGCAGCGGGAAGCACCCTGACCCGTTCGGCACCGGCGTTTTCGACCGTGCTCGGCGTGCTGCTGCTGCCGTTCGTGTTGATCTCGTTCAACACCGTGCTCAGCACGCTCACCACCGCCGGTGTCATCGCCGAAGGCGCGACGTGGGCGGAATACCTGATGCTGCTCGGAAACACCAGTGTCGCACTGCTCATCACGGTGATCGTGGCCACGCTCGTGCTGGGGCTGCGGGAGCACTCGATGGCCGACGTGAGCACCATCTTCGACAAGGCGCTCGGCCCGGTCTGCTCGGTCATCCTGATCACCGGCGCCGGCGGAATGTTCGGCGGGGTACTGCGTTTGAGCGGCATCGGCGGCGCACTGAGCGATTCCCTGTCAGGACTGGGCATGTCGCTGATCGTGCAGGCCTTCCTCATCGCCACGTTGCTTCGTGTCGCGCAGGGCTCCGCCACCGTGGCGATCACCACGACCGCGGGTCTGATCAGCGCCGCCGCTCTCGAGGCTGACCTCAGCAGCATTCAGCTCTCGCTGCTGGTGTTCGCGATCGCCGCAGGCGCGACCGTCCTCTCCCACGTCAACGACTCGGGATTCTGGCTCGTCAGCCGCTTCTTCGGCATGGATGTGAAGACGACCCTGAAGACCTGGACGGTCATGGAGACCACGCTCGGTGTCACCGCGTTCCTCATCTCGCTGGCCTTGTGGATGGTGGTGTGACCGGTCAGTCGGTGGTGTGCGCGGCGGCTGACGTCACAGCGTCGACCGTGAAAGCGGCGGCCTGGTCGGCCATCCCGTTGTCCTTGTAGGCGCTGTGGGCGGCACGGTCGAAGCCACCAGGAAGCAGACCGGGTCCCCGGGAGCACACAACTGAATCGTCTTGGCCGAGTAGAGCTGTCCCACCGTGACCGGTGGCGCGTTGTGGTCGACCAGATTCAGGAACCAGTTGTCGGGAGTACCGAACAGCGCCACCGCCGCGACGTGGGGGGCGATCGACGGCGGCAACGGCCCGAGTCCGGCAGGCAGCGCGAGACCGGGGGGAACTGCGTCGAACGTGGTGTAGGCGGCCACCGCAGCACCCTGCGAGTAGCCGCCCAGCACGATCTTGGTGTCCGGGCAGGACGCCGCGATCGACTCGATCTTGTTGCCCGCGTCCACGATCCCGCCGGTGGCGGCTTGAAAGTCCAGCGACGCGGGATACTCGACCGGATCGACGGCGACGGGGTCGCCTTCCAGACGGGTGTTGAGCGCGTCGACGAAGGCCTGCCCCGTCGCGCCGATACCGGGTGCCTCATTGGTGCCGCGCGCGAACACCACTGCGACAGGTGAGCACGACGGGTCAGGGGCGGCCGAGGCCACCCCCGCCGCCTGCGGTCCCAGCACCGCAGCGGCACAAACGACCGTGGCGGCGATACGACCTGGCAGCCGCGATCGGTGGGTACTCTGCATCGTGGTGCTGGCGTCCATGGTCGTGTGCTCCTGAGCGAAGAGGGATGAGCGGGTGCCATCAGAATCCCGTGGCCGGCGCCGCATCACATCGACGCTGGCGGCCAATGACATGTACCGGCTAGCAGGTAGGGCTCAGAGGCGATGATCGAGGCGGTGATTGGCGTCGAACGACGACGATCATCGACTGTAGGCTCGGTTGACCGGATGGCGGAACTGGGGGTGTGGCAGTGGCGTCAGGTGATCAACCCGCAGAGGACGTTCAGTGGTCGCGTTCGCTGTTGGATCGACTGCCCAGCCTTATCGGTTACTGGGATCGCGAACAGCGCAACGTATTCGCCAACGACGCCTACATCGAGTACTGGGGAACGACCCCTGAGCAAGTCGCGGGCCGCCACATGCGCGACGTTCTCGGCGAGGACATCTACGAACTCAACGTCTCCTACATTCGTGCCGCCTTAGCGGGTCGGGAGCAGTCGTTCAGCCGAACCCTGATCGACAGCAAGGGGGCGACACGTCATGCGCAGGTGACCTACATTCCGAACTCGGTCAACGGTCGTATCGACGGCTTCTACGCCGTGGTCACCGATGTGACAGCACGGGTCGAAGCAGAGCAGACCGGCGCCGAGGCCCTCCGCAGGTTCGAGGCCATGGTGGCCAATGCGCCTTTCGGCAAGGCCATGCTTGACACCAATGGTGTTCTATTGCATGTCAATCCGGCCTTGTGCACAGCACTCGGCCACCCAGCCGAGCATGTGGTCGGGGAGAATTACCGCCGGCTGGTCCATCCCGACGACATCTGTGAGTCGGAGGCCGACTTCGAGCTGTTGGTCAGCGGCGCGCAGACGAAGGTGTCCGCGGAGCGCCGGTACATGCGCGTCGACGGATCCTTCGTCTGGATGCTCTGCACCGCCGTACTCGTCCGCGGGGCGGGCGGCGCAGAGGACATGGTGGTCGCGCAGTACGACGACATCACCACCCGCCGGCACACCGCGGCCGAACTCGCCCGCATGGCGATCACCGATCCACTCACCGGCCTGCACAACCGTCGCGCCTTCGATGACTGGATCAGCAGACAACGCGGCAGCCGCCCCACGGGGTCGATCGGGATCATCTACGTCGACCTCGACGAATTCAAGATCATCAACGACACCCACGGACATGCGACCGGTGATGCCATCCTCGCCGAAGCCGCGCGGAGCCTGAGCCGCGTCGTCGACGCACCGAGCACGACCTATCGCCTCGGTGGTGACGAGTTCATCGTGCTCGTGCCGGATCCCGATGCGTCCAATCTCGCCGAACTGGCGGAGACCATCACCCGCGCACTGACGGGTCGCTACGGCGACTCGGTGCAGGTGTCGCTGACCGCGTCCGTCGGATGGACCCACGGGCCGATGAACGACTTCGACGAACTGCTTCGCGGAGCCGACGCCAAGATGTATCACCGCAAGAGCCTACGAACACAGCACCGCCAGTCGATCCCGTGACCGCGGGCGCTTTCAGCGCTGTGCCACAATCCATTTCACGCCGACTTGCGGTGTCACGCCCCCTCGGCTTCGGCGTCGCTGCGCTCTTCCTGCAGACGATCTTTCGAGCGCACCAGGCGCAGGAGTGTCACCAGGATCAACCCGCCGGCGATGTTGCCCGCCAGGGTGTAGCCGAACCAACCCAGCCAATCGACATATCCGAACGGCGCGTCACCGGTGAACAACGCGCCGAAGATCAACAGCGAGTCCAGGATCGAATGGAACATCTGCAGCCCGGCGAGCAGGAACGCTCCGGCTACGGCTGCGGCGATCTTGCCGGGCACGGAGTCGGTGCCGTGCTGCATGCGGGTCATCAGCGTGATCACCATGCCGCCGAGCAGTGCCAGCGACATCGTTTCCACTGACACAGGGGCTGCGGCGAAGTGTGATGCCGACTCGACGGTCTGCTCGCGCAGCTTCGGGAAGGCCCCCATGATCAGCCACATGATGACCCAGCCGCCCGCGAGGTTGGCGGCGAGGGTGCCGCTCCACAGCTTGAGCAGCTGGCCGAAGCTGGCTCGCTTGGCGGCCACCGCGGTCACCGGCACCAGAAAGCCTTCGGTGAACAATTCGCTGCGGCCCAGAAGGAGCGCGAGGAAGCCGATCGAGAACGCCAAGCCGGCAAGCAGTTGATTGCCGGTGGCATGCAGCACGGAGAGGTAGGCGAGCACGCCCATCGCCACCTCGGTACCGCCGAAGAAGCCGGTGACAAGCACCTCGTGCCAGCTCCGGTGCAGACGTTGGGCGCCCTCGGTGACGGTCCTGTTGAAGGTCTCCTCGAGCTCGTCTTCGATCGGGCTGTCGGACTCGCCGAGTTGGCGCTGACTGGTCTTGCTCACGTCGAATCCTCAACTGCCGACAACGGGTGGACCTGGGGGAGTACCCGCCCTCCGTCAGTCGAAGCCGATGCCACCTGCGTGATTGATCTCGCACGGCGCCGCTGTGTGAAATGCAGGAGATCTCAGCGGGCAGCTGGTGTCAGGTCGAAGCGTCGAGAATCTTGATCGCAAAAACGAGGGTGTCGCCCTGTTCGATGCCCGCACTGGGCTGACCCTCGGCGTAGCCGTCGGCGGAGGTCATCGCCACGGCGACCTCGGACCCCACCGTCTGTCCCGCAATGGCTTTCTGGAATCCCGCGATGACCCCGTCTAACGGGAAGTCGATCGGGGCGCCTTGGTCGTAGGTGCTGTCGAAGACTGTGCCGTCACGTCCGTTGACGCCCATGTAGCAGACCAGAACCGTGGCGTTGTCCGCGACGACCGGCCCGTCACCGGCCTGCAACGTGTGCACCTCGGTGGCGGTCACGCTGAAGGGGGCCTCCACGTCGACCCGCGGCGAGGCGGTGTCGGTGGGTCCGGTGACCGACACGCTGCCGGTAGCGCCGGGCAGCGTCCATTCCGCTGCGCCCTCGGTGGAAGGCCTTTCGGTCGGGCACGGGCTGGGCGCGGCGGGCGCGGTCGGCGCCATGTCGCTTTCGGGAGGGAAGAATTCGAGGGCCTCGGATGACGACGTGGCGCCGTCGGATGCAGCCTCGGTGTCGGTGTCCGAGCCGCAGGCCGAAACGGCCAGGACGACGGAGGCGGCACAGGCCACCAGAGTCAAGGGAGCACGTACGCGAGAAGATGCCACGCTCGCCACGCTACAGTGACCGCAGCCCCCTTCGAGCTCAGCCCACCTCGAGCGGCACTGCCATCTCCCGACCACCGCCTCGCGCCGCGCCGATGCCGGCCGCCACCACCGCCGCGATGCCGAGTATGCCGGCGATCCCCGGAGCCTGATCGAGCAGCAGGAAACCGACAAGGAGCGCGAAGGCGGGCTCCAGGCTCATCAGCGTGCCGAACGCCGCGGTGGTCAACCTGCGTAATGCCAAGAGCTCCAACACATATGGCACCACAGGCAGCAGGATCGCCATCCCCAGGCCGAAGAGCAGCACCTGGGGAGTGATCCGCTCGAACACCGCCGTGCTCACGAAGAAGCTGGAGACCACACCCGCGATCGGCATCGACACCGCAAGCCCGTTGACTCCCGCCACCTCATCCCCAACGCGCTGCGTGAGCAGTATGTAGACAGCCCAGCAGATTCCGGCTGATACCGCCAGAAACGCGCCCTTGGGATCGATGCCGCCGCTGAACGGCTGACTCAACAACACCACGCCGAGCGCCGCGAGCCCCGGCCACAAGAACCGGCGAGGCCCTTTGCCGTGCAGCACCGCGATGGCCAGCGGACCCAAGAACTCCAGTGCCGTGGCGGTACCGAGAGCAAGACGGTCCAGCGAAGCCATGAACAGCAGCGAGATCGCCGCCGTGACGCATCCCAGGGCCACGCACATGCCGAAGGTCTGCCAGGTGAATGCCGAGGGCCGCGGCCGCACCACCACGAGGAGCAGTGCTCCCGCCCAGGCCAGTCGAAGCCATGCTGTGCCATCGGATCCGATCTGGTCGATGAGGCCGATGGCCACGACCATGCCCATCTGGACTGACACCTGCGCGGCGATGGCCATCGTGACGCCCCCGCGCGCCTGCTCTGCACTCACTCGTGCATTTGACGGGATGGTGGCCGGTCATGTCTGCCGAATGGCACGGAATGACACCAGAGCGCCGCCGACACCTATTGATTCAGTGTGCTTTCGGGCGTGAACCCATAGGCCTTGTAGTAGGCGGATCGGAATCGGCGAAGATTCCAGAAGCCCCACTCGTTGGCGATTTCGGCCACGGTGCACTCGTCGGGAGCGGCCTTCGAAAGATCCTGGTGCACGTAGGTCAACCGCACTCGTTGGAGGTGACGCGTGGCGGTGCAGTCCCGGTGTCTGCGGAACGCGGTCTCCAACGCCCGCGTGGAGATGCGCGCCGCCTGCGCGATGTCGGCCGGCGAAATGTCTCTGTGGGCGTTGTCCTCGATGAACGCCGTGGCTCGGCGAAGCGCTTCGTGATTGTCGACGTCGCCGCCCGGCGACGGCGCAGCAACCGTCGTGTGAGGGAACGCCGCGAGCATGCTGGAGGCCAGATACCGGGTGACGCCGCTGTAGACGAGAGGTTGTTGAGCGGCGAAGAGGTTGCCCAGCAGGCCGTGGCGGATGTGGTCGATCACATCGACCAGATGCTGGTTGGCCGCCGGGGACACCGGTGTGGAACTGCTCAATCGAACGGGCTCGCCGTCGGAGTCGTCACCGGCGACCTCCGCCAGCGCACGACGCGGCACGTTGAGCATGTGGTAGCGCGCTTGTTGCAGCCGTCCCCGCAGGGGGCGGCCCTCGACGGCACCGAACGCAACGACTGCGCCGGTTCCGTGACGTCGTGCGGGGTCGCGAAGCGGAGTCTCCTCGAGCACACCGGAGTGCACCCGGCACAACAGAATGTGTTCGGGTGCCTCCATCTGGTAGCTCATGTCGTAGCTGTACTCCGCGTCGTCGACGTTGAGCGCTCCGATATTGCTCCGCCATACACGCGTGCGGGTGGGCGCATTGGCATCCGACTTCTGGATGCGGATCGCCCCGAAGGCGGCACCGATCTGCTCTTCGACCTGCCCGACTTCATCCGCATCGATCAAAAAGCCACCGGCCAGGGGCTTCGGCGTGTCCTGCATGAGTCACCTACCGGGTTGAACTGCCTGCCAGGGAGCCACTCTACGACCACAGACGCAGGAAGCCGGCAACTACCGCGACATCCCCGGCGCGTCCGCGCCGCCGATCAAGATCTCTGCTAGACAGCCGATGACGGCACTCGTCTCACAAATGACCCGCAGCACGAGCAACCACGTAGCGCAGTCACCCCGGACGGCGCCCGGGAACAGGCGGTGACGGTCAGTAATCCCAGGTGGCGACGACCCATGGGTCGAGACTCCGCGCTTTGGTTTAACACCCTCGTCATGTGGGGCACTGTGAGGGGATGAGCGACAACACAAAGATCACTGTCGAACGAACCATCGACGCGCCAGTCGACGCGGTATTTGAGATCCTCTCCAATCCCCAGCGGCACCAGGAGCTTGACGGCTCCGGATTCATCCGCAGCGTCGACCACGCCGATCGCATCCAGAAGGTGGGGGAGGTGTTCACGATGAACATGCAGGGTGAACACATGGGTGGCGAGTACAAGACCGACAACCACGTGTCCGGGTTTGCAAAGGACAAGCTGCTCGCCTGGAAGACCGCGCCCGCAGGCACTGAGCCTCCCGGATGGGAGTGGCTGTGGGAGTTGGAATCTCAGGGACCCAACGAGACGTTGGTCCGCCACACCTACGATTGGTCGAAGGTCACCGACAAGAAGCTGCTCGAGAAGGTGAAGTTTCCTCTGGTCAGCAAGGATGAGTTGTCCGATACCCTCGCGCGCCTGGCGACCGCGACTTCTGCCTGACGTACTCATTGTCGGAGCGCGGTCGCGCGCAGGGCCCAGCGCCCTCAGACTGTGGCGTCGATGGCGCTGACAGTGATTTCGAAGGGGCCCTGCTGTTGGTCGAGGATGTAGATCGAAACCTGGTTGATGCGTGAGGGGTCCAGGGTCTGCGGAGCGTCAGGTGCGGGATCGAGGCGCATACCTACAGGCTGGAAGCCCTCGATGGGTAGATCGTAGATCCGCTGGACGGCAGCCTGAGTGGGGAAACGCTGGATGTAGGACCATGGCTGCCCCTCAGACCCCACCTTCAACACGTAGGTCTTGCCGTCGCCCAGAGCGTGCACGCGGAGCGACTTCGCGCCTGTCGCTCTCCGCCCGAGATCGGGGTTCTGCGGACCGCGGGCCGAGGCGAACCCTCCGTTGTTCTCCAGCGAGATGTCACCCGCGAACACGAGGCCACCGTCACCGAGCGTGACGTTCGAGGTGGACAGACCGCCCATGACGGGGTCATTGACCGTGCTCCAGGTGGCCACCTCGCCGGCGACGTCGAGGTCGACGAGAACGACTGCCGGCGAGCGAGGAGTCACCGGAGTGTTCGTCGTCTCGTCTGCGTTGGCGGATCGCCCCGCGCTGCCGCACGACACAACCAGGAGCGCCGAGCATGCCAGCAGGATGCCGAATCGCCTGCGCCGGTAAATGTATCGGCGTCGTGCTTGTCCTGCCATCAACAGCCGCTCGGATTGGTACTCATCTCGCCGCTTCGCATCGGCATGCCGTCGACCACCGCATAAATCGTTCGAAGATCCGGCACTTCGTTGACACGCAGTTTCTCGCCACCGTCTTTTCCGATCAACAGCACGCTGAAAGCGTTTTCACTGATCGCATACTGGTTCGCCAACCGTTGTGACTCGTCGGCGTTGATGACCTGGCCGTCGAGTGTGCTCGTGCCCTCCGTCACCACGAGGCCGATCACCATGTCGCGATCGACGAACTCGCATCGGCTGGCCTCGATTCGGCTCAGCGTTTCGACAAGCCTTGGATCGCGGTCCGCAGGCGCGAATACGAGTAAGGGACGATGTTCCCAGAGGTGGTCACTGAGTTCGGCAGCCACGGCGGTAGCCGACCCGAACGCAGCGCTCGCCAACAGAACAATCAGCATGAGCACCGATCGGTAAGCCCTGCGCGTCGTTGGCATCGTAATTCTCTACTCTACCGACTTGTGCCGCCAGCTTCCGACCCGAAGTTGAGATCGGCGGCATGAGCACCCGCGTCCTTGCTCCCGTCCACCGGCTTGATCGTGGTCACCCGTTGTCTCGCCACGTGAGCACCTGCTTGAGCGACGTGACGTCGTAACCGTTGTCGGCGGTGAGTTCGGTCTGGAACAACGTCACTCCGACCTCGCGGAAGGCGTCGGCGCTGTCGGCATTCTCCCAGAGCGTCGAGCGTTCGATATCGGAGCCGTTGCGGCCGAACGTTTCTGCCAGCTCATCGACGAGGTCGCTGGACCTGCGGAAGGCGTCTAGATCTTGAAACGCGTGCCAGATGTCGGCGTGCCGGGCAACGGCGGGAAGAGAGCGCTTGGGCCCCGTGCCTCCGATGAGGATCGGTAGCTTGCGCACGGGCGGCGGAATCAGTGCTGCGAGCCGGTTCTCGATGCGAATCAGGCTTTCGTCGAACAGATCGAAGCGGGAACCGAAGGTACCGAAGTCGTAACCGTAAGTGGTGTAGTCTTTTTCGTACCAACCCGCACCGAGTCCGAGGATGAGCCGGCCGCCGCTGATGTGGTCGACGGTGCGCGCCATGTCGGCGAGCAGGTCCGGATTGCGGTAGCCGACTCCGGTGACGAGGAGCCCGATCTCGGCGTGTGAGGTGATCTCGCCCCAGGACGCGAGCGCGGTCCACCCCTCGAAGTTGGCGACGTCGGGCTGGTCGTCGAACATCACGGGCTTGCCGTCGACAATGCCCTCCATCGCCGGGCGGTGGAAGTGGTCGTAGCCGAAGATCACGTCGACGCCGAGATCGTCGGCGGCCAGTACGGCATCGCGCCACGTGCGGTAATCGGGCGCGCCGCCGGGCTGGATCTGTACGGCGACGCGGATGGGACGGGTCATGGAAGCTCCTGAGTCGGGGGGAGAGGCGACTCTTGAGCCAAGTTCACCGGTACGGGGTTTATTCCGGATCGGCACGTCTCGGCATCGACCGGGTCATCCCAGGATCGCCCGAGCTGCGCGCTCGGCGATCAGCATCACCGGCGCGTTGGTGTTCCCGGACGTGATGGTGGGCATCGCCGATGCGTCAACCACTCGAAGGCCGGCGACCCGGTACACGCGACAGTCCGTGTCGAGCACCGTAGTGGCCGAGCGTGGCACACCGCGCGGGTCAAAGGCTCCCATCGTGCAGGTGCCCACCGGATGGAAGATCGTGGTACCGAGTTCACTGGCCGCCCGCTGGAGATCTTCGTCGCTCACCAATTGCGTTCCGGGAAACAACTCTTCGGGGCAGTAGCGGGCCAGGGATGGCGCTGCCATGATCTGCCGGGTCATCCTCAAGCCCCGCACGGCGGTGTCGCGATCGGCGTCAGTGGACAGGTAGTTGCAGGAGATCGTCGGGTAGGTCAGCGGATCTGCACCTGCTATGCGCACGTGGCCACGCGAGCTGGGTCGGAGATTGCACACCGAGGGTGTGATCGCTCCGAAAGAATGCAGAGGTTGGCCGAACTTGGCCAGCGACAAGGGCTGCACATGCCACTCGAGATCGGGACTGGCCAGTGCGGGTTCGCTTTTGGCGAAAGCGCCCAGCGTGGAGGGCGGCATGGTCATGGGTCCTGATCGCATCAGCAGGTATTGAAGTCCCATGCCTGCACGGGTGATCCAATTGCGGTACAGGGTGTTGACGGTACGGGCGCCCCGCACCTGGTAGACCGTTCGCAGCTGCAAGTGGTCCTGGAGGTTCTCACCCACTCCGGGCAGATCGACGGCCACCGGCACGTGCTGCTGGGTGAGTAGCCCGGCCGGGCCCAGACCCGAAACCTGCATGAGCTGCGGCGACCCGATCGCTCCGGCGCTCAGGATCACCTCCCGCCGGGCCCGGACGTCGATGGTGCGACCGTCCTTGAGCAGCCGCACACCGGTAGCGCGGTGCGCAGCTGTGGTCCAGGCACCGCGACGCTGGTCGTCGCGGACCTGGTCGTCCATCAGCAGCTGCAGGGCCTGGGTGTCGGTATAGACGGTGAGATTGGGTCGGTGGGCGACGGGATGCAGGAACGCATCGGCCATTGACCAGCGACGGCCGCGCCGTTGGTTGACGTGAAAATACGCACTTCCGGCGTTGTCTCCGCGGTTGAACTCGTCGATCGGGGCTATGCCCACCTCGGCAGCGGCGGCCTGCCAGGCATCCAAGATCTTCCAGCGCACCCGCGGCCGTTCGACGGCGATCTCACCACCGGCACCGTGCCACTCGTCGGCACCGCCGAAGTAGTCTTCCAGTTCTTTGTAGATCGCCAGGGTCTCGCCGGCACCGTCCGCGCCACCCCAGAGCCAGCGATCGTCACCGGTGGCCTGCGCCCACAGGTCGTAGTCGCTGGCTTGGCCACGCATATGGATCATGGCGTTGATCGACGAGGAACCGCCGATCACTCGGCCCCGCGCGTAATGAATGCTGCGGTCGGCCAGACCTGGGTCGGGCTCGGTGGTGAAGCACCAGTCGGTGCGGGGGCTGGCAATGGTGTACAGGTAGCCCACCGGGATCTTGATCCAGAACCAGTTGTCGTTGCCGCCGGCCTCAACCAAGAGCACACGGTGAGCAGGGTCGGCGCTCAGCCGGTTGGCGAGCAGGCAACCCGCACTGCCCGCTCCCACGATGATGAAGTCGAAGTCGACGACGGGGTTCATTTCCGGCACCGGGGGAGAGTAAAGCTTCGGAGCAACCAATGGTCGCGAAAAAGGACGCATGATCGTCCCGATCTATGCCGATCTGTGCACGAACGGCTTTCGCTGGTAGCATTTCGCATCCCATATCGGTACCATCGCGCCATGAGCAAACAGATCGCCGTACGGCTTCCGGACGAGGTCGTCGATTTCATCGACAGGCAAGTAGACCAGCGGCACGTCGAGAGCCGCGCATCATTTGTACTCCAAGCGCTCCAACGTGAGCGACGCCGGCTGATCGCTGCGCGCGACGCGGCTATTCTGGCCGAGCAGACCACCGACGACGATGACTTCGATGCGCTCGCTGCACATACGTCTACCCTCGAATTGGATATCGATTGAGACCAATTCATGTGGCCCAACTCGACAAGGCTCGGCCCGTTCTGATCCTGACCCGGGAACTCGTGCGGCCTCACCTGACCAGAGTCACGGTCGCACCAATCACCGGAACAGTTCGCGGCCTGTCGACCGAGGTTCCAGTGGGTGTGCGAAACGGGCTCGAGAAAGATTCCGCCGTCAGCATCGACAACATTGTCACGATCCCGGTCGCGGCGCTGGGGCGCCAGATCGGGTTCTTTCTTCCTGATCAAGAGGAATCACTGACAACGGCGATTCAGCACGCCTTCGATCTCGACTGACAGGCAGGGACGTTTTCTGTGCAGGGATGCGACGCCGCCCGCAAGGATCAGTGACCTTCCAGCAGAGAACGCGACTGCGGCGGCGAAGAGGTGGTCCGCTTCGAAAGCTCTTGGGAAAGTGGTGAAATACGGCGTGTTCTCGGCCGCGATGGACCTCGACGGAGTCGGCGTCCCGTTCGTCGAGGCCGTCATAGTCCTCGCCGCCCAGGGCAGCGAAGCGGACTAAAGTTGCCCCAGGGGTCGGCAGACATTGGACAAGGCGTTCCAGTACTGACCGGGCGCGCAGCTCTCCGCCGGACGCGGCGTCTGGCAGGTGTTGGTGATCGGATCCCAGAATTGTCCGTTGACGCAATTTGGGGGCTGAGCCGAACCCATCCCAGCGCCGAACAGTGACCCGGCAGCAATTGGAGCGGCCGCAAGAATGGCGATGGCCGAACGGCGCAATCGGTGATTTGACATAGGCGTATTTTGCCCGACCAAGTGCTTTGCCACACCCTTTCGGTAGGACACCATTCCCGCCGGCACAGGTGCTGAGACATCGGCAGACAGGGAACCGAGTACCGAGTGCGTGCATGCAGCATTTTGTGAGGAGTGACCGATGGCGACCTTGACGATTCGCGATTTTGACGACGACCTCAAAGCGGCACTTCGTGTTCGCGCAGCAGAGCACGGCCGGTCGATGGAATCGGAGGTGCGCGAGATCTTGCGCACTGCATTGGAACGCCCTACGGGTGGTCCGGGGATGGCGACGCGGATTCGGCAGCGCTTGTCGGGAACCGGGGGTGTAGAGCTTGACCTGCCCAGCCGGACCGAACGTCCATGTGCTGCGGTCCTTGACGAATGATCGTCTTGGATACCAACGTCGTCTCGGAGTTGATGCGCCCAGCACCGGAACCTGGTGTCACTAGTTGGATCGACAGTTTCGATGTGTTTGACATACTGCCGACTGCGGTGACGGCGGCCGAATTGACGTGCAGCGTCGCCCGATTACCGAACGGGCGTCGCAGACGTGAGCTGGTGCAAAGGTCGAAGGACTGCTGGCGGAGGATTTCCGGGACAGGATCTTGCCTTTCGATGCGCTGGCTGCAAAAGCCGCTGCTGGGGGCCGCGGCAGCGATATGAAAACAGCGCTCACGTGGAACCGGTGATCGTCTTACAAAACGTCCTACACTGTTGCTATGGCTGACACGATTACCTTCCGGCCCGACGAAGACACAACGAAGGCGCTGGAGGTCTTGACCAAAGACGGTACGGCTGTGTCGGCAGCCGTTCGGTCTGCCCTTATCGATGCCGCACGACGGAAGGCTGGCGCGGCGATTCGCGCCGAGGCGGAAAGGCTCGCCGGAGACGCGTCCGATCGCGCTGAGGCCATGCAGGTGCTGCGCGATATGGAGACGCTGCGTGCGTGGTGAGGTCTTTCGGTTGCATGCCGCGAGGGGGAGTCGCGGTCACGAGCAGTCCGGTTCCCGATACGCCGTAGTCGTCCAGTCGGATCAACTGCCGCTGTCGACCTGGCTGGTTGCGCCGACATCCACGTCGGCTCGTGCTGCCAGCTTCCGACCCGAGGTCGAAGTTTGCGGCGTGAAGACCCGAGTGCTTGCTGAGCAGACTGCAGCGATAGATCCAGGCCGGCTAGGCGGTAGCGTCGGGTTCCTCAGCTTCGACGACTTGCGCCGCGTTGATGCGGCCCTGCGTGTCGTTCTCGAGCTCTGAGCGCTGCGTGAAACACCACACATCATCAGGACGAAAGCAATTGGTAGAAAACGTGATACGGCGCGGGTTTACTGATAATCCGCCATATTCGATCCCGCCGTATTCCTTTCCGGGGCGGGGCCGGCTGATCGCCACCGGCACTTAGATGTAGACCCTGGGAGCCGTCCCGCTCAACGCATGACACAAGGACCCGCCGACGCTCGAAGTTTGTACCGGCGTTGGTTTGCTGAATACTTCGGACGACACGCCGCTACCTGTGTCTACAATTCGTCTACACTGGTTCCATGGCAGCAGAAACCACAACCGTCCGGGTCCGCCGTCCCGATTCTGAACGGCTGCAATCTTTAGCGAAGGCTCGCCAAACCGCCGTCGTCGACGTCGTGCACGCAGCAATCGACGCCTTGGAAAGGCAGGAATTCTTGCGGGGGCTAAACGGGGATTACCAGCGCCTGCGCAACGACCCCGAACTGTGGGAGCAATACCTGGCCGAACGTCACGAGTGGGATCCACTGGCTTGATCTGGCGAGGGGAGGTCTACCACGTCGATCTCGGCCAGCCATTAGGACACGAGCCAGCCTTTCACCGCCCGGCGGTGGTGGTGTCGATCGACATTCTCAACAACGGACCGGGCGACCTGGTGGTCGTCGTGCCGATCACGACCGTTGGGTACGGCCTGCGAAGCCACGTCGAACTTGAGCCAGCGAAAAGCGGTCTGGACCATATTTCCTACGCTCGCTGCGACCAACTGCGAGTGGTCTCCACCGAACGACTGTCATCCCACCAGGGAATCATTGGTCCAGAACAGATGCAAGCCATTGACCAAGCGCTGCGCTTCGTCCTAGATCTGTGAAGGTCCAGCTCCCGGCGTCGCCGTCGTCGGATGAAAACAATTGGGATGCAAGGCGATACGGTGTACTTTGCTGGTAAAGCTGCATATTCGATTCCTGCATATTCGATCTCGGTCTACGAGCCCCGGCGCGAACCCGAACTTTGTATATACTTATCCTTAATTTGGTATATACGGTGGGAGGCTTATTGGATGACGAAGCGACTGATCGATCTCGACGATGACCTGCTGGCCGCCGCGCAAAAGGAGCTCAAGACGTCCGGCGTATCGGACACCGTGCGCATCGCATTGCAGCAGGCAGCAGCCTCGTCTGCTCGTGCACGCCAGATCGCTTGGCTGCAAGCCGGCGGCCTAGGGGAGATGGCGGACCCCGATCAACGTGGTGACGTGTGGCGCTGATCGCTCGGCACCTCATCGATACCAGCGCGGCAGCACGGATGAAGCACCCCGAGGTTGCCGCCAGGCTGGCCCCGCTCATTGAGGCCGGATTGGTCGCAACCACCGCTCAGCTCGACACCGAGGCGCTCTACAGCGCCCGCAGCCCTAACGACTACGAACAACTCCGGTCAGACCGCCGTCTGGCCTATGAGTACCTGCCAACCGATGACGAGCACTGGAAGATGGCACTCGGCGCGCAACGGCAGCTCGCCAGCACTGGTCGCCACCGCGCGGTCGGCATGGCCGACCTCCTGATCGCCACCATCGCAGGGGCCCATGATGTGACGCTGATTCACTATGACGCCGACTTTGAGATTGCCGCAGAGGTACTCCCGTTCCGGCATCAATGGGTTCTGGAACGGGGAACAGTCTGACTGTTTGATGTTCCAAAAACTATGGGCAACAACGCAATATGCAGTCCTTTGCTGGTAACCCGCCATATTCGATTTCGCCGTATTGTCTCGGCGTGTGCTGGGAGCGACGTAGTCGACCATCCTGGGAACAGGCCTTCGCAGCTGCCTCGGCAAGTGGGGTCACAGGTCAGCGTGTCGCCGGAACGGCTACGGGCGTAGCGTGATTCATCTGATGAACACGGCGTACTTTACTGGATACCGGCAGTATCAAGTTTGGTCGTATTGTGCTGCCAGACTGGACAAGAGTTCTTGTGCGTCCCGCTTCTCATTGAATCTGGGGCAAGTGGGCATCCGTTTGCCGGGGAACTACCGACTGTTAAAGACGCAGCCGTTGCGACCGGGGGTTGGAACCGTCGGCCGGGTAGCGCACCGATGCCGACGACGGCAGCGGTAAAGCACAGTCCGGCGATGACTGCGCAGGCCGTTGTGAGGCCAGCGAGAAACGAATGTTGTGCGGCGATGAGGAGCGTCGGGTTGTCGGTAGCGAATCCGAAGGCGACTTGCACAGAGTCCGCGGCTTCACCTACTTTGCCGGCCGCCGCGAATGCGCTGTCGGCGAGGTGGGCACCGAAGATCGATGAGAACAAGGATCCGACGACGGCGACCCCGAGTGTCGAGCCCAACTCGCGGGTGGCGTCGTTGACCGCCGAGCCGACGCCAGCCCGCGCCGGCGGGAGCACCAGCATGATGGATTCCGTTGCAGGAGTTGATACTAACCCGATACCGAGTCCCATGAGTAGCATCTGCGGAACGATGATCGTCCAGTACTGGGTGTCGGTGTCGATGCTGCCGGCGATCCAGGCCATCGCGGTTCCGAAGGAGATCAGTCCGCTGACGACGACGGTGCGGGTGCCGATGCGTGGTGCGAGCAGTCCGCCGATGACGGAGCCGACGGCGATCGAGAGCGCGACTGGCAGGATGCGAAGACCGGTGTCGAGGGGGCTGAACCCGCGCAGAACCTGGAAGTACTGGGTGATGAGGAAGATGAAGCCTGACAGGGAGAAGAAGGTGACGGTCACCGATGCGCTGGCGGCGCTGAACCGGCGATCGGTGAAGAGCCTGATGTCGAGCATGGGGTGTTCGGCTGCCTGTTCGATCGTCACGAACGCCAGTGCCAGAGCTACCGTGGCGATGAAACCAAACACCGTGGCTTGGCTGTGCCAGCCCCGAACCGGGGCCTCGATGATCGTGTAGACCAGAGTCCCAAGCAAGGCGATCGAGGTTGTCAGGCCCCGGATGTCGAGCGCGGGCACGCCAGGGTCCCGTGATTCCGGCACCAGCAGGGAAGCTAGCACCGCCGCCAGCACTGCGAGCGGTATGAGCGCCCAGAAGACGCTGCTCCATGCGAAGTGTTCGAGCAGAAAGCCACCAGTGACCGGCCCGGCCGCTACCCCGACGCCAACGACGGCGCCCCATCCTCCGAGCGCGATGGCGCGTTGGCGTCGATCGGAGAAGGTGTTGGTGATGATTGACAGTGTGGTGGGAAAGATCAGCGCGGCGAAGATTCCCATGCTGAAACGCGCGGCGACCAGGGCCCCAGTGCTGGCGGCCAGGGCCCCGAGGGCGCTGGTGGCGGCGAACCCGAGTAGTCCGATCAGGAGCGCTGGGCGCCGCCCGTAGCGGTCCGACAGGCTGCCTGCCGCCAGGACGAGTGCGGCGAACGTGAGGTTGTAGCCGTCGACGACCCACTGCAGGTCGCGGGTGTCGGCGTGGAGTTCGGTTGCGATGCTGGGTAAGGCGACGTTGACGATCGTGACGTCGAGGTTGATAGCGAGGACCGCGATGTAGACAGCGGCCAGGATGCCCGCCTTGCGATTCACGGTGATGCCTCGAAAATGGCTGTTGCGGAAGCTGTTACGCAAGAGAAGAACGGATCGTAGGCCACTACGATCCCGATCGGGTGTGCCAGCTGCGGATCGCCGCGGCGAATTGCTCAGGAGCGTCGGAGGGGACGAAATGACCGGCGCCTTTGACGATTACCGTCTCGTGATCCGTGAAAGCGTTCTCCCACCGTTCCAGTTCGTTCTGCCCGAATGCAAAGTCGGCGTCGCCCCAGATGATCAACGTGGGTAGTGCCGCGATGGCGTTCAGTCCCGATTCGATGTCGGCGAGAAACGCACGGCTGGCGGTGATCTCGCGGGGGAAAACCGCGGAAGCTTCCCGCCGCGATGGGCTGTCGAGAGCCTTCTTGTAGTGGTCCATCTGCTCACTGGTGGGTTTGGTCAGCCGGTGCCCGACCGGGATCATCACGTTGACGAACAGGTTGAGCTGCCGGATCAGCAGCCGCCCGACTGGACTGCCCATCACGTGGGACATCGTCTGCACGACCGGGTCGCCGACCGGCCATGCCCACGTGTTGGTTAGCACCAGCTTGTCGAAGGCCTCGGGCCGACGTTGCACCATTGCTAGTCCGATCGGGCCGCCCCAGTCGTGGCCCACCAGCGTGACGCCGCTCAATTCGAGTGCCTCCACGAACCGGTCGATCACCTCCGCGTGTTCAGTGGGTAGATACCGGTATCCCGGTGCCGCCGACGACAGTCCGAAACCGGGGTAGTCCACTGCGATGCAACGGAATTCCGCTCGTAGGGATTCGATCACCTTGCTGTAGTCGAACGACCAGGTTGGGTTGCCGTGCAGGAACAACAACGTGGGTCCCGACCCTTCGTCCACGTAGTGCACGCGGTGCCCGTCGATATCGATGAAACGGCTCTCGAACGGGAACAACTCGTCATCGACCCAAGCGGGTCTCTCTGCGATTGCCATTCCGCCCCCTCCAATGATCGGATATAATCAAGTGAACTTTAAAATAGCAAGTAGAAGGCGATGAGTCGAGACTACGGCCAGTACTGCGGACTTGCCCGGTCCCTGGATGTGGTGGGCGACCGGTGGAATTTGTTGATCGTCCGCCAGCTCCTGATGGGACCCGCTCGTTACGGAGAGCTCCGCGAAGGACTGTCCGGCATCGCGACGAATCTGCTGACCGACCGGCTCCGCGGCCTCGAAACCGCTGGTGTGATTGAGCGAAAACTGTCCGACGACGCCGGCGCGATTACTTACGCCCTCACCCCGTGGGGTACACAGTTGCGCGAGCCCATCAATGCGCTCGTCCGCTGGTCTACCCCGCTGATGATCCGCGGACCTGCGGGCGATGAATTCCGCCCTGAATGGCTTCTGGTGGCACTTCCGGCCTTGTTCGAGGGTCGTGCGCCCACTGACCAATCAGTAACCGTGGGAATCGTCGTCGACGGCGGCATGGCCCAACTGCGAGCCACCGAGTCCGGTATCGACGTCGGTAAACCCGATGGATGCGAGCTTGACGCGGTCCTTACCGCCGAAGCACCGCTTGTTCTGGGACTCGCAGCGGGCGTCTTGTCACTGAATGACGTCGCTGCGCTCGTAGACATCGACGGTGACGAATCCGCCGTACGAACCTTCCTCGAAGCACCCCATCAAGGAGCCGATGAGAAGCCATCACCATAATCGACCGCGGCCGCACCACGCCGATACAACTCACCGTAAAGTTTCGTTGCGCAAGTCCTGTTGCCGGCGATCAGTTGTCGATTGTGCACCCATTGCGCTGGGCATGAAATCAACCTCTCACCGCGGGTTTGTTGGCGAAATAGGCTCTACTGCTAGATGTTTCGAGCTACTGCTCGCGACTGCCGCTTCGGAGCGAACCAATGGCAGGGTAGGTGGCCATTGGGACCGCAGCGCGCGCGGCGTGGATGTTCAGCGTGTTCGCTGTGTAGCCGAGCAGATCTGCCAACGACGCAGGGTCGATTTCCTTGATGAGATCGTGCAGAGCGCCGTTTCTCGCCGCCTTGATGTCTATCCCGAGCCCGCGCAATTGCTGCATCAGCGTTTGTTCGGTCGTGTGCTGCCCTGCGTTGAGACCTGGGAACAACCAACGGCATCCGTGATTCATAGTGCCCCGTTTACGCGCGTTGAGATAGTCGTGAAGAAGCGGCAGCAACGCTCTCGGGATGGGCGCAGCGAGAGCACCGACCTTGATCGATGTTCCATCTGCGCCGGCCTCGATATCGTCGACTGTGAGTTCAGCGATCCGACTGACGGGGACACCGTAGAGCAGGAGGATCAGGCCGGCAATTCTGGCAGATGGGACAATGTGGTCGGCCTCGATCATGGTCTTGATGAGAGCAAGTCGCCGAGCAGAAGTCATCAGGGGCGTGTGTTCGGCGGTCCGGTAGCGAGTTTCGAAGCGTCCGGCGATGCCCGCGGCTGCGCGCCACCTGACGAAGTTTCGGACGGCTGCACGTGTTGTCGGGCCTTCAGAGAGATAAGAATCGATCTGGTCCTGACGAAGGTCGTCGACGACGGTTCCGTGTTCATCGAGTAGCCAGCGTAGGAATTTTGTCGCTTCCGTGATCTGCTGCTTGGCGAATCCTGTGGCGTTAGCCATGTTCCGCGGGCGTTGGCTGGGTTCACGGAGCCTGCGGAGGTGGTGCCAACGCGCGTACTGTTCGATCGGTGCGTGGATAACCGGTGTGTTATCAAGGGATTTGAGTCGCTGATCGACCCAGGCTTCGAAGCGAACCATAATCGGATCACCGCGACTTGGCATCATCCGATGGTGGACGAGCATCTCGCGGAGATGCTCGACATTGCGCGATGGGGGCAGTGCGTCGAACGCGTCGTGACTGAGCTGCAGTTCGCGGGCGCCTACCTGAGCCAGCAGATTCGCGGTATCGGCATTGCGCATCCAGGTCAGGATGCTTTCGGGACGGGGTACGGCCGCTAGCTCGACGATCAGGCGTTTGATGCGCATGTCGGGCGGTGAGTGGGGCTTCAGTAGCTGCTCGAGTTGTTGGGTCACCAGGCATCGGGCGCAGTTGCCGCCGCGGAGCCTCTCCGCTTCTCGGCCGCAGTTGTCGCAGTTCAGGCATGTGGTGATCCCAGCGCAGTCTCTGCAAATGTCGTGGCCAGCGGCTGAGCGTCCTGGCAGGAGCCGGTCGGCGCCGCAGAATGAACAGCGTCCATAGCTTCTGACGGCTGCGGTGAAGCATGGCTGACAGATCCCGCCATCCGGCCAGCGTGCCCGGATCTTCGGCACCATATGGTGGCAACGGTCGCATTCGAGCGGGCCGGTACTGCGGGGCCGGCCTCGTTTGCGGGGACTAGTCATCGTCTGAAACGATCCTCGCTTTCACAGGCCGGTAAGCGTTGAGGAGGGGGACATCCTTGGCCGAATTCACTGCTTTATCGCGGGATTGGCGGGCGTCGGCGGCGGTGTAGGTAATGAGGTCTCCGGCTTCGATTCCGAAGATGTCACACAGTGCAACAAGGACTTTGAATGCGATGCGGTCGGGTTCCTGTCCGACGATGCGGTAGATCTGAGATTCAGACAGGGTGATGCCTCGCTCGCGTAGCGGCCCGACGAGGTCTCGGCTGCTCTTCATGCCTGCCCGGGCCATGAATTCGCGGACTCGCCAGTGGTATTGAATGTCGCGTTTCATGACGACTCCTCGGTGGTCGGATCGGCTAGACCGGCGTTGCTGCGGGCCACGGTTGCGTTGAGGACGCGCTCAAGTTCGCGGGCCCGGTAGTCGGGGGATGCGAGCGTGTAGATCGATGTGGTGGAGGCATGTTCGTGGCCTAACTGGAGTTGGACGAAGCTGACGTCATATCCATGCTCGATCTGCAGGTGGGTGGCGTACGAGCGGCGGAACGAGTGAAGGTCCAGGCCCGGAGGGAAGCCGAGTTCATCGACGAGACTGCGCATTCGTTGCCACAGATTGCGGTTGGGCATGAGTCCGCCTTTCTCGGTGGGGAACAGGTCGTTGACGGGTTCCCCATAGCGGGGGAGGCCGCGCTCCACCCAGTCAGCGACACCTTCAGCCGCCCAGTCGAAGATTGTGAGCACCGTGCGCTGTTTCGCCGCGCTTCCTCGGGTTCCCTTGCCGTGGCGTATGCGAACCAGGCCCCAATCACCGAAATGCGGCGCACGAATGTTGCGGGAGAAGTCAACGCACTGCAGGTGCCGCACTTCGTTGCGCCGCAACCCCCAGGCGTAAAGGGACTTGAAAGCGACCGCGTCACGCCATGCCGCCAGCGCGCCTTTGCGACCAGCATTGAGGATCCGTTCTGGTTCGAGATCGGCCAGGTCGAAGAACTGTTGTAGTTCGACGAGGGTGAATGGCCGCTTGAGTGGCCGGGCGTCGTTGGCCTGCACATGCTTGGCTCTGTTGAATTCGGTTATAACTTGGCCGAATACGGTGCCGAAGAGACGCCCACAATGCTCGTTCCAGTCGTACGCCGGATCGGTGGCGTAGTCGAGGAAGAGCTTCACGTCGGTCTGGTAGGCCCGCACTGTGGTGTGGGCGAGGTTGCGAACTCCCCGGAGGTGGGAGAAGAAGTCATCTGCATCGGCGGCAGTCCATTGCCAGGGGTACGAGCCGACGAAATCGGCCATCCGGTGGACCGACGCGATTCGCCGGCGAACGGTCTCCGCCGAGAAGTTCTGGGCCAGATGTGCCCGGCGCCATCCGGTGAGCACGTCGTTGAGGAACGCATCCGGATCGGGTCCTGCGACCCCAGCAGGCAGATAGACCAAACGTCCCATCGAACCCTCCAACGGGCACCTCCTTAGGCTGCATATTTTGCATTCTAGACGCAGATTCTGCAACCGCCGATGGTAAAGACGCAGGTCAAGCCTGGCGCTGGGCAGGACCCAGGCGAGCCGTGAAGAACGGTGTGCGTTCGGCCTCTGACATGGCGCGGACGGGTCAATCGCACTGCAAGACAGCACCGTTCAGGCGACGGGTGGGGAGTATCAGGATTGGCGGTATTCGCACGCCACGCGAATAACCAACTTACAACTTGACATAATGTGGCTTATCGGCACTTTGTTGTACAGGATTTATGGACGGGCACTGCGTTCGCCGGGTACATCTGTGCGGGTGCTGCGTTCGCCAGGTACATCTGTGCGACGATCCGGAACCTGTTGGCAGTAAGCCGGGCAAGCTGATGCCGTCAGTTGTTCGGGGTTCATGGCCAAGTTCTCGGCGCACTCTTGCCCACCGGAACGGCGCAATCCACGACGACCCGACAGCATTCGGCATGCGACCCCAGATTGGATGCTGCCTCCTGCTCCGACTACACACGCGTCGTCCACGTTTTCGTCACAGTGACGAAATTGTGGCGTGGGGCTGGGTGGGTAGAAGCGAATCCAGGTAGTCGAATTACCCTCCAGCGCAGAGATTTTCAGCCCGGAGAAGCGGTATTCGTGAATCGTCAGGCGCGACTAGGTCCGGCAGTAGACTGCCGATCCGCGACACGGCTGACCGATACGGGATGCGGCCTCGCGTCGATCCAGGCAGTGCACTCGCAACGCTGCCAGAACGTGCCGTCCCACGGGTCGTCGTACCAGCGAATCAACATTGGACACTGCGCTCCGTGGTTGCATCCGCCAGCGGTGCACTTGCGACATTCGATCACTTGCGCCCGCCACCTCCGCTGGTCAGTTAATCCCGCTCGCAGTACCGAGCCTGCGCAAGTTGCGCAGCCGCTCGGCAGACCACCAAGCGACTACAGCGCCGTCCCCGTTCTCCAGCTTTACCACAACGAGACCGAGCGGAGCGACCACGTCACCCAGAGCCGGATGCAATCGCCGACCGCTCGCAGTCGCCTCCTTCAACCCCCGGTTAGTTCGACGCAGTCACGGTGCCGCGAAGAATCTCGATGACAGACGAGTCGTCGGCGCGTCCGAGGCCGGCGCGGCGGCCGGCGAGGTAGATCTGCTCGGCTGCGGAGGCCAGCGGTGTGGGGTACGACTTGGCGCGGGCCGCCGCAGTGACCAGACCCATGTCCTTGACGAAAATATCAGTGGTGGAACGAATGTCGCCGTTCGAATTGTCGATCATCCGTGCGCCGCGGTCGTCGAGCATGAAAGAGGCCGCCGCGCCGTGCCGCAGCACTTCCCAGGTGGCACCGGCATCCAGTCCGAGTGCCTCGGCATAGGCGAGGGCTTCCGCGGCGACCGCGATATGCACTCCGCACAGCAACTGGTTGACGAGTTTGACCTTCTGCCCCTCCCCTGGTTCGGTCCCGACGACGGGAGCATTGCGGGCCATCACATCCAGTAAGGGCTGCACTGTCGCCAGAGCGGCTTCCGAACCGCTGACCATGATCAGCAGATCGCCCTGGCCCGCCCTGGCAACACCACCCGACACGGGAGCATCGACGATCTGCACGTCAGTTTCGGCCAGGCGCCGGGCCCAGGCTTCGACGGCATCCGGCCCGACGGTGGCCATCAGCAGCACCACGCTGCCCGGGCGGAGCGCCGCAGCGGCCTTCCCCTCGCCGTACAGCACCGATTCGGCTTGGTCAGCGGTCGCGACCATGAGCACGAGAACATCGGCGTCGACCGCGGCGTCACGAACGGTGGCGGCGGCTTTCACGCCGTCGCCCGCCAAAGCCGCAGCCTTCTGCGGGTCGATATCGAAAGCGGTCACCAAGTGCCCGGCTCTGGCTACGAACGATGCCATCGGTGATCCCATGGCTCCCAGGCCAATCCATCCGACGTTGGTCATGTCTGGTTCCTTCTTGTATTATATTGGACCACTTGGGGTTTCATCGCCGTCCGGCGAACAGGTCGACGACATCGGCGAGAGTCTCGTCGTCGCCGACGTTCCCGGCGAATACCACGTACGGGATGCCGACCGCTTCGGGCGTCGCCTCGATGGGACGAAACACCGACACGATGCCGGGGAACAGTTGGCCGATGACCTCGGCGCGCCGGATCCCGAGGCCGCGGACGGCGACATCGTGGGAGGTGATGCCCCCCTTGGCGACAACCCATGCCGGGTGTGCGGCGAGTGAGGCGCGGACGACGTCGATGACCGCGGTCGAAACAGTCCGGGCGATGGCCAGACTGTCGTCAGCGTCACCGCCGCGCATCAGGGTCCGACTGGTGAACAGCAGAACATCAGAGGTGGCGAGCGCCTCGATGACAACTCGCCCGACCTCGGCGACGTGGGCGTCCCGACGGTCGGAGTCGATCAGGGCGGGCACGTGCAGTTCGGCTTCGACCATCCCGCCGCGCTCTTGCGCTTTGACCACTTGCCTACTCGTCAGACCCACATGTGAACCGACGACCACCAGGCCGTGGCCGCCGGGATTGCCTTCGGGCCAAATCTGTTGCGCGGAAGGCGGTTCCTGTGGTTCCAGACCCGCCAAGGCCCTGACGAACGACGGCCCGGTACGGTACCCGAAACTGCGTCCCTGTTGCTGGACCTCCAGCAACCCGAGAACGACGATCTCCAGGTCGGCGTAATCGGTAGCGTTGACCACCACGAACGCCCCGCCGGTGACCTCGCCCAGAATCTCGGCAACCCTGCTTGGCCCGCCGATCCGGATGTCGTCCAGGGTGATGCTGTGCACCTCGTCTGCCGTGATGGTGCCTACACTCTTCTCAGCGACGAAGTCCCGCAAGTTCGAAGACGTGTATCCGAACGTCGCATCTCGGGCGAACTCCGTGTCCCCTACCGGGGTGGGAGTCCCAGCCACGGTGGCCCAATGGATGTCACCCGCGGTGAACCGGCCCGCCTCGAAATAAGCGGGTATCAACAGGACGCCGTCGAACCCGGCGCCGGTCACACGACGACGGGTGGCATCGATGGCCCGGATCTCGGCGAGGATGTGGCCGCGCAGCGTGGAATCACCACGGCTTACGACTTCCATGGGGCCGCCGAAACTCTGGCCCAGCGCGAACAGATTTGCCGACACGTCGGTGTTGACTTCGATGGCGGCGCTCTCAGCGAGACTGCGGGTGTTGGTCAGGATGAAGCAGGTAGATCCCGGCGCTGCCAGACCAGCGGCGTACTCGTCGGTTTCGAAGACGGTGACGACACTGACGTCGTGCACCGTCTGCGATCCGGTGGGATCGTCGTCGAGCACCGCGATACGGCGGCCGGCAGCCACGTTGGCTGCCCGGATGCGTTCTCGCGCAGCGGTTTCCTGCCTCAGAGGTGGGGCATCGGCGAGGATCTGCTCGACTGAGAGGCCGTGGGTGTCTGTACTTTTTGCGATGATCCGAACTCCTCGAATTTGGTGAACGGCGTCACGAGATCTGCAGTCCGCCGTTGACGTCGTAGGTGGCCGCGGTGATGAACCCGGCGTCTCCGCTCATCAAGAAGGCCATCAAGGCGGCGACCTCGTCGACGGTGCCTATCCGCCCCAGCGGGATGTCGGCGCTCATCTGCGCCTTGCGCTCGTCGGTCAGGGTGCCGCCCATGATGTCGGTGTCGATCGGTCCGGGCGCAACGGAATTCACCGTGATGTTGTGCGGGCCCATCTCCCGCGCCAGGGCACGCGAGAACCCGATGACTGCCGCCTTGGACGCGCTGTACGGGACCTTCGAGTACGTCCCGCCGCCACGCTGCGCCGAGATTGACGAGACGCTGACGATCCGGCCGACCCCGGCGGCGATCATCGCGGGCAACACCCGTCGGGTCACGAGGAACGTACCTCGCATGTTGACGTTGAACACTCGATCCCACTCCGCCGGTGTCACGTCCAGGAACTCCGTCGGCGAACTGACCCCGGCGATGTTGGCGAGTCCGATGACGGGCGGCAGGACCGACTCGATCTGCGCCACGGCCGCGTGTACCGAGTCCTCCTCTGAGACATCGGCTCCGACACCGAGGGCGGAAACCGAGTACTGTTCTGTCACTTCGCCGGCCGTGGATTTGGCGGCGTCTTCGTCGATGTCCAGGATCGCCACCGACCATCCGTCGCGGGCCAGCCGGTCGGCGGTCGCGCGGCCGATGCCCCGCGGCGATGCCCCGCCGGTGATGACGGCGGTACGTTCGGCAGGTAGTGAAGGACTCATCAGAGGCTCGCCTTTCGTGCTGCAGTCTGGTTGGCATCGATGACGTATCGACGCAAGTCGTTTTCGGTTTGGTCCATGTGCGCCTCCATCGCGTCGCGACTCCTCCCGGGGTCTCCAGCGGTGAGTGCCTCGAGGATCGCTTCGTGCATGGCGATGGCGTTCACCTGGATCTCCGGGATCGCCGATGTCTCCGTGCGGGCCTCGATCAGAAGACTCCCGAACGGTTCGAACATGAACGGGATGAACATGTTTGCGGTCGCATGCATGATCACGTCGTGAAAGGCGATGTCCGCCTCGACGAACAGTTCGACTCGGTTGAGTCTGTTGGCCATCCGCATTTCTTCGATGCTGGCGGCCAGGGCGTCGAGATCCTCCTTCGACCGGTTGACGGCAGCCAATTGCGCGGCGCCGATCTCGACCATCCGCCGCGCTTCGATCAGCCGACCGGACACTCCGCCCGAGGACGACCGGCGTTCCTCGATGCGGACGACGGCAGCCAGAGACGTCCACGCTTTCGGCGGGTTGATGAAGGTGCCGCGACCACGACGGATGGACACGATGTTCTGCGACCGCAGGATGCGCACCGCCTCGCGGACGGTCAGCCGGCTCATCCCGTACTTCAGCGCCAACTCCCCCTCCGAGGGAAGGACCGACTCGCTCGGAAACTGCCCGTCGACGATCGACCCGAGAAGCATGTCCGCGAGTTCTTCGGGAAGGGCCACGGTCCACTCCTCTCCCGCCCCGGGTCATGACATCAGACGTCTGATGTCTCTATGGTGATTCAGAACACATCGGGTGTCAAGAGCGATCTGGGGACTACGCTGCTTCCGGCGATTTGGTCAGCACCGATCCGGCGCCCGCCCAGCGGATTACGACGGATCTACCCGATCAGCTGGAGACTCGAGTTGCTCTGGCACGTCACCACCGAGTAGCGCGATGACGCCGGCCAGCAGAGCATCGAGCCGATGTCCGACTGCGGCGATCTCAGGCTGGCCGAAAGACGCGAACTGCAAGCTGGGCTGATCCACGGAAAACCGCGTGACATCGTCATCGCCCGCGGAGATCAACGTGCGCAACGGCGCGTGCAGTAGGACGCCCGGGTCGTGCCGGAACATCGTCTCGGCGATTGTGTGGTTGCCCATGAGGTACTCGGTGGCGCGTCCCCGTGACGGCGAACCGACCATCATCGGAGCAGCATCGAAGCGCGCGTAGAGCATGAACCCATGTGGCGCTTGCACACCCGCGATGTCGAGGGTGTCATTCCAGGACTTTGCGTGGGCGAAGGCCGACGCGTCGTAGGTCGGCACGATCGCCTCATACCGAGCCCGCGCATCGTCGTACGACATAGGCAACACAACGACGAGGCGCCGGGACAAGTGTTCGGTACTGGATGTCGACCCACGCATTCGAACACCTTCCATAGTGCGGACAACACCTAAGTATACATGACTATACTCAGTACACCGCCGTCTCCCCCGCTACGACGCTCCGCTGGGACCGTCCTCGGGCTCGAGGTCCATGGACCGTGGTTCCGCGTCATGGGCCACCTGATCGGCCAGTTCCAGCCCAGCGCCCGAATACACGTTGAAGGCGATGCCGACGCCGTGGTCCTTGGCCCACTGCACCTCGTCGTCGTAGCGGGCGACTGCGGCGACCTTGCCACTGAACCCCGACTCCCGCAGGCACTCGAGCGCGGTGACGTTGGCGCCGTGGCGCGGCATGGCCAGCACGGCGATGCGCACCGAGTCGGAGCGTTTGAGTTGGTTCCAGAAGTACAGGTCGGTGGCGTCGCCTTCGATGACCCGCAGTCCTTGGGCTTTGAGTCGCTCGATTCGGGGGCCGTCATAGTCGACGCCGACTACCCGGTGCTGGTAATGGTCGGTCAATCGTTGATACGCGGCGAACCCCACCCGGCCCATCCCGATCACCACGACCTCGGCGTCGCTGGCGTCGCCGGATCGTTCCTCCGGATGCAGATTCTGTTCGTCCTGGGCCGGCAAGCGCGCCGCGATCTTCTCCACCATCAGATGCCCGCGCCGGTTGAACAAGGCTGACACCACAAAGCTCAGCGCCACGGCGATCGACATCTCGACCAGCCAGGCCTCGGCCAGCATCCCGGCTGACACCCCCACCGAGACCACGATCAATCCGAACTCGGAATAGTTCATCAGGCCCAGTCCGGCGAGCAGAGCAGTACGGAACCGAAGCTTCAGGCGGGACAACAGCAGCACGTACCAGGCCGCTTTGAACGGCAGGAGCAGCAACATCAGCAGCGCTACGCCGATGGTGGGCAGATCCGGAAGACCGGTCAGGCCGATCGACACGAAGAAGCCGACGAGCAGCAGTTCCTTGATGTGGAACAGCGACCGTGCGAGCTCGGAGGACGCCGGGTGCGACGCCAGCAGCACCCCGATGATCAGGGCACCGAGATCGCCCTTGAGACCGAGCGCGGTGAACAACGCGTACCCGGGCACCAACGCCATCACGATGCCGAACAACGACTGCATCTCGCCGTGGCCCAACCGGCTCCAGATCCTGCGCAGGACCCGGGTGAGGGGCCACAGACCCACCAGCGCCAACGCCCACGGGCTGGGCAGATAACCACTGGTCGCTGTCAAGAAGACGACGGCGATGATGTCCTGCATCACCAGGATGCCGATGGCCACCCGCCCGTAGAGCGCGTGCGATTCGCCCCGCTCCTCGAGGACCTTGACCACGAAGACCGTGCTGGAGAACGACAGCGCGAAGGCGAGCAGGGCGATGGTCTGCATGCTCTGCCCTGCCAGCATCGCCATACCGGCCACAGCGGCCAGCCACAGGGCGATGCCACCGAGGACGACGCTGACCACCATGTGCACAGAGGTCGTCAGCCACACCTCGCGGCGCAGCAGGATCCGGACGTCGAGCTTGAGACCGATCGCGAAGAGCAACAGTGTGACGCCCAGGTCCGCCAACACATCCAGTTCCGGAAACTCCCCGACGTCGAGGGCGTTGATGACGAACCCTGCCGCCAGGAAACCGACCAGAGGCGGGAGCCGCAGTGCCAGCGCAAGGCCCCCGAGACCGAATGTGATGACCAGATAGATGGCGACAACTGTCATGCGCGGCCCCTTGTTGATACGGCGTGAACAGTCGGCAACGTTGTCGACGACCCCTTGTGGTGCTGGAGTCTGACAAGTATCCCGACAAACGCCGAATTCCTCAGCGCCCCGCGCCTACGGCAACTCGCTGACGGCCGCCACGCGTCGTGTTCAATGACTCCTATGTTGCGCAGGCAGGGTCTTGCATCGCCGGTGACCTCGCGGTTCGACCGATGACGGTGTCCGACGTGCAACGTCGCGATGCTGTTCGCCGCGCTGTGGATCGCGCGATCGACGACCGGGATGTGGCGCCACTGACAGCTCTTGCCAGGTCGCTCTCGTCCGCCGATGTCGTCGACATTCTCGAGCGCTGCAACCGCGAACACCAGGCTGTGCTCTACCGGGTGCTGCCGAAGGGGCAGGCGCTGGAGGTGTTCGAGAGACTGGATCCGAGTCTGCAAGGCGATCTGGTGGGCGCCCTGCAGGACGATGCGGTGTCGGCACTGTTCGCAGATCTGGATCCCGATGACCGGGTGGAACTGCTCGACGAGTTGCCGGCCACCGTCGCCCGTCGGCTGATGAAAGGCCTCCCGCCGGACGAGCGCGACAAGACGGCCGTGATCCTCGGGTATCCGCACGGTTCCATCGGTCGACAGATGAGCCCGGAGTTCATCGCGGTCCGACCCGAACTGACGACGGCCGAAGCCTTGACACGGGTGACACGCCACCTCGACGACGCCGAAACGGTGTACACACTTCCGGTCGCTGACGCGCAACGCACGCTGGTCGGCGTCGTCGCGCTTCGAGACCTGTTACGGGCAGCACCGGGCACCACCATTGCCGAGGTGATGCGGCCCGCGCAGTGGGTGCACGCCACTGACGATGCCGAAGCCGCCGCACGACGCTGCGCCGATCTCAAGGTCCTCGCGCTGCCGGTCGTCGATGACGAGACCCGCCTGGTCGGAATCCTCACCGTCGACGATGCGCTGCAGATCCTCGAGGACGCCGAGTCCGAGGATCAGGCCCGCATCGGCGGCGCGGAACCCCTGCGCCGCCCCTACCTGACGGCGTCGGTGGTCAGCTTGGTCCGCTCGCGGGTGGTGTGGCTGTTGGTGCTGGCCATCGGTGCCACGCTGACCGTTCAGGTGCTGGAGGTCTTCGAAGCAACCTTGGCGGAAGTGGTTGCGCTGGCGCTGTTCGTGCCCCTGCTGATCGGCACGGGCGGCAACACCGGCAACCAGGCCGCGACGACGGTGACCCGCGCGCTCGCTCTCGGTGACGTCGAGCCGGCCGATCTGCTCAAGGTGCTGTTCCGGGAGTTCCGGGTCGGCCTGTCTCTCGGTCTGCTCCTCGGTGGGGTCGCGTTCGTGGCGACCAGCGTCATCTACGACCGTCAACTGGGCGCGGTCATCGGCTTGACGCTGCTCAGTGTGTGCACCATGGCGGCGACCGTGGGCGGCGCGATGCCGCTGTTGGCACGGACGGTTCGCGCCGACCCGGCGGTCTTCTCCAACCCCTTCATCACCACGTTCGTCGACGCGACAGGCTTGCTGATCTACTTCCTCATCGCCAAGGCAGTCCTCGGCATCTGACCTACCGGGTGCCCGACTCTGCGATTTTGCGCCAATCTGCCCGCAGTCGGCCGGCGTGCGTCATCGTTGACCCATGGCGAGCCAGAAGGTCCCGAGCCCCAAAGACATCAAAGCCGCCGCCCAGGCAGCGGCAGAGACAGCCCAATCCGTCGCCTCCGGGGCGCTGCGCATCCCGCCCGCGTCGCTCCAACTCGCCGCCGAGTTGCCGGATCTCATCGAGAACCTGGCCACCGCGACGGAACGACTCAACACCGCGATCGACCGGGCCGAGCGCTACCTCGCACTGGCCGATCCGATGATCAGGACCATGGATGCGATGCTGCCCCAACTCGAGGCACTGGTTGCTACCGGCAACGACGTGTACCGGGCTGTGTCATCGGTCCCGGGCGTCTCCACGCTGGGGAGATTCGCCACCCGCGGCGGTTCGGAGCCACCGCCCAAGGGCAAACCTCCTCGGGGACGGTCCACTCCGAAACCCTAGGAAGTCGGCCGAATCCTCCGGGCGGCCTTACCCGGTAGCCGCGGTGCGCCATTCCTCCGCGGCCCGTCTGCGGTGTTCGATAGTGTCGCCCAGCAACCGGGCGAGCTGCGGATTGTGTTGCACCACAGCTGCCATGGTGTCGCGCGGGATCACGATCAGCGTGGTGTCCCGCAGGGCCGTCGCACCGGTGAGAACCGGCTGCCGGGTGAGTGCGGTGGCGCCGATGTAGTTGCCGACGTCGAGATGCCCGACCGTGAGTTGTTCGCCGTTGTCGTTCGAAACCGTCAGCGCCAATTCACCTTCGGCGATGAATCCGATGCCCTCGGGAACAGAGCCGACCGCCTGCACGGTCTCGCCTTCGCTGTAGATCAATCGGCGACCCGCGACAAGCATCTCGTCCACGGTCTCCCTGTCCAAGGCCAGTGCCGCGGCGATCCGGCGCGACTGCACCGCAAGGTCTTCGGCCCGATGGTCGTCGATGACACCGTCCGCCTCATCGAGGTGCAACCCGGCGCGCCACGCGGCGTACCAGACGCGGTGTAGCAGGAGGTTCCGTGCCGCCCCCTCGTCGGCGGGTGAGGCAACCGGCACCGACACCTTGTACTCGGCGGCACCGAGAGCGGTCACTCGGACGTCCATTCCCGGTAGCTTCTGTGGCAGGGCGTCGGCCACGGCCTTCAATGTCCGCACGACGGTTCCGGGCCGGTCGTCACCGCAGAACGTCAGCGTCGCACTGCTGTAGAAGGCCGGGCCGGCGACGCGGCTGAGGTTCGTGAACGACGATCCGGCCAGCGCGGCGTTGGGCACGATCTGGATACCGTTGCCGGTGTCGATGTGAATGGATCGCCAATTCACTTCGAGCACGCGACCTTTGACCGACCCGGTGTCGAGCCAGTCCCCGATCCGGAAGGGTTGCTCGAAGAGGAGGAACAACCCGGCGATCACAGGCCCGACCGCCGTCTGCACGGCGAGGCCGATGACGATCGAGGTGACCCCGACCGCGGCGAAGAGCCCACCGATATTGGTTCCCCAGACCCAGGAGAACAGCAGCCCCAGGCCGATGACGATCACCAGGAGCCGGCCGAGGTCGATGAAGATGCTCGGCAGGCGCTCCCGCCAGCTGCCGGCCCGAGCGCGGCCGAACAGCGCCGCGTTGGCACCCGAAAGCGCAAACAGGATCAGCAGGAATCCGAACACCGTGGCGGCTATCCGCGGCCAGGTCGCCTCGACGTCGGCGTCGTTGAGTTGATCCACCAGGATCAGCAGACCCAGCGCGGGCAGGACGGCGTTGCGCAGCAGCAGGACCGGCCGCGCATAGCTGCTGCCTCGCCGCAACAGCCACTGATGGACTTCGGTGAGGATCAGCAGTGAGATCGGCAGTGCAACAACGACTGCCACCGTGGGCCAGAACCATGATTGCGACGTCATGGAGGTCACGAGCTTACCCGCCCGGGCAGCTGCAGGGACCACACCGGTTCGACGCCGTCGTTGCCGGGCATCGTTCCCGCGTCGGTGAAGCTGTGAAACGCGGTGAGACTGTCGTGCACCCGATCGCTGACGAAAACGCCGGGACGGCTGCTGGCGGCGTGGACACGGTGCGCCAGATCGACCGCTTCCCCCCACAGATCGTAGATTCTCGACCGTTGACCGATGAGTCCGCTGGAGACAGAACCGCTGTCGATCCCTACCCGGACCGCCAGTTCGGCGCCGTGTTGATCGTTGAACAGGTCGATGATCTCGACCAGTTCGATGGCGAAGGCCACGGTGCGACCGGCGTGGTCCACGCGCGGGGTGACCAGACCGCAGGTGGCCAGGAATCCGTTGTGCAAGCTGCGTACCCGCTCGATCCCGTGGTGTTCGGCAGCTGCGTCGAATGCCTCGATGAGGATGTTGAGCAGCCGAACGGATTCCTCTGATGACAGGGATCGCGCGAACTCTTTGAAGTTCAGCAGTTCGGCGTAGACGACGGACACATCCCGGTGATCGCCGCTGATGGTGGTCTCGCCGTCGCGGACCCGGCGGGCGACGGATTCGGGCATCAGCGAGGCGAGCAGTTCGTCGTTCTCGCGACGCTGTTCCTCGATCAACTCCTGCTTTGTCTGCAGGCTGGCGCTCATGTCGTTGAATTCCGCTGCCAGGTCGCCGTATTCGTCCCGGGTGGTGACGGGGACGGTGACGCCGAGATCACCGCTGGTGACCCGGCGGACAGCGGCGGCCAGCCGGGTCAGGGGGCGTGTCAGGAGGCGGCTCAGGATGAGCGCCAGAATGCACACCACCAGCACGATGCCGGCGATCGACAGGGCGATGTTGCGGGCGAAGGTGTTGACCGGCGCCAGGGCTTCGTCCTCGTCGATCTTGGCGACCAGCACCCAGTCCAATCCCGGGATGTCCAAGGGCATGAAGGCGACCAACGACGTCGGACCGATGTAGTCCTTGTCGGTGGTCACCCCCGACTCCCCCGACCGCGCCCGGTTGACCGCGACCGTGTCGACGGGCTGAAGCAGCACACTGCCCCCGACCTCGACCTCGCGTTCGGCCACCTCTGTGGGGGTGCCGTTGGCGATGACGCCGGCCGCGTAGGCGTCGGGATTGGTGAGCAGTTCCCGTGACACGGACCGCATCAGCTTGTCGGGACCGGCGAGATACGTTTCACCGGTTGCGCCGAGGCCGTCTTCCTCCCAGCCTCTGTCACCGGTCATCACGTTGTTGATGCCGTCGAGTGGCAACTGCAGGGCCAACACCCCGACGATGCTGCCGCCGCTGCCGATCGGCGACAGCACCCAGGGTGTGGGCTTGTCGTACGACGGCGGGTAACGCTCGAAATCGGTGACGATCGTCTGATCCACCGACGTCGCCTGGAGGGTCTGTCGGTAGGCATCGGCCAGCAGAGACGTTCGGTACGGGCCGGTGAACAGGTTCGTGCCGAGATCCGCGCCCTTGTAGGCGGTGTAGACGACGTTGCCGTTGGTGTCGAGGATGAGTGAATCCTCGAAGCCGAACCGGGTGGTGAGATCGGCGAAAAATCCTTGGTATCGGGCATTCACGGCAGACCAGGCGCTGGGGTCACCGGCGGCCTGCATGGTCAGCGCGGCATCGAAGTCACCGTCTGCGGGAACGGTGTAGGCGTTCTGCAGGTAAGTAGCGGCGTTTCCGGTCGGCTCGAACAGCGTGGGGTCCGCGGGCTGGCCGCTCCGCTCACTCAACAGCGGCGCAAAAACATCTTCGTAATAGTCGGTGACCGCCGCGCGGGCCTCGGGCGGCGGTGGCGTGGCGTCGAGTTCTGCGAAGGCGGCACTGAAATCGCGGGCCGCGTTCACCGTGGTGGTTCCGTGGGTCACGATCGAGGCGGCGTCAGTGACCGTCCGGTAGTAGGCGGTGATCTCGCGGGCGCGTGATTCCCGTAGCTGCGTCATCCTCTTGAACTCCGCATTGGTCAGGGACTCGGTGCCCGACGCATAACCGATCGACCCTGCCACCAGGACCGAGACGACGCTGACAACCAGCAGGATGATGAGCAGCTTGGACTGAATTCCGAGAGCGCGCCGCGAACGCCGCACAGAACTGTTCAACTGAGATGACACCGAGGGCCCCTCCCCTGGTCAGAACGCGCAGCGGTGGCCGCCGTCAGATGTCTGTGGCGGGCTCTGCGGTGTCGAGAGCGTCTTCGCGGACGGGACGTTCGGCGAGGGCCTCGCGGCGGCCGAATACCAACGGGTACAACACTCCAGCGATAGCTGCGCCGATCAGCGGCGCGAGCCAGAACACCCACAACTGGGCGGGTGCTCCGTCGGCGTTGAAGAATGCGACACCGGTGGAACGTGCAGGGTTGACCGAGGTGTTCGAGATGGGAATGCTCACCAGGTGAATGAGCGTGAGGCATAAACCGATCGCCAATCCCGCGAAGCCTTTGGGCGCACGGTCTTCGGTGGCACCGAGAATGACCCAGAGGAATACCGCGGTCAAAACCACCTCGGCGATGATGACCGACCACAGCGAAAAGCCACCGGGAGAAAGGTCGCCGAATCCATTCGCGGCCATATTGCCGACCGGATCAAAATCGGGCCGGCCGCTGGCGATGACAAAAATGGTCAAACCGCCCAGAAGACCGCCGACGACTTGCGAAAGCCAGTACGGCAACACCGCTTTCCACTCGATGCGACCGGCAATGGCAGCGCCGAGGGTGACTGCGGGGTTGAAGTGTCCGCCCGACACCGTTCCGAAGGCATACACGGCGGTGAGCACGGTCAGGCCGAAGGCCAGTGCGACGCCGAGGAATCCGATGCCGAGTGAAACCGCATCCGCGGTGACAAAAGACGCCGCGAATACCGCGCTCCCACAACCGCCGAGAACCAACCAAAAGGTGCCGAACAGTTCGGCTGCAATCCGGTGGAGCATTGTCGGAACCGGCATCATGCCTCCTTGCGGTGATGAATCCCCGCAAACTGTGACACGCATTTACGTTTCGTCTACTGCTTTTACCGAGATTTACCGCAGGTGTGATGTCACCGAGATCAGCAATCTGAAAAAATTCGGGGGGACCGATTCAATCGGCGGCACCACAATTCAGTAGAAATGACGGCAACAGAGCGGCGCTCGAAATCCATGTCGGTCATCTACGCAGACACATTGCCGGCCACCAGATGCCCTGTCCTGCAGCATGATCAGCGCGCAAGAAGGGCGGAGGAGATTGTTCAGGCTGCGTGGTCGCCGCGGACCAGGCGGAGGGTCCGCGGGCCTTCGGGACGAAGAGCCCGCTGATGAAGCGCGACCAGAGAGCCCGCCCGGACCACACCCATGGGCCCCGGTCGTGCGAACCGTGCGATTCCGGCGACCTTGACCGCAAAGCCCGCCTTCGCCTGCCGGTAACCAACGCGGATCCCGGCGCCGAAGACGACAAGCAAGCCGGCGAGACCCGGAAGGGCGCCGGTGGCCAGTGCCCACAGCGACAACGGCAGCAGCATCGCACCGAACGCCCGATCGACCAGCGACTGATGCTCGCCCAGTCGAGCCGACAGTGCCGCGGGAACCATCGGGGGTGGCGCCGAGTGGGCCATGAGCACCGTGGGTGTGAATGTTCCGAAGCCCGGGAGATCGCCGGTGTTGCCACTCAGCAGATCGGAGGTGATCGGTAGAAGCGGCGACGTCGGCTGCGGACCTGCGATCGGGGTGCTGCCCACGCTCAGGGGCGCCATCCGATAGTCGGAATGAGAACCCACCACGATCGGGTGAGGAACGGTGGCCCCGGTGCCGAGCATGGCGACGAGATCTGAGGGCAGATTCGCGATGGCGGTGGCAGATTCTCCCACCGAGGTCAGCAGCGCCTCCAGCAGCGCGACCACATCGGACACCGGCGTCTGCGAGAACGGCAGCGCAAAAACCACCGGCGGAATCGATGCCGCCGCGCTTCCCAGGGTCACGACCACCGAGGTCATGGTCCGGACCACGTGGAATATCGGCGTCACCTGGCGAACTGCCGGCGACGAGGCCACCGTCTGCTCCTGGCTGACTGGCCCGTACGGGGTGGCTGAACCGGACCCCGTGCTCTCCGGTGAATCACTGCCGCCGGCCGAACCGCCGGCGCCGCCGGCCTCGGATGCGTCCGATTCGGGGTCCACCGGTGTCTCGGCTTCAGGCACTTCCGGCACATCCGACTCTGCGGGAGTCTCCGGTGCCACCGGGTCTTCGGCCTCGATGTCACCGACGGCGACATCGTCGCCGACCTCGTCGATGAGATCGGACGCGTCGTCGATGAGGTCGTCGGACACATCGTCGCTGACCTCGTCTGCGGCGCGGTCGTCTTCCCCGGACGGACCGAAAACACGGTCCGGCCGCGAGTCGAAGGCGCTCGTGGCGCTGCGTACGACGTCACGCAGGGTGGTCCGGATGGATTCGCGATCGCTCGCGTCAGAATCCCTGTCCGTCGAGGCCGACCCCTCGCCGGCGGTGTCCGAGGCACCCGAACTGCTCGAAGACGAATCCCCGGTGCCGGTGTCGGCCACCGCGACCGCACCACCCGCACCGCTGATGAGAAGAGCAGTCGAGAGCACGACCGCGCCGGTGGCACCGCTTACGCGCCGCATCACTGGACCTCCCCATACGCACCGGACTGGTATGCCTCGCCGAACTGTGAACAGCAATTGTCGCATAACGGGATGACAACGAGGGCCAATGTGGGAACAGGTCCGATTCACACAGTTTGAGCAAAGTGAATTGTCGGAACATCGGAGTCGACTTCGTCCGCGCTGACCCCGCGAGTACCGCTTCTACCTGCAACGCAATGTCCTTGAATCACATCATCGAACGTCGAGCCCGAATATCGCGCCGGGTTTGCCGCAAATCCACATTGCGAAGCCGACAAGTCGAAATCGCGACGCCGCGCGATGCGTCGGTGTTCTTGCGGGGATGACTCAGTGCGAGGCGTGTGGATCCGAGGGAGACGGCAGACCATCGGATCGCTCGCGATAACGTCTCGGCACGGGTCTGCGCGAGCCGGACCCCGGACCAGACAAGAGGTGTGCGATGCATCCTTTCCGTGCCGCTGTCGAAGCACGCGACGACGCTGCGATCGAAGCGTCGTTGGCCGACGGTGTCGTATTCACCAGCCCCGTGGCCTTCAAGCCCTACCCGGGCAAGCCCCTCACCGCCGCCATACTGCGCGCCGTGATGCGCGTCTTCGAGGATTTCCGGTATGTCCGTGAGATCGCCGACGAGAACGGCCGGGACCATGCCCTGGTCTTCGAGGCGACCGTGGACGGTAAGAAGATCACCGGATGCGACTTCCTCCATGTTGATGACGACGGCCTGATCGACGACTTCATGGTGATGGTGCGCCCGCTGTCGGGGGCGAAAGTGTTGGCCGAAGCGATGGGCGCCCAGTTCGAACGCATCCAGAGGGAGGCGCTCGAGGCGAGCCGGTGACGGCGGGCACCAGCTGCGGAACCCCTTGTCCACCTTGAGAGTTACGTCGGCGGACATCGCTGTCCTGTCACCGCTGCCGGCGCCGCTGTACGTTCGGGTGATGGCTGCGCAGACCCCATTGACGATCATGTTCTGGCCCGAATCGGCCTACGGACCGACCAATCAGTGCATCGGACTGGCCTCGATACTGCGCGACCGGGGCCACACCATCGTGTTCGCAGCCGAGAGTTCGTGGGCGGGAAAGCTCGAACCACTGGGATTCATCGAGGAACTCGTTGATCTCGCAGAACCGGCCGACGGCGCTGCCGACGAGGACCCGGGGAAGTTCTGGACCGACTTCATCGCCGAGACGTCGCCCGAGTTTCGCAAGCCCACCATCGAGCAGCTCGGCTCGTTCATCCAGCCGACGTATCAGGCCCTCATCGACGGCGCGAGATACTGTGAGCCGCGGCTTCGGCAGATCGTCGCCGAGCACCGGCCGGACGTCATCGTCGAGGACAACGTGGTGCTGTTCCCCGCGCTCGTCACTGCCGGTGCACCGTTCGTGCGAATCGTCTCGTGCAGTCCGTTGGAGTTGCCGGGTGAGGACGTTCCGCCGCCGTTCTCCGGGCTGCCCAGCGCCGACCGTGGCGACTGGGACGCCTACCGGGCCGAGTTCGATCGCACCCACAGATCCATGTGGGCCGATTTCGACGCCTGGGTCCGAGAGCAGGGCGCAGCGCCACTGCCCGACCTGGAGTTCATGCCGCGCGTCAACGCCGCCAACCTCTACGTCTACCCCGCCGAAGCGGACTACCTCGACGCACGTCCACTGGACGACAGCTGGACGAGGATGGATTCCAGTGTGCGCGAAACCGATGAGGACTACGTTGTCCCGGCCGAACTGGCGAATCGGCCGGACGGCAGCGCCCTGGTCTACCTGTCGCTGGGCTCGCTCGGCGGCGCCGATGTGGGTCTCATGCAGCGTCTCGTGGACGTGCTGGGCACCTCACGGCATCGCTTCATCGTCAGCAAGGGCCCGCAGGCCGATCGAATCACGTTGCCTGACAACATGGTCGGTGCCCAGATGCTGCCCCAGACCAAGGTCATCCCGCAGGTCGACCTGGTGATCTCGCACGGCGGCAACAACACCGTCACCGAAGCGCTGCACTTCGGCAAGCCACTGATCGTCCTACCGTTGTTCTGGGACCAGTACGAGAATGCGCAACGCATCAACGAGCTCGGGTTCGGCTTACGCCTGGACACCTACGGCTTCACCGACAGCGATCTGACCGACGCTGTCGACCGATTGTTCGCCGACGCCGAGCTCCGGACGCGCCTGGACCGCCTCGGCGCAGCCGTGCGCGCGCGAGACGGACTCCGTGTCGGAGCCGACGTCATCGAACGTGTCGGCATCGAGCATCGAGCATCCGTTGGCTGACATCGTCGACGCGCTCGAACTGGCCCATGCCCGGTTGGCGATCGTGAGCGATGCCGGCACGCTGTCCGCGGCGCCCCAGGTCGAGATGGCCGACAGACGGTGGCGGAAGGCTCAGCCGGGAGACGGTGCCGCCGAGGCGCTACTCGATCTTGTTGCAGGAGTGTCTGTTACGAGGCAGCTGGGACGGTTCACCGTACGGTCGTGGACCGAGATCACGGCCACCGGCGAACAACCGGTCGGCGTGGACCAGACCAACGAGTCGGTGATCGTCGGCGACTCCGCAGTCGTCAAGTGGGCGACTCATCTACAGCAGGGGCCGCATCCGGCACCGCAGCGAATCAGCGCACTGCGCGACGCCGGATTCACCGGGATGCCCGTGCCGTGGGGCCTGGTCACCTGGCAGCCCCCGGAGGGCGCGGAGACTCTCGTCGCCTATGCCGACGAGTACCTGCCCGGGGCGGTCGACGGCTGGACCTGGGCGGTCGACATGGTGACCTCCGCTGCCCTCGGCCACGACACGGCAGCACTGAGCAACGCTGCGTCGGAGGTCGGCGCGCTGGTCGCCGACATGCACGCCGCGCTCTCACCGACGGCGTCCATCGCATCCGAGAACGACGCGGCCCGGTGGCGCGACGACGCTCTCAAGGTACTCGATATCGCCTGCGCCCTCGGCGATTTCCCGAGTAGCACGATACTGCGGGACCGCCGCGAACAGGTGTCCTTCGAACTGGAGATACTGGGGACGCTGGCGGGCACCGTGGTGATCGACGGCCATGGCGACCTCCATGTCGGTCAGGTGTTGCACAGCGCGGGCCGATTCGTGGTCACCGATTTCGACGGCAACCCGGTGCTGCCCGCGTCCGAGCGGATCCTGCCGATTCCCGCGGCGGTCGATGTGGCCGGCATGGCTCAGTCGCTGGCCCACGTCGCGGTCGTCGCGCGCCGGCACACCCCCCTTGACGCCCGGGCGCTCGCCGATGCGGACGAATCGGCCCGCGGCAACTTCCTGGATGCCTATGCTCGGCGCCTCGCCGATCTCGGCCACACCGATCTCTATGACGCGCAGGCACTGCGGGCCTTGCGGATACAGCAGGCGATGCGCGAGATGATCTATGCGGCCAGGCATCTACCGAGATGGATGTATGTCCCCGACGCAGCGCTTCCTGCCCTCCTCGACGCGGACACAGACTCGTGAAGCCCGAGGGGTACGCCGCCGATCTGCGTCGCAAGCCCGAGGTGCTGCAGCGACTCGCGAGATCACTGGCAGCAGAGAACCCTTGGGCTGCGGTGGTGCCGCCCGGCACCTCGCGGGTGGTCCTGGTCGGAATGGGATCTTCGGCCTACGCCGGAGCGGTGGCCGCCGCCCGGATGCGGGCACGGGGCCTGATGGCGACATCGGAGCTGGCATCGTCGCGACTACTCCCCTCCTGGGGCCCGGGGACGCTGGTGGTGGCGACATCGGCCGGCGGAGGTTCGGTCGAAACGCTCGACGCCCTGAGCCGGCTTCCCGACACGGTGACCACAGTCGCTCTCACCAATACCCCGGGCTCGGCCGTCACCTCACGATGCGACGGCGTGGTCACGTTGGACGCGGACCCCGAGGTCGGGGGCGTCGCGTGCCGCAGTTATCAGCACACCCTCGCCTTGCTGATCGCCCTGGAATGTCACCTGACGGGAACCGACACCACCGCGTTGGTGGCGACGCTCGATTCGGCCGCCACGGCGAGCGCACACCTGCTCGAATCCGAATCAGACTGGGGTCCTGATGTTTCCGAGCTGCTCCTCGGACCCACCGGCAGCCACCTCGCCGCGCCGGCGCATCGGCTGTGCTCGGCGCAGCAGGGCGCGCTGATGCTTCGGGAGGGACCCCGGCGGAGCGCGGTCGGGTGCGAGACCGGCGACTGGAGCCATGTCGATGTCTACCTGACCAAGACCACCGACTACCGACTGCTCGTGTTCAGCGGTTCGCCGTGGGAACCGCAACTGGCCGAGTGGACCACCGCCCGCGGCACCACCGTGGTGGGGGTGGGCGGCGAGGTTCCCGGGGCCCGGTACACCGTGCGCTACCCCGCAGACTCCGAGGACGACGTCGCGCTGCTCACCGAGACGCTGGTACCCGAACTCGTCGCGGCTCGGGCGTGGCTGGGCTCCGCCGGTCTGCGCTGAACATCGCCCGCCGTGTTCATCGCTGCGGTGAACGCCCGGCAGTGGCCGACCGAAGGAGTTCGGCGGCCTCGCCCTGGAATGCGTATTCGGCCCAACCCTGAGGTGTCGATTCGAACCGGGAGTCGATGGCGGACGGGTCGGCCCCAGCCTCCAGCAGCCGCTGGATCTCGGGTAGGTCGCCGCCCCAGGCAGCATGGTGGAGCGCGGTCGCGCCGTGTTCGTCGCGGGAGTTCGGCTCGTCGGGAACCGACGGCATCACCAACTCGACACCGGACACATCCACGCCGTGGCGCGCCAGAAGATCGAGCCTGTCGGCGAAGCCGTGATCAGCGGCCCAGACGACCTGGTCTCGCCACATCTGACTTCGGGTCGGGATCGCCTCGCCGAGCCGGCGTTCCCACGGGCTCTGACCCGCATCGGCCAAGCCGTACTCGAAGAGCAACTCCAGGTGCGAGTCGTCGGGTCGAAACATCCGGTTGTAGAGCGCCTGCTGGTCGACTGGGTGGGCACCCCACTCGAGCAGCAGCCTCGCCAGGTCGGGTGCGTGCGGATGCCGAGGTTGGCGGCCCGGACCCTGTTCACCCTCGCCGAACACTCCTGTCAGGGCGGTGAAGGGTGTGGACAACCCACACCACAGGTACCCGGAGTCGGGATCGGCACCGGCTTCAAGCAACAGTGTCGCGGCAGCGATCACCTGTTCCCGCGTTCGACCGAGGTCGACACGGGAGTAGCACAGGTACATCAACGGCTCCCACCCGAACGGGCCACCGTGCGTCGTCGAGAGATCACGCTGGTCGGTGAGATGGCGGCCCAGCGCTGTCGGATCAGCGGCCGCGGCGGCCGCCCAAATATGCTGGTCGCCCAGATCAGCTGCTGCAGCGTATATTTCGGCAGCCGCTGCGCGCCGAGGTGGCGCGTCGTCGGCGGTGTAGCGCAGCACCGACAACGCGCAGAACCGGTCCGCCTCGCACAGGACGTCCTCGTCGATTCGGCGCGGGTCGACGCCGAGGTCATCGGCGACAGCAAGGTAGTGGGTGAGCGCGGACCACCCGGTGAAGCCGTACCGACCGGCAATCGTCAGCTGCGCGTCGGGCAGTGCGAAATCACCGCCCTTCTGCGGCAATACCTCTGCGGACCTCGGATGGTGTCGACGAACCAACTCGATGCCGTCGGGATCGGCATCGAGCACTCGTCGCTGCAGCCCGTGAGCCTGGTCGCGAAGGTCACTCAACGAGGGGTTGTCGGGCAGCGAGCTGGCCACGGTCCTCCTCGGCGGACGTCTGCGGATTCAGCTGCGAGTGTATGCGTTGTGCGGTCTGCGCCCCCATTCACCGAAACGGCGGCAGGCCCGGCGGTACGATCCCGGTCGTGTGGGCATTGCGAGTGGTGGGATCCGTCGGGTTGTGTGTGGTGACCTTCGGGCTGTCGGCCCTACCGCAGCCGATGGAGGCCACCGCCGATGTCTGCGGTTCGGTCGGAGGACGCCATGTGTCGGTGAACGCGTGCGGCAGCATCGCTGACGCCATCGCACCGTGGGTGCCACCGCCGTCCGAGTATGTGCCGCTGCCGGAGGATTACGAAGCCGCACCACCCCCGCCGCCACCGCCCCCTCCGCCGGACATCAGCGTCTGCGGGAACTTCGGTCGCCGCATCACCGTCAGCGGTTGTGTGTAGCCGGACGCCTACTCGTAGTTGATGCCCATGCGGAACTCCCGCGTCGAGAAGTCGATCTGCGCAGCAGGGTTGGCGATGGCAGTGGTCGTCCCGGCTCCGAACGCCCCGAGGCTGTCGAACAGTGTCGCGGTCCCGACGGCGATGCCGTCGGCGGCCTGGTGCGAGTCCGCCTGGATACCGATCCACTCGTCGACCGGAAGGCGCGACAGCGCGACGGTCAGGTCGCCGTTGATGTAGCCCACCCCGGCACTGCCCAGGTTGGTCACCAGGCTCGTCGCCTCCGCCACGGTCGCCGCCCGGACGAACGGAGAGAGCCTCTCGCCGGTGACGACTCCGATGCCGTCGTTGTAGAAACGTTTCCGCGAGCCGTTCTGGTGCTCAGCCGGCGACCGTGTCCACCCGGCCTCGTCGCTGCCGACGTACGGCGAGATCGCGCCGTCGGGTGACGGCGGTTCCGGGAAGCGGGCTTCCGACGTCCACAGCTCCCCCGGTACCGGCGCCGACGGCCGGTACTGCACCAGCGTCGCCCGTGCCACCACACGTCCGTCCTGCACGACGTCGCCTTCTGCGACACGGACCCGGCGGCCGTCGCGAAGCACCCTGATGTCCAGCGTCGTGAGCGCGTTGCGTGCTGCGCGGAACAGGTCCACTGCCAACCGCGCGGGACGAAATTCAGCTGAGCCGCAATGCTTTTCGAGTCCGCGGGCAATCAGTCCGACGATCGCCGGGCCATTGAGGTGGTCGTCTCCCCAGTGACTCTGCGCAAAATTCGTCGGCATGAATCCGTCGCCGGCAGGGGTGAAGTGGCCCGGGTGCTCCGCCACTCAGGTGTTCCTGCCGCCGTTGACCCCGAGAATCTGTCCGGTGATGTAGCCGGCCTCCTCGGAGACCAGGAACGCGCACGCCGCGGCGATGTCCTCGGGCCGTCCGATCCGGCGCACCGGCGTCGCATCGATTGTCGCCTGCACGTCACCCAGTAGACCTCGCGACTCGGCACCGCGCAGCATCGGGGTGTCGATGAATCCCGGTGGCACGGCGTTGACGGTGATTCCGGCGGGGCCGTACTCCAGCGCGAGCGACTTCGTCAGCCCGTTGACCGCGGACTTGGCTGCCACATAGTGCGCCATGTACGGCGTCCCCGAATGGGTGCTCGACGACGAGATGTTGACGATGCGGCCCCAGCCCGCGTCGATCATGCCGGGCAACACCGATTGCACGCAGTGGAAGACGCCGTTGAGGTTCACGTCGACCACGCGCTGCCACTCGGCGAAGGTGATGTCGGTGAAGCGCTTGAACCCGTCCAGTCCGGCGGCATTCACCAGAATCGTGACGGGCCCCGACTGCGCAGTGATCGCAGCGAAGGCCGCTTCGATCTGTGCTCGATCGGTCACATCGGCGACGTGGGCCAACTCGTCATCCGAGGGATTGAGATCGATGGTCGCCACATGGTGGCCATCTGCCCGCAGCCGCTCGACCACCGCGCGCCCGATGCCCGACCCGCCTCCGATCACTACCGCATTCTTCATTCCAGATTCCTTTCCCGGCACCATGCCGGTGATGCTCGTCACGGGCGTCGTGGCACCCGCACACCCAGAGTTCGTCGACCCGCCTCGATGAGGTGGGACAGAAGTTCCTCGTCGCCGACCTTCGCCGATATCGGGCCGGCCGCCGCGGCCATGCCGGCAAACACCATGGCCGCCTTGATCTTTCCGGCCGGCCCCGGATCAACATCGGCGAGAAGCGACAACTGACGCGCGATGAGTTGCGTCCAATCGCCGCGCTGCTCCAGCGCGGCGGCGACGCTGGGATCGGCGGCGAGCACCCCCACCAGGCCGCGGTTGCGTACCGCTAGAGCGGCATATCCGGTCAGCATCTCGTCTGCCCTGGCGGAGGCGGACCGCTTGTGCTCCGCCGCGTCGACAACCGTCGCAAGCTCTTCCAGCAGGGGTTCCAGCACTGCCAGCAAGAGCTGGTCGCGGCTCCGAAAGTGGTGGTAGATGGCCGCTTTGGTGAAACCGATGTCGTCGGCGATCATCTGCAGCGAGGTGCCGGCGTAGCTGTTGCGGGTGAACAGTCGCACGGCGACGTCGATCAGCCGGGCCCGTGTGTCCGTCGCCCGATGGTCGGTGGCCGCGGCTGACTGCACAGCTACTCCCCTCGCCAGATACCTTTACGATCGTAAAGTACGGCACTAGCCGATCGTAAAGCAAGTTGCGACGGTCACCGGGTCCGTCACTCCGAGGGGGATGTCTCCTCGTCCATGACGGGTTCCGCAGCGCCCCGCCCACCGCGTCGCCCGCGCAGGATGACCGCGGAAACGGCCAGGATCAGCACCACCCCGGCGAGCACGCCGATCTCCACCACAGCCCGTGCGAAGTTCGGCCCGTTGTCGAGCAGAGTGGCAGCTTCGACCGACAACACGACGATCTCCTTGATTCCGGCGAGGATGCCGACGATCAGGAACGGTTCGACCGCGATCTCGTGCGATCGCAGCGACGTGCGGACCGCATACAGCAGTTCGACGAAGATGAACACGAGTAGCAGTCCGTCGAGAACCTCGAGCATCACGGTGTTGACCGGTGTGTTGCGCAATCGCAGCATCGTGTTGAACTGGCTGACCAGCAGGGCGCCGGAACCGGCGATCAGCATCACCGCGATCGCCCAGTAGATCGTGTCCTCGACCACGCTGAGGACACGGTCGGCCAGGCGCTGCCGCTCCTCTTCCTGGCCTTCGTCCGAGGTGGCCACCTGACTCTTACTCAACGATTCAGCTGCCAGATCCGGGTCGACAGAACCGTCGCGAACGCACACCACACGGGATACGCGGCCAGCGCCGCGCCCGCGGGAGCGTTCACCGCCGCCGCCCGCCGCGCCAGATCCGCGCTGCTCGCGGTCAGCAACCCGGCACCCACCGCCGCGACGCCCAGACGTTTGCGATTGAAGAAGACCCAACTCCAGCCGGCATTGATGACCAGATTGGCGGCCAACGCCCGGGTGTAGGCGCGTGCCTGCTCGGCGTCGCCGCGGTCGTTCAGCGTAGCGATCGTCGACGCCGAGACCACGGCGATGTCGCTGTACAGGATGTTCCATGCGATGGGGAACGCCACCCGGGGCGGTTGGAAACCCGGCTTCTTCAACCTGTCGAACCAGGGCGACTCCACCGCGGGGCGGGTGGCCAGCGCGCCGGCGGCCGCCGCGGCGAACGAGGCACCCGCGGTCTTGGCAAGGGTCAACGGGCGCATGAAGATTCCTTTCGACAGGCGACATGCCACGGGTGCGGCATGGGATCACTACCCCGATCCCGGCGAAGTGAATCGGCGTGGGGTGAGCATGGCCTCAGCGCACCACACGACGCGCCGAAAACGGCCGATTCGCCCGAAGTGCGGCGGGTCGACCCGGCCACCGTGTCCCGGGGTCGACCCCCGCGCCCCGCATGACGATGATCATCACGTGACCGACACAGAACTCGCCACCCACACCCCAGACGGGCGACCCCGGGCGCGTGGCCTGGGCATCTCACTGGGGGGCACCCCTGGACCGCTCAACGCGCTCACCGACGTCGGCGGGGTGGAGATCGGCATGACGACGTTGATCGCGGGTGACGGTCCGATGGTCGTCGGGCAGGGCCCGGTGCGCACCGGGGTGACCGCGATCCTGCCACGCGGCCGCACCGGTGTCGGAGAGCCGTGCGCTGCCGGGTGGTTCTCACTGAACGGCAACGGCGAGATGACCGGAACCACCTGGATCGACGAGGCGGGATCGTTCAATCTGCCTGTGGTGCTGTCGAATACCCACGCTGTCGGCGCCTGTCACACCGGCGTGGTGCGCTGGACCAATCGGGTCGCTCCGCGACTGGCCAGGCAGTGGGTGTTGCCGGTGTGCACCGAGACGTGGGACGGCTACCTCAACGACATCAACGGTGACCATGTGCGCCCCGTACACGTCGAGGCGGCCCTGGACGCGGCGACCGGTGGGCCGGTCGACGAAGGATCGGCAGGCGGCGGCACCGGCATGAACTGCTATGACTTCAAGGGCGGCAACGGAACGGCGTCACGGCTGGTCCCCTACGGCTCACGCACGTTCACGGTCGCCGCGTTCGTGCAGGCGAATTTCGGCTCACGCGCCGAACTGACCGTCTCGGGCCGCCACGTCGGGCCTCAGCTGCTCGGCGACAACCCGCTGGACGACGACTGGTTCGAGCGAGATCTCGCCGGCGCGCCTCCTCCGGGAGCGGGTTCGGTCATCGCGATCGTGGCGACCGACGCTCCGCTGCTCCCCGGCCAGTGCAAGGCGTTGGCCCGTCGTGTTCCGTTGGGATTGGCGCGGACCGGGACCACCGGCAGTCACTTCTCCGGCGACATCTTCCTGGCGTTCTCCACCGCCGACGTGCCAGGGCTCGCCAGCGCCTTCCCGATGGAACCGGTCGGCCCGGGCCCGGCTGACGGGCTCGGCACCATCACGTTCCTGCCGTGGGGACGGATGGACGCGCTGTACGCCGCGGTCGTGCAGAGCGTGGAGGAAGCAGTCCTCAACGCGCTGGTGGTCAACACCGAGATGGTGGGTCGCGACGGCCACCGCTCACCGCGCCTTCCCCTCGACCGATTGACGGCCCTGCTCGGTCAGGCGTGATACTCGGAGGAGAACTCGAGACGAGCTAACGATCGGAGCGGCTGTGCACGAGACCTTCACCGGAACGTCCGGCGCGCCGGTCGATCCGCCGGTGAAGCGCCCGCGTCTGCTGGTCGTCGGGCTCAGTGTGGTGGTGCTCACCGTCGCGGTGCTGCAGACCGCGGTGGTCCCCGTGCTCGGCGTGATCGCCGACCAGCTCGGCGCGTCGATGGTCGCGGTCAGCTGGGCTGTGACGGCCAACCTCCTGGCGGCCGCCGCGGCGACGCCGTTGATCGGACGCCTGGCCGACCTGCACCGCAAGAAGCGGGTGCTGCTCGTGGTGCTCGCAGTCGTGCTGGTCGGCTCACTGCTGGCCGCGACGACGTCATCGCTGGCGCTGTTGATCGTCGCCCGGGTGCTGCAGGCGGCGTCGTTTGCGCTGTATCCCATCAGCATCGCCATTCTGCGCGAGGAACTGCGACCCGACCGAATGGGGTCGGCGATGGCGGTGCTGTCGGGCACCCTGGGGTTCGGCGGTGGCATCGGACTGGTGGTGGTCGGGCTGCTGATGAGCGGCGACGCCGGATATCACCGCGTCTTCTGGCTCACCACGGCGTTCACGGTCCTGGTCCTGGCCATCGTCGTGGTTCTGGTCCCCGACCGGCCGCGGAGCACCACCGGGACCATCGACTGGGTCGGTGCGGTGGGTCTGGCCGTCGGGCTGTCGGCGGTCCTGCTCGCCATCACCCAGGGCAACTCGTGGGGTTGGGGTTCTCCCCGGACCCTCGCCTGCGCCGCGGGCGGGGTCGTCGTGCTGATCGGTTGGTGGGCGTGGGAGAAGCGGGTCCCCCGGCCGCTGGTCTCGATCCGGATGTTGTCCCGGCGCACCATGCTGTTCACCAACCTCGCGACCATCTTCGTGGGCATGGGCCTGTATTTCGCCTTCCTCGGCCTGACGCAGTTCGTCCAGATCCCCCGCGACGTGGCCGGGTACGGGTTCGGGGCGACCGTGCTCGAGGCGAGCGTGATCTATCTGCTGCCCGGTGCGCTCACCGGTTTTGTCGTCGCGCTGATCAGCGGCCGCTTCATCGACCGGTTCGGCGCGCGGCCGGTACTGATGGTCGCTGCCTTCGCGGGGATGCCGGCTTCCTGTTCATCGCGTTCGCGCACACGTCCCCGTGGCAGGTGATCACCGCGAGCATCCTGGCCAACGCCTACATCGCGCTCGGCTACGGAGCGCTGCCTACCCTGGTGGTTGGCGAGGTCGCCGCAGGTGAAACCGGGGTTGCGACGAGCATGAACGGCATTGCCCGCACCGTGGGAAGCTCCACCGCCGCCGCGTTGGTCGCGGTGCTGCTGAGCCACACCACCCTGGCGGGCACCCCGAGCGAGAGCAGCTTCGTCGCGATCTTCCTCGGCGGCGCGGCCACCGCAGCGTTGGCGATGGTGCTCATCGCGCTGTCCAAGCAGCCGACCTCGCGCGTCGACTCGGCGGAGGCACGCTTCGAGTCACGCGCGATGAATCACGAATGGGGCTGACGAATCAGCGCAGCGCTGCCAGATTGCGCACCGAGCGGCGGACGTCACCCTGGATGACCCTGGCGACGACACCGCCTATCGGGGTGTTGAGCAATCCGCCCGACAGTTCGGCCAGCACCCGGAACCTGGACTCGTCCTTGCCGCCCGCAGCGGGTTCGACCTGCATCGTCAGCGTGATCTGCACCCCGCCGCGGCCGGTACCGACAAGCTCGATCTCCTTCGGCTCGTCGTAGCGGGTCACCCGCCAGTTGATGACGTTGCGAAACCCCTTGACCTTGATCAACGACGCCACCTGGGTGTCGACGTCGATGACCGAAGGCACCTCGCTCTTCCAGCCGCCGAAAATCGTGAGCCACTCCCCGAAGCGCCGCAGATCCGAGGCCAGCTCCCAGGCGTGTTCCGGACTGAGCTCAGAAGTTACCGCCACGTCGACCGATGCCATCCGTCCTCCCTACCCCAGATCAACGCCCGGGTAAACGGCTACGCGATCAGCGGGGCCATTCCGGCGCATCGCCTGACCATCACTGCGAGACTGGAGCGGTCAAGATCACAGTGCCGACGGACGTCTGCGTCGGCCAACTCCCCATGCACTGCGCTGCGCTGATTCCTACGTTTTCGGCCGAAATGAGTGCGGGATTCCATTGTGGATATGTAAATTCGTTGCGGAATCGCTTGCGAAGGGCCGCGCTATCCGCGAAGGTTTATCCACAGCCCCTGACGGCTGCTCCTGAGGAGGACCTGCTCTGACCGGCACACACACCACCGCTGTAGACCACACGGCGGGATCCGAGACCACCCGCGCCAAGGGCGGTCCCGTGATCGAGATCGACCATGTCACCAAGCGCTTCGGCGACTACGTCGCGGTTGCCGATGCGGACTTCTCCATCGCGCAGGGCGAGTTCTTCTCGATGCTCGGCCCGTCGGGATGCGGCAAGACGACCACGCTTCGGATGATCGCGGGGTTCGAGACTCCGACCGAGGGTGCCATCCGCCTCGAGGGCGCGGACGTCTCGCGGACACCCCCGAACAAGCGCAACGTCAACACCGTGTTCCAGCACTATGCACTGTTCCCGCACATGTCCGTGTGGGACAACGTCGCCTACGGCCCGCGCAGCGCCAAGAAGGACAAGCAAGAGGTCCGCAAACGCGTCGACGACCTGCTCGAGATCGTGCGACTGAGCGATTTCGCCGAGCGCAGGCCAGCCCAACTGTCCGGCGGCCAGCAGCAGCGGGTGGCCTTGGCGCGGGCGCTGGTGAACTACCCCAGCGCACTGCTGCTGGACGAACCGCTGGGGGCGCTGGATCTGAAACTGCGTCACGCCATGCAGTTCGAACTCAAGCGGATTCAGCGCGAGGTCGGGATCACGTTCATCTACGTGACCCACGACCAGGAGGAAGCGCTCACGATGAGCGACCGCATCGCGGTCATGAACGCAGGCAACGTCGACCAGATCGGTAGCCCCACTGAGATCTACGACCGCCCCGCCACCGTGTTCGTCGCGAGCTTCATCGGCCAGGCCAACCTGTGGGCAGGCCGCCAGACCGGCCGGGCCAACCGCGAGTTCGTCGAGGTCGATGTCCTCGGATCGACGCTGAAAGCACGGCCGGGCGACACCACGATCGAACCCGGCGGCCAGGCCACGCTGATGGTGCGCCCGGAACGCGTGCGGGTGACCATGGACTCCCCGACCGGCGACGTGGCGGGCGTCCGCGCAACGGTGTCCGACCTGACCTTCCAGGGGCCGGTCGTGCGACTGTCGCTCGCGGCGCCGGACGACTCGACGATCATCGCGCACGTGGGACCCGAGCAGGATCTGCCGATGCTGCGACCCGGAGACGAGGTCTTCGTGAGCTGGGCCCCCGACGCATCGCTGGTCCTGCCCGGCGCCGACATCCCGACCACCGAAGATCTCGAGGAGATGCTCGACGACTCCTGACGTCTCACCGATTGCCGAGCCCGATCCCCCCATCTCTGGAGCCGACGAAAGGCACAGTCGCCATGTCCCGTGATCTTCCCTCCCCCATCGACCGTCAGCTGATGGCCCGACTGACCGGGAACCGGACGTCCCGGCGCCGCTTCATCGGAGGCAGTGCCGCGGCCGCGGCCGGCCTGACGCTCGGCTCGTCGTTCCTGGCCGCCTGCGGATCCGACAGCGGCACCTCGAGTGCCCCCACCGATGACGGCGGTCCCGCCAGCGGGACGCTGCGCATCTCGAACTGGCCGCTGTACATGGCCGACGGCTTCATCGCCGAGTTCCAGACGGCGTCCGGGATCACGGTCGACTACAAGGAAGACCTCAACGACAACGAGCAGTGGTTCGCCAAGGTCAGGGAGCCGCTGTCACGCAAACAGGACATCGGTGCGGATCTGGCGATCCCGACGTCCTTCCTCGCGGTGCGTCTGCACCAACTCGGCTGGCTCAACGACATCAGCGACGAGGGTGTGCCGAACAAGAAGAACATCCGCCCCGACCTTCTCGAGGCCAGCGTCGATCCCGGACGGGTGTTCAGCGCGCCGTACATGTCGGGTCTGGTCGGTCTCGCCTACAACCGCGCCGCCACCGGGCGCGACATCTCGACGATCGACGACCTCTGGGATCCCGCCTTCCGCGGTCGGGTCAGCCTGTTCTCCGATGCGCAGGACGGCCTCGGCATGATCATGATGTCGCAGGGCAACTCGCCGGAGGATCCGACCACCGAGAGTGTGCAGCAGGCCATCGACCTGGTCCGTGAGCAGAACGACATGGGCCAGATCCGCCGCTTCACCGGCAACGACTACGCCGACGACCTCGCTGCGGGCAATATCGCTGTGGCACAGGCCTATTCGGGTGACGTAGTGCAGCTCCAGGCCGACAACCCGGACCTGCAGTTCATCGTTCCCGAGTCAGGCGCAACCACGTTCGTCGACACCATGGTGATCCCGTACACGACGCAGAACCAGAAGGCCGCCGAGGCGTGGATCAACTACGTCTACGACAGGGCGAACTACGCGAAGCTGGTGGCGTACGTGCAGTACGTGCCGGTGCTCTCGGACATGACGGAGGAACTGGCGAAGATCGATCCGGAGGCGGCCAACAACCCGCTGATCAACCCGCCCGCGGATGTCCTTGCGAGGTCGAAGGGTTGGGCGGCACTGACCGACGAGCAGACGCAGGAGTACAACACCGCGTACGCCGCCGTCACCGGCGGCTGAGACATGGCCGGTGTCGCCACCAGCAGTCGGCAACGGAGCAAAATCGCCCCGTACCTGATGGTCCTGCCGGCACTCGCGTACCTCGGGATCTTCTTCGTGGTGCCGTTCTTCTCGCTGGCGCGGACGTCGTTGTCGGAGACGGGCGGGTCGGTGTTCATGCCGACGTTGACGTTCGCCTGGGACTTCGGCAACTTCACCGACGCGGTCGTCCTTTACCAGGAACAGATCATCCGGTCGTTCGGCTACGCGTTCGCCGCCACGGTGTTGTGTCTGTTGCTGGCCTTCCCGCTGGCTTATGTCATCGCGTTCAAAGCTGGACGCTTCAAGAACCTGATCCTCGGTCTGGTGATCCTGCCGTTCTTCGTGACGTTCCTGATCCGCACGATCGCGTGGAAAACCATCCTCGCCGACGAGGGCTGGGTGGTGACCGCACTGGGTACCGTCGGCCTGCTACCCGACGAGGGGCGGCTGCTGTCCACGAGTTGGGCGGTGATCGGCGGCCTGACCTACAACTGGATCATCTTCATGATCCTGCCGCTGTACGTCAGCCTGGAGAAGATCGATCCGCGACTGCTCGAGGCGTCCAAGGATCTGTACTCCACCGCTCCACGGAGCTTTCGGAAAGTGATCCTGCCGCTGGCGCTGCCCGGCGTCCTCGCGGGCAGCCTGCTGGTGTTCATCCCGTCCGTGGGTGACTTCATCAACGCCGACTACCTCGGCAGTACGCAGACGACGATGATCGGCAACGTTATCCAGAAACAGTTCCTCGTCGTCAAGGACTACCCCGCAGCCGCCGCGCTCAGCCTCGGGTTGATGCTCACCATTCTCGCCGGGGTACTTCTCTACGCCCGCGCGCTCGGCACCGAGGACCTCGTATGACGACTCAAGCAGGTGCCGCCATCGCCACCGCGGCCGAGCAGCCGCCCCCGGCCAAAAAGGTCAGATCCCGGCGCAATTGGGGTGATCTGCTGTTGCGCATCGTCGCCGCGCTGGTACTGGTGTATCTGTTCCTGCCGATCTTCGTGATCATCTTGTTCTCGTTCAACAAGCCCGTCGGCAGGTTCAACTACACCTGGCAGGGTTTCACATTCGAGAACTGGGCCGATCCGTTCAAGTACCCGCCGCTGACCGAGGCGCTGCAACTCAGCCTCAACGTGGCCGCGGTGTCCACCGCGGTTGCCCTGGTGCTCGGCACCCTGGTGGCGATCGCGCTGGTGCGCCAGCGATGGCGCGGGCAGCGTGCGGTCGACACATTCCTGATCCTGCCGCTGACGGCGCCTGAAGTCGTGATGGGCGCGGCGTTGCTGACCCTGTTCCTGGACCTGAGCTGGCCCGCCGGTTACACCACCATCCTGATCGCGCACATCGCTTTCGAGGTCAGCTTCATCGCGATGACCGTGCGCGCCCGGGTCCGTGGTTTCGATTGGACGCTCGAGGACGCATCGCTGGACCTGGGCGCCGGCCCGGCGCGGACGTTCTTCAAGGTCACGCTGCCACTGATCGTGCCCGGCATCGTCGCCGCCGCGATGCTGTCGTTCGCGTTGTCGCTCGACGACTTCATCATCACCTACTTCGTCAGCGGCCCGGCCGTGACCTATCCGCTGTACGTCAATGCGGCGGTCAAGGCCGCGGTGCCACCGCAGATCAACGTGCTGGCGACTGCGATCCTGGTGGTGAGTCTGCTTCTGCTGGCATTGGGAACCTTGTGGCGGCGCAAGAAGTTCCAGGGCTGAGCTGCTCGCTACACCCCGCTGACCGTCACCTTCACCCGTCCGCGCTCATCACGGTGGGCCACGGCGTGTGCCTCGCGGTCGGCGCCGTCGAAATCGACCAGGGTGATGGGCCCGCCGTCGCCGGTGAAATTGCGCCACCAGGTCTTCGAGTCAGGCGTCATGACCCGGATGATCACTCCGCCGTCCGACCGCCGGTAGTTGACCGGCGTCTCGAACAACTTGCCTGAACGCCTCCCGGTGTAGCGGATCAGCACCATGCTGCGGCGCACGAATCGACCGATCACGGGCGCGTCGATCAACCGCTCCGCACCGGAGTTGACGACACCGACGACGGGCGAGTTGAAGATTCCACGGGGCATGGAGACCAGGCTAGCGACGTTCGGGTTCAGCTGACTTCGAGCGGCACGACGGTCCTGGCGCCGGTGCGCGCCGCGCCGACACCGGCCGCGACCACGAAGACGATGCCGACGACCGCCAGGGCGCTCGGAACCTGGCCGAGCACGGTCAGCCCGATCACCATCGCCAATGCCGGTTCGAGACTCATCAGGGTGCCGAAGGCAGCCGCGGTGAGCCGCCGAAGCGCCAGCAGTTCCAGCGCGAAGGGCACCACCGGCAGCAGAATCGCCAGGCCGACTCCGATCAACAGGATCTCCGGAGACATCCGGTCGAAGACGGCGGGGCCGACGGTGAGTGTCGCCACCAGTCCGGCGACGGGCATCGACACAGCCAGACCGTTGATCCCCGCAACCTCGTCACCCACCCGCTGGGTCAGCAGGATGTAACCCGCCCAGCACACAGCGGCGGCGAGCGCGTACCCGACACCCACGAGGTCGACGGTGCCGCTCCACGGCTGGGTCAGCAGCAGAACCCCGATCGCCGCCACACCGGGCCACAGGAAGCGTGCCTGGCCGCGGCCGCGGGCGACGGCCACACCCAGAGGACCGAGAAATTCCAGCGCACTAGCGGTGCCCAGCGGTATGCGGTCCAGCGCGGCCATGAACAGCAGGGTGATCGCCGCGGTGACGACGCCCAGGAGCACGCACATCAGAAAGCTGTTGCGGGTGAAGGCCGCCCGGCGCGGACGCACGATGACCAGCAGCAGGACCCCCGCCCACGCGAGCCTCAGCCACGCCGCACCCTCGACACCAATGTCGTCGATCAGCGAGACGGCGATCGCGAGGCCGAATTGCACGCACACCATGGATCCCAGCGCCATGAAGGCGCCGGTGCGGGCCTGGTCGGTGGTCACCCCTGCATTGAACGGGACCAGGACCGTTCAGGTCCACGTGATTTCTGCGGACATACCGTTCGGAATCACCGAACGGTATGTCCGCAGCCAACGATTCTGGGGTCCGGTCAATCCGACCGAATGTCAGGCAGTGACGCCCACTCCCGAGACACCGACAGCGTCCATCGCGGTGCCCGCCGCTCCAGAAACGCCGTCACCCCCTCGCGGGCATCGGGCGTACCCATCACCCGTTCGTGCAGTTCGGTCTCGAGGCGCGCCACGTCGCGCGGCTGATACCCCTTCGCCATGGTGTCCCACAGCAGTCTCTTGCTCAGCGCTGCCGACATCGGCGCCACGTTGACAGCGATGTCGCGTGCGACCGCCATCGCCTGATCCAGCACGTCGGATGCCGGCACCGCCCGGGTGGCGATGCCCATCGTGGCCGCTTCGGCGCCGTCGAAGGTCCGCCCTGTCAGCAGCAGGTCCGCGGCCACTGTGCCGCCGACCAGATGGGGCAGTGTCCAGTGCGACATGCAATCACCGATGACACCGCGGCGGACCTGTGCGACCGCGTATCTGGCGTCGGTGGCCATGATCCGGATGTCGGCCTGCAGCGCCATCGTCAACCCGATGCCGATTGCGTGTCCGTTCACCGCCGCGATGACCGGCGTCCGCAGTTCGAAGGCAGCAGGATTGATCGGTGACGCCGTGAAACCGGCTCCGTCGGAGTCTTTTTCGAACGGGTTCGCCGATGCGGCGAAGTCCGCGCCGACACAGAACGCCTCGCCCGCCCCGGTGAGGACGATCGCGCGGATCTCGTCGTCGTCGTCACATCGCCGGTAGGCACGGCCGAGTTCGTCACCCATCGTCGAGGTATAGGCGTTGCGCCGCTCGGGCCGGTTGAGGGTCAGCAACGCGACGCCGTCGGCCTTGGTGACAGCGAGGTCGGTCATGTCGCGAACCTACCGGCGCACTTGTGGGCAGAATCCACAGGTGGACACTCGACGGCTGGAACTGCTGCTGGCGCTCTCCCGACTCGGCTCGATGCGGGCAGTGGCCGAAGCACATCACCTCACCACCTCGACGGTCTCCCAGCAGATCGCGGCGCTGGCCCGCGAGACCGGCTCCGCGTTGATCGAGCCCGAAGGCCGTCGCGTACGGCTCACCCCGGCAGGGCTGCGACTCGCCGATCACGCCGTCACGATCCTGGCTGCCGTCGACAGCGCACGCCTGGCTCTGGACCCGGACGCCGAACCTGCGGGCACGGTGCGCATCGGCGGGTTCGCCACCGGGATCCGGGTGTCGCTGCTGCCGATCGTCGCCGAACTCGAGGCACGGCATCCGGCCGTGCATCTCATCATCAGCGAGTACGAACCGATCGAGGCGTTCACCCTCCTCAGCGGTGACGACCTGGACCTCGCACTCACCTACGACTACAACCTGGCGCCGGCGTCTCCGAGCGCCGCCCTCGAGGCGGTACCCCTGTGGTCGATCGGGTGGGGACTCGGTGTCCCGGCCGGAGCCGCGCACCCGGGCAGCGACATCACCGCGTTCGCCGATTCGACCTGGATCGTCAACTCGCGCAACACTGCTGACGAGAAGGCCGTTCGTACGCTGGCATCGCTGGCGGGTTTCACCCCGACGATCGCGCATCAGATCGACAGCCTCGACCTGGTCGAGGACCTCATCGTCGCGGGTTTCGGGGTCGGCCTCCTGCCCCTGGGTCGGCCCACCGGCCCCGGTGTCACGGTGCTGCCCCTGCGGGAACCCGAGGTGATTCTGACCGCATATGCCGTGACGCGGCGCGGTCGCACCGACTGGCCGCCGCTGCGCGCGATCCTCGACCACATGCGCCCATCGCGGGTCGAAGAATTGCGCCGCCCGCGGTGGCCCCGCCCGGAAGCTGCCCGCCGGTGACGAGGGCGTCCGGGGAGGTCCCCTCGATCGCCGGCGGCCCGGCGCCTAGGCAGTTCGACGACGGCGTCACGTCGCCGCGATATGCCGGGTTTGCGGCGTGATCACTCGGGGAACACTGGCGCCATGTTGATCCGACGCGTTGCGCGCCCCATGCTGTCCGCAGTCTTCATCTCGCGCGGGGTGGATGCCCTGCGAAGCCCGAAACCGGCGGCCGACGCGACCCGCCACACCCTCGAGGGACTCAGCAAGCTGCCCGACCCGGTGGGCACCAATGTTCCGTCGAATGCCGAGACGGTGGCACGGGTCAACGCCGCCGTACAGATCGGTGGCGGACTGCTGCTCGCCACAGGCAAACTGCCCCGCGTCGCGTCCGCGGCCCTCGCGCTGAGCGTGGTGCCGGGTTCACTTGGCGGACACGCTTTCTGGAACGAGGTCGACCCGCAGCGCAAGGCCGACGAACGACGCGCGTTCGTCACCGACGTCAGCTTGATCGGCGGCTTGATCATCGCTGCGCTGGACACCGAGGGCAAACCTTCGCTCGGTTGGCGTGGACGGCGCGCAGCGCGCAAGGTGTCGGCCGCGGTCACCTCCGCACTGCCGGTCGGAGCTGCCGCCGGCGGTTCGCTGGCCGACAGCCCGCTTGCCGAGAAAGTGGGCCACGGGCTGCATGTCGGTGCGGAACGTGGCAGCAAGCTGGCGCACGTGGCCCGCGAGCGCGGCGGTGAATTGGCCGAGGTCGCCCGCGAACGCGGCGGCGAGTTGGCCGAGGTCGCTCGCGAACGCGGCGGCGAGCTGGCCGAGGTCGCCCGCGGGCGTGGCGTTGAGTTGGCCGAGGTCGCACGTGGCCGCGGCGCCGAGCTGGCCGAGGTCGCCCGCGAACGCGCCCCCGAACTGGCCGACGCCGCCCGCGGTCGCAGCGCCGAGTGGGCCGAGTTGGCCCGCGATCGCGCCGAGTTGGCACGTGAACGCGCCGCCGCTCTCGCAGACACCGCGGAGACCGAGGTCAAGAAGAAGCACCGCCGGCGCTGAACCCCGGCGGGGTTTCGCTGGTTGCCGCTGATATCACCCCCGCGACGGCGGGCCGCTCGGTACGGTGAGGTCGCATCGCCGACTTCGCACAGAGAGCGGACCCACCATGACGAGCGATTACCCACCCCCACCTCCGCATCAGCCCGGTCAGTACGGGTATCCGGGTTCGTATCCGCCGCCCGGCGGAGGCTTCCAACCAGGCGGTCTCGGCCTGCGGTTCGCCGCACGCATCATCGACGGTCTGATCGTCGGCATCGTCGGGGGCATCATCGTGTTCGCGATGGGCACGGCGGACAACATCATGGTCACCGGCTTGTTCACCGGCGTGCTGTCCTTCGCGTACTACGTGGCGTTCGAGGTGTCGCAGGGTTGGACGCCCGGTAAGAAGCTGCTCGGCCTGAGCGTTCGCGGCCCGGCGGGAGCGGCGAAGCCGGACGTCAAGCAGTCTGCGATCCGCAACTCGTGGACTCTGTTGCCGATCATCCCGATCATCGGCGGCCTGCTCGGTGTCGTAGCCATCGTCCTGATCGCGGTGACGATCAACGGCAGCCCGACCAAGCAGGGCAAACACGACGAACTCGCCGGCGGCACCCAGGTGGTCAAAGGCTGATCAGCCCTCGACGTAGTGATCAGCCCTCGACGTAGGCAGCCACGATGGCATCGATGCTCTGGTCGACGTCGATGCGCACACCGCGCTCGTCATCCCCCAGCGGTTCGAGGGTCTCGAACTGCGAGACGAGCAGGGATGCGGGCATGAAATGCCCGGGGCGGCTGGCCTGCCGTCGCCCGATGACCTCGGGTGTCCCCTCGAGGTGGAGAAACTCGACTTCCGGGCAGTGACGGCGCAGTTGCTCCCGATAGGCACGCTTGAGTGCCGAGCAGCTCATCACTCCTCCGTCGACGCACCTTTCGGCGAGCCAGTGGCCGATCGCTTCGAGCCACGGATATCGGTCGTCGTCGTTGAGCGCGTGCCCAGCCGTCATCTTCTCGATGTTGGCCGGCGGGTGGAAGTCGTCGGCATCGGCGAACGGGACCCGCAACCGCTGCGCGAGGGCTGCGCCCACGGTTGACTTTCCTGAGCCGGAGACTCCCATGACCACGATGGGTGACGCCACTTTCACCACCTACTCTATTGTGTCTGACATCACACAGAGTGCCGCAAAAGTCAGATTATTGCAAGCAGATCACGAAATCATCTGTCTTATTTCGCGCAGCAAACGCTATGACAACATGTAAGCGTGCATCCGGAACCTCACGGCAGCGCTTTGCACAACAGCCTGCTGACCGCACTGGGCACCGCCATCGTGTCCGGGGTCTACCCACCTGGGCAGGTCATCACACTCGACAGTGTCAGCGCTGAGCACAAAATGTCGCGCAGTGTCGCCCGCGAAGCGATTCGGGTGCTCGAGTCGATGGGCATGATCGAGTCCCGCCGGCGGGTGGGCATCACCATCCAGCCGTCCCACAAATGGAATGTGTTCGACCCCAGGCTGATTCGCTGGCGGCTGGAATCCGGAGACCGCGCAGTTCAACTGCTGTCCCTATCCGAACTCCGCAAGGGATTCGAGCCGGCTGCCGCCGCGCTGGCGGCCCGGCGCGCCGACCCGCACCAGTGTCGGACCATGGCCGCCGCGGTGTCGGACATGGTCGTGCACGGCCGCTCGGGAGACCTCGAGGCGTATCTGCTCGCCGACAAGATCTTCCACCGGACCCTTCTGGAGGCGAGCGGCAACGAGATGTTCCGCGCGCTCAACGGCGTGGTGTCGGAGGTCCTCAGCGGCCGTACCCACCACGGAATGATGCCCGAAACACCGAATCCCGTAGCCATCGAACTCCACGACGAGGTCGCGCGGGCCATTCGGATGAAGGACGAGTCCGCCGCGGAGAAGGCGATGCGGGCCATCATCGACGAAGCGGCCTCGGCCGTTGCCGAGGAAGCCCCGCAGTCCTAGCAGCGGTCGATCCTGTCCCCCGGGCGATCTCGGCGTCACGCATGATTGACTGCCGGAGTGGACAGAGAACCCATCCTGGCCCGTCGCCTGTTCGATCGCATCGAACCGGTCCACGCCGTCACGTACTTCGCCCCCGAAGCCAGATCCGAACTCGACGGTCTGGGTTATCGCGGGTTCTGGATGGGGTACTTCGCGGCTCGCTCGGCGCCCTTCGGGGTGGTGCCCGCGGAGGTCGTCACGGCGGCGTTCTACAACTTCGCTCCACACCGGGTGGCCAAAGCACTTCCTGCAGCATGGGACATCGCCGCACCGGACGAAGCCCTGCAGGCCCGGCAGCGGTCGGCCGTGGCGGCGTTGCGCCGGTACGGGGTGACCGACGACGGGGCCGCCGATGCGGCCGATCTGGCTGCGAAAGCCGCGGCGCACAGCGACATCGGCGGCCGCCCTGTCTACGCCGCCAACCGGTCCCTGGGCTGGCCGGACGAACCCCTGGCTCGGCTCTGGCATGCGGCCACCCTGCTGAGAGAGCACCGCGGTGACGGTCACGTCGCAGTGCTCACCGCAGAAGGCGTGTCCGGACGGGAGTGCAATGTCCTCCACGCCGCGGCGGGTCGGGTTCCCGAGGAGATGATCAAGCGCAGTCGCGACTACGACGACGAGCAGTGGGAGTCACACCGCGAAGCCCTGGAGCGACGCGGACTGCTCGACGCTGCCGGCGAACTCACCCCCAGCGGCCGCGCGCTCAAGCAACACATCGAGGACTCCACCGACGCCCTTGCACTGCCCACGCTCGACGTGCTGGACGACAGCGAGGTCGAGACCCTGTTCCGCGCGCTCACACCGATCACCAGGCTGACGGTCGCCGGCGGCGACATCCCTGCGGGCTCGCCGATGGGACTGAGTCGCGACGATCTCGAAGACGACAGTTCCCAACTGGTCTGAGGATCACCGCGGGCCGTACATGATCAGCGCCACGCCGATCAGCGAGATCGCAGCGCCCAGGACGTCCCAGCGGTCGGGCCGGAAACCGTCCGCCACCACGCCCCAGATCAGCGACCCGGCGATGAACACTCCGCCGTAGGCCGCCAGTACCCGGCCGAAGTTCGCATCCGGCTGGAAGGCCGCGACGAACCCGTAGGCGCCCAGCGCGATCACCCCTGCGCCCATCCACAACCACCCACGGTGCTCGCGCACCCCCTGCCACACCAGCCAGGCGCCACCGATTTCGAGGAGCGCGGCGAGGACGAACAACACGATCGATCTGACCACCACGGCTCCATCGTGCCGTGGGCGTGCGAAGAATCCTCGGTCGGGACCGCGTGTCGTCCGCAGCCGCACCGCTGGGGATGGGGTCAGTGGTGAGCGCTGGTGCTCGGGGTGTGGCAGGCGTCCGGCGGTGCGCCCATCACGTCCAGTGCAGGGTTGCGGTCGAAGAACCCGAACGGTTTGAGCCAGAACGACACCACATCGACGGGCATCACCGGCCAGTCCTCTGGCCTGGTGATGTGGTGGATTCCGAACACGTACCACATCACGACATCGGTGTTCTCGATCGCGCGGTCGGCAGACGTCCACCGCGCCAACCCGGTGTCCCGGGATGACTGGTTGACGAATTCCCCTGCAGGCCAACGCTCGTCGGGCTCATTCGGAGTGACCCAGAGTGTGTGGCCGATGACACTGGCGCGTTCGAGCACCGGCGAGCCGGGTTCGAACATCGGCGGGATGGCACCACTGGGGACGAGCTTGTACGCCGGATGGGCGCCGATGCCGGTCACCACATTGGGGTTGACCACCTTCCAGGCCCGCTGTGTCGCGAAGTTCACGTCCTGCTTGGCCTCGCCCTCGGTGCGCAACGGAGTGTTGGCCACCACCAGCGACAGCCCGTGCGGGTTGTCGGGGCCGATCGGCTCGGCATAGGACTCGGACATGACCACGGTGTTGTCGCTGCCGTCGATGTCCATGTCCAGCCGGGCGACGAGGAAGTGCTGATGGAACGGCGCGTAGGTGCGTTCGTCGACCAGGGTGCCGTTGGGGTTGGGCGCGCCCGCAGGCAGCGGAGTGGTCACCATGATGCCCGTCGCACGGACCTCACACTCGATGTTGCCGTCCTGGTAGAGCCGCCAATAGACCAGGTATTCGTAGTTGGCGACGGTGACGTGGAACGACAGCGTGAGGCGACGCATCCTGCGCACCTCGGCGCCGATGTCGTGGTCGACGTGCTTCCACAGCACGGCGTTGTCTTCCTCGTGAATGCAGATGGCATTGGTGATGGTGTACGGCTCACCCTTGCTGTTGTGCAGGACCGCGTCGAGATAGCGGATCTCCCCCAGACAGTCGCAGCCCAACGCCAGGGAGGTCGTCATGAACCCCAACCCCCACTCTCCGATGTCGAAGGCGGTGCGCCGGTAGTGGTCCGGTGACGGGTCGCGGTAGGGAACGATCATCTCCGCGAACGACATCCGGTGCGCGATCGACCGGTCGCGGTCGCCGTCGCGGTAGCGCACCGAGTGCAGCGTCATGCCTTCGCGATGGTTGAACCCGACACGCAGCGACCAGTTCTGCCAGCGCACCAGGTTGCCCTCGACGGTGAACGAGGGACCATCGGGTTGGGTGATGTGCAGAGGTTTGAGGGGTTCGCGATCAGTCGCCGCGCGAATCCGCTCGGGGATGTGGCCGGGAACGTACTCCCCCATCACCTCGGGAACCGTCGCCTCCCCCGTGGCGAACGGGCCACCGTCCTCGATTCGCAACAACTCCATCGCGTTCACGTCGACGACGCAGTGCAGGCCGCTGACCAGTCGGGCATAGGGGTTGGCTCCAGGTGCCGCCTTCACCCAACTGTCCGACCAGCCGATGCGGCGGTCCCGAAACTCCGGTGGCGCGACAGCATCGCCGTAGGTCCAGGTGTCGAAGAACACCATGTCGATGTCGGTGATTCCACGACTGCGCAACGCTGCGAGGACGTCTGGATGTGACCTCAGCAGTTGATCACACTCGAGGAACTCGTCGACGGTGAAGTTCGCCTGCACTCCGGGGATGTGCTCGAAGGCTTCGACGCGGTCGTCGGTCAGCGACAGCACGCTCTTGTAGGTGGCGTTGTCGGTGCGGTTGAAGCAGATGGCCTCTGCGCGGCGGGGTGGCCTGGCCCCCCCGCCCTCGAACGCGGCCAATTCCGCCTTGGAGGGTTCGATGAGTTCGATCGACGCATAACGCCAACCCAGATCGGCGCCTGACGAGGGGGCGGCGCGGACGCCGTACTCACGCTGCAGCATCGCAGCAACCGCTCGGAACTCGTCGGCACTGAGCGGGTCGAGGGGGAAGTCGACGGACTGCGAATCATCGGGCTGCGACACGTCCTAACGCAACCACATCCACGGCCGGACGGCACGATTATTCCGCAAGTTCGACGGCCTCACCGGGAGGCCAGAGAGAACCCTTCCCACGCCAGTCGCCGATGGGAGTGCGGGTCGAACTCCACCCGACGCCGCCGGTCCAAGACCATCACCGCACGCTCGTCGCTGGTGTACTGCGGCCAGTCCGCGCCGGGTACGCCGCCGTCGGCGAACGCCAGCCAACGGGACTGGACATCGTCGCTGACCTTGCGCGCGGCCCTCGAGTCCACCCCTGCGGTCAGCAGCATCCCGAACCGGGAGCGGTAGACGTCGAAAACCGCCAGCAACTCGGTGGCGTGGGTGGCGCCCATGCCCGCGATCTGCAGTGCCCTGGTCGCGAAGTCGAAGCGGTAGACGTGGGTCGGCGCATGCCTGCTGTGGGCCTGGGCGATCTGCCAGACGGCCGAACCGAAGATGAAGTCCGCCCCGAGCCGCACGCATGCCGCAGCCGCCGGGTAGCCGGGATAGGCGGCGGTGATCCGCTCGCGGTCGGCGGGATCGGCGTGCGCCAGCAGGCGTTCGATGGCCGGTTCGTTGGTGGGAAGCAGCTTGAGGAAGCGCGTGAACAGCCGGCCCTCATCGGCGTTGGTCCCCACGATGAGCGGCACCGGATGCGCCTTGCCGCTGCGCATCGCGTCGACGGGATCCATTGGCAGATAGTCGGTCTGGGACGTGGGCCCGATCGCGAATGCGCCCAGCATATCCCGCTGCCCTTCGATGATGAGCCGCTCGAGAGCGTTCACCAGATCCGCGGGTCGCGCCGCCAGGAGTGTGTGCGCGGCGTCCTGCTCGCTCGCGTCGAGTTGTCGGGCGAACCTGGTGGCGTACTCCGCGGCCACGTCGGCGCTGCGGACCATTCCGGTGGGCGGGCTCTCTGAGATCGCTTGGGCAAAAAGGCCTTTGGCTGCCGGAGTGGCGAGCAGGGTGGCCACGGCATGGGCGCCGGCACTCTCACCGAAGATCGTCACATTGTCCGGATCACCGCCGAAGACCGCGATGTTCTCCCGGACCCAGCGCAGTGCCATCACAAGATCGCGCAGGAACAGATTGTCGTCGATGGTGATCTCGGGGGTGGACAGCGAGGACAGCTCCAGGCATCCCAGGGCCCCGAGACGGTAGTTGACCGAAACGTAGACGCAGCCCCTGCGAGCCAGGGACGCACCGTCGTAGATCGGTGTCGCCGAGCTGCCCAACATGTAGCCACCGCCGTGGATGAACACCATCACGGGAAGCGGGTCCTGCTGCGGTTCTTCCGGTTGGACGACGTTGAGCGTGAGGCAGTCCTCGCTCATCGGCTGGTACTTCCCGGGCGCGAGGAGGGTGTACATCCGCTGCTGGGGTGCGCAATGGCCGAACCCGTGGCAGTACCGGACTCCCGGCCACGGCTGTACCGGCTGGGGTGCCCGGTAGCGCAACGGTCCCACCGGTGCCTTGGCGTAGGGAATCGACCGCCACCTGTTCACGCCGTCCCGCGTGAAGCCCTCGATCGTGCCCGAGGCGATCTTCACCCGGACGGTTTGCTGGTGCATTCTCTCGACGGTAGCGAACTCTCGCCCGCCCGCCTGGCCGGCATGTGCGTGTCGGGCCGCTAGCCTGGCGGAATGCGAATTGCAGGCCTGATAGCGGCCACTGCGCTGGTTGCGGCCTGTTCTCAGTCGGTGGGCGGAGATGCCGAACCATCGAGCCCATCCCCGTCGGCGCCGCTGAGCAGCGCTCCGACGACCACGACGGGCACCGCTCCAGCGCCGGGAGCCGCCGGTCAGGCGCCCGGCCGGAGCGCAGAGATCGAACAGGTCATCGCCTGGATCGAGGCGGGCACGCCCGCCGATCCGGGTGCCCACCATGTGGCGTTTCGCGACGGGGTCACGACACAGCTGGGCGACGACATCGCGTTCACCGCCCCGTCGGGCGCGTCCAATGACACGACACAGTGCATGACCGATTCGACCTACAACGGCGGCGCGCTGACGTGCCTCGTCGAGCTCGAGTCCCCATCACCGCGCCCCGCCGACGGGGAGGGCATGTGGAAGGCCGGGTGGATCGACTATCCGGGGACGAGCGTGCAGATCGGATCCCTGCACGGGGATCCCGGCCCGTTCGTCAAGGGCGTCGGCCCACAGTTGGCCGAGGGCCAGTCACTGACCTTCGCCGACAACCGGTGCCGCAGCGACGCGTCGGGGCTGTTCTGCGTGAACTACGCACATCGCTCTGCTGTCCAGATCAGCGCCGGCGGCCTTGTGCCCTTCGGATGCCTACGGCCTGTCACGCCGCCACCGCCTCAGACGGGGGCGGCCTTCCGCTGCTGACACCGGGATCACGGTGTTTCGGTGCGAGCCTTGTCCCTGGCCCGTTCGGGATAGATCTGGGTCATGCCGACTGCGCCGATGATCACCACCACCGGGATGACGGCCTTGGTCCAGTGCACCGTCGACGGCGAGGCGACGGCGACAAACCCCAGTACCGCGATGAGCGCGAACACCAGCGCCCACATCAGCGTCAGCACCTGGTTGGTGCGGCGGAAGGCGGTCTGCTCCCATTCGTGGCGCGGCGCGGACTCCGGCGCATACTGCGCAGTGAAGGGCTCGAACGCCAGCGATCCCAGGGCCATGATCGCCAGCACCCCACTGGACAGCGTCGTCGCGTGGGTGTCCATCCAGTCGCGGTCGGCCGCGCCGATGACCATGCCGGCCACGGTCACGCCGGTGAAGAACACGACGGTGACGATGTCCAGAAGTCGCAGACCACCGAAACCCGCCGACACCCCCATGATCAACGCCGCCAGCACCGCGCAGATCGCGCCGAACATCCACGTACTGGGACCGTCGGCGACGACCCAGTAGACGATCCAGGGGATGAATCCGATGACCGGGCTGCGTTCGAACCATTCGTCCACGTCTCACCTTTTACCCGATGCAGCGGTCAGGCGAGACCTTTGCGCTTCAGGATGGGCAGCACCCCTTCGGCGAACCAGTACGCCTCCTCCAGATGTGGGTAGCCGGACAGGATGAATTCGTCGAACCCCACCGAGTGGTATTCCGCGATGAGGGTGGCGACCTCGTCGTGGCTCCCGACGAGCGCGGTGCCGGCGCCGCCACGCACCAGCCCGACGCCCGCCCAGAGGTTGGGGTAGATCTCCAGGCTGTCGATGCGGCCGCCGTGCAGCGCGGTCATGCGCCGCTGTCCCTCGGATTCCGAGCGCGCGTGCAGATCGGTGGCCTTGGCGATCTGTTCGGGGGTGAGCTCGGAGAGCATGTCGGCTGCCACCGCCCACGCCGCTTCGGAGGTGTCGCGGCTGATGGTGTGCAGCCTGATGCCGAAGCGCACCTGACGGCCGCGCTGTTCGGCGAGCCGGCGGACCTCGGCGATCTTGGCCGCCGCAGCTTGCGGCGGCTCACCCCACGTGAGATAAACGTCGACGTACTCGGCGGCGATCGGCAGCGCCGCCGCCGATGATCCGCCGAAGTAGATCTGCGGCAACGGATCCGGTGCAGCGGACACCCGGGCGTCGGCCACATCGTAGAAATGGCCTTTGAAGTCCACGGCTTCCTGACGCCAGATCGAGTTGACGATGTGCAGGAACTCGCCGGTGCGTGCATAACGCTCGTCGTGGCCGACCCAGTCTCCGAACCTGCGCTGCTCGAGGTCGTCGCCGCCGCTGACGATGTTGAGGAGCACCCTGCCTTCCGAAAACCGTTGCAGGGTGGCGGCCTGCTGTGCGGCCAGGGTCGGGGGCACCAGGCCCGGCCGGAACGCGACCAGGAATTTCAGCCGCTCTGTCTCGGCGAGCAGCGCCGACGCGGTGAGCCAGGCGTCCTCACACCAGGTACCGGTCGGGGTCAGGACGCCCTCGTAGCCCAGGCGGTCCGCGGCGCGTGCCACCTCCGACAGGTACCTGCGGGTCGGTGCGCGGTAGTTCGCCGGGACCGTGTGATGCGACGACGCGTGCGACGCGCCGACGATCGAACGGCTGTCGCCGTTGGTGGGAAGGAACCAGAAGAATTTTGCGGTCATCACATTGCTCCTAATCGTCGGACAGCAGCAGAGGGCGCAGCGTCTCGTTGAATCGGCGATCAACCCAGTTTTCGAATTCTGGTGCCGGAGAGGCGATCTGACCTGACTCGGCGAACAGGTCGGCGATCTCCTGCTCGGAGGCCACGACCTCGTCGTCGAGCTCGGTGGGCAATCGCACGCTCCGCGACTGCGACACCTCCGCCACCTCGAGGTCCAGTCCCACGGCGTTGGCGTAGCTCTCGGCCCACTGCCGGGGGTTGTCCCTGGCCCATCGTGCAGCTTTTTCGTACCGCACCAGCAGATCCGCCAGGGCGGTGTTGCGCTTCGGATCAGCCAGCGCCTGGTCGGAGGCCACGCCGAACCAGTACCCGTTGGTGACGTCGCGGGCCTGGCCGATGCTGCGGACGGGCAGTTGCTCGGCGGTCTGTGCGGTGTACGGGTCCCAGATCGCCCACGCGTCGGCCTGGCGCTGGGTGAACGCGCCCAGCGCGTCGGCGGGCTGAAGGAACACCAGTTTCACGTCTTCGGGAGTCAAGCCGGCGTTGTCGAGCTGCGCGAGGACGTGGCCGTGCGCTGAGCTGCCCTTGCCGACCGCAATGCTCTTGCCGCGGAGCTGATCGATGGAGGTGATCGGTGAATCGGCGAGCACCAGGATCTGGTCACCGATGCCGCCACCGTCGTATGCCGAGACCACCTTGATCCTGGCATTGGAGGCCGCTCCGAAGATCGGCGGCGTGTTGCCGGTGATCGCGAAGTCGATCTTGCCCGCGGTGGCGGCCTCGACCTGCGGCGGCCCGGAAGTGAACGTCGAGAAGGCGACCTGGTAGGGCAGATCGTCGAGAGCCCCGGCAGCGCGCAGCAGTGATTCGGTACCGCCTTTCTGGTCACCGACCTGCAGGGTGAGGTCGGCCAGCTCCGACAACGGAACCGTTTCGGGAGCCTCCCGTGCACCCGAGACGTCCTCGCGTGACACACAGCCGGTGAGCAGCAGGCTCACCAACGTGATGACGGCGACGACTCTGGACATGGTTATCCCCTTTTTGTGGATGGCTTCTCAGATCTGCACGCCGAGTTTGTCGAGCAACTCGGCTCGGTCGGCGGCTGCGCCGGGGTCACCGGGGAGCCGCCTGGGATGGTTGATGTCGAGCGTATGAACGACCTCGCCGCCCTCCAGTACCAGCACCCGATCGGCCAGGCCGACCGCTTCGTCGACATCGTGGGTTACCAGCAGGACGCCGCAATGGTGTTGTCTCCACAGGTCGAGCAGCAGCTTTCGCATCGATAGTCGTGTCAACGCATCCAGCGCTCCGAAGGGTTCGTCGAGCAGCAGCAACTCGGGTTCGGCCACCAGTGCGCGAGCCAGCGACACCCGCTGCGCCTGACCGCCGGACAATGTCAGTGGCCACGCGCCCGCTCGGTCACCCAGGCCGACAGCTGCGAGTGCCCGTTCGGCGCGCGGCACTGCTTCGGATTTCGGTAGCCGACTGCGGGTCAGTCCGAAGGCCACGTTGGTGCGCACGTCGCGCCAGGGAAACAGTCGCGGTTCCTGGAAGGCCAGCGCCGGCGCACCCGCGACGTGCCGGTCGCCGGTGTGATCGGTGGACAGTCCCGCCAGTACGCGCAGCACGGTGGACTTGCCGGAGCCACTGCGCCCGATGAGCGCGACGATCTCGCCGCGTCCGACCCTCAGAGACACGTCGACGAGAACATGACGTTCGCCGTACCACTTGTTGACGCTGCGCAATTTCACCCGCGGCCAACGTCGTTGAATCGGAACGGTGTTCGGAGGCGACGGTCATGCGCGGTACCTCAACGCCCGCTGTTCGAGAGCGCGCACGACGGCGTCGGTGCCGATTCCCAACAGCGCGTAGATGATCAGCCCGAAGATGATGATGTCGATGCGGAGAAAATCCCGCGCATTCATGATCAGGTAGCCGACCCCCTTGTCCGCGTTGATCTGTTCGGCCACGATCAGGCTCAGCCACGCGATCGCCAGGGACTGCCGGACACCTACGAGCACCTGCGGCGCCGCACTGGGCACGATGATCGACCGGAACCGCTGCCAGAACGAGAACCCCAGAACCTGAGCGGTTTCGAAGAGCTTGGGGTCGACCTGGCGGATCGCCGAGAAGGTGTTGAGATAGAGCGGGAAGCTGACTCCGAGGGCAACCAGTAAGACCTTGGGCAGCTCCCCGATACCGAACCAGACGATGAACAGCGGGATCAGCCCGAGGTGCGGCAGCGCCCGCACCATCTGCATCGGCGGATCGATCGTGGCCTCGCACCATTTCGACAGGCCCACCGCGGTTCCCAGCGCGACACCGATCACACCTCCGAGCAACAATCCCTCGAGAACCCTGATCCCCGACACCGCGAGCGCATCAACGAGCTGGCCGTTCCTGATGAGTTCGATTCCGGCTTCGGCGATGAGCGACGGTGCAGGCAGCACGTCCTGCGGGATGAGGCCGAAAGCACTACCGGTCTGCCACAGCGCCAGGATCACAAACGGTGACGCCAGCCGGATCAGTCCCCATTTCTGGTGCGCCCAAATGCCACTCGTCACAGAGAGGTGTCGCGGCGGCGGTGCGGCCAGGTCGGCGGAGCTCGTCACAGTGAGGGACGCTACGGCCCCCGACCCGACCGGTGAAGCGTTTGACTCTGGATGAGGCGAAGACCGCCCCCGCTCCTCAGCCCAAGCGGAACGTACCGGTCACCAGCGTCGGAGACACGGGCGTGCCGTTGATGCTCGACTGCGGTGCGCCGCCCTGGGGGAACTCGATCGGTCCCGCCGGTGTCAGGTTGCGTCTGGGGCGCACGTCGTTGCGGACATCGAAGTCGCTGAACTCATCCAGATTGAACGGGTCGAAGTTTCGGTCACCCTGGGTGAATCCGCCGAACTGCACCCCCGTCGCCGACCCGTCGGGGCGTACGACCCAGGAGGCCCGGACACCGTCGGACTCGGCGGTGTACATGCCCGCCAGACCGGATACGGCGTTGGCAGTGAAGTCGTATTCGACCTCGTTCATCGTGACCTCACCGGTCACCGCGGTACCGTCGAACTCAGCCTGGAGGTTGTCACGGAATCGGGACTTGACGTCGACCCGGCCGTCGGTCTGATTGCCGAAGAACCAGGCTTCGTCGTCGGTTCCATTGCAGGCGTACGCGGCGATCTCGGCGCCGTCCACGCTGATGCCGATCGTCATGGTCCGGCCGTCAGCGGAGGTCATGTCGGCCATGTAGCGCGCCGAGGCCGGGAACGGCGCCTCGGTCGAGGTCGCGGGCGCGGGTTCGGCAGGTGACGTGGTTTCAGTCGATGAGCCGCCCGAGCAGCCCGACAGAGTGCCCAACGCGGCGAACGCGCTGATGCCGACCAGCAGTGAGCGTGTGTGTTTTCTCATGTGAGCAGCATGAACGCGTGCCGGGAGTCGCGCATGGAGATTGTGTGGAGATTGTGTGGAGAACCGTCAGTCGGCTCAGGCCAGGAACGCCTCGACTTCGTCGCAGAACACCCGCCAGGCGGGTTCGGTGGCTGTGAGCAGATGGTTGTTGCTCGACAGCGCGACCAGATGCGAGTCCGGGATCAGGGCCGCCAACTCCTCGCCGTAGCGCATCGGAACACGATGGTCGTCGCGCGAATGCAGGATCAGCGTCGGGCATGCAACCCTGCCTGCCTGATCACGAATGTCGATGCGCGCGAACTCTTCCAGGAATCGGACCGCGTTCTCCGGGGAGGTGGTGCGCCGCTGCAGCTGGTCGAATGCGGCCCAGTCCGCGCGGGTGCCGTCGGGGATGAACTGGGCGGCGAACACCTGACGGAACGCCGGGTCGTCACGCCCCCAGCCGACCCGGGCGAGATCGAGATCAAGTGCAGCAGCTCGCTTTTCGTCGTCGGTCAACGCCCGCACAGCGCGTCCCCGAGCGTAGGCACCGGACAGCACCAGCCGGGTCACCCGCTCCGGATGGCGCGCCGCGTAGGCAACGGCGACGGCCCCGCCCTGGGAGACCCCCAGCAGCGGGAATCGCTCCACCCCGAGTGCCTCGACCACCGATTCGAGGTCGGCAACCCAATCGTCGAACGTGAAATCCTTCGCATCCCAGTCGGACAGGCCACAGCCACGCTCGTCGTAGCGGATGAATCTGTGCCGTCGCGACATGTCGCGAACCCAGTGCCGCCACACCGGACTCTCGATGTCGTAACCGAGGTGTGTCATCCAGTTCGCGGCCCGCACCAGCGGTGGCCCCTCCCCCGACACCGCGTAGGCCAGGCGCACCCCGTCGCCGGCACGGCAGAAGGCGATGTGCTGGCGCGGAAGCTCAGGCTCGGGTTCCGGAGACGGCGCCTCCGCGGGCTCGATCTGCAACGTGCCGACGAACTGGTAGCCGCGACCCCGCACCGTGCGGATGTAGCGCTGGGACTCCCCGTCGTCGCCGAGCGCGCGCCGGACCGCTTTGATGCGGCTGGTCAGCGCTGCCTCGCCGACGAACCGGCCGCCCCACACGGCGTCGAACAACTCTTCCTTGCTGACGAAGCGCTCGTGATTGCTCAACAACTGGGTGAGCACGTCGAAAACCTGGGGTTCGACCCGGATGACCGTGTCGCCGCGGCGCAGCTCGTACCGACCGGTATCGAGCACGAAGTCGTCCCAGCGCCACGATCGCGGGTGTGCAGCGGACGAGGATGACGCAGCGCTGGACACGGTCACCGACACCCCATCGCCAGGTGGACAGATCGCGCTAAGCGTACCGCCGAAACGCGTTACCGCCAGCCGTCGGCCGCCCGGGCCACCTGCATCAGCGCACCGCAGAGCTGCAGCAGTTCATCGCGGTCGGCTCCCTCGTCGATCGCGGTCGCCATGTCCTCGGCGGCGCACCTCACCTGATACACCCGATCGGACAGTTCGGCGGCTTCCTCTGCGGTGAGCACCACCGAGTCGGCGGGCACCGAGGTGCCTTTGATCTGGGCGCGCTGCTCGTAGGCGCGCTGGCGACAGGACTGCCTGCAGTACTGCCGCCGTCGACCCAGTCCGCTGTCGGCGACCTCCCGGCCGCACCACCGGCAGCTCTGGGGACGTCTGCGGGTCGTGCTGAGGGGCGCCTGAGCCGTCACAGAAGTCACGAGCCCGACTGTAAACCGCGAGCTGCACCGATCCCGGTATCATTCGGGGTCGCGTCGGGAACTCTACGAGGGACCTCTGCGTTGAACATCGGTCCACATTCGCCTCCGGCGAAGCCCGGACGAATTGTATTTATTGAGGAGTTGACGATGGCTGATCGTGTTTTGAGAGGCAGTCGCCTCGGAGCTGTGAGCTACGAGACGGACCGCAACCACGACTTGGCGCCGCGTCAGGTAGCCCGGTACCGCACGGACAACGGCGAGGAGTTCGACGTCCCGTTCGCCGACGACGCCGAGATCCCCGGCACCTGGCTGTGCCGCAACGGTATGGAGGGAACCCTGATCGAGGGGGACGTTCCTGAGCCGAAGAAGGTCAAGCCGCCGCGCACCCATTGGGACATGCTGCTGGAGCGCCGCTCAGTCGAGGAACTCGACGAACTGCTCAAAGAGCGCATGGACATCATCAAGACCCGTCGCCGGGGCAGCTGAGCAGTCAGCCGCCGCGAATCAGCGGGCAGCCCCGCGGGCCCGGTCGATCCGGGCCCGCATACCCCACTGGGCGACCTTGAGGATCGCCTCCCTGATGGTCGAGCCGTCCATCTTGGACACGCCGTGCTCACGTTCGGTGAAGGTGATCGGCACCTCGACGACGGTGAATCCCGCGTTGATCGAGCGCCACGTCAGATCCACCTGGAATCCGTAGCCCTTCGAGTCGACGGCCGCGAGATCGATCTTCTCCAGGACCTCGCGCCGGTACGCGCGGTAGCCGGCGGTGATGTCATGGATGTCGACTCCGAGCAGGATCCGCGAGTAGCCGTTCGCGGTCCGGGACAGCACGAGCCGTCGCCGCGGCCAGTTGCGCACCTCGCCGCCGTCGACATAACGCGACCCGATCACCAGGTCGGCGCCCGCATCGATTTCGTCGAGGAGCCGGTAGAGCTCCTCGGGAGCGTGGCTTCCGTCGGCGTCCATCTCGACGAGCACCGAGTACTGGCGGCTCAGGCCCCACGCGAATCCGGCGAGGTAAGCCGCGCCGAGACCGTCCTTGGACTCGCGGTGCATGACATGAACCCGATCCGGGTCGGCAAGGGCGAGTTCGTCGGCGAGTTCCCCCGTTCCGTCCGGGCTGCCGTCGTCGACGATGAGGACGTGGACGTCGGGCGCAGCGCTGATCACCCGCGCGACGATCAGTGGCAGATTCTGCCGCTCGTTGTAGGTGGGGATGATGACCAGTGTGCGCCGGCTGGGGCGCGGGGCCGGATCGTCTCCCGACTGGTCGGCAGAGTCACCGGGAATGCCACCGGGGACGCTCATGTGGCTCCTTCACCGTCATCGGTCGTCGAACGCCGACCCCTCATTCTTGCGGGCACGAACGATCCATTGTGCAATATCGCGCCGAGAACTCCCGCAACGCCGATGGCGATCAGCACCGCCTCCACGATCGGGCCGAAGCGGGTGGCCGGTGTCAGCGAGGTCTTCAACCGGATCTGCTGGTCGAGGTAGGCCGGTTCGAAGAACCCGGTGCGGGCCAGCTCGCGACCGTCGGGCGCGATGACGGCGCTGATACCGACGGTTCCGGCGACGACGGCGTACCGGTTGTGCTCGACGGCGCGCAGCCGGCTGAATGCCAGGTGCTGCTCGCTCATCGCCTGGTCGAAGGTCGCGTTGTTGGTGGGCACCGCGAGCACCTGGGCGCCGTTGCGTACCGACTCCCGAGCTGCCCGGTCGAAGATGACCTCCCAGCACGTGGTCACCCCGACGGGTACACCGGCGGCCTGAACGACACCGGTGCCCTCGCCCGGGATGAAGTAGCCCGCACGTTCGGCGTACGGCGACAGGAGGCTGAAGAAGCTGCGCCACGGCAGATACTCACCGAACGGTTGGACGATCTGCTTGTCGTGGCGGGCCGCGGGACCCGTCGCCGGGTTCCACACGATGACCGAGTTCGTCGACACCGGGTTGTCCCGCGAGTAGCCGGGAGCCGCGACGACGCCCCCGACCAGGATGGGCGCGTCGATCGCGGCCGCGGCGGTCGAGATCTGCGCCCTGGCGTCCGGGTTGGCCAGCGGATCGATGTCCGAGGAGTTCTCCGGCCAGATCACCAGCATCGGTCGCGGCGCTCTGCCCGCGCGGACGTCGTCGGCGAGCCGCAGCGTTTCGCGGACGTGGTTGTCGAGGACCGCACGGCGCTGGGCGTTGAACTCCAGGCCGAGGCGCGGCACGTTGCCCTGAACCGCGGCAATCGTGACGGGCGGGTCGTCGCCCGCGCCTGCGCCGGACGTGCGGACGTGGGGCCACGCAAGTGCGGTCGCCAAAAGCACCAGGCTGATGCACAACCCGGGGATCACGACCGCGGGCGGCGCGGCGGCGCGGTCCGCGCCGTCACTTCGCCACCAGCGGATGACCTCCAGCGTCATCGCCGCCACGCTGAAGCCGAGGAGCACCACCGCGAACGACACCAGCGGCGCACCGCCGACATACGCCAGCGGAAGCACCGGGCTCTCGGTCTGGGAGAACCCGACCACGCCCCACGGGAACCCGCCGAAAGGGATCGTCGACTTGAGCCATTCCTGGGCCGACCACAGCCCCGCGAACCACAGCGGCCAGCCGGGCACCTTCCGGACCAGCACAGCGAACAGTCCGAACAGGGCCGGGAAAAGGGCCTGAACCAGGCTGAGCATGACCCAGGGCAGGGCTCCGACCAGGCCGCTGATCCACGGCAGCAACGGCAGGTAGAAGGCCAGGCCGAACAGCAGTCCGTACCCGAAGCCGCCGGCAGCCGTGGTCGACGGCCGGGTCAACACCCACGCCAACAGCGCGAACGCCAGGATCGCTAGGTACCACCAGCCGAACGGCGGGAAACTGACACACAGCGCCAGTCCCGCGGCGATCGTGACGCTCAGCGCGGGCAAGCGGTCCACCAGAGCGTGACCGAAACGTCTGCTCCGCGACATCGGTTCGGACGCGGGATCGACGGTGTGGACTTCGTCGACGTCAGCCATGAATGACCGAGCCCCGATGCACCGTCTGCCGGCATCGCGGTAGACGTTCGTCGAGACGTGGGAGCACCGGCACCCGCGAGCGCGGATCGGTGGACCACCGCTGCACCGCGTCGGCGGGTGCGCTGACATCAAAATCGTCGGCGTCCCAGATCGCGTAGGAGGCCGGGGCGCCGGGTACCAACGTGCCCATCACCCCGTCGCGGATCCCCCCGGCCCGCCACGCGCCGCGGGTCGCCGCCGCAAACGCGGCCCGCGCGGAGATGGCGCTTCCGGGGGTGTGATGGGTCGTCGCCGCACGGATCGCGGCCCATGGGTTCAGGACGGTCACCGGGCTGTCGGAGCCGAAGGCGAGTGGCACGCCTTGGGATGCTAACAGCGCGAACGGGTTCAACCGCCGGGCCCGCTCGACGCCGAGTCGCTGGGCGTACATTCCGGCTTCGCCGCCCCACAGCGCATCGAAGCCCGGCTGCATGCTGGCGATCACGCCCCAGCTGCCGAGCTTGGTCGCCTGCTCGTCGGTGACCATCTCGAGGTGCTCGAGACGGTGGCCCGCCCGCGCCACTGCGGCCCGACCGAATCGCTCGACGACGGCCTCCAACGCTGCGACGACGGCCGAGACGGCCGCGTCGCCGATCACGTGGAACCCGGCGGTGATGCCGGCTTCGGTACAGGCCGAGAGGTGCGCGACGAGCGCGTCGCCGTCCAGATAGCAGTTGCCGTTGGGCGCCGGGCAACAGTCCCCGGCGTCGGTGTAGGGCTCGTGCAACCACGCGGTGCGCGAACCGAGCGCGCCGTCGACGAAGAGGTCGCCCGCGAGCCCGATGGCGTTGGTCGTCCCGATCAGCTCACGTGCCTGCTCGGCGGTGCTGACCTGTTCACCCCAGTAGCCGACGATCTCGACACCGTGGCCGAAAGCGCGCAGTTCGTGCCAGTCGTCGAGGCCCCCGATCTCCGGGCCCGCGCACTCGTGGACAGCCACGATGCCGACGGCCGCGGCGGCGTCGAGCGCTGCTCGCCGGGCAGCGGTGCGCTGATCTCCGGTGAGCCCGTCGCGGGCTGCCCGACGCACCAGGTGGTGCGCGTCCGCCTTGAGCGGTGTCGAGTCGCCGACACCGGCGGCCCGTCGCAGCGCCGTCGACGCGGCCGCCGAGTGCACGTCGACCCGGGACAGGTACGCGGGCCGGTCGCCGACCGCGGTGTCCACGTCGGCGGTGCTCGGCGCGGCGCGTTCCGGCCACTGCGATTCATCCCAGCCGTGTGCCCAGATCACGCCGTCGGGATGAGACCGCGCGTACCCGCCGAGCAGGTCGAGACAGTGCCGCAACGACGTCGCCTGGCGCAGGTCGACTCCGGTCAGCGTCAGGCCGGTCGCGGTGGTGTGCACGTGGCTGTCCACGAAGGCCGGGGCGACGAATGCGCCGCCCAGGTCGGTCACCGCAGCGTCGGGGAACTGCGCGCGACCGACGTCGTCGCTGCCCAGCCAGGCGACGACGCCGTCGCGTACGGCCATCGCTGTCGCGTCGGGCATGACGGGACTGTGCACATGCCCGTTGAGCAGGAGGGTGGTGGTGGTCGTCACTCCGGCAGTCGGCGGGGCGCTTCGACGTCGGTCACGTCGCTGACGTCGATGACCTCCCCGTCGATGTAGTCGCCACGCCCCGGCTGGGTCGGACGGTGTGACCGAGCGCCCGCCGCGGCGCTACCCACGGTGCCGACACCGACGATCAACGGTGCGCGTCGAGCGGCCAGGGCGGTGACCAGTGGCCGCGCGGCCGCCCTGGTCGGCGGCAGCAGCAGCAGGGCACCGAGAACCGAGCTGGCCACGCCCGGAACCACGACAAGCACCGTGCCGAGCGCGACGAGCGCGCTGTCGGTGACAGCTCCCTGGGCGTTGGCGGCGGTCAGCCCGCCGGACTGCAGCCGCTGGATGTGGCGCCGCACCTGGGACCCCGCCAGGGCGAGACCGACCACGAACGTGCCCGCCACCAGCAGCACAGTCCAGCCGAAGCCGATCGTCGACGCCAGCGCCACCAGGACGGCCAGCTCGATGACCGCGTAGATCAGAAACAGCCTCATCGCCATGCTCTGCCAACGCCCGGGAGCGCCCGCAGGTTCCTACGCACTCGGCGGGACACCGGGGGCCTGCACTTCGATCGCGGCGTGCACCTTGTCGATCCCGCCGCGCAGAAGCGCCTGCGGGATGAAGTACCACGCGTGGTTCCAGTACCTCTTGATGATCAGATCGAACACCCGCCGGGTCTCGGATTTGGGCAGCATCCGCGCCTCCGCCTCGACCGGCTCGCCCTTCACCTTGCCGAGCACGCCGCACTTCTGGATGGTGACCCGCGGAGTGTTGTTGATCCGCTTGGTCTTCCATGAGCCGTCATCGGTGATGATCAGCAGCTTGTCCCCCTCGGGTACCCCCCACACCGCCGTCGGCTTGGGCCGGCCGTCCTTGGTGAACGTGGTCAGCAGCAGGTACTTCTCGCCGTAGACGTCCTTGAACTGAGGCGCCATGGGTCAGTTCACCGGCTTCAGTTCGATCGTGACGTTCTTGTCCATCCCGCCACGCAGTTTCGAGAAGAGGTTGAAGGTCTTGCCGAGCAGGCCGTAGCGCTTGCCGATGGCGTCGTAGGTGGCGCCGTTGACCGACTTGTCGAGGATCGCAGCGGTGGCCTCGACCGCCTCGCCCTTGGGCTTGCCGCCGCGGTCGCACTCGGCGATGGTCACCCGCGGGGTGTTGCGGATGCGCTTGACCTTCCAGGACTTCTCCTGGGTGATCGCGGTCAGACGGTCGCCGTCGCCGACGGCCCAGATCGCCGTCGGCTTCGGCCGGCCATCCTTGGTGAAGGTGGTCAGCAGGATGTACTCGGATCCGGCTACGTCGGAGAAGGTCACGGGCATCCGCCCAACTTATCTCCCCGAGTCGCTCCGCTCCTACCCGCCGAACCCATCTCCCCGAGTCGCTCCGCTCCTACCCGCCGAACCCATCTCCCGTCAGCCTTCGAGGTCGCCCTCGGTCTCCAGCAGCACCTGGCGCAGCCCGTCGAGGGTCGCCGCTTCCGGCTCGGCCCACATTCCCCGTCCGGCGGCTTCCAGCAGGCGCTCGGCCATTCCGTGCAGTGCCCATGGGTTGGATTCGGCCATGAACTTGCGGTTCTCGTCGTCGAGGACGTATTCGCCGGCGAGTCGCTCGTACATCCAGTCGGCCATCACCCCTGCGGTGGCGTCGTACCCGAACAGATAGTCGACGGTCGCCGCCATCTCGAATGCGCCCTTGTAGCCGTGTCTGCGCATCGCGTTCATCCAACGCGGGTTGACGACGCGGGCCCGGAAGACCCGCGTGGTCTCCTCCGACAGCGTCCGGGTGCGCACCGACTCGGGCCGGGTGTTGTCGCCGATGTAGGCGACCGGGTCCTTGCCGGTGAGCGCCCGCACGGTGGCGATCATGCCGCCGTGGTACTGGAAGTAGTCGTCGGAGTCGGCGATGTCGTGCTCGCGGGTGTCGGTGTTCTTGGCAGCCACGGCGATTCGACGGTAGGCCCTGTTCATGTCGTCGGTGGCCGGGGCGCCGTCCAGTCCGCGGCCGTAGGCGAACCCGCCCCAGGCGGTGTACACCTGCGCGAGGTCGGCGTCATCGCGCCAGTTGCGGCTGTCCATCAGCTGCAGCAACCCGGCGCCGTAGGTACCGGGTTTGGAGCCGAAGATCCGGGTGGTGGCGCGCCGGCGGTCGCCGTGTTCGGCCAGGTCGACTTCGCTGTGGGCGCGCACGTAGTTCTGGTCGGCCGTCTCGTCGAGACCCGCAACCAGGGCAACCGCGTCGTCGAGCATCGTGACGACGTGCGGGAACGCATCGCGGAAGAAACCCGAGATGCGGACGGTGACGTCGATGCGTGGCCGGCCGAGCTCGGTCAGGGACATGGCCTCGAGGTCGACGACACGACGTGAGGCCTCATCCCACACCGGCCGGACCCCCAGTAGTGCAAGGACTTCCGCGATGTCGTCGCCCGACGTGCGCATGGCCGAGGTGCCCCACACCGAGAGTCCGACCGACTGGGGCCACTGCCCGTGATCGGCGTGGTACCGCTCCAGCAGCGAATCCGCCAGCGCCACACCCGTTTCCCACGCCAGTCGCGACGGCACCGCTTTGGGGTCGACGGAGTAGAAGTTGCGCCCGGTCGGCAGCACGTTGACCAGACCGCGCAGCGGTGAGCCGGACGGCCCCGCCTCGATGAATCGGCCGTCGAGTGCCCGCAGGATCTGAGTGATCTCACCCTCGGTCCCCCGCAGGCGTGGCACGACTTCCTCGGCCGCGAAGCGAAGCACTGCCGCGACGTCGGTGTTGTCGGTGATCCGCCCGACGGCCGAGGCATCCCAACCGGACTCCTGCAGGGCGCCCACCAGACCGCGAGCCTGCTCTTCGGCGACGTCGACTGCGCCACGGGTGTCCGAGCCGTCCTCGGCGAGGCCCAACGCCTGGCGAAGGCCGGGTACCGACTGCTCGCCACCGAACAGCTGGCGGGCCCGCAGCATCGCCAGCACCAGATCGAGTTCGACAGCACCGTCCGGCGCCTGGCCCAGCACGTGCAGGCCGTCGCGGATCTGCACGTCCTTGATCTCGCACAGCCAGCCGTCGACGTGCAGCAGCATGTCGTCGAAGACGTCCTCGTCGGGGCGGTCCTCCAGCCCGAGGTCGTGATCCATCTTCGCCGCTCGCATCAGCGTCCAGATCTGCTGGCGGATCGCGGGCAGCTTGGCCGGGTCCAGCGTGGAGATGTTCGAGTGCTCGTCGAGCAGCTGTTCGAGCCGGGCGATGTCGCCGTAACTCTCGGCGCGTGCCATCGGCGGGATGAGATGGTCCACCAGGACGGCATGCGCGCGGCGTTTGGCCTGCGTGCCCTCACCGGGGTCATTGACAAGGAAGGGATAGATCAGCGGCAGGTCGCCCAGGGCGGCATCGGATCCGCAGGCCGCGGACATGCCCAGCGTCTTGCCCGGCAGCCACTCGAGGTTGCCGTGCTTACCGAGGTGGACGACGGCGTCGGCGCCGAAACCCTTGTCCAGCCATCGATATGCGGCGAGATAGTGGTGACTGGGCGGCAGATCCGGATCGTGGTAGATCGCGACCGGGTTCTCGCCGAAGCCGCGCGGGGGTTGCACGAGGATCACCACGTTGCCGGACATCATTGCCGCGATGACGATCTCACCGTCGGGGTCCCGGCTGCGGTCGACGAACAGCTCACCCGGTGGCGGCCCCCAGTGTTCGACCATGGCGTCGGTCAGTTCGGTCGGCAGCGTCGCGAACCACTCGCGATAGTCCTTGGCGGACAATCGAATCGGATTGCCCACCAGTTGACCCTCGGTCAGCCAGTTCTGATCCTGGCCGCCGCGTTCGATCAACGCATGGACCAGCGCATCGCCATCTTCGGCTTCGACGCCGGGCACCTCACCGATGTCGTAGCCGGACTCCCGCATGGCCCGCAGCAGTGCGACAGCACTTGCGGGGGTGTCCAATCCGACGGCGTTGCCGATCCGCGCGTGCTTGGTGGGGTACGCGGAGAACACCAGCGCCACCCGCTTGTCGGCGGACGCGATCCGGCGCAGCCTGGCGTGCCGCACGGCGAGCCCGGCGACCCGCGCGCAGCGCTCCGGGTCGGGTACGTAGGAGATCAGGCCGTCCTCGTCGATCTCCTTGAACGAGAACGGAACCGTCACGATGCGGCCGTCGAACTCCGGGACCGCGACCTGCGTCGCGACGTCGAGCGGGCTCATCCCGTCGTCGTTGTCGATCCACTGCTTCCGCGAAGACGTCAGGCACAGCCCCTGCAGGATGGGCACGTCGAGCGCCGCCAGATGCGCGACGTTCCACTGGTCGTCGATGCCACCGGCACCCACCGTGGCCGGGATCGCGCCGCCGGCCGCCAAGACCGTCGTGATCAAGGCGTCCGCGGTGCCGAGCAGTTCGAGCAGTTCCGATTCCGGGTTGCGCAGCGAAGCGCAGTAGATCGCCAGAGGACGACCGCCCGCCGCATGTATCGCATGGCACAGCGATCCGATGTACTCGGTGTTGCCGGCCAACTGCTGCGCACGGTAGAAGAGCACCGCGATCGTCGGGCCGTCGCCGCTGGCTTCGTAGCCGGCCGGGCAGTCCAGCACGCCCCACGTGGGGATGTCGACCGGCGGCTCGAACCCGAAGCCGGTCATGAGCACCGTGTCGGAGAGGAAGGCGTGAAGGTTCGCCAGGTTCTCGACACCGCCCTGCGCGAAGTAGACGTGCGTCTCCAGCGCGACACCGGCCGGCACCGTCGAGTGACTCATCAGATCGGCGTCGGGGGCCTGCTCGCCACTGATGACCACGGCAGGGATGCCCGCCGCGGCCACCTGATCGATGCCGTCCTCCCAGGCGCGGTACCCACCGAGAATCCGGACCACCACGGCCTGCACACCGTCGAGCAGTTCGGCCAACTCACCGTCCACCAGCCGCGACGGGTTGGCCCAGCGGTAGGCGGCCCCGCTGGCCCTGGCCGCGATGAGGTCGGTGTCCGAGGTCGACAGCAGCAGGATGGTCGGGGAACTCGGGGATTCGGCCACGCTCCATTCGTACCGCATGGAGTCCTGTGGAACTCACCTCACCTGGCAAAGCCTGGCCGGAACCTATCCCGCCCCACCTGCTGGAGCGGCGTGGAACTCAGCCGTGCCAGCGGCCGTACCACGTCTGCCGGTAGGGCATGCCGATCGCCGCCACGAGCAGGAAGATGACGGCCGAGAAAACCAAGAGTGCGAACATCGCCGTTCCTTTCACTCATCCCGTTGTTTGACACGGGTTCAGTAAGCAGGACGGTACCGCCGGTAACGATGAAAAAGATCGCGGTGTGCGTGACGAGACGGATCACGCCACGATGTGACCCTCGTCACAATCGTGCCGTGTGGACGTCGAAATCGGAGACCCGCGGTGAGCGCATCAGCTCGGTGTAGCGCTGCGGCGTCCACGGGAACAATTCGGGCAGTCCGTCCTTGCCCAGATACCAACTGCTGCACCCGGTCATCCAGACCGTCTGCGGCATGGCGGCTTTCATGTCCTCGTTGTACGTCTTTGTCGCCGTCTCGGTAGGCGCCGCAGAGACGATGCGACGTGTCCGCAGCTGCTCGATCCACCACATCACGTAGGCGGCCTGGTCCTCGGCGATCTGGATGAGCGAGTTGTTGCCGACGGGCGAATGGGGACCCATGAGCATGAACATGTTCGGAAAGCCCGGTACCGCAACGGATCGGTACGCGGTCGGGCCGTCGGCCCATGCCTCGTCGAGGGTCAGGCCGCCCTCGCCGGTGATCGTCAGCGGCCGCACGTAGGCGTGCGCGTCGAACCCCGTCGCCAACACCAACAGGTCGAGTTCGTGCAGCGTGCCGTCGACGGTGACGACACCGCCTGCTTCGACACGGGCGATCGCGTCGGTGACGATGTCGACCCCCGGCTTCTGAACCGCACGATAGTAGTGCCCCGCGAAGATCATCCGTTTGCACATCGGCTGGTCCTGCGGAGTCAGCTTGGCCCGCAGCGTCCGGTTGCGGACCGAAAGTCGCAGGTTCCATCGGCACTGCGTCTGGTAGAGCCACCGCTGCCATCCGGGACGGATGGGCGCCACCCCGAACAGCAGCCGTACGAAGTTGCCCCAGAACCAGTAACCGAAGCTGTTGAGCAGCGGCCAGCGGCGCAGCGCAGCCTTCGTCCCCGCCGAGACCGAGAGGTTCGGCCACGGGCAGATCCACTGCGCGGTGCGCTGGAAGACCTTGAGTTCGTTGACATTGCCGCCGAGTTCGGCGGTGATCTGCACACCCGTCGAGCCGGTCCCGATGACCCCGATCCGCTTGTCGGGCAGCGACACCGAGTGATCCCAGCGCGAGGTGTGGAACATCGGCCCCTCGAATGTGGCAAGGCCCTCGATGTCGGGATACCGGGGTATCCGCAGCACACCTGTCGCGGTGACCAGCACATCAAACGATTCGACGCCCGCGGGCGTGGTCACGACCCATCCGCCGTCCCGGTAGGCGGCCTCGGTCACGTCGGTGCCGAATCGAATACGGCTCCTGATGCCGCGCTCGGTGGCAACCTGCCGGAAGTACTGTTGAATCTCCGGCCCCGGCGGCAGCATGTGGGACCACTCGGGGTTGGGCCGGAACGAGTAGCTGTAGTACCGCGACGGGATGTCGCACGTCAGACCGGGATAGGTGTTGTCGCGCCAGGTGCCACCGACCTCATCGGCCGCCTCGAAGATCGTGAAATCGTTGATGCCCGCGTCCTGCAACTTCGCCGCCATGCACAGGCCGGACATGCCCGCTCCGATGATGGCGACGCTGATGGGGCGCTGTGTCGAGGTGCGCCCGCCGTTCTGTGATGCCATGATCTGACCACCCTTGAACTGCGAATACGGTACTCCAAGCGCACTCCGGCGACCAGCAGATCTCGGCGTCGGTTCCAATCGTGTTGAGTTCAAAGGTGGGCGGCATCGCGGAAACGAGCCACAGTGACCATCCGAAGGGCTCGCAGGAGGAACCAATGTCATCAGTACGGGTGGTCAAGCTCGGCGCCGTCATCGGCGCACGCATCGACGGGGTCGACATCGCCGACGGGGTGCACGCCGACACCGCGGCCCTGATCAACGCCGCGCTGCTCGAGCACAAGGTGATCTTCTTCCGCGGCCAGCATTCGCTCGACGACGAATCGCAGTTGGTTTTCGCCCGCACCCTGGGCACACCGACGCGCGCGCACCCCACGGTGACGTCACGCGGGGTCAGGGTGCTGCCGATCGACTCGCGTTATGACAAGGCCAACAGCTGGCACACCGACGTCACGTTCGTCGATCGCATCCCCAAAGCGTCTCTGCTGCGCGCCGTCACACTGCCGCCCTACGGTGGCACCACCACCTGGGCCTCCACGGAGGCAGCCTACGATCGGCTGCCCGTCCCGCTGCGGGCTCTCGCGGAGAAGCTGTGGGCGATCCACACCAATGCCTACGACTACGCGGCCGACGTCGACACCCGGCTGCATCAGCCGGCCGACACCGAACGCCAATACCGCGAGGAGTTCGTCTCCGACCACTATGAAACCGAGCATCCCGTGGTGCGGGTTCATCCCGAGACGGGCAGACGCGTGCTGCTTCTCGGCCACTTCGTCAAGCAGTTCGTCGGGCTCGGCCAGGCCGAGTCGACCGCCCTCTTCCAACTGTTCCAGTCACGGATAACACGACTCGAGAACACGATTCGCTGGAACTGGGAGCTCGGCGATCTCGCGATCTGGGACAACAGGGCCACCCAGCACTATGCGGTGGCCGACTACGACGACCACTTCCGCCGCCTCAGCCGGGTGACGCTCGCCGGGGACATCCCGACCTCCGTCGACGGTCAACTCAGCCGGGTGGTGGCCGGCGATGCGTCCCACTACTCCACCGTCGTCGATCCCGAGCGGCTCGCGGGCTGAGAGCTCGCCCATGGCACACGCGCCGGCCGGGTAGCGTGAAACCCGTGGAGAGGGCACGGGAGGTCGACGCCTGCCCGGGCGCACTGCAGACGCACCGCGCCGCGGACGGCGAGTTGGCCCGTATCCGGTTGCCGGGCGGAATGATCACCGCCGCGCAACTGGAGTCGGTGGCGCTGGCCGCCACTGATTTCGGATCGTCGACGCTGGAGTTGACCTCGCGCGGCAATCTGCAGATCCGCGGGGTGCGTGACACCGATTCCGTCGCCGGCCTCCTGGCCTCCGCGGGGTTGCTGCCCTCCCCCACCCATGAGCGGGTGCGCAACATCGTCGCCTCGCCACTGTCGGGCCGCAGCGGAGGGGTGTGCGACGTACGCGGGATCGTCGTCGCCCTGGACTCGGCGTTGCAGCACGATCACCGGATCGCGCAGTTGCCGGGCCGGTTCCTGTTCGGAATCGACGACGGACGAGGCGACATCTCCGGTCTGGGGGCCGACGCAGGTATCCATGCCCTGGATGAGAACTCCGCGGCTCTCCTGCTGGCCGGACGCGACACCGGAGTCCGCCTCGATCTCGCCGACGTCGTCGCCACCCTGTTGGCGATCGCGAACCGGTTCCTCGATATCCGCGGAAAAGCCTGGCGGACGGCTGAACTCGATGATCCACTGCTGTTGCTCGGATCGCTGACGCCGACGGCGACCCCGGGCACGACGTGGCCCGCGCACACCCGGCCGCCCGTCGGCTGGATCGAGCAGACCGACGGCCCGGTGACACTGGGAGCCGCCGTCCCCCTCGGGGTGCTCGACGCCGAGACGGCGCGCTTCCTGGCAGCGGTCGACACCACGATGTCCATCACCCCGTGGCGGTCGATCCTGCTCTTCGACCTCGACCCCGACATCGCCGACGTCGCGCTTCGTGTGCTGGCCCCCCGAGGGTTGATCTTCGACGACAACTCTCCCTGGCTGCTGTTGTCGGCCTGCACCGGAAGCCCGGGCTGCGAGCGCTCCGCGGCAGACGTCCGCGCCGATGCCGCGGCGGCCGCCGGCGATCCGGTCACCGGTCACCGGCACTTCGTCGGCTGCGAGCGGGCCTGCGGCAGTCCGGGGCACGGCGAGGTGCTCGTCGCGACCGGAGACGGCTACCGGCCGCGCATCGCAGATCCCCCGTCGCTTCGCTCGCCCCAATACCCACCCGTAGGGTGATCGAGTGCTCGACTACATCCGCGACGCTGCGGAGATCTACCGGCAATCGTTCGCGATGATCCGCGACGAAACCGACCTCTCCAGATTCCCCGACGGCGTGTCCCGCGTGGTCGTGCGGTTGATCCACACCTGCGGTCAGGTCGATGTGGCCGACCACGTCGCCTTCACCGATGATGTCGTCACGCGGACGCACGCCGCCCTGGCCGGGGGTGCGCCGATCCTGTGCGACTCGTCGATGGTGGCCGCCGGCATCACCCGTTCGCGACTGCCCGCCGACAACGAGGTGGTGTCCCTGGTCGCCGATCCCAGGGCGCCGGAGTTGGCCACCCGCCTGGGGAGCACCCGGTCAGCGGCCGGGGTGGACCTGTGGGTCGATCGCCTCGACGGCGCGGTGCTCGCGATCGGAAACGCCCCCACCGCGTTGTTCCGGCTGCTCGAACTCATCGACGAGGGCGCCCCTGTTCCGGCGGCGGTGCTCGGCGGACCCGTCGGATTCGTCGGCTCGGCGCAGTCCAAGCAGGAGTTGATCGACTCCCCCCGCGGCATGTCCTATCTCGTCGTCACCGGCCGGCGAGGCGGAAGTGCGATGGCAGCGGCGGCCGTCAATTCGATTGCGGCCGAAGCTGAATGAGCGATCAGAGAGGAACGCTCTGGGGTGTCGGGCTCGGGCCGGGCGACCCCGAGCTGGTCACGGTGAAGGCGGCCCGGATCATCGGATCCGCCGACGTCGTCGCCTACCACAGCGCACGCCACGGACGCAGCATCGCACGGTCGATCGCCGAGCCGTACCTGCGTGACGGGCAGATCGAGGAGCACCTCGTCTACCCGGTGACCACCGAGACCTCGGATCATCCCGGCGGATATGCGGGCGCGATGGAGGATTTCTACCGCGAAGCCGCCGAGCGCATCGCCGCACACCTGACGGCCGGCCGCGATGTGGCCCTGCTGGCGGAGGGTGATCCGCTGTTCTACAGCTCGTACATGCACATGCACACCCGGCTCACCCATCGCTTCGACGCCGTGATCGTGCCCGGCGTGACGTCGGTCAGCGCGGCCTCGGCTGCGGTGGCCACACCGTTGGTCCAGGGCGAACAGGTCCTCACCATTCTCCCCGGGACGCTGCCGGCCGACGAACTCGAACGCCGGCTGGCCGACACCGACGCCGCGATCATCATGAAGCTGGGACGCTCGTATCCGGCTGTGCGCAAGGCGCTTTCAGCATCCGGACGGCTGGACGAAACGTTCTACGTCGAGCGCGCGAGCACACCCCGGCAACGGGTGCTCCCCGCTGCCGATGTGGATGACGCGTCGGTGCCCTACTTCGCGATTGCGATGCTTGCCGGCCGGCAACGGGTTCCGGCGACCACCGGGAGCGTCGCGGTGGTGGGGTTGGGCCCCGGCGACCTCGACTGGATGACCCCGCAGAGTCGGCGCGAGTTGGCCGCGGCCACCGACCTGATCGGCTACGGCCCGTACCTCGATCGTGTGGGGGCGCGCGAGGAACAGCGAAGGCATCCCAGCGACAACACCGATGAACCCGCACGGGCACGCCTGGCATGCACGCTGGCCGAACAGGGGCGCACGGTTGCGGTCGTGTCTTCGGGTGATCCGGGGATCTTCGCAATGGCCACCGCTGTCCTCGAGGAGGCCAAACAGTGGCCCGGTGTCAGCGTGCGGGTGATCCCGGCGATGACCGCCGCCCAGGCGGTGGCAAGCCGCGTCGGCGCTCCACTGGGCCACGACTACGCCGTCATCTCGCTCTCGGACCGCCTCAAGCCGTGGGAGGTGATCGCTGCCCGATTGAGCGCGGCGGCCGCAGCCGACATGGTGCTCGCCATCTACAACCCCGCATCCAAGACCCGGACCTGGCAGGTCGGCGCGATGCGCGATCTCCTGCTCGAACACCGCGAACCCGGCACACCGGTGGTCATCGGCAGGGACGTCTCGGGACCGAACGAATCGGTCACCGTTGTCCGACTCGCCGACCTGGATCAGCGTGACGTCGACATGCGGTGTCTGCTCATCGTGGGTTCCTCGCAGACACAGTGGCACTCCGCCGGCGACGGCGGCCCCGACCGGGTGTTCACGCCCCGCCGGTACCCGCAGGATTGATCGGCGTCACCGGGGCCCCCCGACTCGCGACGGCCTGATCTGCCTGACGGATCCACCTTTTGCACACCCTCACTCGTACTTCCTGTGCAAAAAGTGGATCTGTCAGTGACCGACGGCAAGATGGCGGGCGCCGGCAGGGTAGTTCTCCAGGTGGGTCTCGGGGTCGCCGGTACCACACTGCGTTGACACCTGTCGCACTTCGTTGACAGTCGTCAGATCTGCAGGTTAATGTCGCGCGTCACCCGCTCTCGAACGGAAGGCGCTGCGTGCAGCGAGGACTACCGGTGCGGTCCGCGACCGACCGGCGCCAACCGCAGAAGAGCGATCTGCGGCGCAGCGCAATCCTCGAATCGCTGGATCACCACCTGCGCGAAACGGGTTTCGACGGCATCAACATCGCCGACGTCACCAAGCGTGCCGGAGTCACGCGGTCGGCCTTCTACTTCTACTTCGAGAACAAGGCAGCGGCCGTGGCAGCGCTGCTGGAACCGATGTACGACGACGGGTTCATCGCCAGCGACATCCTGACCAGCACCGCCGACCCGCCGCACTGGCGGATCCGCGCGATGGTCGAGGCCCTGCTCGACACCGTCGAGCACCATCGCTACCTTCTCGAGGCGATGCTCGACGCCAGGGCGGCCAACCCCGCCATCCGCCAGGTCTGGGATGACGCGCGGGAGTCCTTCGTACCCGGCGTGGCGGCCATGATCGCCGCCGAACGCGACAGCGGGCGCGCACCCGACGGCCCACCGACAGAGGTGCTCGCCGGCATGCTGCTGGAATTCAACGACCGACTGCTCGAGCGCTACACCATCGGCGGCACGCTGAACCGCCAACAGCTCAGTGAAGGCGCAGAGGCGATCTGGCTGCGCACGATCTACGGCAGCGTCGATGTGGCGCGGCAGGACCGGACTTCCGACGAGAAAAGGGCGACATCGTGACGATCCCCCGCAATCCGGCAGACATCACCCCGGCATGGCTCGCCTCGGTGCTCGGCACCGACGTCAGCGACGTCGATGTCGCGGCCATCGGCACCGGACAGACCGGCGCCACCTACCGGGTGACCCCGACCTACCCGTCCGGGCAGGAGACCGCCCCGTCGAGCTTCGCCGTCAAACTGCCCGCCCAGGACGACGCGGTCCGCGAGCGGGTGGCCCTCGGCTACCTCTCCGAGGTGGAGTTCTACTCCGCGATCACCGACAACGTGGCCATTCCCGTGCCAGGCTGCTTCCACAGCGAGATCTCCTCTGACGGAACCGATTTCGTGTTGCTGCTGGCCGATCTGGCTCCCGCCGTCCAGGGAGATCAGATCGCCGGATGCAGCCCCGACGAGGCGGCACTGGCCGTGGAGGCACTCGCCGGATTGCACGGGCCCAGCTGGGGCGACCGGCGCTGGTTCGACCTGCCGTCGATCGTCATGCCCAAGCCGGGTGACGCGGAGGCCGCCAAGGGAATGGGCGATGTAGCGGTCATGGCCGCCGACATCACCCTCGATAAACTGGGCGGATCGGTCAGCGACGAGGATCGCGACACCCTGACCGCGGCGATGAGCCTGGTGACACCGTGGTTGCTCGCCGAACCGGACCGCTTCTCGCTGATGCACGGCGACTACCGCCTCGACAACCTGCTCTTCGATCCGGATCGCACCCGCGTCACCGTCGTCGACTGGCAGACCGTGGGCCTCGGTCTGCCGACCCGCGATCTGGCGTACTTCACCGCGACGAGCCTGCTGCCCGAGATCCGCCCGACGGTCGAGCGCGACCTGGTCGAGCGCTACCACAAGACACTCCTCGGCTACGGTGTCACCGATTACGACGCCGAAACCTGTTGGAAAGACTACCGCCTCGGCGTCCTGCAAGCGCCGTTGCTCACCACCCTGGGGTACGCGTTCGCCGCATCCACCGAACGCGGCGACGAGATGATCCTGACAATGCTGCACCGCGGATGTCGCGCCATCCGCGACCTCGAGGCAATCGATCTGGTCAGGTCCTACCCGTCGGCTTGACCGCAACCCACTGGGTCACCGGCATCGCAGCCCGCCAGCCGGTGAACGACCCGACCGGTTCGCCACGATAGTGCTGGTACTTCCTGAGCTCCCCGCCGTGACGTGAGTACCATTGCGCGACAACAGCTTCTGACTCCACAGTCACCGCGTTGACGACCAGCCGACCGCCGGCGGGGAGCTTGTCCCAGCACGCCTCCATCAGGCCGGGTTGGCTGACACCGCCGCCGACGAAGATCGCCGCGGGTGGCGGCGCGGAGTCGAACGACTCCGGTGCGTCGAACGTGACCTCGACATGCACGCCGAAGGCGATCGCATTCTGCACGATCCGCGCGCGACGGTCCTCGTCGCGTTCGAATGCGGTAGCGCGGCAGTCAGTTCCGCTGCGGCACCACTCGATCGCAACGCTTCCCGACCCGGACCCGACATCCCACAGATGTTCACCCGGGCGCGGAGCAAGCGCCGCCAGGGTGACCGCCCGCATGGCCTGTTTGGTGATCTGCCCGTCGTGTGCGAACGCCGCATCGGGCAGCGTGCCCCCCCGGCGGTCGTCGGGGAGGTACCGCACGGCCATCACGTTGAGATCGTCCACGTCACCGGGCGGCCGGCCCGCCCACTCCCGCGCGGTCGACGACCGGCGCAGTTCCCTCGGTCCCCCGAGTTGTTCGAGCACGGTCAATTCGGAGTCGCCGCGGCCCGTATCGGTCAGCAGCCGGGCCAGAGCCGACGGACTCGAACGGTCACGGGACAACACGATCGCCTGTCCGCCGCGCCGCACAGCGCTGAACGGGTCCTCACTCACCAGGCTGATGATCTCGGTGTCCTGCACCGCCCAGCCGACCCGCGAACAGGCCAGCGTCACCGACGACACATGCGGCAGCACCGCAACCCGATCCGATCCGTAGAGCCGCAGCAGCGAGCTGCCGACTCCGTGCAGCAGCGGGTCCCCGCTGGCCACCACGTGCACATCGGCGTCGGTGTCGTCGAGCAGCGTGCGCAGCGCGGGCAGCATCGGCGACGGCCACGGCCGCCTGACCGCGGACACGTTCTCGTCGAGCAGATCGAGTTGGCGCTGCGAACCCCAGACGACGGTCGCCCTGGCCAGTTCGGCGCGCGAGGTCTGCCCCAGCCCGGCCATCCCGTCGGCGCCGACGCCCACCACGACGATCATCGCTGCCCTCTGCTCTTCGCGCGAGCGCTCATCGCGGCAACCTGCGCCACACGGCCCGCGGCATGATGCGAAATGCGAACGCCAACAACGCCAGTGGGGCAGGAATCCATACCACCCCACTGCCCTTGCGCAGTGCCCGCACGGTGGCGTCGGCCACTTCGCCCGGCGTGGTCGACAACGGCGCGGGGCTCATGCCGTCGGTCATCCGTCCGATCACAAATCCGGGCCGGACCAGCAGCAGTCGCACACCCGAACCGTGAAGCGCGTCGGCGAGGCCGCTGCAGAATCCGTCCAGGCCGGCTTTGGCCGACCCGTACACGTAGTTCGCCCGACGCACCCGAACGCCCGCCACCGACGAGAACACCACCAGCGTGCCGGTACCCGCCGAACGCATCGTGTCGGCCAGCACCGTCAGCAGACTGACCTGGGCCACATAGTCCGTGTGTGCGATCGCTGCCGCATGCCCGGGGTCCTTCTCTGCGCGCGCCTGATCACCGAGGATGCCGAATGCCAGCACCGCGGTGCCGATGCTGCCGTGCTCGGCGACGATGCGGTCGACGATGTCGCGGTGCGACCCCAGGTCGTCGGCATCGAAGTGCACCGGGTACACCGCAGCGGCGCCGGCGTGCTCCAGCACGGCGATCTGCGCCCGCAGATCATCGGGTCGGCGCGCCGCCAGCACCACCGTGGAGCCCGGCGCCAACCGCTGCGCCAATTCCATCCCGATCTCGCTGCGCCCGCCGAAGACGACAACCGGCCCTGCGACTGCGTCTGATCGACGGCTCCCGCCGTTCGTGTCCTCCACGTCAGTGATTATGTCCTGCGCTAGCGTGGTCACCGATGGCGAAGACAACGACCCGACTGACCAACGACGCATTGGCGTTCCTGACCGAACGCCACCTGGCCATGCTGACGACGCTGCGGTCAGACCAATCCCCTCACGTGGTGGCGGTCGGGTTCACCTTCGATCCCAAGACCCACCTCGCCCGGGTGATCACCACCGGGGGTTCGCAGAAGGCGGTCAACGCCGACCAGCGTGGTGTAGCGGTGCTCAGCCAGGTCGACGGCGCCCGGTGGCTGTCGCTGGAGGGAAAGGCCACGGTTCACACCGACATCGAGGCCGTCCGCGACGCCGAACTGCGCTACGCGCAGCGCTACCGCACCCCGCGCCCCAACCCGAGACGGGTGGTCATCGAGGTGCGCGTCGAGCGGGTGCTGGGGTCGTCGAGTCTGCTGGACCGCGGCGAGGACTGACCCGGTCAGCCGACCGGCACCACGACGAGGTCGTGAGGACGGTTGTTCACCGACAGCGCCCCGTCGGAGGTGACGATGACGATGTCCTCGATGCGCGCACCCCACTGCCCGGGGAAGTAGATGCCCGGTTCCACCGAGAACGCCATCCCCTCCTGCAGGGGCAGGGAGTTACCGGCAACGATGTAGGGCTCCTCGTGCACCGACAGGCCGATGCCATGTCCGGTCCGGTGCACAAACGCCTCTGCGAGCCCCTCTGCCGCGAGCACGTCGCGCGCGGCTGCATCAACCTGCTCGGCGGTGACGCCGGGCCGCACCGAATCGACCGCGGCACGCTGCGCCCGCTGCAGCACGGCGTAGCGGCGGGCGATGTCCGGCGCAGGCTCGCCGAGGCTGTAGGTGCGGGTGGAGTCGGAGTTGTAGCCGGGTTCGTAGGGGCCGCCGATGTCGACGACGACGATGTCGCCCGCCTGCAGTACCCGATCCGAGCACTCATGGTGCGGATCCGCGCCGTGTGGGCCCGACCCGACGATGATGAAGGCGACCTCTGAATGTCCCTCGGCCACAATGGCTTCGGCGATGTCGGCGGCGACGTCGGCTTCGGTGCGCCCCGGAACCAGCAGCTCCGGCACCCGCGCATGCACCCTGTCGATCGCCTCGCCCGCCTTGCGAAGCGCGTCGACCTCGGCGGGATCCTTGACCATGCGCAGCGTGCGCAGCACGTCGGTGGCCAGCACCGGAACCACGCCCAGGACCTCCGCGAGCGGCAACAGGTGCAGGGCGGGCATCGAGTCGGTGACCGCGACGGCGAGACGTCCGCTGTCAGGTCCGCCCAGAGCCTGCGCCACCATCGCGTACGGATCCTCACCGTCCACCCAGTCGCGCACGGAGACACCGAGTTCGAGCACGGCGGACTCCTTGAGCGACGCGAGCTCCAGACGTGGCAGCACGATCGTCGGGTCACCGTCTGCGGGCAGCACCAGCGCGGTCAGCCGTTCGAAGGTCTGGGCCCGCGCCCCGACGAGATAGCGAAGATCGTAGCCGGGGGTGATGATCAGGCCCGCGAGCCCGGCATCGGCGGCGGCGCGGGCTGCGGCGGCCAGTCTCCCGGCGTACACCTCGGTGCTGAAACGATGTCCCGTCATGGTGTTCAGGCTAATCCCGGCGCAGTTGCGGGGGCCGGGCAGGAGTGGCGCCTGGCAGGATGACCGCATGAGCAATGCGCCCGTGCTCCTCCTCGACGGTGCCAGCATGTGGTTCCGGTCGTACTTCGGGGTTCCCTCGTCGATCACCGCACCCGACGGACGGCCGGTCAACGCACTGCGGGGCTTCCTGGACGCCGTGGCCACGCTGATCACCCGCGAACGACCTCACCGACTGGTGGTGTGCCGTGACGACGACTGGCGTCCGCAGTGGCGCGTCGACCTGGTCCCGTCGTACAAGTTGCACCGTGTCGCCGAGCAGCACCCGGGAGACGACCCTGACATCGAGGAGGTGCCCGATGAGCTGACCCCGCAGGTCGACATGATCATGGAGATCCTCGACGCGTTCGGGATCGCCACGGCGGGGGCTCCGGAGGCCGAAGCCGACGATGTGCTGGGCACACTGGCCGACCGGGAGCGTCACGATCCGGTGGTGGTCGTCAGCGGGGACCGTGACCTGCTTCAGGTGGTGCGCGACGAACCGGTGCCGGTACGGGTGCTCTACCTCGGCCGCGGACTGGCCAAGGCCACGAAGTACGGCCCTGTCGAGGTCGCCGAAACCTACGGGGTGCCGCTCGAGCGGGCCGGGTCGGCCTACGCCGAACTGGCGCTGCTGCGCGGAGACCCCTCCGACGGCCTCCCCGGCGTGGCGGGTGTCGGAGAGAAGACCGCGGCAACACTTCTGGCCCAGCACGGATCACTGGAACAGATCCTGATCGCCAGCCGGGACCCGGCCTCCAGGCTGTCCAAGGCACACCGCGCCAAACTGCTGGCTGCGGCGGACTACATCGTCAACGCTGAACCGGTCGTAAGGGTCGCCACCGACGCCGAGGTGACGATGTCCACCGAGACCGACACGCTGCCGCTGGCCGCAGTTCAGCCGAAGAAGGTCGCCGAACTGGCGCAGCGCTACGGCGTGTCGTCGTCGATCGGGCGGTTGCAGAAGGCCCTCGACGACCTCCCCGGGTGAGCCGCTACCTCGGCCGCCCGACCTCGTAGGTTCCGTCGTTGTCCTGGAACGTCACCGTCACCTGGCGCTTGGTGCCGTCGATGCTGACCTCGCAGTCGAACGTCTCACCTTGGCGGACCGTGGGAGAAACCCCGTCGTTGCACTGGACGTCGCTGACGTTGTCGGCGCCGTAACCGTTGGTGTCGTCGGTGAGGATCTGCTGAACCCCGCTCTGGGCTGCGGCGATGTCGAGTTTCGTGGTGACGAAGAAGCCCGGCTTCCAGAACCCGAGCACCAGCACCACGGCAACGATGACCGCGGCGAGCAGGCCGACGACGCCGCCGATGACGGCCATCGAGCGCTTCGAACCCTCTTCCGGGGCGGGTGCCGGATAACCGCCGGGCGGGTACTGCCCGTACTGCCCCGGCTGCTGGCCGTACTGACCGGGCTGGCCTGGCTGCTGGCCGTAACCCGGCGGCTGGCCGTACTGCTGGCCGTAGCCCTGGCCGGGCTGTCCGTACTGACCCGGCGGCGGGTAGCCGGCGGGGGTGTATTCGGTCGGCTGCTGGCCGTACTGCTCACCCTGGGGATACTGCTGCGGCGAATACGTCGGCGGCTGGGTGGGCTGCTGATACTGCGGGTACTGCTGCGGCGTGTAGGCGGGCGGCTGCCACGCCGGCTGCTCGCCGCCGCCGGGGGCCTGCGGCTGCTCTGCCCCGGAGGGTGGCTGCCATCCCTGGTTCCCGGTCGATTCGGCCGCCGGCTGGTCTCCGCCCTGTCCGGGCTGCTGTCCCTGCCACGACTGCGACGGGTCAGATCCCTGCGGTCCGCTCATTTCTCTCCTTGGTCGTCCGCGGCTGATGTGCCGGTTTCTGGCCTGCTGCCACACCCTACCCCGCATCAACAGCTACAACGCCGCGCCGAACGTCGCTGATTGTGCGTTTCGCGGTCGCACGCAATGCGGGCGACGGAGCGGCGTTACGTACCTGGTCGGCAAGGTCGAGCACCTGACGGCACCATCTCACGAAATCGCCTGCAGACATCGAGGATCCGCTGTTGGACGATGCTGCGGACCCGGCGACGGCCAGCGCCGACGCCAGGTCTCCGGTACTCGCCCATCGGTGGATCGCGGCGACGAAACCGTCGTCGGGTTCGCGGCTCTGGGTGATCCGATGCCGCTGCTCGTCGGCCCGCAACTCGGTCCACAGTCTGCGGGTCTGATTCAGCGCGCGACGCAACCGGCCGGTCGGAACATCCGAGCCGTCCCCGGCGCCGTACCCGTCGCGCCGCGATTCGTAGAGCACCGACGACAACGCCGCAGCGAGTTCGGCCGCGTCCAACCCCTCCCACACGCCGGCGCGCAGGCACTCGGCGACCAGCAGATCGCTTTCGCTGTAGATACGTGCCAGCAGCCTGCCGTCGTCGGTCACCACGGGGTGCGCAGAACTCCCGTCGGATTCCGGCGTGTCGTCGACGGCGGTGGATTGGTCGACTCCGTCGACGGCGGTGGATTGGTCGACTCCGTCGACGGCGATGAATCCGCGCTCGGTCAGCAGCACCACGATCCGATCGAAGGTCAGTGCCAACGAATTCGTCGCCGCGGCGATCTTCTTCCGGAGTTGATCGTTGTCGCGCTCGATCTTGAGGTAGCGCTCGGCGACCCGGGCTCTGTCCTCCCTGTCGGGCAGGTGGTGGGCACGATGGGCCCGCATCCGGCTGCGCAGGGCGGCCAGTTCCGGGTCGATGTCGTGCTCGGGGGGCGGGCCGCTCCTGCGCCCACGTGCCGAGGGGACATCGCGGCCCGCGGCCGCCGACCGCAACGCCGACGCCAGGTCGCGCCGCGCCTTGGGGTTGCGATGCTCGACCCTCTTCGGCAGAGTCATCGTGCCCAACGGGGCGGCCCCACCGGAATAGTCCGCCGACGAGATACGGCCCGCCCAACGGTGTTCGGACAGCACCAACGGTCGCGGATCGTCGTCGTCACGTGCGGGTTCGAGCACGACGGCCAGGCCACTGTGCCGACCGTGGGTCAGTGTGATGATGTCGCCCCGGCGCAGCGCGGCCAGCGCGTCGTTGTTCGCCTGGCGGCGTTGCAGCCGCGACGCCCGCGACTGCGCGCGTTCCCGCTCGGCGATCTGGGCGCGCAACCGGACGTAGTCGAGGATCGCGGCGTCCCGCCCGCCGAGTTCGGCTGCCAACTCCGTCAGGAGCCGCTCGCCGCGCTCGACCCCGCGCACCAGTCCGACCACCGACCGATCGGCCTGGTACTGCGCGAAGGAGCTCTCCAGAAGCCGGTGCGCCTGCTCGGGGCCCATCTGGTGCACCAGGTTGATCGTCATGTTGTAGGTCGGGGCGAACGAACTGCGCAGCGGGAAAGTCCGGGTAGAGGCCAGGCCCGCGACCTCGGCAGGGTCGACATCAGGATTCCACAGCACCACCGCGTGGCCCTCGACGTCGATGCCGCGTCGCCCCGCACGGCCGGTCAGCTGGGTGTACTCCCCCGCGGTCAACGGCATGTGCTGCTCGCCGTTGAATTTGACCAGCCGCTCCAGCACCACCGTACGGGCGGGCATGTTGATTCCCAGAGCCAGTGTCTCGGTGGCGAATACGGCCTTGACCAGACCGGCGGTGAACAACTCCTCCACGGTGTGGCGGAAGGTCGGCAACATGCCTGCGTGGTGCGCGGCAAGACCGCGCAGCAGCCCCTCGCGCCACTCGTGGAAGTCCAGCACGATCAGATCGGAGTCGTTGAGGTCGGCGGTGCGGCGGTCCACGATCTCGGCGATCCGGCGCCGCTCCTCGTCGGTGGTCAGTCGCAGCGACGATCGCAGGCACTGCTTGACCGCGGCGTCACATCCCGCCCGCGAGAAGATGAACGTGATGGCCGGCAGCAGGCCGGCATGCTCGAGCACGCTGATCACGTCGGGTCGACCGGGCGTGCGAAACAGGCTCGGCCGACCGGAGCGGTTCCGGCCCCGCGGTTGCCAATCGGCCAGCCGGTCGGCTTCGCGCCGATGTGTGATGTGGCGCAGCAACTCCGGGTCGACCAGCAGGTCGCGTCCCGGTTTGGCCGGGCCGGACGCGCGGTAGTCGAACAGATCGAGCAGGCGCTTGCCGACCAGCACGTGCTGCCACAGCGGCACAGGGCGGTGCTCGTCGACCACGACGGTGGTGTCGCCGCGCACGGTCTGGATCCAGCCGCCGAACTCTTCGGCGTTGCTCACGGTCGCGGACAGGCTCACCAGTCGGACGTCGTCGGACAGGTGCAGGATCACCTCTTCCCAGACCGCCCCGCGCATCCGGTCGGCCAGGAAGTGCACTTCGTCCATCACGACATGCGACAAGCCGTGCAGCGCGGGTGAATCCGCGTACAGCATGTTGCGCAGCACTTCGGTGGTCATGACCACGACGTCGGCGTCACCGTTGATGGCCTGGTCACCGGTGAGCAGACCGATGCGTTCAGGTCCGTAGCGGCGCACCAGGTCGTTGTGCTTCTGGTTGCTCAGCGCCTTGATAGGGGTGGTGTAGAAGCACTTTCGGCCTGCGGCCAGCGCCAGGTGCACGGCGAACTCACCGACTACCGTCTTGCCCGCTCCGGTCGGCGCACACACCAGGACCCCGTGACCCTGTGCCAGCGCATCACAGGCGCGACGCTGGAAACCGTCCATGGTGAACGGAAGCTGCGAGGCGAATGCGGTGACGTCGTCGAGGGCCGGGCCCGGCGCCTCAGGTGGCGTCGTCATCGACCACGAGCCGTGACGGTGCGGGCACAGCCGACGGTGCTTCGATTCTCTCGGCGGCACCGATCGGCGCCGCTTCGTCGTCGGCCACCTCGGTCAGGCGGGCGCGTCGCGCCTTGCGGATGTCGTTGAACCGCGAGATCTGGATGGCCAATTCCAGCAGCAGGGTCAACGCCAACGCCAGCGCCAGCATCGAGAACGGGTCCGAACCGGGGGTGAAGAACGCCGCGAAGATGAACAGCGCCATGATCAATCCCCGGCGCCACGCCTTGAGCTTCTCGTAGGGGAGCACTCCCACCAGGTTGAGCATCACGATCAGCAACGGGAACTCGAAACTGATGCCGAAGACCAGGAGCAGGTTGATCAGGAAGCCGAAGTACTGATCGCCGGACAGCGCCGTCACCTGGACGTCGCTGCCGACGGTCAGCAGGAAGTCCAAGGCCGTCGACAGCACCACGTAAGCCAGGATCGCGCCCGCGATGAACAGTGCTGCGCCGATCACGACGAACACCGCGCCGAACCGGCGCTCGTTGCGATAGAGACCCGGGGTGATGAACGCCCACAGGTGGTACAGCCACACCGGGCAGGCCATCACCAGACCCGCCGTCAGCGCCACCTTCAGCCTGAGCATGAACTGGTCGAAAGGCCCGGTGGCGAGCAGTCGGCACTGACCGTCGGGGGCGATGGTGGCCCGCGCGGACTCCGGTAGCGCGCAGTAGGGACCACGCAGCCAGTCGCCGAGGCTCGGCATCCCGAACACGCCGTGGGTGTACCAGAGGAATCCGAGGATCGTGGTCAGCACCACCGCGAACGCTGCCATGAGCAGCCGGCCGCGCAGTTCGGTGAGATGTTCGGTCAACGACATCGTGCCGTCGGGATTGGCCTGTGAACGTCGCCGACGGGGGTCGAGTTTCTTGAGTAAGCCAGGTATCTGCACGGAGGTTGCCTAAGTGCTTCTCACAGGCGCAAGGTCAGGTCGCGGGCGTCGTGCCCGCGAACCGAGATGACTGGTCAGGCCGGGCGCTTGTCCGACGACGGCTCGGTGGCCGCCTGTGTGGTGGGCGCGTCGGCCGGGTCGACGACCCGCTCCGAGGAGATCTGCGTCGGCGTCTCCGTCTTGGAGTCGGCCTGCATCTCCTTGATCTCGGACTTGAAGATGCGCATCGATTTACCCAGGGATCGCGCCGCGTCGGGGAGCTTCTTCGCACCGAAGAGCAGCACGAACACTGCGATGACGATGACCCAGTGCCACGGTTGTAGACCACCCAATTTGGTTACCTCCAGACGTCTGCGCCGAGTCTACCCGCCCGAGGACTCGGTACCGACCCGATAGGCCTCGAGCGCAGCGACGGCGGACTTGCGGACGCGCTCGACGAGCTGCTGGGGCTCGCGCACCCGCACCGCCGAGCCGAATCCCAGGATGAAGCGGGCCATCCACTGATCGGAGGCGTAGGTCATCGTCGCTTCGCACGAACCGTCGGGGAACTCCCGCACCACCCGCAGCGGGTAGTAGTCGAACATCCACGCCGCCGACGGTTCGACAAGAAGTGTCGCCGTGGGCAGGCTCGGGTCCGCGGTGTCCGGGTCGAAGAGTGAGGTGTCCGGGCCGGCCTGCACTGCGGGGGGCGGCGGCGCCGACGGCTCGTCGAGCACCCTGGCATCGACGATCCGATCGAGCCGGAACAGTCGAACGCCCTCGGCCGAGCGGCACCACGCCTCGAGATAACTGTGATCGGCGATCAGGACGACACGTATCGGGTCCACCACCCGACTGGACAGCTCGTCGTGCGATGCCGAGTAGTAGTCGATCGCCAGCGCCTGATCGGCGCGCACCGCGGTCCGCACCGCCGCGGCGGCCTCACTCTCGGCCGGTGCGGGTTCGTCGACCGCGCCGCCTTCGACACCGTGACCGACCTGGCCGGCCGCGGATTCGATCTTGGCGATCGCGCTGCGCGCCGCTTCGGGATCCACCATTCCCGGCACGTCCAGCAGCGCACGCAACGCGACCAGCACCCCGGTGGCCTCCGGCGAGGTCAACCGGAGCGGATGGTCCATGCCCGCGGTGAACGTGACCTCGATGGTGTCACCTGAGAACTCGAAGTCGATCAGGTCGCCGGGCCCGTACCCGGGCAGACCGCACATCCACAGCTGGTTGAGGTCGTCGCGGAGTTGGTCGACGCTGACGCCGAGGTCGATCGCCGCCTCGGCGTAGGTGATTCTCGGGTTCGCCTGGAAGTACGGAACCATGTTCAGCAGCCGCACCAGCCGCGTACTGACTGCGGTCATGCGCGATCCGCCTTCGCTACTCGCTCGCCGGTCACGCGCGAGCCTCGCTGCCCACCGCCGCCTGCGCCTGCAACCGCGCCACGACCTCCTCACGCAGCGAGGGCGGCTCCAACGCCACCGCATCGGCTCCGTAGCTGGCGATCTCGCGTGCCGCCCGGTCGAACATGTCGATGTCGAGGGTGATCTCCTCCCCTGCGCGACCGCCCAGGGTGTACGACCCCACCACGGTGGCCCGCCGGCGCAACGCGGTGGCCCGGCCCTCGGCGACCCAGACCTTGGCCTGCCCGGCCGTCGGCCAGTCACCGACGACCCGGTCCACGATCTCGCGCAGGTTCAGTCCGGGCGGCCTGCTCACCGCGCCCGGCTCACCGATCGGCGTCACCTCCGCACCGATCCGCGAGAGCCGGAAGGTGCGAACGGCGCCACGATCACGATCGTGGCCGACCAGGTACCAGCGACCTCTGTCGGTGACCACGCCCCAGGGCTCCACCGTGCGGGTGGCGTACGGCTCGGTGCGCGACGAGCGGTGCGGAAACTGCACCACATGGCCGGAGTCGATGGCGGACAACAGGATTCCGAGGACCTCCTCGGAGCCCCGCAGCCCGGGGAGCGCGGCGGTGGAGGTGATCGTGACGTCGCCATCGGGCGCGTACACGTCGACTCCGGCCGCCCGCAGCTTCAGCAGCGCACCCTGCGTCGCGGTGATGAGTTCCGGCGATTCCCACAGCTGTGTCGCCACCGCCACCGCGGCCGCTTCGTCGGCGGTCAGCTCCACGGCGGGCAGCGCGTAGGCCTCGCGGCTGATGCGGTAGCCCTCGGTCGGGTCGGTCTGCGACACCCGCCCGGTCTCCAGCGGGATGCCGAGATCACGCAGTTCGTTCTTGTCGCGCTCGAACATCCGCGAGAACGCCTCGTCGCTGGCGTCACCGGAGTATCCGTAGACGGTTTCGCGTATCCGGTCGGCGGTGATGAACGCCCGCGTGGACAGCAGCGCGATGACAAGGTTCATCAGCCGTTCGACTTTGGAGATCCCCACGGGATAGAGCTTAGGGTGCGTCGGGCATCCCATCCGACGGCCGATGCCCGTGCGTCTGACAGGATCGCGCGATGAGTAGTCGATGGCAGCAGTCCGACGTGCCCCGCGGGCAGGACTACGACGCCCGCTGGAAACGCCTCGCCGAGTCCGGTGCCGGCGTCCACGGCGAGGCCGACCTCATCGAATCCCTGCTCCGCGAGTCCGGCGGCAACCGGGTACTCGATGCCGGATGCGGGACGGGCAGGGTCGCGATCGAACTGGCCGCCCGCGGTTTCTCGGTGGTCGGGCTCGATCTGGACCCGACGATGCTGGACACCGCCCGCGCCAAGGCACCTGAGCTGACCTGGATCGAGGCCGACCTCGCCGATGCCGGTTCGCACCTGGACGGGACGTTCGACATGGTGGCGCTGCCGGGCAACGTGATGATCTTCGTCGAACGGGGAACCGAAGGTCGGGTGGTCGACGAGCTCGCGGCCCTGCTGGCGCCCGACGGGCTCCTGGTCGCAGGTTTCCAGCTGCGTACCGGCCGGCTGACGGTGGATCGCTACGACGAACTGACCGCGGCCGCGGGCCTGACGCTGGTGGACCGTTGGGCCACCTGGGACCGCGAGCCGTTCACCGGTGGCGACTACGCGGTGTCGGTGCACCGCGCGGGCACCACCGGCTGATCACATGCTGGCGATGAGCCGCTTCACCCGTTCGTCGACCGACCGGAACGGGTCCTTGCACAACACGGTCCGCTGCGCCTGATCGTTGAGCTTGAGGTGCACCCAGTCGACGGTGAAGTCGCGGCCGGCTTCCTGCGCGGCGCTGATGAACTCGCCGCGCAGCTTGGCCCTGGTGGTCTGCGGCGGTGTGTTCACCGCAGCGTCGATCTCCTCGTCGGTGGTGATCCGCGCCGCCAGGCCCTTGCGCTGCAGCAGGTCGAACACGCCGCGACCACGCTTGATGTCGTGGTAGGCCAAGTCGAGCTGGCTGATCTTCGGGTCGGACAGCTCCATGTTGTAGCGGTCCTGATAACGCTGGAACAGCTTGCGCTTGATCACCCAGTCGATCTCGGTGTCGACCTTGGCGAAGTCCTGGCTCTCCACCGCGTCGAGTTGCCGACCCCACAGCTCGACGACCTGGGAGATCTGCGCGTTCGCCTCCCGGGTCTGCAGGTAGTCGACCGCGCGGGAGTAGTACTCACGCTGGATGTCCAGCGCGCTGGCCTGCCGGCCCCCGGCCAACCGCACCGGACGCCGTCCTGTCAGATCGTGGCTGACCTCGCGGATCGCGCGGATCGGGTTGTCCAGCGAGAAGTCACGGAACGCGACGCCGGCCTCGATCATCTCCAGCACCAGAGACGCCGACCCCACCTTGAGCATCGTGGTGGACTCGCTCATGTTGGAGTCGCCGACGATGACGTGCAGGCGCCGGTACTTCTCGGCGTCGGCGTGCGGCTCGTCGCGGGTGTTGATGATCGGCCGCGAGCGGGTGGTCGCGCTCGACACGCCCTCCCAGATGTGCTCGGCCCGCTGGGACAGGCAGAACGTCGCCGCCTTCGGGGTCTGCAGCACCTTTCCCGCGCCGCAGATGAGCTGGCGGGTGACCAGGAATGGGAGCAGCACATCGGAGATACGCGAGAACTCCCCGGCGCGCACGATCAGATAGTTCTCGTGGCAGCCGTACGAGTTGCCCGCAGAGTCGGTGTTGTTCTTGAACAGGTAGATGTCACCGCCGATACCTTCGTCGGCGAGGCGCTGCTCGGCGTCGATCAACAGGTCTTCGAGCACCCGTTCGCCCGCGCGGTCGTGGGTCACCAACTGGATGAGGCTGTCACATTCGGCGGTCGCGTACTCGGGGTGGCTGCCCACGTCGAGGTACAGACGCGCACCGTTACGGAGGAAGACGTTGCTGCTACGGCCCCAGGACACGACCCGCCGGAACAGATAGCGGGCGACTTCGTCGGGACTGAGCCGGCGGTGGCCATGGAACGTGCAGGTCACGCCGAATTCGGTCTCGATCCCCATGATTCGTCGCTGCACCTCATCGAGACTACTTGCTGCTCGGCGCGACGGTGGCCTGACCACGCCCAGCGCGCCGCGGTGCCTGTGGATAACCACAGCAGGCGTCAGGCCGAATCTGCCAGCATGAGCCATGGGGGAAAGCACACACATCGACCTCGACCGATTGCGGCACCTGGCGGGCCGCATCTCCGCCGCCGCCGATGAGGTCGCCGAAATCCGCGGCGCGCGCTGGGACCTCGACGGGCTGCCCGGATCGTCGGTGCGCACGAGTGTCGAAGCCGCCCCGATCGCCGGCGAGATCGATGGCGTCGCGGAGAACCTTCACCAATGGGCCACCGCCGCACGGGCATCGGCTGACGCGTTCGAACGCGCCGACGCCGCCAACGGTGATCGGTTTCCGCTCAGGTGACCCGGCCCACCGTCTCGCAGGCCGAGGCGTGGCGACCTGAAGCCCTACTTCGGCTCGCCGATGCCTGGGACAGCGTCGCCCGCCGACTGTCCGACCATGTCGACGGTGTCACTGCTGCCATCGAGGGCAGCCGCGAGTTCTGGACCGGGGCCGCCGGTGACGCCGCGCGCCGGCACGCCCAGCACATCGCCGCCGGTTCGACCGCGGCGGCGCGCCGCCTGGTGACCGCGGCGGTGGCCGCCCGCGACGGCGCCGACCAACTGGCGGCGGCGCGCTCCGAGGTGCTGGGCTGGACCGGCGAAGCCCGCGCCGACGGCTACTCCGTCGCCGACGACGGGACGGTCACGGTCGGCTCGGATCCGTCGACGCTGCTCGTGCACCTCGCCGGCGGGAGCGAGGCGGTGGCCGACGAGTTGATGCAAGCCCGTGCCGCGGAACTGAGCGCGCGGCTCACCGGGGCGCTCGACCGGCTGAGCACGGCCGATGCCGACGCCGCGAGCGACATCGCCGACGCATTCGGCGGGCACCGCGCGACGCCGCCCGCAGCGACGGTTCCCGCCGGAGCGTGGCCGGTGCAGGCCGCCGAAGTGGTCGACGGTTGGCCCTCGATGAGCCAGGACCGGATCGCCGCACAGATCGCCGCGATGACGCCGGTGCAGCGCGCGCACCTGACCACCGCGTTCCCCCGGCAGGTAGGCAATACCGACGGCGTTCCCTGGGCCATGAGGGTCGCCGCCAACCGGATCAACATCGCCGAGGCGATCGTCGCCGAGTCCGGACACGACGCGGCGTCCCAGCGCCGGATCATGGTCTACCGCAGCCTGCTCGGTGAGATCGACGACCCGGCCGGGGCCGGTGGCCGGATCCGGCGTCAGATCCTCGCGTTCGACCCGCACCGCGCGTCGCTGGTCGAACTCAACGGTGATCTTGCGGCGGCACACAGCGTTGCAGTGCTGGTTCCCGGAGTGAACACCACGATCGAGGCATCGGCGGCCAACACCGCCACCGCCCGCAGATTCGTCTCAGGCACCGGAGGCGAGGTCGCCGTGATCACCTATCTCGGTGGACCTTTCCCGCAGGTTCGTGATCCCGCAGGCGTACTTCTCAACGCCGCCGATCCGCGCTATGCCCTCGACATGGCGCCCCGACTGGTGGCGTTCACCGAGGACGTCGAACGTGTGGTGCCCGACGGCGTCCCCGTGACGGTGATCGGGCATTCCTACGGCGGCTCGATCGTGGGGACTGCCGAGTCGCTCGGCCTGACGTCGGACCGCACGCTGTTCCTGGCTGCTGCGGGCGCCGGCGTCGGCGTCGACGACCCCGACGACTGGCACAACCGAAATCCTCACGTGCTGAGGTTCTCGATGACCCCACCCGGGGATTTCATCGAGCTCGTGCAGGGCATCCCCGGCGGTCCGCACGGAGCGGATCCGGACCGCGTCGACAGTGTGATCCCTTTGCGCACTGGACATTACGACGATGGGCGGCCGGTGTCGGGCTGGGAAGCACACACCGGCATGCTCAACCGCCCGTCCGATTCGTGGCGCACGATCCTGGCGGTCATCACCGGGGATTCACAGACCCTGCGCCGCGCAACGGCCGGCGCGCCACGTTGAGGCAAGGAGCGGCCGTTGGCGGTGCGCTCAGTCGCGAGCGATCCAGCCCAGTCGCCGGCTGATCGCGTCCGCAGCGGCGATGGTCAGCTTCGCGACCTCTTCGAACCGCTCCACTCCCAGGCGGTAGGAGGGCCCCGAAACACTCAGCGCCGCAATCACTTGGGAGTGGGCGTCGTAGACCGGCGCGGCGACCGCGTTCAGCCCGACCTCGAGTTCTTCGGTCACACTCGCCCACCCGCGTTCGCGTACCGCGGTCAAGTCCCGCTCGAGGTCGTCGGGACTGGAAACCGTGCCGTCGGTGAACGATTCCAGCGCAGACCCCAGCCGGTTGCGCACCTCGGCGGGGTCCAATCCGGACAGCAACACCTTGCCGCTGGAGGTCGCATACGCCGGGCAGCTCTGACCGACCCAGGTGCGCAGCGTGATCTCCGACGGGCCGATGGCCTCGACGACGTTGACGATGCGATCGGCGTCGAGCACCGCCAGGTTGGCAGTCTCCCCCACCTCGACACTGAGCTCGTCGCAGATGTCCTGACTGACCTTGACCATGTCCAGCTGGGCGCTTGCGGCACGTGCGAGCCGGGTGACGGCGAATCCCAGCTGGTACTTACCCCGCTCGGAGACCTGATCGACGAACCCGCGGGCCTCCAACGCCGCGATCAGCCGTGACACCGTCGATTTGTGCACACCGAGCCGGTCGGCGATCTCGGTGACCCCCGCCTGGCTCATCTCGGCCAGGATCTCCAGGACCTGAAGCGCTCGGTCGACGGACTGTACGGCGGGTGAGGTATCGCGGCTGACCATTGCCCACGACCCTATACGCCGTGAATCCCGACATTGCCGACCCGGCGCCGCACCGCCGCGATCTCGCGCAGGCCGTCGCCGAGCAGGCTGCGGTTGAGCGGCGACAGCTCCGACATGGTGATGACGTCGCCCGGCGGGTGTCCCGCGGCGACCTGTTCGACCTGGTGGGCCAACCGCAACCGCTGCAGCATGGCGAACACATCACCCAGCGTGCGCGCGTCGCGCTCGCTGAAGGCGCCGGCCTGCGCGCCGGCCTCCAGCCGGGTCGGCGTGCTCGCCGAGGTCAGTCCGGCGGTCAGCCCGCCCCAGCGGGCGAGGTTCACGATCGGTGTCAGCGCGTGGCTCTTCAGGTCGAAGGTGCCGCCGCGCCGCGACAGCACATCGCGCAGCGACCTCGTCCTCACCCTGCCCGACAACGCGTTGAGGAGCTGCAGCCGCAACGCATTCGGATGTTCTTCGCGGACCCGCTGATACGCGGCCGCCACGCTGTGCAGGCGCGGGTCACCCCAGACGACCCTTCCGTCGAGGAGCAGGGACGAGAAGATCAGCCCGCGATCGCGCAGCGGGTCCTGTAACCATCCCTGCGCGGCATGCCGCCAGTCCGCTTCCGACCGGGAGAACCGCGCCGTGGCGGCGATCGCGCCGTTGCGATCCGACGGCAGTCCGCAGCCGTCGAGCAGGGTGTGCACCTCGGCGGCCACAGCACGCAGCCGCGGGGCCTGATCGGCGTGGTCGTCACGCCAGGACAGCGCGCTGTCGACGTCGGAGGACGGCATCGCCTCGCGACGCGCCACGCTGCCGAGCGTCAGCCAGGCGAAGCCGTCCAGCCCTGCGTTGACCGGCTGTGCCAGAACAAGTTCCAGTGCCCGCCGCACCAGGCTGTCGATGACGACAGACAGGATCGCGCTCGTCGCAGTGGCCTTGGTGCCGTTGCGGAACAGGTCGACGGCGATACCGGTGACACGTCGGCCCACCTGCTGCAGTGCGGCTGGGTCGTCGGCCTGCGCGATCGAGCGGCGGAGCATGAAGCTCTGCCGCGCCGACGCGGCCAGCAGGTCGGCGTCCTCGAGAACACCGAGCACCTCTCCGCGCGGGGTCAGCACCGGCATGTGCCGCAGACCGCACTCCAGCATCTCCATCAGGACGCTGTCCGCTGTCAGGTCGGCGGTCACCGTTCGGGCGGGCGCGCTCATCACCTCGGCGATGGGCACCTCCACCGACAGACCCGCGGCCACCACCCGGGTGCGGAGGTCACGATCGGTGAAGATGCCGAGGCGGCCGTCGGGCAATCGGATCAGCGCATACGACACGTGACGCGCGGTCATCTCGATGACGACATCACGCACCGAATTCGACGGCTCGGCCATCAGCACCTCGCCGTGGACGAGTTCGGCGACGGGCCGGCTATCGATGGTCGGCGCGATCGTGGGGCGCTCCGCGGTTGCGCCGCTCCAGCCCGACGACGCCAGGAACGCCAGACCGGCGGGCTTGGCGAACTGTGCTCGCACCAGCGCGCCGGGAAGCCGGATCAACGTGCTCGGTGCGCTCGTGCGCGCCTCGAAGTCCATTCCCGCCCCGGTCAGCAGCGGCAGGTAGCCGAAGATCCCGCCGGGGCCGACGGTGTCGATCAGCGAACCGTCCCCGCTGGCGCGCAACGCCACCGCCCCGTCGCGGACCATCCAGATCTCGTCGGGTACCCGCGTCGCGTAATCCGCGACGACGGCGTCGGCCGGAAACCCTTCTACCGAGGCCCCGTCGGCGAGGTCGGCGAGCTCTGACTCCGTCGATCCCTGGAACGGCGTGTGCCCGGCCAGGAACGCCGGCAGATCGGAACGGTCAGGACGTTCTGATGAGGTCGGCACACTTCTCCGCCATCGTCATCACCGTGATGTTGGGGTTGACCGATGGGAGCTTCGGCATGGCCGAGGCGTCCACCACGCGCAGACCCGAGACGCCCTTGACCCGAAGCTGCGGATCGAGCACCGCCATCGGATCGTTCACCGCACCCATTCGCGCGGTCGCCGCAGGGTGATAAACGGTGTTGTGGCATTTGTGGATGTAGTCGAGCAGCTCGTCATCGGAGGTCGCCTCCGGACCCGGTGCCAGCTCTGCGCCCACCCAGGCGGCAAGCGGCGGCTGCTCGGCGATGCGTCGGGCCAGCTTCACCCCGGCGAGCATGATCCGCTCGTCGTAGCCGTCGGGGTCGGTGAAGTACCGCGGATCAACCCGCGCGCGGTCGCGGAAGTCGCGGGACCGCAACCGCACCGTGCCGCGTGATCGGCCCTGAGTGACGTTGGGCGTCAGACAGAATCCGTTGTCCGTCGTGGGGTACCCACGACGCAGGGTGTTCATGTCGAAGGGCACGCTGCCGTAGTGCATCATCAGGTCCGGCTGGGTGAGTCCCTCGTCCACTGTGGTGAACAGCCCGATCTCCCACCACTGGGTCGACTCGGTCACCATCGGCCTGGCGGCCTCCCAGAACACCAGGCCCTCCACGTGGTCGTCGAGGTTCGCCCCCACTCCAGGTGAATCGACACGCACCGGGATGCCGATCTCGCGCAGATGTGCGGTGGGGCCGATGCCGGAGAGCATCAACAGCTTCGGCGTGTCGACGGCACCGGCGGTGAGGATCACCTCGCGGCGGGCGACCACGGTGTCGTACCCGGTCAGGTCCGGCCGCTGGTAGCGAATCCCACCGGCCCGCAGGGACTCGTCGAAGAGAATCTCCGAAACCCAGCACCCTGTGCGGATCTCCAGATTCCTGCGGGTGCCGAGGATCGGATGGAGGAAAGCGTGCGACGACGACATCCGAGTAAGTCGGGCGCCCTCCAGCGCGGCGTTGATCTGGAACCACCCGGCGCCGTTGCGCACCGTCTCACCCCGGTTGAACTTCACGGTGGGCAGGCCCACCATCGCTGCGGCCTCCAACACCGCTGCGCCGCAGGGGTCTGCGGGCGGGACATCCTGCAGCAGCACGGTCTGGGTGAGCCGCTCGACCAGCGGCAGTATCTCCGCTGCACCCCAGCCCGACGCGCCCATCTGCACCCAGTCGTCCAGACATTCGGCGGGAGGGTGGAACGCGATGCACGAGTTGTGCGACGAACACCCGCCGAGCACCTTGGCTCTGGCGTGGCGCATGAACGAGTTTCCACGTTCCTGGGGTTCGACGGGATAGTCCCAGTCGTAACCGGAGTCGAGCAGGTGCATCCACTCGGACAGCGCGAGGATGGCGTCGTCGCCGACGTCGGACGGCCCGGCCTCGACCAGGCACACCGTGACATCGGGGTCCTCGGACAACCGTGCGGCCAGCACGCAGCCCGCGGTGCCGCCGCCCGCGATCACGTAGTCGAAGGTCCCGGCGTCAGCCATCCGTGCGAACTCCCGGAACGGACTCCGCCGCGTGCGACTTCAACGTACCGATGTGGTTGCGGCCCTTGACGAAATACCACAGCAGGCCGGCACCCAGGATGATGCCGATGTAGATGAACGCCCCCCACTCGTAGTACCAGCCCTCGCCGTAGACCGCGGCGCGGGGCCACGCGAGGTTGGTGGCCATCGCGATGCCCCAGACGACGGCCACGATGTTGACCGGCATCCCCCACTTGCCCATCGTGAAGTAGCCGCCCTCTTTGAGATCCGGCGGCGGCCACTGCCCCTGCAAGCGCTTCTTGAGCAGCGGTCCGGTCACCATCAGGTAAGCGAGGTAGATCATGATGATGGCGATCGACGTCAGCACCGTGAAGATCTTGGGCTGACCGATGTTGATGACCAGGATGACGATCGCGATGATGCCGATCGTGACCGCCGGGACGATCGGCGTCTGGGTCCTGGGATTGACGGTGGCCAGTTTCTCGCCGAACGGCAGCGCGTTGTCCCGGGCCATCGCGAAGGTCAGCCGGATCGCCGCGGTGTGCACCGCCAGGCAGCACACGGTCACCGCGATCACGATGCAGACCAGGAAGACGGTTCCCAAAGGACCCCACATCACCTGCTCGACGATGTACTGCAGGCCACCGCTGCTCTCCCCGATCTGAGGATCCTGCAGGTTGGGTGCGGCCATCACCGCGAACACCAGGATCGCGCCGCCGATCACGAAGGATGCCAGGATCGCCCGCGCGATCGCCTTGGGCGCGGTGCGCCGGGGCTCCACCGTCTCCTCACCCAGCGAGCTCGCCGTGTCGAACCCGTACATCACGTAGCCGGACGCCAGCGACGCGATCAGGAACGCGCCGAGGAATCCCATGCTCTCGTCGGTGCCGTAACCGTTGGTGGAGAAGAAGATATCGGGCCCGCGGTTGATGTTGATGGCGAGCAGGAAGGCGATGAGAACCGCGGCGATCAGCTCGATGAACACCCCGGAGCTGTTGATCCTCGCCATCAGACGCACCCCCAGTGCGTTGACGAGCGTGGTGAATGCGATGAGCACGCTGCCGAGCAGCACCGCGTTGGCGGCGTAGTCGTAGTCACCGCTGCCGTCGCCGATGATCTGGAATCCGCTCCACACTCGCGGCAGGTTGAGCTGATAGGCCAGCGCCACCGCGGAGATGGTCACGATCGACGCGGTCAGCATGAGCCATCCCGATGTCCAGCCGACCAGTCGGCTGGCGAGCTTCTTGCTCCAGTTGTAGACCGAGCCGGCGACGGGGTATTTGGCGGCCAACTCCATGAAGCACAACGCCACGGCCATCTGGCCGACGAACACGAGCGGCCACGACCACAGGTAGGCGGGCCCGGCGGTGCCGAAGCCGAAATAGAAGAGCTGGAACGTGCCGGTCAGGATCGAGATGTAGCTGACCCCGGCCGCGAAGCTGGCGAACTTGCCGATGCTGCGATCCAGCGACTCCTTGTATCCGAAGTCCTCCATGCCACTGTCGGCGTGCGGCTCCTTGACAACCATGTGCGGTCCTTTCCGAACCCGTCAGTGCTTGAACCAGCCCGCGACGGTGGGAGTGGTGTTGTGCCAGATGTGCTTGAGCTCTTGGTATTCCGCAAGACCTGTCGGGCCGAGTTCGCGGCCGTTGCCCGACTTGCCGAACCCGCCCCATTCCGCGGCGGCGGTGTAGTACCCGAAATCGTTGAGCCACACCGTGCCGTGCCGCAGCGCACGCGCCACCCGTTCGCCTCGCGCGGCGTCCGATGTCCGCACCCCGGCGGCGAGACCGTACTCGGTGTCGTTGCCCAGTGCGATCGCCTCGGCTTCGGTGGTGAACCGTTCGACCGTGAGGATCGGACCGAACGTCTCCTCCTGCACGATCCGCATCGACCGATGACACTTGTCGAAGATCGTCGGAAGGTAGAAGCTGCCGTTCGCCAACGCCGGATCCGACGGCCGTGCGCCACCGGTGATCAGCTCGGCTCCCTCCGAAATCCCCAACTGCACATAGGCTTCCACCTTGGATCGGTGCTGCTCGGAGACCAGCGGGCCGGTTTCGCTGGTGGGGTCGCAGCCGTCGCCCATCGTGATGCCGGCGGCGCGGGCCGCCACCGCGGCGACGAATTCGTCGGCGATCGAGTCTTCGACGATCAGCCGGGTGCCTGCCGAGCACACCTGCCCCGAGTGCAGGAACACCCCCGTCAGGACGTGGTCGACGCCGGCATCAAAACCGTTCGGATCGTCGGTGATGTCGGCGAACACGATGTGCGGGTTCTTGCCGCCGAGTTCCACCGCCACCTTGGTGACGTTCGCGGCAGCCGCCCTCGTGATGGTCTGCCCGGTCGCGAGTCCGCCGGTGAACGAGATGAAGTCGACGTCCGCCCCGGCGGTCAGCGCTTCACCGAGAACGGCGCCGCTGCCCTGCACCAGGTTGACGACGCCGGTCGGCACCGAGTGTTCCTGGAAAGCCTCCTCGAGCAGATGCACGAAGGCGATCGTGGACAGCGGGGTCACCTCGCTGGGTTTGGCGACCATCGTGCACCCGGCGCCCAGCGCCGGTGCGATCTTCCACGACATCTGCAGCAGCGGATAGTTCCACGGGGCGATCAACACGCACACCCCGATGGGTTCGGTGACCACCCGGCTGATGACCGCCGGGTCACCGACGTCGACGACCCGGTCGGACTGGACGCCGACGAGCTTGGCGTAGTAGCGGAACACCGACGTGACGTCGTCGATGTCGATGCGGCTCTCGGCCAGCGTCTTACCCGTGTCGCGGGTTTCGAGCAGAGCCAGGTCCTCTTTGTCGCGCTGCAGCAGATCGGCCACCCGATCGAGCAGAGCGGCCCGCGCCGTCGCCGGTGTGGCGCGCCAGGCACCGTCGTCAAAGGCGCGGCGGGCGGCGGCGATCGCCTCACGGGCATCGTCCGGGGTGGCTTCGTCGACAACGGCGGCGACACTCCCGTCGGCCGGGTTGACGATGTCGCGGGTTCCCCGATCGCGGGCATGACGCCATACCCCTGCGATGTAGAGGTCAGGCTCGCCGTCCATTCGATCTCCCGTCCGCGTCAACCGACACGGGACACTACCCACTCATGGAACTCCGCGATGTGGTGTTCGGCGGGGACGAGTACTCCGCCGTGGCGGTAGGCGCGCGACGACATCGCCGGCTGTGTTCGCTCGCAGGCGGCGAAGTCCTGCTCGTTGACACGGTGGAACAGTTCGACCGACCGAGACACGTCGTGGTCGGATCCGACCACCTCCCCGGTGTAGAGCCAGTCGCACTCGACCACCGTGCGATCGGCCGCCATCGGATACATCCGGTGGAAGATGACGTGGTCGGGCACCAGGTTGATGAACACCGTCGGTTTGACGGTGATCGCGAAATAGCGCCGGTCCTGCTCGTCGGTGATCCCCGGCAACCGGTCGAATCCCGCCGCACCGTCGATCGTGAATCCGGCTACCTGGGAACCGAATTCGGCACCCCGGCCGATGTTCGCCTGCGCTGCCACGCCGCGCGCGAACTCGGGGACGACGCCGACCAACTCGGGGTGGATCGAGCTGCAGTGGTAGCACTCCATGAAGTTCTCGACGATCAGCTTCCAGTTCGCCGCGACGTCGTAGACCACCCGATGGCCGACGTCGAGTCCACCGATGCCGTACCGGTTGATCGCATCCGGGTCCCCGAGCGTTCTGGTCGCCTCGGCCATCACGTCGTCGAACGGCGGCGGGGTGTCCGACAGGCACACCCAGGCGTAGCCGAGCCATTCGGTCAGCGCGACCGGTACGAGACCGAATCGGCTGCGGTCGATCGGGGCGCCGGCGTCGTCGGTCAGAATCCCGATGTTCGGGGCGGCCATCAGTTTGCCGTCCAGCCCGTAGGTCCAGGAGTGGTACGGGCAGCGCAGGCTGCGCTTCACCTCGCCCTCTGCTTCGGTGCACAACTGGGCGCCGCGGTGCCGGCACACGTTCAGGAACGCCCGCAGCAGGCCGTCCCGTCCCCGCACGAGCAGCACGCTCTCGCGGCCGATCTGAACCTTCTTGAACTTGCCTGCCAACGCCAGATCCGAGGACCGGACGGCGCAGAACCACATGTTCTCGAAGATGTGTTCCTGCTCGGTGGTGAACACGGCCGCGCTGGTGTAGTAGTTCCCGCCCAGCGTGGCGCGCAGCGCGGGGGCCGAGGGTGGCTCAACGGTGGTCATGACGTCACCAGTCGCTTCGGGTCGAACAACGAGATCGGGTGGCCGGTGGCGCCGTCGATGGCGAGATCGGCGAGGATCTCGCCGACCACCGGGACGAACTTGAATCCGTGCCCGGAGAATCCGCACGCCACCGTGACGTATGCGCTGTCGGGGTGCCGGGCTATCACAAAATGCTGATCCGGGGTGTTGGAGTACATGCATGTCGCTGTGTGCAGGCACGGTCCGTTCAGCGCGGGCAGCAGTTGCGCCGACCGGTCACGCATCTCGCGAATCTCGTCGCCGTGCACGGTGCGGTCGATGGTCTCCGGCGTACAGGCGACGCCCTTGCGGAAGAAGGCGACCTTGACGCCGCCGCGCGCGCCGTCGATCGCCGGGAACCCGTAGATCTGCATGCCGTCGGCACTCTCGTCGATGAAGATCGGGTGATCGACAAACGATTCGGTTCCGGCGACCGGGTCCAGCCAGTAGAGCACCTGACGCTCTACGGTGATCGGAATCCCGAACTCGGCCAGCAGTTGTGGTGCCCATGCGCCGGGACAGACCACCAGTTGCCCGGCGGTGTAGGTGCCGCGGTCGGTCCGGACGACGACACCTGCTGCGGTGTCGGCCCATTCGAGGACCTCCTCGCCGAACTGCAGGGTCGCCCCCGCGCGTTCGGCCAGGCTCAGGTGGGCCTGGACGGTCAGTTCCGGTCGCGCGAAGCCGGCCATGTCCTCGTACAGCGCGATGTCACCCGGTTCGGGGGTGAAGTTCGGGAAGCGGGCCCGGATCTCGTCGGCGTCGAGCACCTCGTGCGGCAGATCCCACTGCCTGCTGGCCGCGAGGCTGCCTGCCACCGTGAGGCTGTCCGGATGGCCGATGAACAGGCCACCGGTGACCCGGTACACCTCGCGCTGCGAGTCGGCGGCGAGCCTGTCCCACAGCTCGTAGGCGCGCAGCAGCAGTGGCACATAGGCGGGGTCCTCGAAGTAGGACTGCCGAATGATGCGGGAGCCGCCGTGGCTGGAACCACGGTCATGGGCCGGGGTGAACTTCTCCAGCCCGAGAACCCGCTGCCCGCGCGACGCGAGATGGTAGGCGGCCGAGGATCCCATGCCACCGAGGCCGATGACGATGACGTCGTATCCCATCGCTACCGTCACCTCTTGATCCGGGCCATCTCGGGGTCGACCACCGGTTCCGCATGGACGACAGCAGCGAATTCCGAGCCTCGGTAGGCGACGGTGACCGCCTCGCCGACGCCCAACTGCGCGGGCAGCCACGCGTAGGCGATGGTGCGCCCCATGGTTGGTGAGTAGCCGGCGCTGGTCACATAGCCGACGCAGGCACCGTCGACGGATACCGGTTCCTTGCCCAGCACTGCGGCATTCGGGTCGTCGAACACGATGCTGCGCAGCATCGACGCCGGAGCCGACGCCCTCTTCAACGCCGCCCTGCCGACAAAATCGGACGCCTTGGCCATCCGCACCGCAAAATCGATCCCGGCGGCAGCCGGGAGGTGTTCGGCGGTCATGTCGGTACCCCAGCTGCGGTAGCCCTTCTCGATCCGCAGGCTGTTGAACGCGATTCGGCCCGCAGGGATGATGCCGTGCGGTTCTCCTGCCCGGGCGAGCAGACCCCACAGCGCTGCACCGTATTCGGCGCCGGCGTAGATCTCCCAGCCGAGTTCACCGACGTAGGACACCCGCATCATGGTCACCGGGATGGCATCGAGGTAGGTGCTGATCGCCCGGAAGTACCGGAAGCCCTGATGCGACAGGTCGTCTGGACACAGCGGCGCCACCACGTCGCGGGCGGCCGGACCCCACACTCCGAGGCAACAGGTTCCGCCGGTGATGTCGCGCAGTACGACGTCACCGGGTAGACGGCGGCTGAGCCAGTCGAAATCCATCGGCGAGTTGGCACCGACCTGGAAGGTCTGCGGTCCCAGGCGCGCCACCGTGAGATCGCTTCGGATGCCGCCGGTTTCGTCGAGCAGCAGCGTGTAGGTGACCGACCCGACACTCTTGTCGACGTTGTTGGTGGTCATCTGCTGCAGGAAGGCCGCGGCACCTGCGCCGCTGACCTCATAGCGCGTCAGCGGCGTCATGTCGTACATCGCGACGTTCTCGCGGGTCCACTGCGCTTCGGCGACCGAGATCGGTGACCAGAACTTCGACGCCCAGTCGTCACGCTCGGGCAATGCCAGACCTTCGGCGCAGAGGCGTTGGGTGAGTTCGGCATTGGCTTCGTACCATGCGGGGCGTTCCCATCCGCCACCTTCGTAGAAATACGCGCCCGATTCGACCTGACGCGCGTGGAACGGGCTGGTACGCAGACCGCGCAGGGCGGTGCGGTACTGGTGCGGGTGGATGACGTCGTAGACCTCGACGAATGCCTGCGAGCTGGTCTGCATGATGAACGACGGGCTGCGCGCGATGTCCTCGAAGCGGTACAGGTCGCATTCGTGGGTGTCGATCGACGGCGTGCCGTCGATGATCCACTCGGCCGTGGCCCGGGCGACCCCCGCGGAATGGGTCACCCAGACGGCCTCGGCGACCCAGAAGCCGGCCAGCTCGCGATGCTCCCCGATGAGGGAGAATCCGTCCGGGGTGAACGAGAAGATCCCGTTGAACGCCTCTTCCAACTTCGAATCATCAAGCGCCGGAATCAGTTCTGCCGCCGCTTTCCATGCAGGAGCGAAGTCCTCCTCGGTGAACGGCATCATCGACGGCATCGGTTCGCCTGCGGTGTCGGACAGCAGGGTGGACATGTCGACCGGCATCGGCTTGTGGCTGTAGGAGCCGATGCCCAGACGGTCGACATGTTCGCGGAAGTACAGGTCCTGGTCCTGGTGGCGCAGGATGGGCAGGCCGGCTTCTGCCGACTCGGTGTTGCGCCCGACGAGCGCCTCGATCCGACCGGTGCGGCCGTACTGGTGCGCCATCGGGACCAGTGGGAGCACCAGGCCGACCTGCTTGGCGATCTGCGCGCCCCAGAACCCGGCCGCGCAGACGACGACGTCGGCATCGATGACACCGTCGGCGGTGCGCACCCCGGTGACCCGGGACCCGTCGTCGACGATGCCGAGCACCTCGGTGTAGGGACGTAGGGTCGCTCCCCTGGCCTCGGCTCGACGGCCCTGCGCCTCTGCGGCGCGCAGCGCTTTGGCCAGGCCGTCGGCCGGGGTGTGGAAACCGCCCAGGATGCGGTCGCTGTCGATCAGCGGATGCATCGCCGCACACTCGGCCGGGGTGACCAGGTTGCCCTCGATCCCCCACGCCTGCGCCCAGCCGGCCTTGCGATGAAGATCCGCCCAGCGTTCGGGCGTGGTGGCGACCTCGAGCCCGCCGACCGCATTGAACGCCCACCCGTCGGGGTGCCGGAGTGCGCCGAACTTCTCGACGGTGTACTTGGCGAAGGCGGTCATGGTCTTCGAGGGGTTGGTCTGGAACACCAGCCCGGGGGCATGCGACGTGGAGCCGCCGGTGGCGAACAGCGGCCCCCGGTCGACGACCGTGACGTCGGTCCAGCCGCGCTCGGTCAGCTCGTCGGCAAGGGAGGTGCCGACGATGCCTGCACCGATCACGACGACTCTGGGCATGGCGGGACCGCTCCGATTCAGCAGTGAGATTCTTGAGGACAAGCTGTGAATATGTTGTGTATTACGCAACGCTGTGCGTCATACGCAACAAATCATCCATCCTCGAACCCGTTCACGCAAGACGGACTCGCCGGTGAATCACCAAATGCCGCGAGCGTGCAGCCGGGGTAGGCGCCCGAAGGGCGGGACTACCGGGACTGCACGCTCGCGGCGTTGAGAGGGGTGAGGCTAGGAATCGCCGTCCGGGGCGACGCCGACCTCGTCGGCGATAATCGGATCACCTTGCGGCAGCAGCTCTTCCAGAGCAGTGCCGGTGATTCGGCGGAACGCCCGCCGACGCCGGTTGGAGTCGAGGATCGCGACCTCGAGGGTGGCCGGTCCCAGCGTGCGCGGTTCGGTTCCGGTGCCGCCGGCACTCAGCGCCCCCACGGCGATGGACACCGCGTCGGCCAGACTCGCGTTCTCGGTGTAGGTGTTGTTGAGCGCCGTGGCGATGGGCTCGGTGGTCCCGCCCATCACGACGAAGCTCGGCTCGTCGGCGATCGACCCGTCGTAGGTGATGCGGTACAGCTCGGGAGCTTTGGTCTCGCCGTAGTGGGCGACCTCGGCCACACACAGCTCCACCTCGTAGGGCTTGGCCTGCTCGGTGAAGATCGTGCCCAGCGTCTGTGCGTAGACGTTGGCCAGCTGGCGGCCGGTCACGTCCCGGCGGGAGTAGGCATACCCCTGCGTGTCGGCGAACCGGATACCGCCACTGCGCAGATTGTTGAACTCGTTGAAACGGCCCACCGCGGCGAAGCCCACGCGGTCGTAGAGTTCGCTGACCTTCTGCAGTGACCGCGACGGGTTCTCCGCGACGAAGAGCACACCGTCGGCGTAGGCCAGCACGACCACGCTACGACCTCTGGCGATGCCCTTACGCGCCAGTTCCGAACGCTCACGCATCGCCTGCTCAGGCGAGATGAAATAGGGAAAACTCACGAATCCTCACCTCGAGGCTCGGCGTCGGGGCCGAATGTGTCTGCCCGCGAACGACTCTCGATGATCGCACGACACATCGCGGCGATCTGCTGCTCGGGGATGTCTGCTGCGCCGTCGGCGCCGATCACCACGGCGGTCGGGTAGATCCCTCGTACCAGGTCGGGACCGCCGGTCGCCGAGTCGTCGTCGGCGGCATCGTAGAGCGCCTCGATCGCGACACGCAGCGCGGAATCGGCGTCGGTGACCTGTGAGTAGAGCTTCTTCATCGACGACTTCGCGAAGATCGATCCGGAGCCGACCGACTGGTAGCCCTCTTCTTCGATGTTCCATCCGCCGGCGGCGTCGAACGACACGATCCGGCCCGCACCCTCGGCGTTCGGGTCATCGAGGTCGTAGCCGGCCAGCAACGGCAGCGCCACAAACCCCTGGAGCGCGGCGCCCAGGTTGCCGCGGACCATGGTCGCCAACCGGTTGACCTTGCCGGGGAAGGTCAGCGCCACCCCTTCGATCTTCTCGTAGTGCTCGAGTTCCACGGCATAGAGACGAGCGAACTCGACGGCGATGGCGGCGGTGCCCGCGATGCCAGTCACGGTGTAGTCGTCGGTGATGTACACCTTCTGCACATCGCGGCTGGCGATCATGTGACCCTGGGTGGCCCGCCGGTCACCCGCCATCACCACACCACCGGGGTACTTCAGCGCGACGATCGTGGTGCCGTGGGGCACCGCGTCGGTGGGCACCGGCCCGGCGCCGGGCAGCAGGTGGGGTGCCTGATGCCGGAGATAGTCAGAGAACGACGACAAATTCACGCCGCCTTGCGAAAGACCTTGAGACAAGGGGCTGAGTGCTCCGGGTAGAGAGGGCGGAAAGGACTGTTCGCGGTGCGGCCAGGTCACTGGCCGCCCTTCTGGACGTAGGCGCGCACGAAGTCCTCGGCGTTCTCCTCCAGGACGTCGTCGATCTCATCGAGGAGGTCGTCGGTCTCCTCGGTCAGCTTCTCCCGGCGCTCCTGGCCGCCGGCCGTGCTGCCGGTGGGATCGTCGTCGTCGCCGCCGCCCCCGCCTCGCTTGGTCTGCTCCTGAGCCACCGCTGCCTCCTGCGTATGTCTTCGGCGGGCTCAACTGTGTTGTCCCTGCCCGCCGGTTCTTCCACACTACCGGTCGGCAGCGAGATTGCTGGGGATAGCTCGATCAGTTTGTCAGCTGCTCAACGAGGTCCGCGGCGCTGTCGACGGAGTCCAGCAGAGCCCCGACGTGCGCCTTGCTGCCGCGCAGCGGCTCGAGCGTCGGGATCCGCACCAGCGAATCACCGCCCAGGTCGAAGATCACCGAATCCCAGCTGGCGGCCGCGATGTCCGCGCCGAACCGCCGAAGGCACTCGCCGCGGAAGTATGCGCGGGTGTCGGTCGGCGGGCTGTCCACGGCGTCGAGCACCTGCTGCTCGGTGACCAGACGCTTCATCGACCCCCGGGCGACGAGCCGGTTGTAGAGGCCCTTGTCCAGGCGCACATCCGAGTACTGCAGGTCGACCAGGTGCAGCCGCGGCGCGGACCAACTGAGGTTCTCGCGGTGCCGGAATCCATTGAGCAGCCGTAGCTTGGCCGGCCAGTCGAGCAGGTCGGCGCATTCCATCGGATCGCGCTCGAGCAGGTCCAGGACGTTGGCCCAGGTCTCGACGACGTGGGAGGCCCGCGGGTCGGGGTCGCGGCTGTCCACCAGCTTGGCGACGCGGTCCAGGTAGATCCGCTGCAGCGCAAGGGCGGTCAGTTCGCGACCGTCGGCCAGCGCAACGGTGGCACGCAGTGACGGGTCGCGGCTGACGACGTGCACGGCGTGCACCGGCCGGGCCAGCGCCAGATCGCTGAGGTCGAACCCCTCCTCGATCAGGTCGAGCACCAGCGCCGTCGCCCCGACCTTGAGATAGGTGGAAGTCTCGGCCAGATTGGCGTCACCGATGATGACGTGCAGCCGCCGGTACTTGTCGGCATCGGCGTGGGGTTCGTCGCGGGTGTTGATGATCCCGCGCTTGAGGGTGGTCTCGAGGCCGACCTCGACCTCGATGTAGTCGGCGCGCTGACACAGCTGGAAGCCGGGTTCGTCGCCTGAGGCACCGATGCCGACGCGACCCGAACCGGTGACCACCTGCCGGGACACCAGGAAAGGCGTCAGACCGGCGATGACAGCCGAGAACGGCGTCTGGCGCGACATCAGGTAGTTCTCGTGCGATCCGTAGGACGCACCCTTGCCATCGACATTGTTCTTGTAGAGCTGCAGCTTCGCCGCGCCGGGGACGCTCGCGACGTGGCGGGCCGCGGCCTCCATCACCCGCTCGCCTGCCTTGTCCCAGATCACTGCGTCCATGGGGTCTGCGCACTCCGGCGCCGAGTACTCGGGATGGGCGTGGTCGACGTAGAGCCGGGCGCCGTTGGTCAGGATCATGTTGGCGGCGCCGACCTCGTCGGCGTCCACCACCGGCGGCGGGCCCGAAGCGCGACTCAGGTCGAACCCGCGGGCGTCGCGCAGCGGGGATTCCACCTCGTAGTCCCAGCGCGTGCGCTTCGCTCGCTGGATACCTGCGGCCGCCGCATATGCCAACACTGCCTGGGTCGACGTCAGGATCGGGTTCGCGGTCGGGTCAGACGGCGACGAGATGCCGTACTCGACCTCCGTTCCGATGATCCGTTGCATACAGGCCAGCGTAGAGGTCAACCACACGGGCAGGCTCATGGGCTGCGCGGAATGCGGGCATGGAGGCGCACCTCGTGATGAGATTGGCCGACGATGACAATGCGTCACAGCTGTCGGCGGCACCGCGGGTGCAGTGCTCGGTGAGCCCGACCTCCGAGCAGCGCCTGGCTGCCGAACGTTGGTTCCTCCGGCACGGGCTCCCGGCCGTGCTGCGTCCGGGCACCCTGGTGCGACGGGTGTGGATCAGGTCGGTGCCTGCCCTGGCGGCTTTCGCGACGACGATGGCGTTTTCGATCGTGACCGTCACCGTCACCGGTAGGCACACCATCGACATCGACGGCACCCCCACCAGAACCGAGTGGTTCATCCTGGCGATCGTCGTGTTGGTGCTTCCGGTCGCGGCGGTGGTCGGCTGGCTGGCATCGCGTGTCGACGATGTGCGCATCCGCATCGTGATCTCGGCGGTGTCGGTCGCGGTAGCGGCGCTGAGCACCGTTTTCGGGGGCCCGACCGCCTTCATCCTGGTCGACGTGATCGTCGAGGTCGTTGTCATCGCGGCGATATTGCTCTGCACCGCAACGGGAATCGGCTCGATCCTGGGCTGGGCCGCGCGGATGACGATCGGCAACCTCGCCTCGGTGGGCAGCATGCTGCTCCGCGCGCTTCCGATCATGCTGCTGACCGTGCTGGTGTTCTTCAACGGACCGGTCTGGACGATGGCGTCCACCGTCAGCCGTGGCCGGCTCTGGACCGCACTGATCTTCCTGTTCACCATCGCCGCGGCCTTCATGGTGTCCAGCACGCTGAGTCGCGTCCGGCCCATCCTGGATCCGGGCGCCAAACAACCCGCGGACGCGCAGAATCTCGTCGGGACACCGTTCGAGACGATGCCCGATCGGCCGCGTCGGGTGCGACTGTCCACCTACGAACGGGCCAACGTGGTGTTCGTGGTGAGCCTGTCGCAGATCGCCCAGGTGTTGACGGTGGCGGTGGTGACGGGTCTGTTGTTCCTCGCACTGGGGTTGATCCTGGTGAGTCCCGAACTGTTGGCCGCGCTGACCGGCGACGGGCCCAGCGACGGGCAGTTCCTGGGCATGACGCTGCCGATACCCGACGCGCTGATGCAGGTCACGATGTTCCTCACCGCGTTGACCTTCATGTACCTGGCCGCCCGCGCAGTCGGAGACAAGGAATATCGAGGCCAGTTCCTCGACCCACTGATCGACGACCTGCGGCTCACGCTGGTGGCCCGTGACCGCTACCGCACCGCGACGGCGGTCGATGAGCACCTCTGAAGCGAGTCTGCCGCAGATCCACGAGTGGTTCCTGCACCGTGGGCTGCCGCTGGTGCTGACTCGACGGGTTCGGTCGCGGGCGTTGATCTCGCGGTCGGCACCGGTGGTCGCCGGTCTGGGCGCACTCACCGCGCTCACCATGCTGCTCGCCGACTGGACGGGTGACGATCCCGACTACGGCTACATCGTCCGACTGGCGGTCATCGCCGCGATCCTGGCGGCCGCGCCGTTTGTGCTCGACGTGCTGCACCGTCGCGACACGACGGCATCGGAAGCCGGCAGACGCACGGCCGCGCTGGCGGTGATGGCGATCTTCGTGCTCCTGATGCCGGTGATCGCGTCCGGTTGGTCGGCTTCCGCACTGGCCGAGGCGCCCGCCTTCCTGGCGGTGTCCCTGTTGGCGATCTGGTTGACCTACCTCGGTTTCGGCTCGATCCTGTTGTGGGCGTTCCGGTTCGCCTGGGTTCAGCTGGGCGCCCTCGGAACGCTGATGAGCCGGGCACTGCCGTTGCTGATGTTGACCGTGGTCGTGTACTTCACCGGTGAGCTGTGGCAGTTGGCCGCCCGGATGAGCCGGGAAAGGCTCTGGCAGACCATCGGATTCTTCAGTGTGGTCGCGGTCGTGTTCATGATCGCCACCATCCGCGACGAGGTCAGCGCGTTGCGCGAGGACCGATCCGGGCCGTCCGATCCCGCAGCGCTGCTCGCCGGCACACCGCTGGCCGGAAAGGCCGACGCCCACCCCGCCAAGACTCCGCTGTCACTGGCCGAACTGGTGAACGTGGTGGCCGTCATGGTCGTCGCGCAGGCCATTCAGGTCGTGCTCTTCACCGCGGGACTGTTCGCGTTCTTCCTCGCACTCGGCATCATCGCGATCCCCGATGACGTGACGGTGTTGTGGTCCAGCGAGCAGGCCTGCGCAGTCGGCCAACCACCTTGCGCCGGAACCTGGTTCGGCATCCACATCCCGATACCACAGACCGTCGTACACACCTCGCTGTTCGTCGCGGTGCTGTCCGGCTTGTACTTCACCGTCAGCACCAGCGTCGATCCGCTCTACCGGCAGCGGTTCTTCGAACCGCTGATCGCCGACGTGGCGGTGAGCCTCGCCGGCCGCGACGCCTATCTCGAACTCGAACGTTCCTGATCCCGGGGATCGTCGCGCAGCAGCATGTGGCGGGTCGCCTCGGTGCGTGAGGACACCCCGAGTTTGCGGTAGGCGCGGTAGAGATGGTTGGCCACCGTCTTGGCACTCAGGTGAAGCCGCTTGGCGATCTGTTGATTCGTCAGGCCCCGTGCGACCTCTTCGAGGATTCGACGCTCGGCGTCGGTCAACCTGCCGATCTGCGGAGAGTGTGTCGACGGCTGCACCCGTGCGGCCCACGCGGAGGCACCGATTCTGCGGAATCCGTACAGAGCCTCGGTGCGGGCATGGTCACGCGCGGTCTGCTCGGTGGCCACCCTGGCCAGGTCCATCAGAGTCCGGGCACGGTCGAACGCGTCGATGTTGTTGTCGTAGAGGGTGACCGCGTCGCCGAGCAGACGTTGCGCATACCGCGGATCGCGCGCCGCACACAACAGAGCCTGTGCTCGGAGTGCGGTCGCCCGGGTCCACCGACTGGCTCCGGGGCGGGCGGCGACACCGGTGAGATGAGCGGCGATCGGTTCCGCGTCACCGGGTCGCCCGTGGGTGACATACGCCTCGATCAGGTCGATGTGCCACCGCGCCAGTTGAGGTGCCAGCAGCCCCGCCACCTGCTCGAAGGCCCAGCACTCGCCCAGGTGACCGATCACCTCGTCGTACCGACACTCGGTGAGGGCGACCAGGCCGGCGTTGGCGAGCAGGAAGTAGCGGGCACCGAACGTCGACTGCTCGTCGGAGATCGCGAAGCCCAGCGTCAGATCTGCCGCTGCGGCCTGATCGTCGCCTCTGATCGCCGCCACCCGCGCCCGCAGCGACAGCCAGAACGGCGCGAACGCCCGCTGTCCGGTGGCCAGACACAGTGCGACGGCTTCGTCGAGGCAGACCAGTGCATCGTCGAATCGGGAAGCGCGCAGGTGGGTTTCGCCCAGCGCTCCGTACGCCATCGCCAGTGACGCCCGCGCTCCTTCCGATCGCAGCGCACCGATCAGACCCGTCAGCGCGGACACACCCTGCCCGTATCTCTCCGCGATGGACATCGCCCGGCCGACGTGCAACCCGACCAACGGGTCGTGGCGGATCGCGGCCATCAGGTCGAGTGTGTCGAGCGTGCCGACCAGGTCGTCTGCGCGGCCCTCATCCCATGCGCTCGCGGCGTGCGCGAGAACCACCGTGGCCACGTCCGATTCGACCGATCCGGACTTGGTCTGCGCCACCGCAGCTTCCGCGGTCTCGACGATCTGCGCGACGAGCCCGAGCATTCCGAGGGGAACCGCCATCCGGGCGCGCACGACACCGACCTGCTCTGGCGTCGCCACGGTCAGACACTCCGTCAGTCGCTGATGCGCCGCCGCGGGGGCGCCGTCCATCGCCTCGAGTGTCGCCAGCGTCAACGTCGCTGCCACGTGCAGGTCTCCCGACGACGGATCTGCGAGTACCGCCTCGAGTCGGTGCCGCGCAGTCCCGGCTTCGCCGGCCGCCCCGAGCAGTTCGGCCGCCTCCAGTCGCAATCGGCCGCGGCGGGTATCGCTGCCCGTCATTCCGGCGGCGAGGTCCAACATCCGCGCCGCCGCCTCGATCCCACGGCCGGCCCGCATCCCCTTGGCGGCGTCGACGAGCGCGTCGGTCAGAGCGTCGTCGGGTCCGATGGTGCCCTGCGCGCGATGTGCCAGCCGGATTTCCTCGGGCACCGTCGGGTTGTCCGCGAACTCGATGTTGAGCTGACGACGCCGCTGCTCGGGCATCCCTGCGAGAACCGCGCTTCGCAGCAGCGGATGACGCAGCCGCAGGCGGCCGTCGGCCAGGTTGACCAACCCGAGGGCCTCGAGATCGCCGAGTGCCGCAGCGGCATCCAGTGTTTCGGTGTCGACGAGGGTTGCCCAGGCACCGTCGGAGGACACCGCGACGCGGTCGAGCAGCTCTCGCGCCGGGCTGCCGGGTGGCGGGAGTTGGCGGGTGAAGACAGCGGCGAGGTTGCCGACGAGCGGAATCTCCAGCGGCAGTGGCTGCGCGCCGGCCAGTTGGTCGCGCGACAGCGCCTGCGGGAGCTCCAGGAGCGCAAGGGGATTACCCGACGCGTCGCCGACAAGACGCTGGGCGACCGAGGAATGGATCGGCGAATCGGTGGCGGACCCGATCACCTCCAGCGCCTGGCCGGGGGTCAACCCGCGGAGTTCATGAGTGCAGAAGCCCTCGGCGAAAGCCAGTGTGGTGCGGACCCGACGCCCACTGACGACGACGAGCACCCCACCGAGCACCGCACGCCGCAGCGCCAGATTCACCGCCGTCCGACTCGACGGGTCGGCGTCGTGGATGTCGTCGATGAGAAGCGCGAGATCGGCCGCGTTCTCCAGTCCGGAACGGAGCACGTCGGCGGCGGCCATCGGGTCGGGATCGGTCGAATCCCATGTGGTGGCCGCCGGAATCGGCAACACCGCCGCGACCTCGGCCGCGGTGGACATCGGCGTTCCGAGCTCACCGGATCGGCAGGTGACGATGCGCGCCGCGGTTCCGATCTGATCGGCGAGCCACGTCAGGGTGCTGGATTTGCCCATCCCGGGGTCACCCAGAAGGACATGCACCCGGCCCCCGCCGAGGCGGGTCTGAGCCCACGCGTGCGTCAACCGGTCGCCGAGTTCGGTCCGCCACGCCAAACCTGCCATTTGCTGGCAGGTTATCCCAGAAGTCGGGCTGAGCGCTTCCGCTAGTTCGCGCCGACCACTTCCCAGGTGTCCTGAGCGTCCGGTCCTCCTGCGGTGACCTTCACCGGGCGGGTGTCGCCACGCCGATCCGCGGCCTCGCATTCGAACGACTCACCGACGGCAACCACTTTGAGCCCTTCGCCGCAGCTGACGACGACCTCGAATCCGTAGTCCTTGGAGACGTCCTCGGACAGGCCCTGTCCGGTTTCGGCCAGATCGAAGACCACGTCGAGGGTGGAGAAGTCGACGTTGTAGTCGTCGTCGGTGAACTTCACCTCGACCCTCACGTCGTTGCCTTCGAGATCGGCGATGCAGTTGAAGCTGGAACCCGCTTTCGGCGAATCCTCGGGCCGGGGGCATTCGACCGCCGACACCTCGCGCGCCACAGCCATCGAGGAGTACTGCTTGTTGAGCTCGTCGCTGATCGCGGACTCGAGCTTCTCGTAGTCCGGACCTCCGGACGAGAAGGAGAACTGGCAACCCGCTGCCACGGGTGCAAGCAACAACAGGGCCAGCAGCGATCTCGGCGATGTCACGCTCTCAAGGTACTGCTCAGCCCGGGCGACGACCATGGGAAATAATGCTCAACTTCGCCCCACTGCGAATCGACACCACCGACCAGGCCGCCCCTGTTCTCCGGGACGACCTGACCAACAGCTACTCGCGGGTTCCGGTGCCGGTCTAGAGGTACTGCCCCAGGTTGGACTCGGTATCAATGGCACGGCTGGCGCTGCTGCTCTTGCCGGTGACCAGCGTGCGGATGTAGACGATCCGCTCACCCTTCTTGCCCGAGATCCTGGCCCAGTCGTCGGGATTGGTGGTGTTGGGCAGATCCTCGTTCTCGGCGAACTCGTCGACGATCGAGTCGAGAAGGTGCTGGATCCGCAATCCTCGCTGGCCGCTCTCGAGCACCGCCTTGATCGCATTCTTCTTCGCCCGATCCACGACGTTCTGGATCATGGCGCCGGAGTTGAAGTCCTTGAAGTACATGACTTCCTTATCACCGTTGGCATAGGTGACCTCCAGGAACCGGTTGTCGTCGATCTCGGCGTACATCCGGTCGACGACCTTCTCGATCATCGCCTTGATGGTCAGCGAACGATCGCCGCTGAACTCGGAGAGATCGTCGTCATTGATCGGGAGTTCCTCGGTCAGGTACTTGCTGAAGATGTCCTGCGCCGACTCGGCATCCGGCCGCTCGATCTTGATCTTGACGTCCAGGCGGCCGGGCCGCAGGATCGCCGGGTCGATCATGTCCTCGCGGTTGGAGGCGCCGATCACGATGACGTTCTCCAGACCCTCCACGCCGTCGATCTCGCTGAGGAGCTGCGGAACGACGGTGGTTTCGACATCGGAGCTGACCCCGGTGCCGCGGGTACGGAAGATGGAGTCCATCTCGTCGAAGAACACGATCACGGGGGTGCCTTCGGACGCCTTCTCGCGGGCCCGCTGGAAGATCAGCCGGATGTGACGCTCGGTCTCACCGACGAATTTGTTCAGCAGCTCGGGGCCTTTGATGTTGAGGAAGTAGGACTTCGCCTCGCGCGCGTCGTCACCACGCACCTCTGCCATCTTCTTGGCCAGCGAGTTGGCCACGGCCTTGGCGATCAGCGTCTTCCCGCAGCCGGGCGGGCCGTAGAGCAGCACACCCTTGGGCGGCCGCAGCGAGTACTCGCGGTACAGCTCCTTGTGCAGGAACGGCAGCTCCACGGCGTCGCGGATCTGTTCGATCTGACGACCGAGGCCACCGATGTCGTTGTAGCTGACATCGGGCACCTCTTCCAGCACGAGATCCTCGACCTCGGCCTTGGGAATGCGTTCGAAGGCGTAACCGGCCTTGGTGTCGACCAGCAGCGAGTCGCCGGGACGCAGCTTGCGCGGCCGGTCGTCGCCGGGCTGCTCGTCCTCGTAGCTGTCGGGTAGGTGCTCCGAGGACACCAGCGGCTCGGCCAGCCAGACGATCCGTTCCTCGTCGGCGTGGCCGACCACCAGGGCGCGATGCCCGTCGGAGAGGATCTCACGCAGCGTGCTGATCTCACCGACCGATTCGTAATGGCCCGCCTCGACCACGGTCAGCGCTTCGTTGAGGCGAACGGTCTGGCCCTGCTTGAGCTCTTTGGTGTCGATGTTCGGCGAGCAGGTCAGCCGCATCTTGCGACCTGAGGTGAACACGTCGACGGTGTCGTCTTCCTGCACGGCCAGCAGCACGCCGTAGCCGCTGGGCGGCTGCCCGAGACGGTCGACCTCTTCACGCAACGCCAGCAACTGCTGGCGCGCTTCCTTGAGGGTGTCCATCAGCTTGGCGTTGCGGGCGGCCAACGAGTCGATGCGCGCCTCGAGCTGATGCACGTCACGCGCGCTGCGCAATCCGCTCTGGGGGCCTACCGCGTTCTCCAGCTGCTCCCGCAGGATCGCAGCCTCACGGCGGAGTTGTTCGAGTTCTGCAGCGTCCTCTGCGGACAGGTGGTTATCAGGGGTTGTCCCAAAGACTTCAGAGGCCTCAGAACGCTCGGACTCACTCATGGGGAGCTCCTTTCCCACACCGGATGTTGGTGCGGTAACAACTTCAACGCTACCGGCGATTCAGTCTTTGTGTGCGCTGTAGGAATTCGACACACCAGCAACACTGTTAGCCTCTGAGAGAGTTCGGCCCTTCGAAAGGACAGGCGTGACCCTGAAAAGCCTAGTTACCGGCGCCGCCGCAGCAGTCGCGATCGGCGGCGCGGCACTCGGTGTGACCTCCATTTCAGCTTCCACTGTCGCGTCGGCAGCACCCGGTTCGTTCAGCATCCCGGCGCAGCCCGCACCGTGCGCGGCGACCGCCGCGCAGCTGCGGTCTGTGATCGACGGTCTGCTCGCGCCCGGCGTACCCGCCCGAACAGGGAAAAGCGATCTCGTCCAGGGTGGCCTCGGCTTCAGCGACGGCGCGCTGGCAGACCGGGCCATCAACGGCGCGTACGCGCGGGGATCGCTGCCCGTGAACTTCTCGGTCGCCGACCCGGTCTGCAACGGACCTTCTGCCAGCACGACGCTGTCCGCCAACGGCCAGAGCCTCAACGCTGTGTTCGTTCCGGGCGGTCGCTACGGCTGGGTGCTCTCCCGCGCGTCAGCGGTGAGCGCCCTGAGCCTGTTCGGCTGATCTGTCGGTAAGCATTACCGGTCTATGACGCTGGTGCGTCGCACCGCTCTGAGCCTGGGCGCCGCCACAATCGTGGCGGCGTTCGGGCTCAGCGCGTGCAGCCAGCCGGCCGCTCCGGTGGAGTCACCGTCGGTGGAGACCTCCCCGGCTCCGTCGGTGGGCATGCCCGCACCGGCCGCTCCGGCGCCCGGAGGGCCGCCGCTGCCACCGGACGCGGCGTTGATCGACGTCATGGCCAGGCTTTCCGACCCGGCGATCCCGGGGGACCAGAAGGTCGATCTGATCGAGGGCGCCACGGTCGACGAAGCGGCCGACCTGGACCGTTTCGGCGTTGCGCTGCGTGACAACCGGTCGCTGCCCCTGTCCTTCGAGGCGCGGGACCTGGCCTGGTCCCAGGCGGATCCGGGCAACGTCGTCGCGACGGTCGTGATCAGGACGGCCAACCCCCAGGACGGTGAGTTCACCTACCCGATGGAGTTCGTCCGGGTGGACGGCTCGTGGCAGCTGACGCGGCGGACCGCCGAGCTGATGCTGCAACTGGATGACGGGGAGACACCGGCTCCGCCGGCCCCCTCCGCCGGTGCGCCGCCTCCTCCCCCGGCTCCTCCAGCCCCGCCGACTCCGCCTCGCTAGATGTGGATCGGCTGGCTGGAGTTCGACATCCTGCTCGGTGATGTGCAATCGCTGAAGCAGAAGCGCTCCGTCGTCAGGCCGTTGATCACCGAACTGGCGCGCCGGTTCTCGGTGTCGGCCGCCGAGACCGGATCACTGGACCTTCATCGACGCGCAGGTGTGGGAGTGGCCGTGGTCGCCGCCGACCGCAGTCATGTGGTCTCTGTGCTCGACTCCGCGGAGCGGCTGGTCGCCGCCCGGCCCGAGATCGAGCTGCTGTCAGCCAGGCGGGGACTCCGCCGGAGTACCGACGACTGACTCGCGCCCACGATTCTTCTTGCGCAACGGAATCGGCGCGACCGTTCCCGGGGCGAGTTTGCGCGCACTCACCAGGAACGCCGTGTGCCCACGCATCGTGTGCTCGGGGCGCACCGCCAGCCCGACCACGTGCCACCCCCGCTGCATGCTCTCCCAGGCCCGGGGTTCGGTCCAGCACTGTTGTTCGCGCAGTGCCTCCACGGTCCTGGACAACTGCGTCACGGTGGCGACGTAGATCATCAGCACCCCACCGGGGACCATCGCGGTGCCGACCGCGTCGAGCACATCCCACGGCGCCAGCATGTCCAGGACCACTCGGTCGACCTCGGGTCCGGCGTAGTCGACGACGTCGGCGATCACCAGCTCCCAGTTCGGCGGTCGGTCACCGAAAAACGTCTCGACGTTGCGAATCGCGTGCTCGGCGTGATCGTCGCGCACCTCGTAGGAACTCACGTGCCCCTCGGGCCCGACGGCGCGCAGCAGCGAGCAGGTCAACGCCCCGGACCCGGCGCCCGCCTCGAGCACCCGCGCCCCGGGGAAGATATCGCCCTCATGCACGATCTGAGCGGCGTCCTTGGGGTAGACCACCTGCGCGCCGCGCGGCATCGACATCACGTAGTCGACCAGCAACGGACGCAGCACCAGAAACTGATCGCCGTTGGTCGATCGCACCACACTGCCTTCGGGCAGACCGACGACCTCGTCGAGGGAGATGATGCCGCGGTGTGTGTGGAACTCCCCGCCCGGCTTGAGCAGCATCGTGTAGCGCCTGCCTTTCGTGTCGGTGAGCTGCACGCGATCACCGACGGCGAACGGACCGGTTCTGGGCACAGCTGTTCAGCCTGCCAGTAGACGCGCCGGTCCGGGTGCCCGGGGTTTGTCTCACCCCGGTCATAGGCTTGGGTCATGAGTGAGGCGACGGGGCGGCCGGTGCGGCGACCGGCGCTGTCCCCGTCGCGGGCCAGCGACTTCAAGCAGTGTCCGTTGCTGTACCGGTTCCGGGCCATCGACAGGTTGCCGGAGCCGTCGTCCACCGCACAGGTTCGCGGCTCGGTCGTGCACGCCGCACTCGAACAGCTCTACACCCTTCCGGCGGCCGAACGTGGCCCGGACACGGCGCTGTCTCTGGTCATGCCCGCCTGGGAGCGGGTCGTCGCCGAGCAGCCCTCGGTCGCCGACGACATCGATCCGACCCTGCGGAACGAGCTCCTCGAAGAGGCCGGCCGCCTGCTGTCGGGTTACTACCGGTTGGAGGATCCCACCCGCTTCGATCCTCAGAGCTGCGAACAGCGTGTCGAGGTCGAGCTGGAGGACGGCACACTGCTGCGGGGGTTCGTCGACCGCATCGACGTCGCGGCCACCGGCGAGCTCAGGGTGGTCGACTACAAGACCGGCAAGGCGCCCTCGGAAGCATGGGCGCTGGCCGAGTTCAAGGCGATGTTCCAGATGAAGTTCTATGCGGTCGCCCTGTTGCGGTCGCGGGGCGTGCTGCCCGCCCGGCTTCGGCTGCTCTACCTTGCCGACAGCCAGGTGCTCGACTACACACCCGATCTCGACGAGCTGTTGCGCTTCGAGAAGACGTTGATGGCGATCTGGCGGGCGATCCAGTCTGCCGGTGTCACAGGAGATTTCCGGCCACGCCCGTCCCGGTTGTGCAACTGGTGCGCCCACCAGGCCCACTGTCCGGAGTTCGGCGGCACTCCCCCGCCCTACCCCGGCTGGCCCGAGGTGTTCGACGACGGTGATCCCGATGCGGTGCTGCGGGCGGCGGAGCCTGCGGCGTGATCGATTGTCTCTTCCGTCGGCGACGCGTCGACGCTGACTGCGCCGACGGTGACAATGCCGGCGGTGAGTACGAGGTCTTCGAATCCACCGACGGCACCCGCAGCAACTGGGATCCCGAGATCCAGCACGGCTCGCCGCCGTTGGCGCTGCTCACCAGGGCCATCGAGAATCTCGCGGCGGGATCGGGTCTGCGGATCGGGCGACTCACACTCGACATCCTCGGCGCCATCCCGGTGACGACCGTGCGGGTCCGCGCCTGGGTCGACCGGCCAGGCAGCCGGATTTCGATGATGGTCGCCGAGATGGTGACCGACCGCGCCGACGGTACCCGGCGACCGGTCGCGCGCGTCACCGCCTGGCTGCTGGCACCCAGCGACACCCGAGACGCCGCCACCGACCGGTATCCGCCGCTCGTCGAAGGGGTTGCCACCGAGAAGGCCCACGCCTGGGAGGGCGCGCCGGGCTATCTGGAGACGGTGGATTGGCGCAAGCAGGCGGACCCCGGCGGTGCTGCCGCCGAGGTGTGGCTGAGCCCGCTTGTACCGCTGGTGGATTCGGAGCCGACAACGCCTCTGCAACGGCTGGCGATGGTGGTCGACTCTGCCAACGGCATCGGTGCCGCGTTGGATCCGCAGCTGTTCGTCTTCATGAACACCGACACCGTCGTGCATCTGCACCGGTTGCCCACGGGCGCCGATTTCGGGTTACGGGCCCGGGGATCGATCGGCCCGGATGGCGTCGGGGTGACCACCGCGGAGATCTTCGACCGACAGGGCTTCATCGGCACCTGCGCGCAGACCCTGCTGGTGCAGCGCCGCGCATGATCGTCGAGGCGCGTCGGCAGTTCGAGCTGGCGTGGTCGTTGGCCGAACTGCACCTCGCAGCGCTTGTCGACGAGGATTTCCTCTGGGAGCCGGCGAGTCTGTGTTGGACGGTTCGGCAAGACGAAGCCGGGGTGTGGCGTCCGGACTGGGCCGAGACGGAACCCGACCCGATACCGGTGCCGACGATCGCGTGGTTGAGCTGGCACATCGACTACTGGTGGAGCGCGGCGATCGCAGCGCTGTCCGACCGGATGGGCCGCGACTGGTCCGAGGTCGCCTGGGCCGGCGATGGCCCGGCGGCAGTGGCGCGGCTTCGCGCTCTGGCCGCGGGCTGGCGAAATGTGTTGGCGGACATCAGCGAACGGGATCTGGCGGCGGCCGCGACGTTCCCGTGGGGCGCGGACACCGAGCGCACGGTCGCCGACACCGTGCTGTGGGTGACCGTCGAGTTGACGAAGAACGTCTCCGAGATCGGACAACTGCGACTGATCCGGGCGGCGGGACGCTGAAGCAAATATCTACTTGCATCTATATAGATGCCGGGTAATATTTGAGAACGTGGACGTCTTCGACGCCGTGGCCGAGCCGAACCGGCGAGCTCTGATGGACGTGTTGGCCGAGGGCGAGCGCACTGCCGGCGAGCTGGTGGCGACGTTGCCCGGGCTCACTCAACCGACGGTGTCGCGGCACCTGCGGGTGTTGCGGGAGGTGGGGCTTGTCGAGGTCCGGCCACAGGCGCAGCGCCGCATCTACGCTCTGCGCGCCGACGGCCTGGTTGCCATCGACGACTGGATCGAGCGCTATCGGCGGTACTGGACCGGTCACCTCGACGCCCTCGAACGCCATCTCGAGGACAACCAGGGTGGCATCGATGAGTGACGGCGCCGGGCGGCTGACGATCAACGGCGATCGTGCGGTCCTGAACTTCGAACGCCGACTGCCCTTTCCGATCGACGCGGTGTGGGCGGCGATCACCGATCCTGCCCAGCGCCGGCAGTGGTTCGGGGAGACCACGATCGACGCCCGCGAGGGCGGCGTCATCGACATGGTTCCCGACGGCCCTCCCCTGCCGCCGGACGGAAAGCGGATGACCGGCCGGATCCTCGTCTGGGATCCACCACACGTCTTCGAACACGAATGGAAGCAGCCGATCGCCGAAGACGGTGTGGTGCGCTACGAGCTGCGCCCGGACGGACCCGGCACCCTGCTGCGCTTCAGCCATCGCGGGCTCGGGGTTCGCACCGGCGGCGGGTTCCGCGGCGGTACCCACGCCTACCTCGACCGCCTCGAGTGCTTTCTCGCCGGCGAGCCCATCCCTGACTGGCTCATCCGTCGCCAGCAGATCGACCGATCCCACAACGGAGGCGAATCACAGTGACAGACAACACATCACCGGAGGTCCCGCTGGTCGCGATCGCCTATCATTCGGGCTTCGGCCACACCGCGGTGCTTGCCGGGGCGGTGGCCGAGGGCGCCCGCGACGGCGGTGCGCGGGTCAGCCTGATCGCCGTCGACGAGATCACCGACCGTGACTGGCAGGCCCTCGACGGAGCCGACGCCATCGTCTTCGGAAGCGCGACCTACATGGGCAACGTGTCCGCGGGATTCCAGGCGTTCGCCGAAAAGACGGCCCGGCGCTGTATCAACGGGACCTGGCGCGACAAGATCGCGGCCGGGTTCACCAACTCCGGCGCCAAGAGCGGTGACAAAGTCGCGGCCCTGGTTTCGCTCGCGGTGTTCGCCGCCCAGCACCACATGCACTGGGTCAACCTGGGTTTGGGTCCCGGGTGGAACAGTTCGACCGCTAGCGAGCAGGATCTCAACCGCCTGGGCTTCTGGCTCGGCGCCGGCGCAGCGACCGATGTCGACGCGAACCGCGATCAGGTCCACCCTGCCGACGAGGCGACCTGCCGACATCTCGGACGGCGGGTGGCCGAAGTGACCCGGCAACTGATCGCCGGGCGGGCGGCTACTGAAGCGGCTTGAGGTCCTGCAACATCGTCGGGACCAGCTCGCTGACGGTCGGATGGATGTGCATCGTGCGCGATATCGCCGTGTAGGGCAGTTTGGCGGTCATCACATCGAGGATGTCCTGCACGACTTCGTCGCCGCCGACCCCGAGAATCGACGCCCCGAGGATCTCCTCGGTCTCGGCGTCGACAACCACCTTCATGAAGCCCTGCGTCTCACCCTTCTCAACGGCCCGGCCGACCCGGGTCATCGCACGCTTGCCCACCAACGCTTTCCGGCCGGACCGGCGGACCTCCTCGGCCGTCATTCCGGCCCGGCCCAGCGGAGGGTCGATGTAGAGCGCGTAGGTGGTGACCCGGTCACTGACCTTGCGGGGATCGTTGTCGAGCAGGTTCGCCGCGACGATCTCGAAGTCGTTGTACGACGTATGGGTGAACGCGCCACGGCCGTTGCAGTCGCCCATCGCCCAGATGTGGTCGACGCTGGTTCGCAGCTGATCGTCGACCACGACGTGGCCGCGGCCGTCGGTCTCGACACCCGCCGCCTCGAGTCCGAGATCGTCGGTGTTGGGTTGGCGCCCGACCGCAACGAGCAGATGAGTGCCGGCGATCGGTTCGGCTCCGGCGCGCGGGGTGACGGTGAATCCGTTGTCCTGCTTGGCGAAGCTGATCGCGTCGGCGTCGAGCACCACGTTGATGCCCTCGTTCTCGAGAATGTCCTTGATGGCGGCGGAGACGTCCTCGTCCTCCCTCGCCGTCAGCCGCGGTCCGCGCTCGACGACGGTGACCTGAGCGCCGAACCGGCGGTGCATCTGGGCGAACTCCAGCGCGATGTAGCTGCCGCCGATGACCACGAGGTGTTCGGGGACGACGTCGAGGTCGAGGACACCCACGTTGGTCAGGTAGTCGATGTCGGCCAGGCCCGGCATGTCCGGCACCACTGCGCGCCCGCCGACGTTGAGGAAGATCCGGTCGGCTTCGAGGAGTTGGTCGTCGACGCGGATGATGTGCGGACTCTCGAAGCGGGCGTGGCCGCGAATCAGGCTGCAGCCCTTCATGCCTTCCAGCCAGGACTCGACGCCTTCGCGGTCGCCGATGCTGATGCGATCCTTGCGTGCCTTGACCTTCGCCATGTCGACGGTGATATCGCCTGTGTCGATTCCGAACTCGCCACCGCGCCGGGCGACGTGCGCCGCGTGCGCACTGGCCACCAGCGTCTTGGTGGGGATGCAACCGTAGTTCACGCATGTGCCGCCGACGAGCTTGCGCTCGATCACCGCGACTGTCTGCCCGGCGGCCGTCAACCGTCCCGCCAGCGGCGGGCCGGCCTGGCCGGCGCCGATGATGATCGCGTCGAATCGCTGCGCACCCGAGGAGCCTTCAGACGTCTGTGCCATCTCGCTGTTCTACAGCAGGCTCACGAGGAACGCGACCAAGAACCCCCCGCCGACGGCGAGCGCATCCTCACCGAACGCGCCGGGTCGGTCGTTTCCTCCCTTGGCGGCGGCCACTCTGCTGCGCAGCGCGGCACCACCCAGAGTGCCGAGAACGGCGCCGATGACACCGGCGCCGGTGGCGCTGAACGTGTGGAAGAAGGCGCTACCGATCACTGCGCCGGCGAACCCTCCCGTGATCAGGCGAGCGATGAACTGAGGCGGGACCTTCCGACTCGGCGTCTTGGGCAACTGATCGGTGACCAATTCGACGAGAAGGAAGATCGTCAAGACCGTCACCGTGATGGGATGTGAGACCCATTCCGACCACTTGTCGCTGACATCGATCCAGCCGAGCATCGCGCCCCAGGCCACGACGGCGGGCGCGGTCATTGCGCGCAAGCCTGCGATGACACCGATCATCAGCGCCAGAAGCAGAACGAGAACCTGTGTCATCGGACCTCCGAGCGGTGGACGGACCTCCGGACGCTAACACGGGTGGCCGACTTACGCGTCAAGATCAGAAGCGGCAGAACCTGATATCGGAGGCCAGGATCGCCTTCGCGCCGATCGCCGCGATCTCATCCATGATCGCGTTCACGTCGCGCCGGGGTACCAACGCCCGCACCGCGACCCAGTCCGGATCTGCCAACGGCGCGATCGTCGGGGACTCCAGCCCGGGAGTCACGGCAGTGGCTTGCTCGAGCAGCGAACGGGGACAGTCGTAATCGAGCATCAGGTACTGCTGGCCGAACACCACACCCTGGACGCGGGCAGCCAACTGGTCGCGGGCAGCGGCCTTCTCTCCGCCGCCCTCGTCGCCGGAGTCGTCGCGTTCGATCAGCACCGCCTCGGAATCACACAGGGATTCGCCGAAGGCGACCAGGTTGTGCAGCCCCAGGGTGCGACCGGATCCGACAACGTCGGCGATGGCGTCGGCCACACCGAGTTGCACCGAGATCTCCACGGCGCCGTCGAGCCGGATCACCGTCGCCGTGATGCCGCGGGCGGCAAGATGCTTGCCCACCAGATTGGGAAACGCGGTGGCGATGCGCTTGCCCTCGAGGTCTTCGACCCGCCACTGCCGACCGGCGGGCGCCGCATAACGGAACGTCGACGATCCGAAGCCCAGTGCCAGCCGCTCACGCACCGGCGCAACGGATTCCTGAGCCAGATCGCGCCCGGTGATACCAAGGTCGAGTTGGCCCGAACCGACGTAGATCGCGATGTCCTTGGGCCGCAGGAAGAAGAACTCGACCTGGTTGGCCGGATCGACGACGGTCAGATCCTTGGTGTCGGTTCGTCGGCGATATCCGGCCTCGGAGAGGATCTCGGCAGCCGACTCGCTCAAGGTGCCCTTGTTGGGCACTGCGACTCTGAGCATCCTCACAGCTTCCGGTACACGTCGTCGAGCGACAACCCGCGCGAGAGCAGCAACACCTGTGTCCAGTAGAGCAGCTGGCTGACCTCCTCGGCCAACGCCTCGTCGCTCTCGTGTTCGGCCGCCAGCCACACTTCGCCGGCCTCTTCGAGGATCTTCTTCCCGATGCCGTGCACACCGGCGTCGAGTGCTGCCACGGTGCCGCTGCCTGCAGGGCGGGTGCGCGCCCGTTCGCTCAACTCGGCGAACAGTGCATCGAAGGTCTTCACGGGTCGCGATTGTCCCACGCCGCCGCGGGCGGAGTCACGGCGGTTTCACGAGGTTGCGTTCGGCGACTTCTTTCCGTGCAGGACCTCGCCGTGCATGTCCTCCAGCGACACACCCTTGGTCTCCATCACCCACCGCCATACGAAGAGTCCCGACAGGATCGCGCACAGACCGTAGAAGCCGTACGCCAGCCCCAGTTGTTCACGAAGCCCGGGGAAGGTGACGGTGATCAACCAGTTGGCCGCCCACTGGCCGGCCGCGGCCAGTCCCAGCGCGGCGGCACGGATGCGGTTGGGGAACATCTCTCCGAGCAGCACCCAGACCACCGGCCCCCACGACATGCCGAACGCCACCACGAACAGGTTCGCGGCGATCAGAGCGATCACGCCCGAAGCGCCGGGCAGGCTGGGATTGCCGTCGGGACCCACGGTGGCGTTGGCGAAGATCACCGCCATCGTGATCAGCGTGACGGCCATGCCGGACGATCCGATGAGCAGCAGTGGTTTGCGCCCGATCTTGTCGATCAGTGCGATCGCGATCAGGGTGGTCAGCACGTTGATCACCGACGTGATGACGGTGTAGATCGCGGACTCGTCGGCGCTGAATCCGACCGCCTGCCACAGCACGTTGGAGTAGTAGAAGATCACGTTGATGCCGACGAACTGCTGGAAGATCGACAGCCCGAGGCCGACCCAGACGATGCCGTAGAGGCCACCGGAAGGTTTCTTCAAGTCCCGCCACGACGGCTTGTCCTCCCGCTCCAGGGTGTCCTGGATGCGGGTGATAGTGATCTCCAGGTTCTTCTCACCGAGCAGCATGTTGAGCACCCGGCGCGCCTCTGGAATCTGATGGCTGGCAACAAGATACCGCGGCGACTCCGGGATCGTGAAGGCCAACGCCCCGTACAGCACGGCCGGTGCCGCCATCGCCAGGAACATCCATCGCCAGGCGTCCAGGCCGAGCCACAGCGGCTCGTTGGGTCCACCTGCTGTCCACTGGAGCAGCCAGTTCACCACGAACGACAGGAAGATGCCGGACACGATGGCCAACTGCTGCAGCGACCCCAGCCGGCCGCGGATGCGCGGCGGCGAGGTTTCGGCGATGTAGGCCGGCGCGATCACCGACGCGACACCGACACCGATGCCACCGACGATGCGGAATACGACGACCCACACCACGTCGGGCGCGAGTCCGGTACCGAAGGCGCTTATCAGGAAGAGCAACGCGGCGATCTTCATGACCGCGATGCGGCCGATCCGGTCGGCGATCCGGCCCGCGGTCATCGCGCCCGCTGCGGCGCCGAGCAACGCCGAGGCTACCGCGAAGCCCAGTTCGGCGTTTCCGATGCCGAAGTCCTCCTGGATCGAGTCGACCGCGCCGTTGATCACCGCGCTGTCGTAGCCGAAGAGCAGGCCGCCGAGGGCGGCCACCCCGGCGATGCGGACCGCAGTGCGGCCGGAGGAGAAGTCGTCATCGGTGATCGCCGAGGCGGAATCGTCCACAGGGGGACCCTGACCAGCCATGAGACCCGTCCTTTCGCAGCGTTGCGTGATGCGAGTCACATTCAAGCACTCGCGGGACGACCTCGGGTGGTTTCGTTCAGGTCGCGGCAGATGTGGGACGCCGCGGCCGACGCCGGTGATGTGCCGTCGCTCCCGAGCAACTGAACAAGTGGGAACGCCGACGAATCAGGCGGTGTGTTCCCGCAGCTCCCGGTCGATTTCGCCGTGGATCCTACGCAGGTCCGCGACCTCGAGTTCGGCCAGCGAATCGGCATGCCGCCGCCGCAGACCGCCAGGGACGGGGACGTCGTTGGGAACGACCAGCACGGCGCACCCCGCGCCCTCGGCTGCTGCGGTGCCGGTCACCGAGTCCTCGACGGCCAGGCAGTCGGCCGGGTCGAGGCCGAGCAGTTCCGCCGCCCGCAGATACGGGTCGGGGGCGGGCTTGCCGTTTGGGACCTCGTCACCGCACACCGAGACCGAGAAATAGTGGCGACCAATGCTATTGAGTGCGCGCTCGGCCAGGGCACGCTGGGTGTTCGTCACCAGGGCCATCGGAGTGCCTTCGGCCACAAGCGCTTCCAGCATCTCGCGGGCCCCGTCGCACCACGGCAATCCGTCGTCGAACAGTTCGGCGGTGTGGTCGTGCAGTCTGACGATCGATTCCGCCATCGCGTCGGGATCGGGCTCCAGGCCCAGTTCCGCGTAGGCGATCACCATGGTCTCTTCGGCCGACGCCCCGACCAGAGCTGTCCTGGTCTCGCGGCTCATCGCGCCGCCGTGCGACTCGTAGAACGCGGAAAGTGACACGTCCCACAGCTTCTCGGAATCGACGAGCGTGCCGTCCATGTCCCACAACACTGCCCGCACCCGGCCATTCTGGCACGCGGTCGGGGTGCTGCGCGAACCCGCTCGACATGCGAAGTAGTGAGTTCTGCCGGATTCTTGGACGATGGCGGCTCCGATCACGACAAAAAAGGGCAAGCGTGTGCACCCGGTCGACGAGGTGCTGCCCATCCCACAACTCGCGACATACGGCTTCCAGCACGTAGTGGCGTTCTACGCAGGTGCCGTACTGGTGCCGATCCTGATCGCGGGCGCGATCGGGCTGTCGGACGAAGAACTCGTGATGCTCATCACGGCAGACCTGTTCACCTGCGGAATCGCGTCGATCATCCAGGCCGTCGGCTTCTGGAAGGTCGGGGTCCGGTTACCGCTGCTGCAAGGCGTGACATTCGCCGGGGTCGCCCCGATCATCGCGATCGCGATGGCTCACGGTGGCGGCACGGCCGGTCTGCTCTACGTCTACGGAGCGGTGATCGTCGCCGGTGTCTTCACCTTCCTCATCGCGCCGGCGTTCGTGAAGATCCTCAGGTTCCTCCCACCCGTGGTCACCGGCACCCTCATCACGATCATCGGGTTGTGCCTGGTGCCGATCGGCGGGTTGGACGCCGTCACCAACCCCGCGACCCACGAGCCCGATCCGACCAACCTTCGCTGGGTTCTCTACGCCCTGGGCACGATCGCGGTCATCGTGGCGATCCAGCGACTGTTCCGGGGTTTCATGTCCACCATCGCGGTGCTGCTGGGCCTGGTGATCGGTTGCGTGGTGGCCTACGTCCTCGGCGACATGAACTTCGACCGGGTGGGCGAAGCCTCCATGTTCGGGTTCACTCCCCCGTTCGCGTTCGGCATGCCGAAGCTCGACTTCGTCGCGTGCCTGACGATGATCATCGTGATGCTGATCATCGCCGTGGAGTCGACCGGCAGCACGATCGCCACCGGCGAGATCGTCGGCAAGCGGGTCAGGCCGTCGGACATCGGCAACGTGCTCCGCGCCGACGGAGTGGCCACCACGATCGGCGGCATCTTCAACTCCTTTCCCTACACCGCGTTCTCCGAGAACGTCGGCCTGGTACGCCTGACCGGTGTCAAGAGCCGCTGGGTGGTAGCGGCCGCGGGCGTCTTCATGATCGTCCTGGGCTTCCTGCCCAAGGTGGCTGCGGTAGTGGCGTCGATCCCGAACCCGGTGCTGGGCGGTGCGGCGCTCACGCTGTTCGCCACCGTCGCCGTCGTCGGCATCCAGACCCTGGGCAAGGTCGACTTCACCGACCACCGCAACGTCATCATCGTCACCACCAGCCTGGCGCTGGCGTTGTTGGTGACGTCCTACCCGGAGATCTCGTCGGCGTTGCCGTCCGGGCTCGACCTGCTCTTCGGCAGCGGCATCAGCACTGGCGCCATCACCGCAATCGTGCTCAACATCGTGTTCTTCCACACCGGCTCCCGCGGACCGCGGGTGGCCGGCGGCGGCGCCATCACCCTCGACCAGGTGAACTCGATGACCAGGGACCGCTTCACCGAGGTCTTCGGCCACGTGGTGCAGGACGTTCCGTGGGCCGTCGAGCGGGCCTACGAGCAGCGACCGTTCACCGACACCAAGTCGCTGCGGGAGGCGTTTCAGGACGCGGTGCTGACCGGATCCTCCGATCAGCAGGTCGAGTTGCTCAACGCGTTCCACGATCTCGGCGCCGAGGACGAGACCGGAACCGCGCTCGCAGTCGACCACGTCGCCCTGTCCAACCTCGACGAGGACGATCACAACGACGTCGTGCAGCTGGCCGGCGCGTACCGTGAGCATTTCGGCTTCCCGCTTGTCATCTGCGCACGGGAGACCGAGCACTTCGACCGGGTGCTCAAGAACGGATGGTCACGCATGGACAACTCCCCCGGCGCCGAAAAGGCGTTCGCGTTGATCGAGGTCGCCAAGATCGCCAACTACCGGTTCACCGACCTGGTGGCCGACGCGAACCCGATCGCCGCTGCGCGGTTCAGCCGCCTCAACGAACTCCAGTAGATGGCCACGAACGGACCTTTGGGCATCGAAGGTTTCAACCACCTCTCCGAGCGGCAGCGGATGCACCTGCTGTTCGATGTGTGCTCGTCGCCGATCTGGGCTCGCCGGGTGCTCGCCGGCGGTCCGTTTCGTGACGATGACGCACTGCTCGACCGCGCCGACCGGGTGCTCGCAGAGCTACCCGATGCCGAAGTCGACGCCGCGCTCGACGGTCATCCGCGGATCGGGGCCTCGGTGTCGTCGGCCCACAGTCCGTCCTCGGCGCAGGAGCAGGCGCGAGTCGCTGACGCCGACGCGGCAGTGAAAGCCGAACTCGCGGAAAAGAACCGGCGCTACGAGGACGCCTTCGGGTACGTCTACCTGGTGTGCGCGAGCGGTCGCACGGCCGAGGAACTGCTCGCGATCCTCAACGACCGGCTCGACAACGATCCCGACACCGAACGCCGGGTGATGCGTTCGGAGCTGGCCAAGATCAATCGGCTGAGACTGTCCCGCCTGCTGTCGAAGGAGACAGTATGAACACGCTGAGCACCCATGTTCTCGACGCCGTGACGGGCACTCCCGCGGTAGGCGTCACCGTTACGCTGACCGACACTGCCGGCGGGTCGATGGCTGCTGCGCAGACCGACGACGACGGCCGCGTCAAGACGCTGTCCGACGATCTGGCCGCTGGCAGGTACCGCCTGCACTTCGATACCGGGAGTTACTTCGCCACAAAGAATGTCGACGCCTTCTATCCCGAAGTGGTGATCGCCTTCGATGTGGTCGGCGAGGACAAGCACTTCCACGTGCCACTGCTGCTGTCGCCGTTCGCCTATTCCACCTACCGCGGCAGTTGACGAGGGGAGTCCACACGTGAAAGCGATCATCATCGGCGCCGGGATGGGCGGTATGAGCGCGGCGATCGCGCTGCGGCAGATCGGGATCGAGACCGCGGTCTACGAACGCGTGACCGAGAACAAGCCGGTGGGCGCCGCCATCTCGGTGTGGTCCAACGGCGTCAAGTGCCTCAATTACCTTGGTCTGGAAGAACAGACGGCCAAGCTCGGCGGGATCGTCGAGACGATGAGCTACCTCGACGCACACACCGGCGACACCATGTGCCGGTTCTCGATGCAACCGTTGATCGACGAGGTCGGACAACGCCCCTACCCCATCGCTCGCGCCGAGTTGCAGATGATGCTGATGGAGGCATACGGGCTCGACGAGATCCACTTCGGCCACCGGATGGTCAGCGTGGCCGACGGACCGGACGCGGCGACCGCGACATTCGCCGACGGCACCACCGCGACAGCGGACTTCATCATCGGCGCCGACGGTGCCGGCTCCCTGACCCGCGAGTACGTGCTCGGTGCGCCGGTGACGCGGCGCTACGCCGGATATGTGAACTTCAACGGTCTCGTCGAGACCGACGACACCATCGGCCCGGCCACCGAGTGGACCACCTACGTCGGTGACGGTAAGCGAGTCTCGGTGATGCCCGTCGCCGGCGGACGGTTCTACTTCTTCTTCGATGTGGTCGAAGAAGAAGGTCTGCCCTACGAGAAGGGCAGCGCGCGTGAGGTTCTGCGGACACACTTCGCAGGCTGGGCGCCCGGGGTGCAGGCGCTGATCGACAGACTGGACCCGATGAGCACCAACCGCGTCGAGATCCTCGACCTGGATCCGTTCTACACGTGGGTCAAAGGCCGCGTTGCCGTACTCGGCGACGCGGCCCACAACACCACACCCGACATCGGACAGGGCGGATGCTCGGCGATGGAGGACGCGGTCGCGCTGCAGTGGGCATTCAAGGATCGCCCCGGGGACGCGCACGCAGCACTGACCACCTATCAGCAGGCGCGCGCCGAACGCGCAGCGGACCTGGTGCTGCGCGCCCGTAAGCGCTGCGACGTCACCCATGCCAAGGACCCCGAGAAGACCGAGGAATGGTACGACGAGTTGCGCAACGAGGACGGCACCAACATCATTCGCGGCATCGTCGGCAACATCATGGGTGGACCAGTGACTCCGGTCAGCTGACCCCGCCATGGACATCAACACCGTCGAGACGACCAGCATCCCGACCCACCGCGACGCGGTGTGGCCGCTGGAACCCGGGGATGCCATCCTGGCCGGCGGAACCTGGCTGTTCTCCGAACCGCAACCACACATCCGCCGGCTCGTCGACATCACTGCTCTGGGCTGGCGGCCGATAACCCTGACCGACAACGGGATCGAGCTGTCCGCGACGTGCACGCTGGCCGAGGTGTCCCAGCTGTCGTCTCAACTGCCAGGCGACCGTCCCGAGTGGTCGGCAGCGCCGCTGTTTCATCAGTGCTGCACCGCCCTGCTGGCGTCGTTCAAGATCTGGGCGACGGCCACTGTGGGCGGCAACATCTGCCTGTGTTTCCCGGCGGGGTCGATGATCTCGCTGGCCTCGGCACTCGACGCGGAGCTGACGATCTGGCGCGCCGACGGCAGCGACTATCGGCTGCCCATCACGGAGTTCGTCACCGGTTCGGCGAGCAACGCTCTCGGCGCCGGCGAGGTGCTTCGGTCGGTGTCGTTGCCCGCCGCCGCCCTGCGAGGACGCACAGTGTTTCGCAAGCTCGCGCCGTCGCCGCTGGGCCGCTCCGGGGTGGTTGTCATCGGCAGACGTGACACCCCTGTCGACGGCGGACGCGTCGTGCTGTCGGTGACCGCGGCCACCGTGCGTCCGTACGTGTTCACCTTCCCGACTGTTCCCAGCCCGGTGGAACTCGCGGCCGCGCATGCCTGCATCTCAGAGGATTCCTGGACCCGGGATGCGCACGGCGATCCCGACTGGCGGCGAGCGGTGACGCTGGTGCTGGCCGAGCAGATCTGTGAGGAACTCGCGTGAACATCCGCGTGAACGGGCAAGAGACACAGGCCGTTCCGCGGGCAGGCCAGTGCCTGCGCACCTACCTGCGAGAGCACGGGCATTTCGAGGTCAAAAAAGGTTGTGACTCAGGCGACTGCGGGGCGTGTTCGGTTCTGATCGACGGTCGCGCGGTGCATTCGTGTGTGTACCCGGCGTTCCGCGCCGAGGGACACGAGGTCACCACCGTCGCGGGACTGGGCACGCCGACCGACCTGCATCCGCTGCAGCGCCGATTCGTCGATGCCGGCGGCTTCCAGTGCGGCTTCTGCACGGCGGGGATGATCACTACGGCGTCGTCCCTGTCCGAGCAGCAGCTCGCCGACCTCCCCCAGGCGCTGAAGGGAAACCTCTGCCGCTGCACCGGGTATCGCGCCATCACCGACGCGCTCGACGGCGAGATCAACATCGAGAAGTCCGGCGGGGTGGGCTGTTCCATCGGAGCCCCCGCCGCGACGCGAGTGGTGACGGGGACCGAGCAGTACACCATGGACTTCGCCCCGCCCGGGCTGCTGCATCTGGCGGTGCTGACCAGCCCGGTCGCCCACGCCCGGATCGTCGCCATCGACACCACCGCGGCCGAGGAGATCGACGGGGTGCACCTCGTGCTGACACACCATGACAGTCCCGGTGTTCCGTTCTCCACCGCCCGCCACGAGAACCGCCACGACGATCCCGACGACACGGTGGTGCTCGACGCTACGGTGCGCTTCCGGGGCCAACGGGTTGCCGCCGTCGTCGCCGACTCGGTGGCCATCGCCGAAAAGGCCTGCCGGGCAATCTCTGTCACGTACCAGGAGCTGCCGTCGGTGTTCGACCCCGAGGCGGCCCGGTCGTCGGATGCGCCTCTGCTGCACGGCGAGAAGGGTGCGGACACCCGGATCGCCGATGCGTCCAGAAACCTCGTCGCCGAAGTGCACGGCGGCGTCGGAGACATCGAGGCGGGTATCAGTGCGGCGGTGGCGGCCGGCGGCGCGGTCGTGCGGGAGCGATTCACCACCCAGCGTGTCCAGCACGCACACCTGGAGACCCACGGCTGCACCGGATGGCGGGATGAGGACGGCCGGTTGGCGCTGCGGACGAGTTCGCAGGTGCCGTTCCTGATTCGCGACGAGCTGTGCCACGTATTCGGTCTCGAGCCAGACGATGTGCGGGTCTTCACCCGTCGGATCGGCGGCGGCTTCGGCGGCAAACAGGAGATGCTCACCGAGGACATCGTGACGCTGGCGGTGCTGCGACTGGGGCGCCCGGTGCGCTACGAGTTCAGCCGATCGGATCAGTTCACGATGGCGCCCTGTCGCCACCCGTACCGGATCGACGTCACCGCAGCCGCCGGGGCCGACGGGGTGCTGACCGCGCTCGCCGTGGATGTGCTCATCGACGCCGGGGCGTACGGCAACCACAGCACCGGCGTGATGTTCCACGGCTGCGCGGAATCGGTGTCGGTGTACCGGTGCGCGAACAAACGTGTTGACGCGCAAGCGGTCTACACCAACAACCTGCCCTCCGGCGCATTCCGCGGCTACGGGCTGAGCCAGATGATCTTTGCCGTCGAGTCCGCGATCGACGAGCTGGCGCACCGGCTCGACATGAACCCGTTCGAGCTTCGGCGGCGCAGTGTGGTGGTGCCCGGTGACGACTTCGTCGACGCCCACGTCGGCGACGACGATCTCGCCTTCGGCAGTTACGGCCTGGATCAGTGCCTCGACCTGACACAGCAGGCCCTCGCCGACGGCACCGGCTCGGCCGCTCCGGAGGGGTGGCCCGTCGGCGAGGGGATGGCCATCGCGATGATCGCGACGATCCCGCCACGCGGCCACTTCGCCGAGGCCTCGGTCACCGTCACCCCCGATGGGGATTACCTGCTGTCGGTCGGCACCGCGGAGTTCGGCAACGGCACCACCACTGTGCACACGCAGCTGGCCGCCACCGAGCTGAACACCACACCCGACCGGATCACGATCCGTCAATCCGACACGCAGACAACGGGTTACGATACCGGCGCGTTCGGCTCGGCGGGAACCGTGGTGGCCGGTCAGGCGGTGATGGCCGCGTGCCGAGAGCTGCGGACGATGATGGTGAGCGCCGCCGCCGAGCTGGCCGGGGCGGGCCCGCACACCTGCGCGCTGACTCCCCACGGAGTTCAGTGCGGCACCCGACTGGTCGAGTTCGCCGATCTGCCCACCTCACTGGTCGGCCACGGGCGCCACGACGGCACACCGCGCTCGGTGGCGTTCAATGTGCAGGGCTTCCGGGTCGCGGTGAACCCGGCCACGGGTGAGGTGCGCATCCTGAAGTCGATCCAGGCTGCCGACGCAGGCGTGGTGATCAACCCCCAGCAGTGCCGCGGGCAGGTGGAAGGCGGTGTGGCCCAGGCGATCGGCTCCGCGCTCTACGAGCAGATCCTGATCGGACCCGACGGCGCCGTGCTCACCGACGCACTACGCAACTATCACATCCCACAATTGGCCGACGTTCCGGTCACCGACGTGCTTTTCGCCGACACCTATGACCAGTTCGGTCCGCTCGGAGCAAAATCCATGAGCGAATCGCCCTACAACCCGGTGGCGCCCGCGCTGGCGAACGCGATCGCGCGGGCCTGCGGCGCCCGGGTGCGCGAACTGCCGATGACCCCGGCGCGGGTGTGGCGCACGCTGTCTAGCTAGCGATTTCGGCGCCGAGTGCACGGTTTGTGACGAGAACCGGCCGAAATTCGTCACAAACCGTACTTTCGCGCCGCCGTACTCGCTCAGTCCTCCGGGTTGTAGCCGAGGTTGGGGGCGAGCCAGCGCTCGGCCTCCTTCAGCGTCCAGCCCTTGCGCTTCGCGTAGTCGGCGACCTGATCCTGGGCGATCCGGCCGACCACGAAGTACTGCGACTGCGGATGCGAGAAGTACCAGCCGCTGACCGCAGCTCCGGGCCACATCGCCATCGACTCGGTCAGCTCGATGCCGGTCCGCTCCCGGACGTCCATCAACTCCCAGAGCGTCGCCTTCTCGGTGTGCTCCGGGCAGGCCGGGTAGCCCGGCGCCGGCCGGATTCCGACGTACTTCTCACCGATGAGCGCCTCGTTGTCCAGTTGCTCGTCGGGCTGAAATCCCCAGAACTCCTTGCGGACTCGTTGGTGCATCCGTTCGGCGAACGCCTCTGCCAGCCGGTCGGCGAGCGACTCCAGCAGGATGGCGTTGTAGTCGTCGTTGGCTGCCTTGAATTCCTCGATCTTGGCTCCGCTACCCAGACCCGTGGTGACGGCGAATGCCCCGACGTAATCCCGGAGGCCCGTTTCCTTGGGGGCGATGAAGTCGCCCAGCGACCGGTTCGGGATGCCTGCCCGGTGCTCGCCCTGCTGACGCAGGTTGTGCAACGTCGTCAGCACCTCGGTCCGGGTTTCGTCGGTGTAGACCTCGAAGTCGTCGCCGACGGCGTTCGCGGGGAAGAATCCGATCACCCCGTTGGCAGTGAGCCACTTCTCCTTGATCAGGGTGTCGAGCATCTCCTGAGCGTCGTCGTACAGCTTGCGGGCCGTCTCGCCCGAGACCGGGTTGTTGAGGATGTCGGGGAACTTGCCCTTCATCTCCCAGGCGTTGAAAAACGGCTGCCAGTCGATGTATTCGCGCAGTTCGGCGACGTCGTAGTCGAGAAACTCACGCACTCCGAGGCCTTGCGCGGGCACCGGCGGCGTGTAGTCGTCCCACTCGATCGGCGTGCGGTTCGCCCGGGCCTTCTCCAGCGTCAGCATCGGCCGCTCGCTCTTCTGGGCGTGCCGTTCACGCAGGGCCGCATAATCGGTCTCGGTCGCCTCGAGCAGGGCCGGACGCTGCTTGTCGTCGAGCAACGCGGCGGCGACCGGCACCGAGCGGGACGCATCCTTGACCCAGACCACCGGACCGCTGCGACGCGGCGCCACCTTCACCGCCGTGTGCGCACGCGAGGTGGTCGCACCGCCGATCAGCAGTGGGATCTCGAGACCCTGGCGCTCCATCTCGACAGCGAAGTTGACCATCTCGTCCAGTGACGGAGTGATCAGGCCGGACAGCCCGATGATGTCGGCGTCGTGCTCCTTGGCCGCGTCCAGGATCTTCTGGGCGGGAACCATCACACCGAGGTCGATCACCTCGTAGTTGTTGCACTGCAGGACGACCCCGACGATGTTCTTGCCGATGTCGTGGACGTCGCCTTTGACGGTCGCCATGATGATTGTGCCGTTGGTGTCCTTCGACGCCGCGGCTCCGGAGGTGACCTTCTCCTCCTCGATGAACGGCAGCAGGTACGCCACGGCCTTCTTCATCACCCGGGCCGACTTCACGACCTGCGGAAGGAACATCTTGCCCGCGCCGAAGAGGTCACCAACGACGTTCATGCCGTCCATCAACGGTCCCTCGATCACCTCGATCGGGCGACCACCGGCGGCGGCGATCTCGGCCCGCAGTTCCTCGGTGTCCGCGTCGACGTCGGCGTCGATGCCCTTGACCAGGGCGTGGGTGATGCGCTCGCGGACCGGCAGGCTGCGCCACTCCGCCGCTTTCGGATCGTCTGCCTTTTCCGACTTGTTGTACCGTTCGGCAATCTCCAGGAGCCGTTCGGCCGCGTCCTCGCGGCGGTTGAGCACGACATCCTCGATCCGGTCCCGCAACTCGGGCTCGATCGAGTCGTAGGGCACCAGGGCGCCAGCGTTGACGATGCCCATGTCCAGGCCGGCCTTGATGGCGTGGAACAGGAACACCGCGTGGATCGCCTCGCGGACGGGGTTGTTGCCCCGGAAGGAGAACGACACGTTCGAGATGCCGCCGGAGATGTGCACTCCGGGCAGGTTCTCCTTGATCCAGGCGCACGCCTCGATGAAGTCGATCCCGTACGTCGCGTGCTCCTCGATACCGGTGGCCAGCGCGAAGCAGTTCGGGTCGAAGATGATGTCCTCGGGCGGGAAACCGACCTCTTCGGTCAGGATCCGGTAGGCGCGCCCGCAGATCTCCTTGCGTCGCTCCAGGTTGTCGGCCTGGCCCTGCTCGTCGAACGCCATCACGACGACGGCGGCGCCGTACTTGCGGCACAGCCGGGCCTCGCGGACGAACTTCTCCTCGCCCTCCTTCATGGAGATCGAGTTCACGATCGGCTTGCCCTGCACGTTCTTCAGGCCGGCCTCGATGACCTCCCACTTGGAGGAGTCGATCATCACCGGAACTCGACTGATGTCCGGCTCCGCTGCGATCAGCTTGGTGAACCGGTCCATCGCGGCGACGCCGTCGATCATGCCCTCGTCCATGTTGATGTCGATGACCTGCGCACCGACCTCGACCTGCTGCAAAGCGACCGACAGGGCGGAGTCGTAGTCCTCGGCCTTGATGAGGTTGCGGAACCGGGCGGAGCCGGTGATGTTGGTGCGCTCACCGATGTTCACGAACAGCGAGTCGTCACCGATATTGAGGGGCTCCAGGCCCGAGAGCCGGGTGGCCACCGGGATCTCCGGGAGCTGTCGCTGCGGCTTGCCGTCGACCACCCTGGCGATCTCGGCAATGTGCTCCGGCGTCGTCCCGCAGCACCCACCGACCAGGTTCACCAAGCCGGCCTCGGCGAACTCGGCGATGTAACCGGCCTGGGCTTCCGGGGACTCGTCGTACTCACCGAAAGCGTTGGGCAGGCCGGCGTTCGGGTAGCAGGAGACGAAGGTGTCCGCGATGCGCGCCACCTCGGCGATGTAGGGCCTCATCTCCGGTGCGCCCAGCGCGCAGTTCAGGCCGACCGCGAGCGGCTTCGCGTGCCGGATGGCGTTCCAGAATGCCTCGGTGACCTGGCCGGACAGAGTCCGCCCGGACGCGTCGGTGATGGTGCCCGAGATGATCACCGGCCAGCGGCGTCCGCGGTCCTCGAACAGCGTCTCGAGGGCGAACACCGCCGCCTTGGAGTTCAGCGAGTCGAAGATCGTCTCGATGATGATGAGGTCGGACCCACCGTCGACCAAGCCGTTGGCAGCTTCGAGGTAGGCCGCGACCAGTTGGTCGTAGCTGACGTTGCGGGCTCCGGGATCATTGACGTCCGGTGAGATCGACGCGGTCCGTGTCGTCGGCCCCAGCGCCCCGGCGACGTAGCGGGGCTTGTCCGGGGTGCTGAACTCGTCGCAGGCAGCCCGCGCCAGGGCAGCGCCGGCGTAGTTCAGCTCGTAGCTGAGCGCCGCCATGTCGTAGTCGGACAGCGAGACCGCGTTCGCGTTGAACGTATTGGTCTCCAGGATGTCGGCGCCGGCCTCGAGGTACTCGCGGTGGATTCCCTCGATGATCTGCGGCTGCGTCAGGTTGAGCAGGTCGTTGTTGCCCTGGAGATCGCTCGGCCAGTCCTTGAAGCGCTCACCGCGGTATCCGGCCTCATCCGGCCGGTCCCGCTGGATCGCCGTTCCCATGGCTCCGTCGATCACCATGATCCGCTGGCGTAACGCAGCCGTCAGTTCATCGGTGCAGTCAGGGCGGATGTTCGGCACAAGGGTTGTCGGCGCCGAGACATCGGGTTCAGCGGCGTTCACGTGCGCTCCTTCCATAACGGAAGGCGTCCTTAACTCTGCCGAGCGTGGCGGATACCGAGTGGGGACCGGACCCCAACGTAACCGTTGCAACGCCTCTCGACCTCGACGAGTCTACGTCCTCACCTGATCGACGTCTGGACACCCATCTCGTCGCTACGACCTCGACCCGCTCGGCGATCGCGGCGCCCACGAGCGGCACCTCGCGAATCCCGTCGGAAAAGTCGAAGCCACCAGAGTTAACCAGATTGCCGCCGAGGGTATTTCGCCCGCAGATCGGCGGCCCTCGCAGCGGGGTGGTCCGACAGCCGCGAATCGGGTCGCGAGTCGATGCCCGCCATCGGGCCCGCGCAGGGCTTACGCTGACGTGGTGACCCCCTCGGATTTCAGCGGTCCGAAGCGATCCGACCTGCCCGATCTCAGCGACACGATCATCGTCGCGGCGTTCGAGGGCTGGAATGACGCCGGTGACGCAGCCAGCGATGCGCTCGAGCACCTGGATGCCATCTGGGAGGCCGAGACACTCGTCGAGATCGATGACGAGGCCTACTACGACTATCAGGTCAACCGGCCGGTGATTCGGCAGGTCGACGGCGTGACCCGCGAACTGGTCTGGCCGTCGATGCGGATCTCGCACTGCCGCCCGCCGGGCGCCGACCGCGACATCGTGCTGATGCACGGCGTGGAACCCAACATGCGATGGCGCACCTTCTGCGCGGAGTTGCTGGCCATCGCGGACAAACTGGGCGTCCAGACGGTTGTGATCCTGGGCGCATTACTGGCCGACACGCCCCACACCAGGCCGGTACCGGTGTCGGGAGCGGCCTACTCCCCCGACTCGGCGCAGACGTTCGGGCTGGAGGAAACCCGGTACGAGGGTCCGACCGGCATCGCCGGCGTGTTCCAGGACGCCTGCGTGCAGGCCGGGATACCGGCGGTCACGTTCTGGGCGGCGGTGCCGCACTACGTCTCGCAGCCACCGAGCCCCAAGGCGACGGTCGCGCTGCTGCGGCGCGTCGAGGACGTGCTCGACATCGAGGTGCCGCTGGCAGATCTACCCGCACAGGCCGAGGAGTGGGAGCAGGCGGTCACCGAGATGACCTCCGAGGACGACGAGATCGCCGAGTACGTGCAGTCCCTGGAGGAACGCGGCGACGCCGAGGTCGATATGAACGAGGCGGTCGCCAAGATCGACGGGGATGCGCTGGCAGCGGAGTTCGAGCGCTACCTGCGGCGCCGAGGGCCCGGTTACCGCAGCTGAACTGCGTCGGCGTCAGCGGAATCGCTTCGTGTAGCTCGACCAGTCCCAGGTCGACAGGAAGTCCTCCCCGGCGCGCTGCCCGCTCTGGTACAGCGATCGTTTGTCCTGCTCGGAGAGGTCGAAGTCGAGAACCCCGACATCGCTGGTGTCGATTCGGATGGTCCGGGCGCTCACCCGGGGCTGGTTGAGATATGCCTGGTCGCGGCCGACGAGGGTGGTCGTCACGACCTGCTCGAGCAACATCGGCGAACCCAGCCGGCGCAGCGGTCGCAACGCCGGGATCACCTGCTCGTTCTCGGCCGGGAGCGTGGGCAGCAGCGTCACCCCGAACGTCGGCCAGCGCGGATCCTCGTCGTCTGTGCGGTCGAGGGAATCGATCGGGAAGTTCGACAGCAGACCGCCGTCCACCAGCGTGGACACCCTGCCGTCAGCACTGGTCAACGATGCGGGACGGTAGAAGAACGGGATGGCCGTCGACGCGCGGACGGCATCCGCCACGAGCTGCACGTCGGGATCGAGCCCGTAGATCCGCTGGTAGTCCCACGGCAGCCGGATCAGCTGGCCCAGGGAGACGTCGGCCACGGTGACGACGAGGCGGTACCGCTGCTCGGGCGGCAGGCTGGAATCGCTGATCGCGAGGTCGGCGAACGTCGTCACCCCGAAATCGGCCAGTTGCGCCGCCACCCAGTTGCGCAGGGCGTCGCCGCGGTAGATGCCGCCGCCGGTCAGCACCCCCCAGGCGGGTCCCAGCACCGGCACCCGTTCGATCGGGCCCGGGTCGAGGAACGTCCGGTAGTCGATGTCCATCGCCAGCGATTCCAGCTGTGCCGCGGACAGGTCGCCGCTCTGCGTGGCGGCAGCCAGGACGGCACCCACCAGTGCCCCCGCGGAGGTACCCGAGACACGTTGTGGCACATAGCCTGCGCGCACAAGCGATGCGACGGCGCCGACAAGCGCGACACCTTTGACGCCCCCGCCCGAGAGCACCAGGTCAGCGTGGCCGGAATCCGTCACGGTCAGGCCTTTTCGGGCGGTGGTGCCGTCCAGGTGCCGTTCAGAGCGTCGGGCTTGGGCCAGTACAGCCGCAGGACGAGCATGAACGGCCCCTCGGGTGCGGGCAGCCAGTTGGCCTCCCTGTCGATGCCCGGTGACGGGTTCTGGACGAAGAAGGTGTACCCGCCATCGGGATCGGGCACCAGGCTGGGCAGCATCTCCGAGTTGATCAGGTATCGCCTCATCGGATTGGCGACCAGACGACTGGCAGGCAGTTCGTACATGGTCAGCGACCAGAATGCGTTCACCGGGGGCAACCCACCGGACGGGAACCGGAATGTGTAGTTGTTCGCCCCGGTGAGCGGAGCACCGGCGGCGTCGTTGACGAAGCTCGGATAGATGGCCTCGGCGGCGGTGTTGCCGTAGATCCCGAGGACCGCGCCGGCCATCCGGTACAGGTAGTTGCCGTTGAGATCCTCCCTGGTGCCGAAGAGCTGCGACGAGGTCACCCGACCGGTGTCGATGTCGGCCTTCTTGAACGCGTCGAATTCCGCCCAGGCGTCGGCCATCCCGCCTTCGATCGCGGCGCGCATCTCGGGGCTCAGCGCATCGGCGTCGAAAGACTCCTGGGATCCGATGCCGATGCTCGCGAACCTCTCCCGCAGCCCTTCTTCACCGGGCAGGGTCGGAGCGAAGCGCAACACGAAGTCGAGGACCTCGAAGAACTGCGGCGACGCACGCTGCTGGTCCGCTGTCAGTGGCGGTGCGAAGTCGATGGCCGGTACGGGTTCGGGCGGTGGCTGGTTCAGGAACACCGACAGCGGCGCGACCTGATAACCCGCCTGGATCTTCTCGACCTCAGCGATGTCGGACGGCCCGAACAGCTGGGTGCGGTACAGCACGAACGCCAGGTCGGTGTCCGACCGGATCACCTCGTCGACGCCTTCGGGTTTCTCGCCCTGCCAGTTCGGCCCGGCGAGCAGAAACGTCCCGCCACCGTTGCCCGTGGTGCGGCTACCGACGTAGGCGACGTTGGAGGTGTATCCGTCGACGAACTGCAGCGAGTAGTAGCGGTCCTGCTGGATCGGCGGCACGGTCAGCACCAGCGGTTCGGCGCGAAGGTCGGCGCCGACGGCCGAATAGGGCGTGTCCGAGTTGGGTGTCTGGATGGCGGTGTCCTCGGGGGTGTACACCCGCGCGGTGTTGTGGATCTCGTTCCAGCCGCCCTTGTACTCGGGATCCTGGTTGTCGACGAAGTAGGCGTACTGCACCCGATAGTTGTCGACCATCGGGAAGCCGTAGATGTAGGCCTCCTTGGCGATGGCGCGCGCCTCGACAGGACTGACGGCAGCGGCCGGAGTCTCGGTGGGTGTGGACGTCTCGGAGGTCTGCGCCTCCTCGGTGGCCGACGTGCACCCGGCCAGAAGTGCCAGGGCGGCCAGTCCGACGACCAGACGGCGGATCACGTCCGCGCCACCCCTTGCATGCAGAACTGCCATTCCGGCCACCGGTCCCATGGGCGGAAACCTACTCCACGGCAGGTGCTTTACAGCTCAACGCCGAGCAGCGCGTCTACCGCCGTCGCGACGGTTCGTCCCGCTGAACTGTCGTGACCACCGTAGGACAGCGCGTCGGTGGCCCAACCATCAACAGCAGCAATCGCTTTCGGAGTGTCCAGATCATCTGCGAGGTAGCGGCGAACACGAGCCACGACATCGGCGGCGTCCGGTGCCTGCGCCAGGGTCGCGGCACTGCGCCACCGGTGCAGCCGGCCCTGCGCCTCCTCGAGCACCGCCTGGCTCCAGAACCGGTCATCACGATAGTGCCCGGCGAACAGACCGAGCCGGATGACGGAGGGATCGACGCCCTCGCGGCGCAGTCCCGACACGAGAACCAGGTTGCCGCGACTCTTGGACATCTTGTGCCCGTCCCAGCCGATCATGCCTGCGTGCACGTAGTGACGCGCGAAACGGCGCTCGCCGGTGACGGATTCGGCGTGCGCGGCGGAGAACTCGTGGTGCGGGAAGATCAGATCGCTGCCGCCGCCCTGGATGTCGAGGTCGGTACCGATGCGGCTCAGCGCGATCGCCGCGCACTCGACGTGCCAGCCGGGCCGGCCCGGCCCGAACGGCGACGGCCAGCTGGGTTCATCCGGTCGCTCCGCACGCCACAACAGAGCGTCGAGGGGGTCGCTCTTGCCGGCCCGCTCCGGGTCTCCCCCGCGTTCGGCGAACAGGGTCAGCATCGTGTCGCGGTCGTAACCCGATTCGTAGCCGAACTGGACCGTCGCGCCGGCGTGGAAGTACACGTCGGGGTACTGCGCATCGTCGACGGTGTAGGCGGCCCCTGAGGCCAGCAGTTTCTCGACGACCTCGATCACCTCGGCCACCGCCTCGGTGGCGGCCACGTAATCGTGCGGTGGCAGCACCCGCAGTGCCGCCATGTCCTCGCGGAACAGGTCGGTCTCCCGGTCGGCGAGCTCGCGCCAACCGATGCCGTCGCGCAGCGCACGCTCGAACAACGGATCGTCGACGTCGGTGATGTTCTGCACGTAGTGGACGTCCAGACCGGCGTCGAGCCACAGCCGGTAGACGAGGTCGAACGTCAGGTAGGTGGCGGCGTGACCGAGATGGGTGGCGTCGTACGGGGTGATCCCGCAGACGTACATGGCGGCGGTGTCACCTGGGCTGACCGGGCGCACCTGGCGGTCCGCACTGTCGTAGAGGCGCAACTGCGGACCCCGCCCAGGCAGCACCGGAACACTCGGCGCCGACCACGATTGCATAGATACGACCTTAGACATCGCCGTCTGGGACAACACCGACGGCCGTTTCATTCCCCGTCATCGCCGGCGGGCCGACAGGATCGTGTCCAGCAACACCTCGGCCAGCTCCGGCCGGCACATCAGCAGATCCGGCAGGTAGGGATCGCGGCGGTTGTAGATCAGCGGCGAGCCGTCGATCCGCGACGCATGCATCCCGGCGGCCCACAACACCCCGGCCGGCGCGGCCGAATCCCACTCCCACTGGCCTCCGGCATGCACGTAGGCGTCGACGTCGCCGCGGACCACGGCCATCGCCTTGGCTCCCGCCGATCCGATCCGGACCAGTTGGATGTCGAGGTGATCGCGCAGCCACCACAGCACAGCAGGAGGCCTGTTGGAACTGGCGGTGATGCGGATCGGTCCGTCGGCGCGCGGCGGCGGAGCGGTCACGGTGTCGGTGCGGTACACCTCACCGCGCGCCGGCAGCGCGACCGCGGCGTCGGTGAGACCGCCGCCGTGAGGCCCGGAAGAGCGCTGCCACAACGCGATGTGCACGGCCCAGTCCGCGCGTCCGGGCATCGAGTACTCGTGCGTGCCGTCGACGGGGTCGACGATCCACACCCGGTCGGCGTCCACCCGGGATACGTCGTCCACGGCCTCCTCGGACAGCACCGAATCGTGCGGTCGCTCCCGGTGCAGCCGGTCCAGGATCAGCGTGTTGGCGCGCTTGTCGCCGGCGTCGCCGAGGTCGTACGGATCGTAAAAGCCGATCTGCTCTCGCATCGCCAGCAGCAGCTCACCGGCTTCGGCGGCCACCTCGGCGGCCAGCGCTGCATCGGTGAGGGTCACCGGGCAAGTAGATCACGTCAGAAAGCCGGCCACGGTATCGGTCGGCGTCGATCAGGGCCGGGCATCACCGGGTTTCTCAGCAGGGCAACAACTCTGGCTCGCAACGCGGCGACCTCGCGAGGGGTGATGTGACAGCACAACTCCGCACCGAGGTCGCCTGAGAGGGCATCACCGAAAGCGGCCACGGCCTCGAGGGTGTCGTCGTCGACGGGTTTGCCCGCCCAACCCCACAGAACGGTGCGCAGCTTGTCCTCGACATGCAGGCTGACGCCGTGGTCCACGCCGTAGACCTGCCCGTCCACCCCGTGGAGCACATGGCCGCCCTTGCGATCGGCATTGTTGATCAACACGTCGAACACGGCGATCCGCCGCAGCCTGTCGTCGTCGGAGTGCACCAGCGTGACTTCGTCGCCGGCGTGGTCGTAGGCCTCCAGGACCGGCAGGAAACCGGGAGGGATCCTGCCCGACGGCACCAGATCGATGAGGTCCGGACCGGCATCGCCTGCCTCGTCGTCCTCGGTGTCGCTGGGCTGCTCGACCCAGCGCTGCAGCATCCCGGGACCCGCAGGTCCGTCACGAATGATGGTGTGGGGCACGATGTTCCACCCGAGTGCCGCCGACACCAGGTACGCACCGAACTCGCGGCCCGCCAGCGTCCCGTCGGGGAAATCCCACAGCGGTGCCTCACCGCGGATCGGTTTGTACACACAGTGCTGGGTGAGCTCACCGAGCGTGGCCTCGCACAGGAAGGTCGCGTTGCTCGCCGAGCGGATCCGCCCGATGACGGTCAACTCGCCGTTCTGCAGCACCCCGACGTCAGATGTCGTCGACATCGTCGGATCCACCCAGCGCGCCGCGCCGGTAGCCGTTGGTTCGGACGCAGATGTGCCCTTCGGGATCCAGCGGCTCGTCACACAGCGGACAGGGTGGGCGTCCCGCCGAGATGACCCGGTTGGATCGCGTCGCGAACTCCCGCGCCGACTCCGGGGTCAGGAACACGCGCACCGCGTCGGGGCCCTCCTCGGCGTCGTCGAGGACCACCGAGGCATCGAACTCGGCCTCCGAGACGGCGAGGAGTTCGACGACGACGGTCTGCGCGTCGGAGTCCCAGCCCAGCCCCATGGTGCCGACCCGGAACTCGGCGTCCACCGGGGTGATCAACGGGCTGAGGTCCTCGACCTCGCCGGTGTCGGGGGGAACCGGCGTGCCGAAGCGCTTGTTGATCTCCAGCAGCAACGCGTCGATCCGTTCGGCGAGTACCGCCACCTGCTGTTTTTCCAAGATCACCGAGATCACCCGCTTGTCGTGGACCGCTTGCAGGTAGAACGTGCGATTTCCGGGTTGGCCGACGGTCCCGGCCACGAATCGGTCGGGTGTGCGGAAGACATGGATTTCGCGGGACATGGCAGCTTCCAAAATACCGGCTACGGCACGTCAGCCGTAATTGTGCGGCGCGGCGCTCATTCGGTCGATCCGCCGACCACCGCTTCGCCGGCGGGAACCGCGCCGTCCTCGGCCTTGCCGTCGGCCGGCACAGCGGTCAACGCGGAGTTCAGTGCTGAGCCGGTGTGGTTGACGTGGATCACAAAGGGCCGCAGCGTCGTATAGCGGATCACACTGACCGATGCGGGGTCGGCGTTGATGCGCTGGAAGCTGTCCAGGTGCGAGCCCAGGGCATCTGCGAGCACCGCTTTGATCACGTCACCGTGTGTGCAGGCGATCCACAGCACGTCGCCGCTGTGCTCCTCGGCCAGCATGCGGTCGTGCTCACGCACCGCGGCCACCGCGCGGGCCTGGACGGCGGCGAGCCCCTCCCCGTCCGGGAACACCGCGGCGCTGGGTTGCTGCTGGACCACCGCCCACAACGGCTCTTTGACCAGCTCACCGATCTTGCGGCCGGTCCAGGAGCCGTAGTCGACCTCGACGATCCGGTGCTCGACCACCGGCTGCAGACCCAGTGCCGACGCCAGCGGTTCGACCGTTCGCTGACAGCGCAGCAGCGGCGACCGGACGATCGCGCGGATCGGCAGCGACCCGAGTCGCTCCACGAGTGCCTCGGCCTGTTCGCGGCCGCGGTCGTCGAGGTCCACACCCTCCGACCGACCCGCCAGGGTGTGGGCGGTGTTCGACGTCGACCGGCCGTGACGCAACAGCAGAACCGTCATGTGGCTGCCACCACCCCTGTCCCGAGCAGGATCAACACGACACACCCGAGCACGATGCGGTAGCCGACGAACCAGTACATGCTGTGCCGGGCCAGGAATCGCAGGAACCACGACACCGCGGCGAAGCCGACGACAAACGCGATCACGGTGGACACCAGCAGTTGCGCACCGGTGGCGCTCATGCCCTCGCCGACCGGGTCAAACGCATCCGGGAGCGAGAACATGCCCGAGGCGAACACCGCCGGGATCGCCAGCAGGAAACCGAACCGGGCTGCCAGTTCCCGGTCGAGCCCCAGATACAGGCCCGCACTGATCGTGGCGCCCGACCGCGACACGCCCGGTATCAGCGCCAGACACTGTGCGAGGCCGACGATGACGCTGTCGCGCCAGGTCAGATCCTCGACGCGGCGTGTCTGCCTGCCGTAGTACTCAGCCGCCGCGATGACCAGCGAAAACACGATCAGCGCACTCGCCACCAGCCACAGATTGCGTGCGCCGGTGCGAATTTCGTCCTTGAACAGCAGACCGATCACCCCGATCGGGATCGACCCGATGATCACCCACCAGCCCAACCAGTAGTCGGCGTTGCGATGCGCAGCCTCAAAAAGGCCGGCGAACCACGCCTTCACGATCCGGACGATGTCGCGTGCGAAGTAGACCAGGACGGCCGCTTCGGTGCCCAGCTGGCTCACCGCGGTGAACGACGCGCCGGCGTCCTCATCGAAGAACACCCGGGATGCGATGGCCAGGTGCCCCGAGGAGGACACCGGCAGAAACTCGGTGAGTCCCTGCAGCACCGAGAGGACGACGACCTGCAACCAGGACATCGCGGCCACGTCCGTCACGACGACGACCGTACCGTGAAGTGGGTTCAGCGGCCGTTGCGAGGCACCGGCTGCGCGTCGGCGACGGCGTCACGCACGACCGCAGCGAGGCTGCGCTCGTCGAAAAGGTCGATGTCGGTGAGCTTGCGGGTGGCGAGGGCGACGATGTCCTCGGACTGCGGCACCGGGCCACGCAGTCGTGGCCGATAGATCTCGACGACCAGCGCCTGGCGCTCGGTGCGGAATGAGAAGCTGCGTCCGTCTCCCACCTGGCCGAACCCGCTGGCGTGCACCCCGGTGGTGATGTCCTCGACAGCAAATCGGTGATCGGTCACGTCCCTGTCCATGGAAAGGGTCATGGTCCGTACCATACCGCCACGACCGTCGACGGGCGTGGCGGACGCGACGAATACTGGCCTCCCGGGGTGCATACACTGGCTGTTCGATCAGGTTCCATACACACAATCCGAGAGCTACCCATTGCCGCGTCGCATCAACCCACCAGCTCAGCTGATTCGTTTCGGCGCTGCAGCGCTGGCAATGGCACTGATTGCCGGCTGCTCGTCGAACCCGGTGGACAGCCCCCCGCCGACGATCGAACCGGCGCAGGCCGCCGACTCGCCCCCCGTCACCGGCACCCCACCGGGAACGCTGCTACCCCTGGCCGGGCCCGCGCAGGCGGCGGTGTTCGACTCGCAAACAGACTCGCTGGTGGTCCTCGGTGCCGGTCGCGAGAACCGGTCGGTCGTCACGGTGTTCCCGGCGGGGGGCGCACCGTCACCCACTGAGCTCGATGGTGCCGCGACGGCGATGGCCGCAGACGGCGAGGGTGGACTGATCCTGTCGACCGAGGGCGGTTACTTCCGCTTCGACATCACCTCGGGTGATGCGACGAGGATCGGCGTGCAGGGTCAGGACGGGGTGGACTTCACCGCGATCGCGCGGCGCGCGGACGGCAAGGTGGTGCTGGGAAGCGCCGACGGCGCGGTCTACACGCTGGCTTCGGACACCGAGGTCGGGGCGCGGCTGAAGATGTTCGCGCGAGTGGACGCCATTGTGACGCAAGGCAATACCGCGATCGTGCTGGATCGGGCACAGACCTCCATCACCAGCCTCGACGCCGAAGGAACAAAATCGGCACACGCGCTGCGGGCGGGTGCGGGCGCAACGACGATGGCCGCCGATACGGCAGGCAGGGTTGTGGTCGCCGACACCCGCGGTGGCGAACTGCTGGTGTACGGGGTCGACCCGCTGATCCTGCGACAGCGCTACCCGGTGCCGGACTCCCCCTACGGTCTGACCTCCTCGAGCACCGACGACGGGCTGACGTGGGTTGCACAGACGGCGACGAACACCGTCGTTGGTTACGATCTCTCGACCGGCATCCCCGTCGAGAAGGTGCGACATCAAACAGTGCGGCAACCGAACTCGCTGGCAGTCGACGACGCGACGGACACCCTCTACGTGGTCTCCGGCTCGGGCGACGGCCTCCAGGTGATCACCTCCGCGGGGAAGGCGGAATGAGCACGGGCTCACGGGGACGGCTGCCGGCGACCTGGGACCAGGCGGTGTCAGAGGGCTCCGGGGAGTACGAATGGATCCCGCTGCGGTTGCCGCCTGACGTGACCCGGGTGAACGCCTCCATCCGGTTGTCGATCGAGGCCGAGTACCGGGGCTGGGAGCTGACCCGGGTCCGGCTCTACACCGACGGCAGCAGACGGGTACTGCTGCGACGCAGGAAACGGGCCGACACCCCGCACACCCCCGATCAACCGGCGCTGTAGATGGGCGTCTACAGCGGACTTCGGCGGGCACTGTTCCTGGTGCCCCCGGAACGGATCCACGGCTGGGTGTTCGCCGGCCTGCGCACCGCCACCGGCCCGGCACCGGTGCGGCGCCGGCTGCGACGCCGGTTGAGTCCGGCCGATCCGGCGCTTGCCAGCACCGTGTTCGGGGTGCGATTCCCGGGTCCGATGGGGCTGGCGGCCGGCTTCGACAAGGACGGGCTCGGCGTGCACACCTGGGGTGCGCTGGGGTTCGGATACGCGGAGATGGGCACCGTGACCGCGAAGCCACAGCCCGGCAACCCGGCACCGCGGATGTTCCGGCTGCCGGCCGACCGTGCGCTGCTGAACCGGATGGGATTCAACAACCATGGCGCCGGGGCACTTGCGGTGCAGCTCACCCGCCGCAGCGCCGACGTGCCGATCGGGGTCAACATCGGCAAGACCAAGGTCACGCCGGCCGAATCGGCGGCCGAGGACTACGCCGAGAGCGCCCGGCTCCTCGGACCGCTGGCGGCGTATCTGGTGGTGAACGTGAGCTCGCCGAACACCCCCGGTCTGCGTGACCTGCAGTCGGTCGAATCGCTGCGCCCCATCCTGACCGCAGTCCTCGCCGAGACCTCGACACCGGTTCTGGTCAAGATCGCACCCGACCTCGCCGATCGTGATATCGACGAAATCGCCGACCTGGCAGTCGAACTGGGCCTCGCCGGGATCGTCGCGACCAACACCACCGTGTCCCGCGCCGGGCTGGCGACCCCGGGGGTCGAGGACCTGGGGCCCGGCGGCATCTCCGGACCTCCGGTGGCCCGGCGCTCCGCGGAGGTGCTACGCCGGCTCTACCGGCGGGTGGGCGACCGTCTGGTGCTGATCAGCGCAGGCGGCATCGAGACCGCCGACGACGCGTGGGAGCGCATCGTCAGCGGCGCCTCGTTGCTGCAGGGCTACACCGGTTTCGTCTACGGAGGCGGGCTGTGGGCCAAGACGATTCACGACGGTCTCGCACAGCGCCTGCGAGACAACGGTTTCACCAGCCTCAGCGAGGCTGTCGGGTCGGCGCAGCGTTAGAAGAGACGAGATTTGCGTGGCCACTGAGACCGAGTTCCATTTCATCGACGTGTTCGCCCGACGCCCCCTCGAGGGCAACCCGCTGACGCTTGTTCCGGACGCCGATCATCTTGACGTCGCCACGATGCGGGCGATCGCCCGCGAATTCAACCAATCCGAGACCACGTTTCTGGTGCAACCCACCTCCGCCGCACACTGGCGGCTGCGTTCTTTCACCCCGACCGGCGTCGAGGTACTCGGGGCCGGGCACAACGCCCTCGGGGCGTGGCTGTGGCTCGCGCATGCTCAGCGGTTACCGCGCAGCACGTCCCCCACGCGATTGATCCAGCAGATCGGTGACCGTCTGCTCCCGGTGGAGGTCGCCGAGGACGCCGACGGGCGGACTGTGGTCAGGATGGAGCAGTCGGCACCGGTGTTCGGTCCCGAACTGACCGACCGCCGCCAACTGGCGGCCGCGCTGAACATCAACGTCGCCGACCTCAGCGACGAACCTGCCGAGGTGGTGTCCACCGGGGCAGCACACCTGCTCGTACCCCTGCGTTCCCGGGAGGCTGTCGATCGCGCGGATCCTGACGGGCAGCGGCTGTCATCGGTGCTGCGGACCGTCACCGAAGAAGGCTGCTACCTCTACAGTCTCGACCCGGTCGATGCGGCCGGCGGCTCGATCGCGTATGCCCGGTTCTTCAACCCGACCGCCGGAATCAGTGAGGATCCCGCCACCGGCACGGCGGCGGGACCACTCGCAGCGCGCCTCGTACGGGACGGCCGCCACGACGCCGGGACAGCGGCGATCATCGAGCAAGGACACCGACTCGGGCGCCCCAGCAGGCTGCAGGTCACCTTGAGCGGTGAGACCGTCGTGCTGAGCGGAGCCGGAGTGGTCGTCGCATCGGGACGTCTGCACCTCTGAGTACGAGCCTCAGTTCTGCTCGTAGGTACCCGTGATCAGGGCGCGGGCGATGGCGTGGCCGAAGAGGTTGAAGCCGAGGTAGGCCGGCGTGCCCTCGGCGGGAACGTCGAGCTTCTCGACGTCGACGGCGTGCACGGCGACGATGTAGCGGTGCACCCCGTGCCCGGCCGGCGGGGCCGCGCCGATGAACCGCGTCAGGCCGGCGTCATTGACCAAAGTGACTGCGTCGCCGGGAAAGCCCTTGCTGCTGCCGTCGCCGACGCCGGCGGGCAACTCCGTGACCGTCGCAGGCAGGTTGAACACCGCCCAGTGCCAGAACCCCGACCCGGTCGGAGCATCCGGGTCGTACACGGTGACGGCGAAACTGCGGGTCTCCTCGGGGAAGCCCGACCAGCTCAGCTGCGGCGAGATGTCCGACCCGCCGGCCCCCATGATGCCGCTGACCTGGTCGTTGCCCCACGGTTGGCCGTCGGTGAACGATTCGGAGGTCACGGTGAACGTGGGCAGATCAGGGAGGAAATCGTAGGGATTGTAGTCAAAGGCCATGAAAGCCAGTCCTTTCCAGAGTCGGTTGATGGTCGGGCGGTGGACTCAGCAGTGCAGGAGGAAATGCTCCAGAACCTGCGCGCCGAAGGTCAACGCGTCGACGGGTACCCGCTCGTCGACGCCGTGGAACAACGCGGCGAAATCCAGGTCGGGCGGCAACCTCAGCGGCGCGAAGCCGAAGCAGCGAATACCCAAGCGGGCGAAATGTTTTGCATCGGTCCCCCCGGACAGCATGTAGGGCACGGTGCGCGCCTCGGGGTCGGCGGACAGGATCGCGGCGTTCATCGCCTCGAGAAGCTCGCCGTCGAAAGGAGTCTCGTAGGAGGGCAGTTCGGTGATCCACTCGCGGGACACGTCGGGGCCGATGAGCTCGTCGATCTCGCGTTCGAAGTCGGCCATCCGGCCCGGCAGCACGCGGCAGTCGACGACGGCCTCGGCTGTTGCGGGGATGACGTTGGCCTTGTAGCCGGCCTTGAGCATCGTCGGGTTGGCGGTGTCGCGCAGCGTAGCGCCCACGATCTTGGCGATCGAGCCGAGTTTGGCGACCGCACCGTCGATGTCGGGCGAGGCCGGATCGAAGGTGTATCCCGTCTCTTCGGTCACCGCAGCCAGGAACTGTTCGACCGATTCGGTCAGCACGATCGGGAACTGGTGGCGTCCCAGCCGGGCGACGGCCTCGGCGACAGCGGTGACCGCGTTCTCATCGTGCACCATCGACCCGTGGCCGGCGCGGCCCCGAGCGGTGAGCCGCATCCACAGCATTCCCTTTTCGGCGGTCTCGATGAGGTAGAGGCGGCGCTCGCCGCCTTCACGACGCGGCACCGTCAGGGAGAATCCGCCGACCTCACCGACCGCCTCGGTGACGCCGTCGAACAGGTCGGGCCGATTCTCGACAAGCCACTTGCACCCGTAGTTGCCACCGGCCTCCTCATCGGAGACGAACGCAAAAACCAGATCACGCGGGGGCACGGTTCCCGACCGCATGAAATGACGGGCGACCGCGATGATCATCCCGACCATGTCCTTCATGTCGACCGCGCCGCGGCCCCACACATAGCCGTTCTCGACTGCCCCGGAGAACGGGTGCACGCTCCAGTCGGACGCCTCCGCAGGCACCACGTCGAGGTGACCGTGCAACATCAGCGCACCGCGTGTCGGATCAGCGCCCTTGAGTCGGGCGAACACATTCCCGCGGCCCGGCGCACCGGCCTCGATGTACTCGGTCTGCAGTCCGACTTCCTCGAGTTGCTCGGCCACCCAGCGGGCACATTCGGCCTCACCTTTGGTGGTGGCCAGGTCACCGGTGTTGGAGGTGTCGAAACGGATGAGCGAGCTCACCAGGTCGACGACCTCATCGCTGGGGGTCAGGGGAGCACTCACAGTCCCTTTCCTACCACTCGTGGGTCGTCCGGGTTTTGGCCCGGGGCCGCTGATCCGATAACCTAAGCTGCCTTCGAACCGGTCCGAGTGGCGGAATGGCAGACGCGCTAGCTTGAGGTGCTAGTGCCCTATTAACGGGCGTGGGGGTTCAAGTCCCCCCTCGGACACAATTTTCGACTCAGTACACATCGCGCACGTAGCGCTTGGCGGCGACGAGTTCACGCTTGTGGTCGCGGGCGGCGTCCGCGCTCATGCCCCCGTGCGTCCGGATGATCTCGGTCAGCGCGTCGTCGACGTCCTTCGCCATCCTCTCGGCGTCTCCGCAGACGTAGAAGTGCGCGCCGTCCTCGAGCCAGCGCCACACATCGGCGCCGTAGTCGAGCATCTTGTGCTGCACGTAGACGCGCTGGGCCTGATCGCGGGAGAACGCGAGATCCAGTCGGTTCAGGAACCCGTCATCGACCATGTCCATCAGATCGTCACGGTAGTAGAAATTCTGTGCGCGGTGCTGATCGCCGAAGAACAACCAGTTGGGCCCGGTGTGACCGAGTGCGCGGCGTTCCTGGAGGAATCCGCGGAACGGCGCGATCCCCGTGCCGGGTCCCACCATGATCATCGGGGTCTGGGAGTCCTGCGGGGGGCGGAAGTGGGGCGAGCGCTGGAGGAAAACCGGCACCGGGGTGCAGTCCGGCAGGTCCGCCAGATATGTCGACGCGACACCGCCGCGCGGACCGCCGTCGGGACCCCGGTACCGCACCACCGACACCGTCAACTGGACTTCGTGAGGACTGACGAGCGGACTCGAGGAGATCGAGTACTGCCGCGGCGTCAACCTCACCAGCACCTCCTGCCAGAGTTCCGGGTTTGCACGCACCGCGAACTCGCGGACCAGGTCGAGTCCGTTGCGGTTGACCAACCACTTGTCGAGCTCACCACGATCCTTGCGAAGGCGCTTGGCCGCTTGGGGGTCCGCGCAGCGCTCGGTGACGAATCCGACCAGGTTCGACGTCACCTTGCACACGTCGTAGTGCGACGCAAGGGCGTGCCGCAGCGGGATGGCGGCACCGTCGACGACAACAGATTCGTCGCCGGTCAATCCGGTTGCCGTGAGCCATGTCTCGACCACCAGATCCGAATTGCGAATGTAGACGCCCAGTGAGTCGCCCGCGGAGTAGGTGACGTCCTGGCCGCTGATGTCGAACCCGAACTGCCGCACGTCCTTGGCCGCTCCGGCCGGGGTCAGCCGGGTGTTGCGGCACAACGGCGCTGCCACCGGGTACGCACGGGTGAACGGCACAGGCACGGCGGACGGCGGGGCCGACTCGGGCGTGGTCTCGGTCGTGGTAACGGGGCGGTCCGACGGCGCGGTGATCACCTCGACCACCGAGTCCGCCCATCGGGCCAGCGGTTGGTCCTCGTACGCTTCACATTCGGTGCGTTCGAGGACCCTGGTGGCACCCAGATCCGCCAACCGGGCGTCGAGCGCTTTCGCGTGCCCACAGAAGTTGTCATAGGACCGATCACCGATACCGAGCACCATGAATCGCACGCCGGCCAGTGACGGCGCCTGCGGTGACTCCAGGCGTTCCCAGAAGTCGGCGCCGTTGTCCGGGGGCCCACCGTCGCCGAACGTGCTGGTGACGACGGCGACCTCGCCCGCCGCTGCGAGATCGGACAGCGCGACGTCATCCATCGCCGCCACGCGGGCACCGCGGAAGCGGTCGCCCAGTCTGCCCGCGAACTCCTCGGCGTTTCCGGTCTGCGACGCCCAGAGCACGAGCGGTCCCGTCCGAACCGCGTCGCCGGCGACGGATGAGCCCATACCGAGCCGAGAGAACCTGCCCGCCAGCAATCCGTCGACCCACAGTCGGGCGGACACCCCGATCGGTGCGTCCACGGGCAGCACCGGCACGCCGGGAACGCCCTGTTCCACACCTGCGAAGAACCCTGACAGATAGAGTGTTTCGCTTTCGGTGAGCGCGGGTGCCTCCGCAGGCATGGGTGCCGCGGCGGTCACCGGAACCGGGGCGAGCCGCACCGCACACACCTTGAACTCGGGCTGCAACGAGACCGGGTCGACGGCGTCGTTGGTGACGGCGTTGATGGTCAGGTTCTCACCGTGTTCGTCGTTCCAGTGGAACGGCACCCAGGTGTTGCCCGGCAGGACCCGGTCGGTGACGACAGCGGGTAACACCGCGCGGCCGCGTCGTGAGATCACCTCGACCTCACGGCCATCGGAAACACCCAGTGCGGCAGCATCGTCGGGATGGACCTCCACCGACGGGGCCTTGTTGAGCTTGTTGAGCTTGGCCACCTTTCCGGTCTTGGTCATGGTGTGCCACTGGTGCTGCAACCGGCCGGTATTGAGGATCATCGGGTAGTCGTCATCGGGGAGTTCGGCGGCGTCCATATGCGGGCGCGGATGAAATACCGCACGCCGCGACGGCGTGGCGAAAGCCAGACGCGGCCGATGCCCGGCCGCGTCGAGGAACAGCTCCTGCGAGATTCCGTCGTTGAGGTACCGGATCGGGTGGCGATCCGCCAGATCCTCAGGCGGGCAGGGCCATTGCACAGGGGTTTCGCGCAGCCTCTCGTAGCTGATACCGCGCAGGTCGTATCCGGTGCCGGGATTGTGGAACCCGCGGATCTCGTCGAAGATCTGCTCACTGGATTTGTAGCCGAAGTCGTCCCCGAACCCGAGGTGTTCGGCCACACCGCAGATCAGCTCCCAGTCCGGTCGCGCATCTCCCTCGGGCGGGATGGCCTGCTGCATCAGAGTCAGGTTGCGATCGGAGTTGACCATCACCGCGTCGGACTCTGCCCACAGCGTCGCCGGCAGCATGATGTCCGCGTAGCGATTGGTGGCGGTGTCAACGTAGGCATCCTGGGTGATGACCAGCTCTGCCGCCGACAGCCCTTCGATGACCGTCTCCCGATTGGCTACAGAGGCAACGGGATTGGTGCAGATCACCCACACAGCTTTGATCTGACCGCTGCGCAGTTGCCGGAACATCTCGATGGTGCCGGGACCGACGTCGGTCCGGATTGTGCCAGGTGCGAGGTCCCACTGCCCTTCGACGAACGCCCGGTCGTCCGCGGAAAACACCGCCCGTTGGCCCGGCAGACCCGGTCCCATGTAGCCCATCTCGCGACCGCCCATCGCGTTGGGCTGACCCGTGAGCGACATCGGGCCGCTACCGGGCCGACAGATGGCACCGGTGGCCAGATGCAGATTGCAGATGGCGTTGGTGTTCCAGGTGCCGTGGGTGCTCTGGTTGAGGCCCATCGTCCAGCAGGTCATCCACTCCCCTGCCTCAGCGATCATCGCAGCCGCAGTGCGGATGTCCGCCTCGTCCAGACCGGTGGTCGCGGCAACCCGATCCGGCGGATAGTCGGCCAGGAAGTCCGGCATCGCCTCCCAGCCCTGGGTGTGCTCGGCGATGAAATCCGCTGCGATGGCCCCATCCACCACCAGCAGATGCAGGATCCCGTTCAGCAGTGCGAGATCGGTGCCGGGACGGATCTGCAGGAACAGGTCGGCCTTGTCGGCGGTGGTGGTCCGGCGCGGATCCACGACGATCAGTTTGGCGCCGGCCTTGAGACGGTCGGCCATCCGCAGGAACAGGATCGGATGGCAGTCGGCCATGTTGGAGCCGATCACGAAGAACAGGTCCGTGCAGTCGAAGTCGGTGTAGGAGCCCGGCGGGCCGTCTGATCCCAGCGACTGTTTGAATCCGGTACCGGCGCTGGCCATACACAACCGCGAGTTCGACTCGATGTGCACGGTGCGCAGGAATCCCTTGGCCAGTTTGGTGGCCAGATACTGGGATTCGATCGACATCTGACCTGAGACGTACAGCGCCACCGCGTCGGGACCGTGTTCGTCGACGATCGCACGCAGCCGGCGACCCGCTTCAGCCAACGCGTCATCCACGTCGGCGGCCACCGGGTCGGCGTCGCGGGCCGGGCGCAGCATCGCCGTGGTCAACCGACCGTCGGTCGCAGCCATCATCTCCGCGTGGGTGGCGCCCTTGGTGCAGAGCCGGCCGGAGTTGGTGGGGTGCAGCTTGTCGCCGGACACCTTCGCGATCACCGGCACGCCCGATGCGGGGTCGGCGCGGGTCTCCACGGAGATCCCGCACCCGACCCCGCAGTACGAACAGGCGGTGCGTGTCGTCATGCCTTCGCTGCGGACCTTCAGACGCCGGCCTGCGCCATCCGGCTACCTTTGCGAAGGTAGAAGTACCAGGTCACGACAAGCAGCACGAGGAAGAACCCGACGTAGAACTGCAGGGCCGGTTCGATGTTGCCGAACTGGGATTTCGCCCAGGCGTAAGCGAGCGGGACGATGAACCCGCCGAACGCGCCGATCGACGAGATGACACCCAGTGCGCCCGCAGCCTGCCGCCGCATGTGCAGCATGGTCAACGGATCGCCGCCGGCGTCTTCGCCCTTGACCCGGAAGATCTTCGAGATCATCCGATAGGTGGAGCCGTTGCCGATACCGGTGGCGATGAACAGGAACATGAACGCGATGAAGAACACCGGCATGCTCTTGGCCTGCACGGACCAGAGTGCTCCGGCAGCGCCGACCGCCAGCATGATGAAGCTCAGCGCGGTGATCCGCGCGCCGCCGTGCCGATCCGACAGCTTCCCGCCGAGCGGACGTGCGATCGACCCGATCAGCGCGCCGAGAAACGCCCAGGTCAGCGCGATATCGCCACGATCGAACACTGCTTTGAGCAGGGTCGGAAACGCAGCCGAATATCCGATGAACGAGCCGAAGGTGCCGATGTAGAGCAGGGACATCACCCAGGTGTCGGGGTGGCGCAGTGACTGCCACACCGGTTTGACGTCGGCTTTGGCCTCGGTCAGGTTGTTCATGAACAGGAATGCGCACACAGCCGCGGCCACCGCGAACGGCACGTAGAAGAGCCCCGCGAGCGACAGGGTGACTCCGGCCCCAATGGTGACGATGAGGGGAATCACTTTCTGCGCCACCGCGACACCGATGTTGCCGCCCGCGGCGTTGAGTCCGAGTGCCCAACCCTTCTCGTTCTCCGGGTAGAAGAACGAGATGTTGGCCATCGACGATGCGAAGTTGCCGCCACCGAAGCCTGCGGTACCGGCAACGAGCAGCAGCAGCCAGAACGGGGTGCTCGGATCGCCTACCACCCAGGCCAATCCGAGACACGGGATCAGCAGCAGCAGCGCTGAGATCACGGTCCAGTTCCGCCCCCCGAACACCGGGACCGCAAAAGTGTACGGAAGCCGCAGAAACGCTCCCACGCCGCTCGGCACCGCAACCAGCCACAGCGCCTGTGACGTCGTCAAGGCCCAGCCTGACGCGGCAGCGGATCCATCGGCGCCCGCCGTCATCTGTACGACCACGATGCTCCACAGCAGCCACACCGAGAATCCGATGTGCTCGGCGAAGATGGAGTAGATCAGATTTCGGCGTGCAACGGGTTTGCCGACGCTGGACCAGAATTCGGGGTCCTCCGGGCGCCAATCGTCGATCCAGTGTTTGCCGCGATGCTGTCCCGGCGCGCCCGGTTCCGCCGACGCGACAGCCCCGGTCGAATCGCTGTCCGTAACGGTCATGATGACTCCTGTGGTGGATTCAGTCCGAGGTGATCGATGCCGTTGCCGGCCGCGGTGCCGGCGCATCGGGCCCGAGCTGCGACGGTGCTTTCGGGCTTGCCCCAAGGTGTACTGCCTGGGCATTCCGCATCCGTTGCACCTGGGTGACCGCAAGGAAAACACGACCTCACACCGCAGGTCAGCTCACCGTGAGACCGCCGGCGGGTGATCAGGGGGATGCACGGGCGACTTGCGGACGAAACCGACTGGAAACACGCGGCTTCTAGCTTCGAGCCATGTCCGACGGAAGTAGTCCCCGGTTCCTGCAAGGCGCGTTCGACTTCGAGGGCAGCGGCTACGACAAACCACTGCCGCTCGACGACTCGCTGCGTTATGTGGTGCCCGCCGGCGCCACCACCCAGCCCGTCTACTTCCGCGGGGGCAACTCGACGAAGCAGATGGTCACCGTGGTGCTGTTCCGTGACGGAATCCCGATGCGCTACTTCCCCATCGCCGCCAAGGGGGCCACCCACGTGGCGCTGCGGGTGGTCGAGGATCTGCTCGCCGACACCGTGCTCGAGCTGTACGTCGCGGCACCCGACGGGGTGCGCGGCACGGTGGTCATCGACCTGGGACTCGTGGAGGTCTGATGCAGCGCCTGGTGGTGGTCGGCAACGGGATGGCCGGAATCCGCGCCATCGAGGAGGTCCTCGCAAGACAGGCCAGCGGAATCAGTGCCGAGACTTTCCAGATCACTGTCTTCGGTGACGAACCGTATGGCAACTACAACAGGATCCTGTTGTCGAACGTGCTTGCCGGACTCGATGATCCGGCCGAGATCTACCTGAACACGCTGGACTGGTACTCCGACAACAACATCGACCTCCGCGCCGGGGTCCGCGTCGTTCGCATCGACACCTACGCGCATCTGGTGCACGCCGACGACGGGACCTCGCTGCGTTACGACAAGCTGATCCTCGCCACCGGAAGCCGTTCGTTCTTCCCGCCGATGGCCGGACTGTGGGCCGACGACAAGACTCTGGCCGACGGCATCTTCGGCTTCCGGACCCTCGACGACACCTCGACGATGATCGCCGAAGCCGCAAACCGCACCAAGGCCGTCGTCATCGGCGGCGGCCTCCTGGGCCTCGAAGCGGCACGGGGACTGCAGAGTCGGGGACTCACCGTCGACGTCGTGCACGCGGGTCCGACCTTGATGAACGCTCAACTCGACGATCCGGCCGGCTCGATCCTGCGCAAGTCGCTGGAATCGTTGGGAATCGGGGTGCACACCGAGAAACGCACGACCGAGGTGATCGTCGACGACGGTCGGCTCACCGGCATCACCTTCTCCGACGGCACGCTGCTCGACTGCGACATGCTGGTGATCGCCACCGGTATCCGGCCCAACGTCGGCCTGGCGCAACGGGCCGGGCTGACCGTCGAACGCGCCATCGTCACCGATGACCACATGCGCTCGATCGACGACGACGACGTCTACGTCGTGGGCGAGTGTGCCCAGCACCGCGGCCAGGTCTACGGCCTGGTGGCGCCGCTGTGGGAACAGGCGAAGGTGCTGGCCGATCACCTGACCGGTGCCGACAGGAGCGCGGCCTATCACGGTTCCCGGGTCGCCACGAAGCTGAAGGTCGCGGGCGTCGACGTCGCCTCGATGGGCGTCAAAGGCCCCGAACACCCCGACGACGAGTTCGTCCAGTATTCCGAACCCAAGCACGGCGTCTACAAGACGGTGGTCATCCGCGACGGAAAACTGGTGGGCGCCACTCTGGTCGGCGACGTGTCGAAGGTGGCGTTCCTGACCCAGGCATTCGACAGCGGTCTGCCACTGCCCGACGAGCGGGTTGCGCTGATGTTCGACATCGGCACTCCCGAGGTCGGTGTCGGTGTGGCCGAACTCGCCGACGATGCACAGGTGTGCAACTGCAACGGCGTATCCAAGGGCGCGCTGGTGGCCTGCGTGCGCGACGGTGAGTCGTCGGTGTCCGGCGTGATGGCGAAGACCAAGGCCGGAAAGGGCTGCGGCTCCTGCAAAGAACTCGTCTGCCAGGTTGTCGAGTGGGCGGCCGGCGGAGCGGTCAACGAGGATCCGTCGGCGTCGTGGTACGTGCCCGCGGTTCCCTACGACAAGGCGACCTTGATGCACCACATCCGCGAGCTCGGACTGCATTCGGTGTCGTCGGTGTTCGCGGCCCTCGCACCGGACGGCCAGGAGGACGCAGGCTCCAAGATGGCCCTGGCATCGCTGCTCGAGACGATGTGGGCCGACGAATTCGTCGACGAACGTGACGCCCGGTTCATCAACGACCGCGTGCACGCCAACATCCAGCGCGACGGCACGTTCTCGGTGGTGCCGCAGATGAAGGGCGGGGTCACCGACGTCACCCAGTTGCGCAAGATCGCCGACGTCGCGGAGAAGTACGAGATCCCGATGATCAAGCTGACCGGCGGTCAGCGTATCGACCTGCTCGGTGTTCGCAAGGAGGATCTGCCGAAGGTGTGGGCCGACCTCGACATGCCGTCGGGATACGCCTACGGCAAGAGTTTCCGGACCGTGAAAACCTGTGTGGGCAGCGACTTCTGCCGTTACGGGGTCGGCGATTCGACCGCGCTGGGCATCGCGATCGAGGAGCGCTACCAGGGACTGGCCAGCCCGGCGAAGCTGAAACTGGCTGTCACCGGCTGCCCCCGCAACTGCGCCGAGGCGCTCTGCAAGGACCTCGGGGTGGTCGCGGTGGACGGCGGCCGATGGGAGATCTACGTCGGGGGTGCAGCGGGCGCCCACATCCGCAAGGGCGACCTGCTCGCCACCGTCGAGGACGCCCAGACGGTGATCACGCTGGCCGGCCGGTTCATGCAGTACTACCGCGAGAGCGCCAACTGGCTGGAGCGCACCTACAAGTTCGTCCCCCGCGTGGGCATCGAGCACCTGCGCGCCGTCCTGGTCGACGACTCCGACGGCCTGGCGGCAGGCCTGGACGAGCGGATGCAGAAGTCGGTGGACGCTTACCGCGATCCATGGCAGGACGGCCGGGAACCGGCTTCGGAAGGACAGTTTCGCTCGTCACTGCCGTTGCTACCGCTCCCCCTGGTGCCGGTGCGATGAGCGGGGTGTCTTCCGTTGAGACTGCACCCACGGTGGTGATTGTGGTGAAAACACCGCCGTGGGCGCAGTCTCAACACCCGAGGGAGTGCAGGTGAGCGGCGTCGAGGTCGGGCACGTCGACGAGATTCCGGTCGGAGAGGGCCGGACCTTCGCGGTCGGCGACGACCAGATCGCGGTCTTCCGGCTGCGCGACGGATCGCTGCGGGCCGTCGACGCCGTGTGCCCACACAAGGGCGGACCGCTGGCCGACGGTTTGGCCGACGACCGGGTGATCGTCTGCCCGCTGCACGGACATACCTTCGACATGTGCACGGGCAGCGAGGTTTCCGGGGCTGCGATGTCGGTGCGCAGTTATCCGGTTGAGGTGGTGGACGGCACCATCCACGTCAGCACGTGAGACCGACCGGACACCGAGTCAGTCCTCGTCGGGTTTGACCGCCAGAACGGGCTTGGGGCATTCCAGGATCAACTTCTGCGCCACGCTGCCGAGCAGCAACTTGCCGACCGGGCTGCGGTGACGGATGCCGACGACCAGAAGCTGCGCAGTGTCGCGGGCCATCGCGGCCAACAGTTCGTCGACGGCGTCGACGCCGACCGGCTGGACGAGCTCGAACTCCACCCCGCATTCGGCCAGCCGGGCTTCGACATCGTGCACCTCGGCTCCCCCGGCGAACCGTGAGTCGACATACGACTCACCTGATGTGGCGTTGATGACGTACAGATTGGTGTCCCGCAGCTTGGCCTCGGCGATGCCGTGTTCGAGGGCGGCGTGGCCGTATCTGTCTGCGGTGTAACCGATGACGATCACGCGCGTCCTGCCTTCTGCTTCTGGTCTTTGTCGTCCTCGACGATCAACAGACTCTCCTCACTGCGGTTCATCAATTTCAGGATCAGCGGAGCCAACAGAAGCAGCGCCATGATGATGTAGGTGCCGATGGCCACCGGTTCCCTGAACAGCGACATCCAGTCACCGCCGCCGAGTTGCAGGCTCTGCCGCAGTTGCCGTTCGACACGCGGGCCGAGGATGACGCCGATGATCAACGGCAGCACCGGAAGGCCGAATCTGCGCATCATCAGACCCATCAACCCGAAGACCAACAGCAGCACCAGATCCAGCGGCTGCAGGTTCACCGCGAAGGCGCCGAGAGTCGCGAAGAACAGGATCCCTGCATACAGATAAGGGCGCGGGGTTCGGAGCAGCTTGGCCCACAGTGGCGCCAACGGCAGGTTCAGGGCCAGCAGCAGGAAGTTGCCGATGAACAGGCTCGCGATCAACGTCCAGATCAGCAGCGGTTCCTTGTCGAACAGCGTCGGGCCGGGCTGGATGCCGTACGACACGAAGGCTGTCAGCATCACCGCCGCGGTCGCGTTGGTGGGCAGCCCCAGCGACAGCATCGGCACCAAAGTGCCTGCCGCCGAGGCATTGTTGGCCGCCTCCGGTCCCGCGACGCCCTCGATGGCACCCTTGCCGAACTCCTCGGGATGCTTCGTCAGCTTCTTCTCGGTGATGTAGCTCAGGAACGTCGGAAGCTCCGCACCGCCGGCCGGCAACGCACCGAACGGGAACCCGTAGGCGGTGCCCCGCAGCCAGGGCTTCCAGGAACGTTTCCAGTCCTCTTTGCCCATCCAGGGCCGGCCGACGGGGATGACCTCCGCCGGTCGTCGCCGCAGATGCGCGGCCACCCACAACGCCTCACCGAGCGCGAAGACGGCCACCGCGATCACCACGATGTCGATCCCGTCGGACAGCAGCGGCATGCCGAACGTGGCCCGCGGTTGACCGGTCAGCGAGTCGATCCCGACGATGCCGATCGCGAGTCCGAGCAGCAGGGAGATCACGCCGCGCATCTTCGAAGAGCCCAGCACCGCGGTCACCGCGACGAGCGCGAACAACATGATCGCGAGATAGGACGGCGCACCCAGCGTGACGGCGAATCGGGACACCGCGGGCGCAAAAGCCGCCAGTAGCGCGGTGCCGATCGCGCCGGCGACGAATGACCCGATCGCCGCGGTGGCCAGCGCCTGAGCGGCTCGTCCGGCCTTCGCCATCTTGTTGCCCTCGAGGGCGGTGATCACCGACGATGATTCGCCCGGTGTGTTGAGCAGGATCGAGGTGGTCGAGCCGCCGTACATACCGCCGTAGAAGATGCCGGCGAACATGATGAACGCCGCGCTGGGGCTGACGTTGTAGGTGATCGGCAGCAGCAGCGCCACCGTCATGGCCGGGCCGATGCCGGGTAGCACGCCGACCGCGGTCCCCAGCAGAACGCCGATCACCGCATAGAGCAGGTTCATCGGGGTGGCCGCCTCGGCGAACCCCTGCATGAGCCAGTCGAAGTTCTCCATTTACAGAATCCCATCCAAGATGCCTGCGGGCAGCGGGATTCCGAGCCCAGAGTAGAACGCGTAGAAGCTGGCGAGCGCCAGCACGGTGCCGATCGCGATGTTGCGCACGTAGTGGTTGCTGCCCAGGACGGTGGCGCAGCCGGCGAAGAACAGCGCGCTGGCGATCACCCAACCCAGCGGCTCCACGAGCACGATGAGCGCAACAAACAGGCCGACGAGCAACCCGACCGTGCGCCAATCACTCGGCATGTCGGGATCGATGTCTTCGCCCGCGTCCGCCTCGCCCTTGTATCCGCGCGGGATCGCGATCGCCAGGACGACCGACATGGCGAGCAGGCCGATACCGATGGTGATCGGAAAGAAGCGCGGCCCAACGGGATCCACCTCGGCGTAGCCACCGGGCATCGACAGCCCGTCGTAGACGAGGAATGCGCCCACCGCGACCATCACCGCACAGACGATGTACTGCGCGTAATCGGGCCGCTCCCGGGTGTCGGGGGCGTCGTTCATGTCGGTGCTCATACCAGCCCCAGATCGGTCAGCGTCGTCTCGACGCGCTCGTCCTGCTCGGTGAGGAAATCCTCGAATGGCTGGCCGGTCATGAAGGCATCACTCCAACCGTTTTTCACCAGCGCCTCCTTCCATGCGTCTGTGGCGTGCAGTTCTTCCAAGATCGTGACCATCGCCTGCCGGTCCTCGTCCGAAATGCCCGGCGGTGCAAGGACTCCCCGCCAGTTGGTGAACGTGAGATCGATACCGGCCTCGGTGAGGGTGGGGGCGTCGATGCCCTCGACGCGCTCCTTTCCGGAGACCGCCAGCACCCGGACCTGACCCGACTCGATCTGGTCGACATATTCGCCGAGCCCTGAGGTGCCTGCCGCAATCTTGTTGCCCAGCAGCGCGGTCAGCAGGTCGCCACCACCGTCATAGGAGACGAAGTTGACCTTGGTGGGGTCCACGCCGACGACCTTGGCCGTCTCCATCGGAAACAGATGGTCGGGGCCGCCGGGACTCGAGCCCCCGCCGATCGTCACCTTCGTCGGGTCGGCCTTCCACGCGTCGACAAAGTCCTGCACGGTCTGGAACGGCGAGTCGGCCGGAACCAGGATGCCTTCCTGCTCCTCGACGATCTTCGCCAGCGCGGTGGCATCGGAGGCGCGGGCGGTCGACCCATTGGTATACGTGGCACCGACGACGCCCAGGCCCATCATCATCATCAGGTCGCCGTTGCCGCGTTCGTTCATCAGCCGCGCCATGGCGACGGTGCCGCCGGCGCCGATCACGTTGAAGACCTCGACGCGCCCGGTGATGTCCTGGTCTTCCATGATCTTGACGGCGGTACGCGCCGTGAGGTCGTAGCCACCGCCCGGGCTGTTTGGAACCATCATTCGAAGCCGGTGCAGTCCGGTCTCCTCACCGCGGGTCACCCCGCAGGCAGAAAGGCACAGCGCGGCGATGATGGCCATGATGACGCCGGCGAACACGTGGCGTCGGCCTGTTGCGAACAATGTCGTCCCCAATCGCTTATTTGTGATGCTCGGCAATACTGGACCCTTGGAGTGACTCAGGTCACTGATATGGACGCAAAGGAAGTATTGGACATTAAGAACATCTCGTCGGCGCGATCCGCAGTGGTGGGGCTGCTGCGGGGGCGCAGCTTGGCCGGGCAGTTCCTGGCGTTCCAGCTGATGGTCGTCGCAGTCGTGCTGATCGCCGTCGCCGCGGTATCGGTCGCCCAATCGACCAGCGAGTTCCGCGAGGTCCGCGGGCAGCGGATGATCGCGGTCGCCGAGAACATGGCCTCCGCACCGATCGTGCGGGACCGCTACGCCGATCCGTTCGCAGCGCGAACCCTCGCCGCCGACGTGGACCGCGCGGTCGCGCTCTCGGGAGCCAGCCTCGCCGAGATACTGGGGCCTGACGGAACCGTGCGGGCCTCGTCGGTGCCGACACGTGTCGGCGCGCAGATGGATCTCGGACCGAGTCGGGCGGACGAAGGCAGAGCCTGGTTCGGCGATGCCGATATCGACGGAATCCACAGTCTGGTCGGCCAGGTGCCGGTCCTCTCGAGCGAAGGCGACGTTCTCGCCATCGCGTCGGTCAGCGAGGGCTACCCGTCCGCCTGGACCCTGCTCGGCGGGGCCGGTGAACGACTGCTGGTCTATCTGGGACTGGGTGCGGCGCTGGGACTGGTGGCGTCGTGGCTGCTGTCACGACGGATCAAGAGGCACACCCGCGGGTTGGAGGTGACCGAGATCGCGAGCCTCGCCGATCACCGGGAGGCCCTGTTACACAGCATCCGTGAGGGCGTGATCGGGGTGAGCAATGACGGTGACATCACCGTGCTCAACGACAGCGCGCAGGACCTTCTCGGAGTGACCGGCGAGGCGGTCGGTCACCCGGTGAGCACCGCCGGCATCGACCCCGCAGTGGTGTCGTTCCTCGTATCCGACGAGGACGGCCGCGGTGGCGGGCCCGCCCAGGACACGGTCATCGCGACACGGACGAAGGTGCTGGCATTGAGCAGGCGGGCGGCGACGAGCCAGGGGCAGCGGATCGGGACGGTGACGACGATGCGGGACAGCACCGAACTCGCCGCGCTGCAAGGACAGCTGTCGTCGCACAAGAGCGTGACCGACACCCTGCGGGCGCAGACACACGAGTTCGCCAACCAGCTGCACACGATCTCAGGGCTGGTTCAGCTCGGTGAGTATGATGCGGTGCGTGATCTGGTGGGCACCTTGACGCGTCGGCGTGCGGAGATCAGTGACGCCGTGACACAACGGATTTCCGATCCCGCGGTGGCTGCGCTGTTGATCGCGAAGACCTCGCTGGCTGCCGAGAGCGGAGTGGCGCTGACGCTGGATCCGGCCTCGCATCTCACGCCGCTTGACCCTGCGTTGGCCACCGACGTGATCACGTTGTTGGGCAACCTCATCGACAATGCGGTGGAGGTGTCGGTGGGTTCACCGGATGCACGCGTCACGGTGGCGATCGACGATCTCGACGGGCTGGCGATCTCGGTGCTCGATTCGGGACCGGGTGTCCCGGAGCATCTGCGCGAGGCGATCTTCGCCCGCGGCGTCACCTCCAAGCCGGATGTCCCGGGCGGTCGGGGCATCGGGCTGGCGCTGGTTCGTCTGGTCACCGCCCAGCACGGCGGGACCGTCGACGTGTGTGACGCCCCTGAAGGCGGCGCGCTGTTCCTGGTGCGACTCACTCCGTCGGTGCACAGTCATGCGTGACGTCCTCGTTGTCGACGACGACTTCATGGTCGCCGAGATCCACCGCCGGTTCGTCGACCACGTTGATGGATTCCGGACCGTCGGTGTGGCGCGCACCGGCGCCGAAGCACTGACCGCGGCGCGAGAACTGCAGCCCCAGTTGATTCTGCTGGATGTCTACCTTCCGGACATGACAGGCCTGGATGTGTTGCAGCGCTTGCGATCTACCGGAGATCGTGTAGGTGTCATCATGATCACCGCAGCTCGGGAGCTGGACACTGTGAGCGGGGCACTCGACGGTGGTGCGGCCGACTACCTGATCAAGCCCTTCGAGTTTCCCCAGTTGCAGGCCAAGCTACAGGCGTTCGCGACGCGCGCGGATGCCTTGGAAACAGCGGGTGGCGCCGACCAGTCGTTGATCGACTCGCTGTTCGGCGGCCCGTCGGTGTCGAAGGTGTTACCTAAAGGCCTCGGTGCGGAGACCGGCGAACTCGTGATCGCCGCGGTTCGCAACGCCGGAGAGGTATCGGCTGCCGAATGCGCTGACCTGGTCGGCATTTCGCGTGTCAGCGCACGCCGATATCTCGAGCATTTCCTCAGCACCGGGACGGTCGAGTTGCGGCTGCAGTACGGAATCGGCCGACCCGAGCGCCGCTACAGCATCGCAAACTAGGTGTGCCGCGACACTAGGCGGCGTCGAAGGTGATGAGGTCGATGCTGAGGCGGCCTTCGAGCAGGCTCAGCGTTCGTCGGATCGGCGGGCCGGGTAGTGGTGGGGCGGTGGACTGATACGTCGCCCCAGTCGGGGTGCGCAACGTCGCGGTGTGGGCGCCGTTGTCCTCGCTGGTGGTGACGGTCCAGCCGGGCGCGTCCTTGGCGTAATTGCAGGCTGCACAATCCCCCAACCCGTTGCACGCGCTGGTCTCACCGCCCGCCCGAACCGGGGTGGCATGATCGCGGTGGCGGATCGGGGCATCACAATACGGGGTCCGGCACCTCTGATCACGCAACCCGATGAACACCGCCAACCCTTTCGGGAAGATCCGGGATCGCGACTCCATCGCCACCAACTGCCCACTGGCGGGGTGGCGGTACAGCCGGCGCAGCGTCGCTTTGATGTCCTTGTCGGCCACCGCGTCCCCGATCAGCCGGCACGCGAACCCCGCCGGGACCGGCCCGTACCCATCGAGCCACGCCGGTTCCTCATCGTCACCGGCCAGCGTGGAATCAGCCATCACCAGATTCAGTGCCACCGGCACCGGTGTGGCCGCCGAGCGTCCGGTGACCCTTTCGTAGACGGTGTCGGCCATCACCTGACCGCGCGTGCGCCCGTCGAACGTCGTGTCCGCGGCGCGCTTGCACGCCGCATACACCGCCACCCCCTGAGCGACCGGCAGCAGCGCAGACACCCAGGTCATGGTGTCCGGCGCCGGCCGGATCGTCACACACCGATCCTTGGCTGCCTTCGCCGACCGCGCGACCACCGCCGCCGCGTCCAAACGCAGCGCGATCTTCTTGGCCTCGGCCTCGACCCGGTTGTTGCCCCACCCCACCAGGCGCGACAGATCCGCACACAACTCGGCATCCAACACCCGGCGATGCTCCACACGCAGACACGCCGATTCGCGCACGATCAACGTCGCCCGCCACTCCGAAAGCACCCCGGCCGCCAACGCCGCCAACGTGTGCGGCATCTCATGCACCAGCGCATTCGCGAACCCCAGATGCTGATTCCCTTTCACCGGAGCCTCATGGCGCGCCAACGCCACCTCCGAAGCCAACCCCTTACCCCGCTTCGCCGTCGCCACCCCCGCCGCCTGCTCCGCGGCGCGGCGCTTCTGCGCCCACAACGCCGTCGCCCGCGCTTGAGCCGCAGCAGCAGCCGACTTCAAGTGCTCGAAGTGCTCGACCTGCGCCCGCAAGACAGCCTCACCCGCCCCGGGATCCACGTCGAACAAATTTTCGAACATAAATCCAGACGCTACGCCGCCCCTCCGACAAGAATCCGCCCAGAAACCAGTACTGGCCGACTCAAAAGCCAGTAGCCGTCTACTGCGGGTACTGCCCGACACCCGGTACAGGCTCGTCGTCAACGGCACCGTCCACCGCAGGGGGAGATCACATGTCTGTCGACCAGATCCGGGGGACCGTCTTCGACGCCGACCTGCCGACCATTGCCTACGAACACGCTGAAAGCGCCGAGGAGGCGCACCGCCTGATCGGTGCGGCCCGACAACAGGGGCCGATCGCCATCGGACCACACGGCCCCGAGGTGCTCACCTACGAACTCGTCAGAACCGTTCTGCGCGACGACAGATTTCTGATGCCCGTAGGCGGCGCACTTCCCGCGCAGGGCATCACCTCCGGGGAACTGTGGGACATCGTCGTCTCCGGACTGCTCAGCCTCAACGGGCCGACGCATCACCGCCAACGCAAGCTCGTCGCCAAGGCATTCACGCCCAGAGCCGCCAGCCGCCTGCGCAACACGTGCGCCGACATCATCGCCGAACTGATCTACCGGGTATCCGAGGACGGCCGCTGTGACGTCGTCTCCGACATCGCCAGGCAGTATCCGATCCCGATCATCTGCGAGCTACTCGGCACCCGACGGGAAGACTGGAATCTGTTCTCCGAGTGGGCAGACGACATCTTCAAGGTGTTCGACTGGAACGTCGCCGAGGACGGACCCGACATCGTGCGGGCCTGGCGGGCACTGGAATCCCATCTCGACACCATGGTCGCGAGCCGACGAGATGAGCTCACCGACGACCTGTTGTCGGACATGATGCGCGCCGAGATCGACGGCGACCGGCTCAGCCACCAGGAACTCTTGACACTCGCCGCGACATTGCTGATGGCCGGAACCGACACCACGCGAAACCAGTTGGCCGCCGCGGTGGAGGTGTTCTGCGATCACCCTGACCAGTGGACACTGCTGGCCGAAAACCCCGAGCTGGCACCGCAAGCCGTCGAAGAAGTGATGAGGTACGCGCCGGTCATCTTCAGCACGCTGCGGATCGCCGTCGACGATGTCGAGCTCGCCGGTCACACCGTGCCTGCAGGGACTCTGGTGATCGCCAACACTGCGGCGGCGAACCGCGATCCGGAGGTCTACCCGAACCCCGACCGATTCGACATCACCCGCGCGGATGCACCCGCGATGCTCACTTTCGGCGGCGGCGTCCACTACTGTCTCGGCTCGCACCTCGCGCGTATCGAGCTCATCGAGGCGCTGACCCTCATGTCCCGCCGCATGCCGACGATCCGGCGCAGCGGCCCGGCACGGTGGAAGGCGATCACCGGCATCAGCGGGCCGGCAACGCTGCCGATCGCCTTCGACTGCGGATACTGAGGCCGACCCAGGACACCACGACCGCCGCGAAGGCGAGCACCTGGATCGCTGTCGCCCACTCGGCCGGGTAGAGCACTCCGGTGAGGTAGTGGTCGATGAAGCCCGCCGGCGGCAACTCCCCCAGCCCGGCACCCGCGCGGGCGTAGCGCTCGAGATCGGTCAACGGGCACGGCAGGCCGACGGTCAGACTCGCCGCACCCCACACCACGGCGGCGATGTGCAAACCGATGGTGACCGGCCACCGCCACGCCAGGAAACCGCCGACGACCAGATAGCAGAGGAACACCGAGTGCAGCGCGACCGTCAGGATCACCACGATCGTGTAGGGAAGTGCGCCAAACGAATCCATGACTGCCTGCCATGGTAACGACGATCGGCTGCCGAATCCCGAGACGTTGTTGCGCACGATCGGCGCCGAGAGGGCACCCGACGATGCGCTGCCGATGCCGCCAACCAGATAATGGTCCCCGTGGCACCCAGGGTTCTGTTTCTGCGCAATGAGCACATGGCGACCGAGGCACTGCTCGGCGAGGCGTTCGACGAGGAGGGTTTCGACGTCGAGACGTTCGAGGTGGTCCCCGCCGAACGGATCGATGATCCGGCCGGACACGTCGAGTTCCCCGACCCGGCCGGATACGACGTGATCGTCCCCCTCGGCGCAACCTGGCCGGTGTACAACGAGGAACTGCGCCGCACCTGGGTCGGTGGCGAGATGCAGATGATGCGCGACGCGGCCGAAGGGGGCGCGGCATTGCTCGGAGTGTGTTTCGGCGGCCAGTTGCTGGCGCAGACCTTCGGCGGCACGGTGGCGCGCTCGCCGCACCCGGAGATCGGCTGGTACGACGTGGCCAGCGACCGGCCCGACCTCGTGCCCGGCGGACCGTGGTTCCAGTGGCATTTCGACCGCTGGACGCTGCCGCCCGGGTCGACGGAGATCGCAAGGACCGCGCACGCGTCACAGGCGTTTGTGCTCGGCCGGGCGATGGCACTGCAGTTCCACCCGGAGGTCGATACGGAGTTACTCGCGGTCTGGCTGGCCGCCGACCATCACGGTGATGTCGCCGCCGCGGGCCTGACCCACGACGAAGTGCTCACCCGCACAGCCGAACTCGCCGACGACGCCGGGGTTCGAATCCGCAGGCTGGTGCGCGGCTTCCTGACCTATGTGAACAGTCAGCCCCGACCCAGTTGATGGGACAGTGCGTCGCCGACGTCCGGATGCCGGAAGCGGTGGCCGAGCGCGAACAACTTGGACGGCACGACCCGCTGACTCGCCTCGGCAAGCTCGCGGGCGCCCTGCTCCCCCAGCAGCACCCGCGGCCCGATCGACGGGACGGGCAGGATCGCCGGCCGGTGCAGCACCCGGGCCAGTTCGCTGGTGTATTCGGAGTTGCGCACGGGGTCGGGACCGACCGCGTTGACCGGCCCGCTGAGCCGATCGTCGTAGAGCGCCCGATAGTAGATGTCGAGCATGTCGTCCAGACCGATCCAGGACAGCCATTGTCTGCCGCTACCCACCCGGCCCCCGAGGCCGGCCGCGAACAGCGGGCGCAGCAGACGGAGCGTTCCACCCGCGGCGGCCTGCACGATCCCGGTGCGCACCTTCACCACCCTGAGTCCGGCGTCGGCGGCAGGCGTCGTGGCTGCCTCCCAGTCCGCGACCACGTCGGCGAGAAACCCGTCGCCGCGGGTGCTGTCCTCGGTCAGTTGGGTGTCCCCGCGGTCGAATCCGTAGAAACCGACCGCTGACGCGCAGACGAAGGTGCGTGGCCCGTCCTCGGCCGTCGCGGCCGCCTCCGCGAGGAGTCGCGTCGGTTCGATCCGGCTGTCCCTGATCGCGGCACGATGCGCGTCGGTGAAGCGGCCCGCTATCGACGCTCCGGCCAGGTGCACCACCGCGTCGACGCCGTCGAGCAGACCCTTCGCCGGAGCCTGCGGATTCCACAGCCGTTCGTCGTCGCCGTGCGCGGACTGCCGGACCAGCTTGATCACCCGGTGACCACCCGTGGTCAGAAACGCGCTCAGCGCGGACCCGACCAAGCCGGAAGCACCGGTCATGGCGATCACCATCGGCGTGCTGCCCGCCTCGCGAGCCTCGCGGTGCGCGACCAGATCGTCGATGAGTTGGCGCTGCCGGTAGACGAAGGTCGCCTTCAGACCGGCAGCCGGAACAACGGTCTCCACCTCGTCGCAGATCCGGGTGCCCGCGCCGTCATCACTGAAGGTGTGCGTGTGTCGCCAGCCACCGATGACCCGGGGAGGCCAGGACGAGGGACCATTCGATGCCAGCTCGTCGGCGAAGCGGCTGCCCGGGATGTACGCCGTCGGGTCGTGACGGGCAATCCATCGCAACCCGGCGGGTAGGCCGAGCACCGCGACCCCATCGGCCAGTGAGTCCGCCTCTTCCACGACTGTCATGGGCTGCCAGGGCGGCACCAGCCGACGCATCGCCCCGGGCCGGGTGTGCCATTCCCACACCTGGTCGCGCGGATGGTCGATGACGCTTTCGTACTCGATGCCCATGCAGCAGCCCCTGCTCTTCCGTCGTTGGTAGTCATTCGTCGCCGTCCTGACAGGGGATTGCCCGGATGCACCCCGGGTATCACGTCGACGGACGAGACTGTGATCACCGAACGAAGACTGACGTATGAGTGCCACCCGACGAACGTTTCGGGACCGCCGCGAGGCAGGCAGGTTCCTGGCGGAGAAGCTTGCCCACTACCGCGGGCGTGACGATCTCCAGGTGTTGGGTCTGGCCCGTGGCGGCGTGCCCGTCGGCTGGGAGGTCGCCTCGTTCCTGCGGGCTCCGCTGGACGCGTGCCTGGTGCGCAAGCTCGGGGTTCCGCAGTGGCCGGAGCTGGCGATGGGAGCGGTGGCCACCGCGGGCGGCGTGGTCCTCAACGACGACCTCCTGGGAAGTCTGGACATCAGCGACGAACAGATCCGCGACACCCTGACCCGCGAGACCGCCGAGCTGCACCGCCGCGAACAGGTGTACCGCGCCGGCCGAGGGGCACTGCTGCTGGCCGGACGCACGGTGATCCTGGTCGACGACGGAATCGCGACCGGAGCCAGCATGACAGCCGCCGTCCGGTCGGTGCGCAGCACCGGCCCGGCCTACATCGTCGTCGCGGTGCCGGTAGGGCCCGCATCGGTGTGCCGACGGCTGCGCGCCGACGCCGATGACGTGGTGTGTTCGACGACGCCGCGCGATTTCCGCGCGGTCGGACAGGTGTACGAGGACTTTCACCAGGTCAGCGACGACGAGGTGCGTGACCTGCTCGCCACACCTACCGTCGATCGCGCCACCACCGACGGGTGACCCGCAGGATCAACTCCTGGTGGTGTCGCCGTCCGCCGGTTTCCCGTATGCCTCGTTTTCCGGGGTGAACACGGTGGTGTCTTCTTCGCGATCATGAGGAACCGGTTCGACGTCTGCCGGTGAGTCCTCTGCGGGGATCTCCTCGTAGTCGGCAGCGACAGGGGCTTCCTCGGGGTAGTCCTCGTCGTAGATGACTTCGGTCTCGTCACCCGCAGCGTCGTCGACGCCCTCGCCACCGTCGTCGCCTTTGGACCGGTCCCTCAGTGCATCGACGATCAGCAGCACCACGCCGATCACACTGGCGGCGATGCACACCCACGCGATGAGCTCGTTGCTCGTCACGACGGCCGTCACCAGCGCCGCGAGGCCGACGACTGCCAGGACTAACGCGACGATCAGCATGGGCCTACCCCGCAAGGTGTGAGTCGGAGGTGCACGTGACTAGTTGTTGCCCCGGTTGAACTGGTTGAAGCCGCCCTCGTTGTTGGCGCCGGAGTCAACAGGTGCGGCCGAGCCGCGCTGACCCAGTTCCTCTAGCTGAGACTCCAGGTAGGTCTTCAAACGCGTGCGGTACTCACGCTCGAAGGTCCGCAGTTGTTCGAGACGGCCTTCGAGCACCGTGCGCTGCTGGTTGATGGTGCCCATGATCTCGGAGTGCTTGCGCTCGGCGTCTGCCTGCAGGGCATCGGCCTTCTCCTGGGCCTGCCGCAGTTGCGTTTCGGAGCGGGTCTGCGCGTCGGCCAGCATGGCGTCGGCGCGCTGACGGGCCTCGGCAACGGTGGTCTCGGCGGTCTGCCGGGCTTCGGAGACCATCGCGTCTGCTTCGGCGCGTGCGTCGGCGAGCATCTTGTCGGATTCCGCCTTCGCGGTTCCGGTGAGCCTGTCGGCGGTGTCCTGGGCAAGGCCCAGGATCTTCGCGGCACGCAGGTGCTGATCTTCCGAAGGCGCCGCGGCCTGCTGCGCCGGCGGAGCCTCGTACACCGGCTGCGGCGGCGGGGGTGCGGGTTCGGGCTCCGGCTCGTAGGCTGGAATCGTCTGCGTCGGCTGGGCGCCACCGCCCGAACGCGAAGAGGCGAGCTCCTGATCGAGCTCGGAAACCCGCTGGCGCAGGTCGCTGTTCTCCTCGATGAGGCGGGACAGCTCGTTCTCGACGAGGTCGAGGAACGCGTCTACCTCGTCCTCGTTGTAGCCGCGCTTACCGATTGGTGGCTTACTGAACGCGACGTTATGCACGTCAGCGGGTGTGAGCGGCATTGTCTGCCCCCTTGAAGTCTGGACCGTCAAACGATCTCAAAGTGTAGAGCCTTGCTGGAGAGTAACTGGCGTCCATCCTGTCACACCAGACCCGGCGGTTGCAGGCGAGGCGGTAATTAAGGGGGAAACTCAACAATACCGAGATGTTGTCGACCGGCTTTCGACCCAAATTTTCCGATCCGTGAACGCCGATCCGGCTGCCGGACCTGGACCTCAGGCCGCCGCGCCGAACGCCAACTGCATGCCGATGAACGCCGCCAGCAGCAACACCATGATCGACAGATCGAACCTGATGGCACCGATCGTGAGCTGCGGAATTATCCGCCGGAGCAATTTCACGGGCGGATCGGTGAGCGTCATGATGACCTCGAGAATCACCACCGTCACGCCGCGGGGTTGCCAGTCACGGCTGAACGAGCGGATGAACTCGACCACCACCCGGGCGATCAGCAGCAGCCAGAACACGAACAGCGCAAAACCAAGAATTTCAAAGAACAGTGACAACGACAGCCGTCCTCACTACAGGCAGATGTGTGACATGCGATACAAGCGAGTGCCGCTCAGAGCCGATGGCGCTTGCACGACGTCCCCAGCCTACCCGCCGAACCGGAAGTGCTCCGACCCGAGCGGAAGCGGGAAAAGCTACTGGTAGGCGTAGAAGCCGGCCTCAGCGATGCGGCGGCGCTGCTCGGCGGTGACATCGACGTCGGCAGGCGACAGCAGGAACACCTTGGTGGCGACCTTGTCGAAGGAACCGCGAAGCGCGAACGCCAGTCCCGCCGCGAAGTCGACGAGGCGCTTGGCGTCGGCGTTGTCCATCGACACCAGATCCATGATCACCGGCGTCCCGTCGCGGAACCGCTCGCCGATGGTGCGGGCCTCGCTGTAGTCCTTGGGACGAAGCGTGGTGATCTTGGCCATCGGGCTGCCGGCTTCGAACAGTTCGGCCATCCCGCGCGGATCCATCGCCAGCGCACCTCGGGTGGAGCCCCGCATGGCGCCGAATCGTGGTGGTGTGCGGTCGAATTCACGCGGCGTGCGCAACCTGGCCTCGAACCGGGCGTCGTCCAACCCGCCGCGGTAGGGGGCGGGCTCGTCATAGTCCCGCCCGCGGTCGTCGTAACCACGCGAATAGCCGCCTTCGTCCTCGAAGCGGTCTTCGCGGGGGCGCCGGTAGCCGCGCGCGGGGCCGCGGTCGTCGTCCTCGTAGTAGTCGTCCTCGTAGTCATCCATCGGCGCCATACCGAAGTAGGCCTTGACCTTGTGCAGTGTGCTCATCGTGAGGACCCTTCTCGCGGTGTCGAGGTATTCGAAGCATCCGGATTTTCAGCGGAATCTGTTGTCTGTGATGAAGATGTGACTGGAGTGACTACTTCGGGTGACGTTAGCGGTCGCGATCCCATAAGCGCGGTACCGACACGCACACATGTCGAACCATGTTCGACCGCCGTCTCGAGGTCGCCGGACATCCCCGCGGACAGCTCGAGACGCTGCTGGTAGCGGTGCTGTACCCGCTCACGCTCCTCCTGTAAACGCGCAAAAGCCGCACCGGGATCAGCCCCCAACGGCGGAATGGACATCAGGCCGACGAACCGCAACCCGCGGGATTCATCGGCCGCGGAGCACATCTCGTCGATCCGCCCGGTGGCCGCGACGTCCACGCCGCCCCTGGTCTCGTCGCCGTCGATACTGATCTGCAGGTAGATCCGAAGCGGCTCGACACGATGGCCCTGGTCGAGCGCGTCCACGCACGCCCGGTCGAGCGCGGTGATCAGCTTGACGCTGTCCACAGAGTGCGCGGCGTAGGCCCACTGGGCGACCGATCGTGCCTTGTTGCGCTGGATGCGACCCACCATGTGCCAGCGGATGTCCTCACACCCCTGGACCTCGCCGAGTTCGGCGACTTTCTGCACAGCTTCCTGATCGCGGGACTCGCCGAACGCCAGGCATCCCAGCCGGCGCAGCGCCATCACGTCACTGGCCGGGAAGAACTTCGTGACGGGGAGAAGTTCGATCTCGCCGACGTCGCGCCCGGCGGCCTCGGCCGCGCGCGCCAGTCGCTCACGGACCGACGCCAGCGCCTCGCTCAGTTCCTGTTCGCGGGCCGAAGTCACGGGCCTGGCTCCAACCACACCAGTGACGCCAGCCGCCCGGTCGGAGCGTCGCGCCGGTGGCTGAACAGATTCTTGTCCTCGACCGTGCACCGGGGATCCACGTCGATCGATCTGACGCCCAGAGAGCGCAGCTGCGCGGCGATCCCGGCTCGCAGGTCCAGGCCGGGCGTGCCGCGGCGGGTGGTGGTCCGACTGCCCGGCAGCATCGACTCGACCTCGGCGGCCATCTGCGCGGGCACCTCGTAGTTCCGGCCGCTCACCGCAGGCCCGAGCAGCACGGAGACATCCTCGACGTGGGCCCCGGCGTCGACCATCGTCTCCACTGCGCGCGCGACGATTCCGTTCTGCGCGCCGACACGACCGGCGTGCACGGCGGCGATCACCGCCGCCCGCGCGTCGGCCATCAGCACGGGCACACAGTCGGCCGTCACCACCGCCAGCGCCAACAGCGGCGTCGCGGTGACCAAACCATCTGTGTCGTCGACGATTTCACGGGGGCCGTCAACGACCTCGACGTGAGAGCTGTGCACCTGGTTCATCCACACGATGCCGTCCGGACGCAGGCCGACGGTGGCGGCGAGCCGCCGTCGGTTGGCTGCCACGGCGACCGGGTCGTCGCCGACGTGGTCGCCGAGATTGAACGTCGCAAACGGCGGCTTGGACACACCACCGGCGCGGGTGGTGGTCACGCGGCGTACACGAAACGTCACGGCGCGACCGTAGTACGCGTCAGTGACGCATGAACGGTGGCACGTCGACGTCATCGTCGGAGATGCCGCCGTCGTCACCGCCGATACGGACAGTCGCGCCATTGGTGTGCACCGGCACGCTGGCGGCATCCGACGGCTCGAACAGTGTCGAGGTCACCCGGCCTGCCTTGCCCGGCGCGATCGGTGTGGCGCCTGCGGCGTTCTCACCGGTCACCGGCTTGCGTCCGGGACCCGCCGCGTCGAAGCCCGCCGCGATCACGGTCACCCTGACCTCGTCACCGAGGGAGTCGTCGATGACGGTGCCGAAGATGATGTTGGCTTCGGGATGTGCCGACTCCTGGACCAACGAGGCGGCCTCGTTGATCTCGAAGAGTCCCAGGTCGCTGCCACCGGCGACCGAGAGCAGCACGCCCTGCGCGCCCTCCATCGATGCTTCCAGCAGTGGGGAGTTGATGGCGATCTCGGCGGCCTTGAGTGCACGTCCGTCCCCGCGGGCCGAGCCGATGCCCATCAGCGCGGTACCTGCGCCGCTCATCACGCCCTTGACGTCGGCGAAGTCGACGTTGATCAGTCCGGGCGTGGTGATCAGGTCGGTGATGCCCTGCACACCGTTGAGCAGCACCTCGTCGGCGCTGCGGAACGCGTCCATCAGCGACACCGCGGCGTCACCCATCTGCAGGAGCCGGTCGTTGGGGATCACGATCAGCGTGTCGCAACTCTCCCGCAGCGCGGCGATGCCGTCCCCGGCCTGATTGCTACGCCGCTTGCCCTCGAACGAGAACGGTCGCGTCACCACGCCGACGGTCAGCGCACCGAGCTTGCGGGCGATGGTCGCCACCACGGGCGCGCCGCCGGTACCGGTGCCGCCGCCCTCGCCGGCGGTGACGAACACCATGTCGGCGCCGCGCAGCAGCTCCTCGATGTCGTCCTTGGCGTCTTCTGCGGCCTTCCGGCCGACCTCGGGATCGGCGCCGGCGCCGAGCCCGCGCGTCGATTCCCGACCGACGTCGAGTTTGACGTCGGCATCACTCATCAACAGCGCCTGAGCGTCGGTGTTGATCGCGATGAACTCGACGCCCTTCAGACCCTGTTCGATCATCCGGTTGACGGCGTTGACGCCGCCGCCGCCAATGCCGACCACCTTGATCACAGCGAGGTAGTTATGCGGGGGGGTCATCGGGTCGCCCTTCCTGCCTGGTTGCCTGTCGTCACGCTGGAATAACCCCTCAAGCAAACTCTCAACCTCAACCATAGGCTTAGAGTTATGTCAAGTTGTTCCGCGCAAACAGAACGGTAGGACGGCCGCGCACGGGAGCCCTGCAGGCGCGCCGACATTTTCACCAACAAATTTCTCGGGCGTGTCCGCACCGAGTCGGACCGGCCTCTACTTGACAGTCGGCAGGTCCGGGCTGGAGACGTCGTAGGTCTGACCGGGCTGGGTCAGCAGCGCTCCCAGTTTCAGTGCCTTCTCCTCGGTGCGGTCGGTGGTCCCCCACACCACGACTCGACCGTCGACCAGCGTCAGCGTGATCGCAGCGACCGACGGCGCCGAGACCCGGCCCACCTGGCTGGCGACTTCGGGCCGCAACGAGGTCATCACCTGCAGCGCCGCCTGGGTCGCCGGATCGGTCGGACCCGGGTTCTCCACGTCGAGGTAGGGCACCCCCGGCGGGGGCGGCGCGGTGGCGAAGTCCACGCCGTCCCGGTCGAACAGGTGCACGCCGTCGGGATAGTCCTTGACCACGACCGGAATCCGCTCGACGACCGTGACTCGCAGCGTCGACGGGTACTGCCGTTGCACGCGCACGGTGGCGACACGCCGGATCTCAGCCACTCTCTCGGCCACCGTGTCGGTGTTCACCTGCAGCAGCGGTGTCTCCGGCGCCACCCCCGCCGCGGCGACCACCTCTTCCTGGGTGACCGCACCCAGACCGGTCACGACAACGTTGCGGACCGACATCACCGGGGTGAAGTACAACAACAGCCCGAGACCGACGACCAGCACTGCGATCACCGCGGTCCACAACAACAGCTTCAATCCGCGGTCGGCACCTCGTCCGAGAGTGTGCGCCTCCTGCGCCGGGCGTCCCAACGCACGACGCTTCGCGTCACGACGCGCCTCCTCGATGGCGGTGGCCCTCGCCTGCGCTGCCCGGCGCTCCTCGCGTTCCCGCCGGGCGCGGCGGCGCGGCCCCTCCACGTCCTCGACGTCTTCGGCGGATGGGGGTGTTCCATCGGTGTCCACGGGCGGGTTCGCCTCGGGATCGGGGCGGGGCGGTTCGACGTCGGGTTCGTCGGTGGGGCCGGTCATCGGTCAGACCCCGCCTGCAGCGCTGTCAGGATCTCCTTGCCCAGCATGGTCACGTCGCCCGCACCCATGGTGACGATCACGTCGCCGGGCGAGGCGGCCGCGGCCACCCGTGCGGGCACCGCGGAGAAGTCGGGGACGTAGGTGACCGGTGCGGTCATCTGGTCGGCGATCGTGGCACCGCTGACCCCGGCGATCGGCTGCTCGCGCGCCGCATAGACGTCGAGCATGAAGACCTCGTCGGCGGTGTCAAGTGCCTGCGCGAACTCTGATGCGAAAGCCTCTGTGCGCGAGTACAAGTGCGGTTGGAACACGACGATCGAGCGCCCGCCCGATTCCCTGACGAGCGCCTGTACTGCCGTCAGTGCGGCCGTGACCTTGGTCGGATGGTGTGCGTAGTCGTCGAAGACCCGCACCCCGTTCGCGGTGCCGACCAACTCGAACCGGCGGCGGACTCCCTCGAAACCGGCGAGCGCCTCGAGCACGTCGTCGGGTGCCGCGCCGACGTGGATCGACGCCAGTAACGCGGCGAGTGCGTTCAGTGCCATGTGCCGGCCGGGCACCGCAAGTCGCATGGTCCGCGGCCCGCTCTCCCCGGCCAACTGCACCGTGGCGACCGCACTGGTACCCCGCTGCTGCCAGTCCAGCAGTGCGCCCGCCAGATCGGGTCGATCGCCACTCCCGTAGCGCACCACCCGAATCCCCAGTGCAGCAGTGCGTTCGGCGAATGCTGCGGCCCCCGGATCGTCGACACACACCACGACCACGCCACCTGGTTGCAGGCGCTCCATGAACGCGTCGAACACGTCGATGTAAGCCTGCTCGCTGCCGAAGAAGTCGAGATGGTCGGCTTCGATGTTGGTGACCACCGCGACGTCGGGCCGGTACTGCACCAGCGATCCGTCACTCTCGTCGGCCTCGGCGACGAAATAGGCGCCACTCCCGTTGTGCGCGTTGGTGCCCGGCTCGCCCAGATCGCCGCCGACCGCGAACGACGGGTCGAAACCACAGTGCTGCAACGCCACGATGACCATCGATGTCGTCGTCGTCTTACCGGCTGTTCCGGTCACCATCAACGTGGTGTGCCCGGCCATCAGCTTGGCCAGCACGGCCGGCCGCAGGATCACCGGGATCCCCCGCCTGCGCGCCTCGACCAGTTCCGGGTTCGTCTTCGGGATCGCGGCGTGGGTGGTGACCACCACCGTCGGGCCGCCGGGCAGCATGTCGAGCGACGAGGCATCGTGGCCGATTCGGATCGTGGCGCCGCGGGCCCGCAGGGCGATCACCCCGCGCGATTCCTTGGCGTCGGACCCCGACACCAGACCTCCGCGGTCCAACAGGATGCGCGCGATGCCCGACATGCCGGCGCCGCCGATGCCGACCATGTGCACCCGCTGCAGTTCCTCGGGCAGGTCGTCGGTCGTCATCGCCGTCGTCCGTCCCGGGCGGCCCGCGCCACCTCGAGTGCCACCTCGGCCACCCGCCGTGCCGCATCAGGGTGCCCGGCGAGCGCGGCGGCGGCCGTCATCGTCGTCAACCGGGCCCCGTCGGTGAGCAGCGTGGTCACGGTGTCGGCGACGAAGTCCGCAGTGAGCTCCCTGTCGTCGACGATGATGCCGCCCCCCGCGCCGACCACAGGTAGGGCGTTGAGCCGCTGTTCGCCGTTTCCGATCGGCAGCGGTACGTACACCGCCGGCAGCCCGACCGCGGTGACCTCGGCGACGGTCATCGCCCCCGCTCGGCAGATCGCCAGATCGGCCGCCGCATAGGCCAGGTCCATCCGGTCCAGGTAGGGCACCGCGACGTAGGGCGGATCCCCCGCAGCCGGTGTCGGCAGCTCGAGCGTGTTCTTCGGGCCGTGCGCGTGCAGAACGGAGATGCCCTCTCTCGCAAGACTTTCCGCAGCACCTGAGACGGCGCGGTTTAGGGATTGGGCGCCCTGCGAGCCGCCGAAGACCAACAACACCCGGGCACCGTCGGCGAAACCGAAATGTGCGCGGGCCTCGGCACGAAGCGCCATCCGGTCCAACGAGGTGATCGTCGCCCGCACCGGGACCCCGACGACCTCGACGCGGCCCAGGCCGGGGTCGGCCACCGCCGAGAGCACCCGCTGCGCGGTCCTGGCGCCGACTTTGTTGGCCAGGCCGGCGCTGGCGTTGGCCTCGTGAACGACCACCGGCACCCGGCGGCCCGCCCGGGGACTCCACGCTGCGACGTAGGCGGGCAGCGCGACGTATCCGCCGAAACCGATCACGACATCGGCCTCCACGGCGTCGAGCACGGCGCGGGTCTGCTTGACCGCGCGACGCACCCGCCCCGGCAACCTGACGAGATCGGACGAGGGCTTCCGCGGCAGCGGCACCGGCGTGATCAGCTCGAGGTGATAACCGCGCTGCGGGACGAGCCGGGTCTCGAGGCCACGCTCAGTGCCCAGAGCGGTGATCCGCACCCCGGGCTCGAGCGCGGTGAGGGCGTCGGCGACCGCCATCGCCGGTTCGACGTGGCCCGCCGTGCCGCCGCCGGCAAGAACCACGGAAATCCCCGTCACCCGTAACGCTGACCTTCCATTGTGCGGGCCTGTCGACCCTGCTTGCGCTGGCCAGCACCATAACCGACCGACGCCCGCCCGGCCCCAACCGGCTGCTCGCCGCGAGCTCGTCCGGACCGGCGAGCCGGTCGGTCATCCTGCGATGGCCGGGTCCGGTTCCTCGGCGGCTTCTGCTGGGGCGGGGACGACGGGCGGCCGGGTCGGGACCGAAGTCGGTCCCGCAGCGCCTCGGTGCGGGTCGGCACATACGGGGCGGGCAGCGGCAGCCGCAGCAGCCGGTTGACCCGGTCGTCGCGGCCGGCCCGGAGCGCGGCGACCGCCTCGGGTTCATGACGCGCGGCGTTGGCCATGATGCCGATCATCATCAGCGTGGTCGCGGTCGAGGTGCCACCGGCGGAGATCAGCGGCAGCTGCAACCCCGTGACCGGCAGCAACCCGACCACGTAACCGACGTTGATGAACACCTGACTCATGATCCACAGGGTGGCCGTGGCGGTCAGCAACCGCAGGAAGGGATCGGCCGAACGACGCGCGATCCTCATGCCGGTGTAGGCGAACAACCCGAACAGGCAGAGCAAGCCGGCGGCGCCGACGAAGCCGAGTTCCTCGCCGATGATCGCGAAGATGAAGTCGTTGTGGGCGTTGGGCAGGTAGTTCCACTTCGCCGTGCCCTGCCCCAGCCCGTCGCCGAAGATACCGCCGTTGGCCAGTGCGAACCGGGCCTGGCGAGCCTGGTAGCCGGAACCCTGCGCGTCGGCGGCGGGGTTGAGCCAGGACTGCACGCGCGCCGAGCGATAGCCCGCCGACATCGCGAGCACGGCGCCCGAGACCAGAACCGCACCCAGTGAGCTCAGGAAGACCCGCAGCGGCAGGCCGGCGTACCAGAGCAGGCCCAGCAGGATCACACCCATCGACAGCGTCTGACCGAGGTCGGGCTGGGACACGATGAGCCCCAGCGCGATCACTGCGGCGGGCACCAGCGGAACCAGCATCTCGCGCAGCGAAGCCTGCTCCATGCGGCGCGCGGCAAGAAGGTGCGCACCCCAGATGGCCAGGGCGATCTTGGCCAACTCCGACGGCTGCATGGAGAACCCGGCGAAGACGAACCAACCACGGGATCCGTTGGCCACCTTGCCGATTCCCGGGATCAACACCAGGATCAGCAGCACGACGCTGACCGCGAACCCGGCAAAGGCCAACTTGCGCATCAGCTGCACCTTCATGCGCAGCGCGATGTAGAACGCGACCAGGCCGATCACTGTCCACAGCAGCTGCTTGGCGAAGACCACCCACGGCGAGCCGTCCTGGTCGTAGGAGTACACGCCCGAGGCCGACAGCACCATCGTCAGACCCATCGTGGTCAGCAGCGCCGCGACCGCGATGATGAGGTGAAACGAGGTCATGGGCCGGCCGAGCCAGGCTCCGAACCGGGTCCGCGGCATGTGCAGCGACGCGTCGGTGGCGGCGACCGCCTGGGCGGGGTCGGCGGCTGCCGGGTTGGCGCGACGGCTCCGCAGCCGGGTGAGGATGCTGCTCACGGTCTACCCGGTGGCGGCGCGCACGGCCGCGGCGAACGTGTCTCCGCGGTGTCCGTAGCCGCTGAACTGGTCGAACGATGCACCCGCCGGGGCGAGAAGCACGGTGTCACCCGGTCGGGCCAGGTCACGGGCGGCGGAGACGACGGCCGTCATCACGGCATCGGCCATCGGGCGTTCCCGACTGTCCACGTGCCGAGTCACACGAGTAACACCTGACTCAACTGGCACATCTCTCTCACGCACCCCAGAATCCTCCCCTGTCACAAGCTCAACGACGGGGACATCCGGTGCGTGTCGCGATAACGCCTCGCCGATCACCGACCGGTCCTGACCGATCAGCACCGCACCGACCAGCCGGTTCGCGATCGCGGCGACCATGTCATCGGCCGAAGCACCCTTGAGCAGTCCGCCGGCCACCCACACCACCCGGGGATACGCGCTGATGGAGGCCTGGGCGGCGTGCGGGTTGGTGGCCTTGGAGTCGTCGACGTAGGTGACCCCGTCGGCGATCGCGACGATCTCCGCGCGGTGCCTGCCGACCCGGAACGTCGCGAGCGCACGGGCGATCGCCTCCGCGGGCACGTCGATTGCGCGGGCCAGGCACGCCGCAGCGAGCGCGTCGAGCACACCGACCGGACCGGCCACCGAGATCGAGGCCGCCTCGGCGAGGGTCAGGTCGCGATCGAAAGCGTTGTCGACGAGCCGCCCGTCGCGGACCCCGAACTCCCCGGGTGCAGGTGCACCCGACCGGAACCCCACCTTCACCGGCGCCGGAGCCGCCTCCAGCAATCGGGCGGCCGCGGGGTCGTCGAGTCCCCCGACGGCCACGCGGCCGGTCAGAGCCCGCGCTTTGGCCTGCGCGTACGCCTGCATCGAGCCGTGCCAGTCGAGGTGGTCCTCGGCGACATTGAGCACCACACCCGCTTCGGGGCGCAGTGACGGCGCCCAATGCAGCTGGAAGCTCGACAACTCGACGGCGAACACCTCGGCGGGCTGGTCGAGCAGGTCGAGGACCGGATCGCCGATGTTGCCGCACAGCACCGCCCGTCGTCCCGCCGCCTCGAGCATCGCGTAGAGCATCGACGTCGTCGTGGTCTTGCCGTTGGTCCCGGTGACCACCAGCCACTGCCGTGGCGGACCGAAACGCCCGGACTGGTCCAGCCGCCACGCCAGTTCGACATCACCCCAGATCGGGACACCCGCCGCGGCAGCGGCTGCCAGGACCGGCGCGGTGGGCGGAAATCCCGGGCTGGTGACGACGAGTGCGAAGTCGGCGATCCGCTCGACAGCGTTGGCGGGATCGACGACGGCCACTCCCTGCTGCGCCAGCGACGTCAACGCCGTGGGACTGTCGTCGGTGAGTGTCGCGCGGACCCCGAGCGGGACCAGCGCGGCGAGTATCGCCCGGCCGGTGATGCCTGCGCCCGTCACCAGGACATCGGCACCGCGTTCCAAGCCCGGCAGTTCCGAGCCGTCCATGTCAGGCACCGACGGTGGTCAGCCACTCGCTGTAGAAGAGCGCCACACCCAGCCCGCACGCGATGGCCGTCAGCAGCCAGAACCTGATGATCACCGTGGTCTCTGCCCAGCCCACCAGCTCGAAGTGGTGATGGAAGGGCGCCATCCGGAACACCCGACGGCCGGTGGTGCGGAACGCGAGGATCTGCACGACCACCGACGTCACCTCGGCGACGAACAGCGCGCCGAGCACCACGGCGAGCATCTCGGTCCGGCTGGTGACCGAAAGACCCGCGATCACACCACCGAGGGCAAGCGATCCGGTGTCACCCATGAAGATCTTGGCGGGCGCGGCGTTCCACCACAGGAACCCGATGCACGCCCCCGCGGTCGCCGCCGCGATGATCGCGAGATCAAGGGGGTCACGCACGTTGTAACAACCGACGCCGGGGCTCGTCGCGCACGCGTTGCGGAACTGCCAGAACGTGATGAGCACGTAGGCGGCGCACACCATCGCCATCGCGCCCGCGGCCAGCCCGTCGAGGCCATCGGTGAAGTTCACCGCGTTCGACCAAGCGCTGACGATCACCACGCAGAACAGCACGAAGACGGCGGGCGCCAATGTCACCGTGGCGATCTCCCGCACGTACGACAGCTCGGCACTGCCGGGGGTCAACCCGTCGGCGTTGCGGAACTGCAGCGCCAGGACGCCGAACAGCACGGCGGCGACGAGGATGCCGACGGTCTTGGCGGTCTTGTTCAGTCCGAGGTTGCGTGCCCGCCGGATCTTGATCATGTCGTCGGCGAACCCGACGGCGCCCAGCGCCGTCACCAGCCCCAGCACCAGCAGGCCGGAGGCCGACGGCCCTTTTCCGTCGATCAACACCCCGACCAGGTGGGTGCCCAGGTAGCTGGCCCAGATCCCCGCCACGATGGCCACCCCACCCATCGAGGGGGTGCCACGCTTCTTGTGGTGGCTCGGCGGACCGTCTGCCCGGATCTCGTGACCGAAACCCTGGCGGGTGAACAGCTTGATCAGCGCCGGGGTCAGCAGGATGGACACCGTCAGCGCGATCGCGACGGCGATGAGTATCTGCCTCATCCACCGTCCCCCGACGTGTCGGCGGTCAGCGCATCGGCCAGCGTGCCGAGCCCGGCGGAGTTCGACGCCTTGACGAGCACGACGTCCCCGGCCCGGAGCTCAGCGCGCAACAGATCCAGTGCGGCGTCGGCATCGGCGACCGCGGTGGCCTCCGAGCCCCACGATCCCTCCATGACCGCCCCGTGGAGCATGGCGCTCATAGGCCTCCCGGTTCCGATGACGATGAGTCGAGAGACATCTAAGCGCACCGCCAGTCTGCCGATGCGGTCATGCTCGGATATCGCGTCGTCACCGAGCTCGGCCATCTCCCCCAGAACGGCCCAGCTTCGGCGTTTGGACGCCCCACCCCGGCTCATCCAAGCCAGCGCCTTGAGCCCGGCACGCATCGAGTCCGGGTTGGCGTTGTAGGCGTCGTTGATGATCGTCACGCCATCCTCGCGGGTGTGGACCTGCATGCGCTGCCCCGACACCGAGCCGGCCGCGCCCAACGCTGCCGACACCTGGCTCAGGTCGGCACCACACTCCAGCGCGACGGCCGCAGCGCACAGCGCATTGGACACCTGGTGGTCACCGTGCACCGCGAGCGTCACGGCGGCCTGCGCACCGCCGGCATGCAGCGTGAACTCGGCGCGCGCCAGCGGGTCGAGGACGATGTTGTCGGCACGCACGTCGGCGACCGAGGCATCGGAGGTGCGCCCGACACGCACGATCCGGGCCGCCGTCTTCTCGGCCATCCCCGCCACCACCGGGTCGTCGACATTGAGGATCACCACCCCGGACGCCGGAACCGCTTGCGGCAACTCCGATTTCGTCGCAGCAATCGCCTCACGGGACCCGAATTCACCGAGGTGCGCGGTTCCGACGTTGAGGACGACGGCGATCGATGGCGGGGCGATCGCGGCCAGCGCCGCGATGTTGCCCGGATGGCGTGCCGACATCTCCAGCACGAGGTAGTCGGTGGATCGGGTGGCCCGCAACACCGTCCACGGGTGTCCGAGTTCGTTGTTGAACGAGCCCGGCGGGGCGATCACCTCGCCGAGGGGCGACAGCACCGCGGCGATCAGATCCTTGGTCGACGTCTTGCCCGATGAACCGGTGATGCCGACGACCGTCAGACCGTCGGCCACGAGTTCGGCGGCCACGGCGGCGGCCAGTTTCGCCAGGGCCGCGAGCACCGCGGCGCCCGAACCGTCGGTGTCGTGTTCGAGGACACCCGCGACGCCCGTGCCAGCGCCGCCAGCCTCGCCCGTATGCACCGGATCAACGACGATCGCGGGCACCCCGACCGGACGGGCGGCCAACACCGCCGCTGCTCCGGCAGCGACGGCAGTCGCTGCGAAGTCGTGGCCGTCGGATCGCGCGCCGGGCAGCGCCAGGAACAGCCCACCAGGCGTCACCGCCCGGGAGTCGAACTCGACGGTTCCGGTGACCACGGTGGCGGCGGCCTGCTCGGCGGAGACGTCCGTCAAGCGGCCGCCGACGATCTCGGCGATCCGCGCCAGCGACAGTTCGATCACCGGAGCGACTCCAGTGCATCGGCCAGTTCGTCGCGATCGTCGAACGGCCGGGTCCGGCCCCCAATGGTCTGGCCGCCCTCGTGCCCCTTGCCTGCGATCAGCACGATGTCCCCGGCGCAGGCCCAGGACACGGCGTGGTCGATCGCGGCGCGCCGGTCGGCGATCTCGACCAGGTCGGCATCCCCGCCGGTCGCCGCGGTCACGATCGCGGCGCGGATGGCCGCCGGGTCCTCGTCACGTGGGTTGTCGTCGGTCACCACGACCAGGTCGGCGAGTTCGGCAGCCACCTGCCCCATCGGCCCCCGCTTCCCCGCGTCGCGGTTGCCGCCGGCGCCGAACACCACCGCGATTCGGCCGGCGCTCTGCTCTCGCAGCGATTCGAGAACCGCGCGCAGTGCTCCGGGCTTGTGCGCATAGTCGACGAGCGCGAGGAACGGTTGCCCCCGGTCGATCGACTCCAGCCGGCCGGGCACCCTGGCGTCGCGCAACCCCGGGGCGGCCTGCTCGGGTGACACCCCCACCGCATCCAGCAGCGCCGCCGCCAGCAGGCAGTTCGCCACGTTGTAGCCACCCGGCAGACCGATTCCCAGGCCGTGGTGAACACCGGCGGGATCCACGGCGTAGAACTCCTGGAGGCCGGCCGCGCCGGTGGTGACGTTCTCGACCGTCCAGTCGGCGGTTCCGGTCGCGCTCACCGTCACCGCCCGATGCGCCCGCGCGGCCATCGCGCGACCCCATTCGTCGTCGACGCACACCACCGACTGCGCGGCATGTGTCGGCGATTCGGGGTCGAACAGTCGCGCCTTGGCCTCGAAGTACTCCTCCATCGACTCGTGGAAGTCCAGGTGGTCACGGGACAGATTCGTGAATCCGCCGACTGCGAACGCCACCCCGTCGACCCGACCGAGGGTGAGCGCGTGGCTGGACACCTCCATGACGACGGTGTCCACGCCCTGTTCGACCATCACGGCCAGCAGCGCCTGCAACTGAGGGGCTTCCGGTGTGGTCAGGCCGCTGGGCTGGTCGCGTCCGTCGATGCGGACGCCGACGGTGCCGATCAACCCGGCCACCCGGCCCGCCGCGCGCAGTCCGGCCTCGATCAGATAGGTCGTCGTCGTCTTTCCGGAGGTGCCGGTCACGCCGATGACCCGTACCCGCTCCGACGGATTGCCGTACACGGCGGCGGCCACTTCTCCCAGCACTGCCCGCGGCGCGGGATGCACCAGCACGGGCACCCCGAGCCCGCCGCCGATCTCCGACACGCCGTCGCGGTCGGTCAGCACGGCGACCGCACCACGCTCGACGGCGTCGGCGGCGTAGCGGGCACCGTGCGCGCTCGAGCCAGGCAGCGCCGCGAACAGATCGCCGGCTTCGGCGTCCTGGCCGCGCAGTGTCACACCCGTGACCCGGATTTCCGGCGCGGTGAGCCCGGTGGCCGGCTCGACAGAAAGCCCGGCGAGCAGGTCGGCAACAGCGGCGAGTGGCAGACCGGCGGGATGGGAGGGGCGCAGACTCATGGCCTAGACACAGTACCGGCCCGCAAGATCAGCTCAGCCGGCCTGAAGTGTCAGCGGCGCACCCGGATCCGCCGACAGCGGCACGTTCTCCCGCTGCAGCAGCCAGGACGCGATGTTGTGGAACAGCGGTGCGCCCGACGATCCGGGTGAGCCGTCAGCGGCACGATGCGGCGCGTCCAGCATCACCCCGACGACGTAGCGGGGGTCGTCGGACGGAGCCATCCCCGCGAAGGTGATCCAGTAGACGTCGCTGTAGTAGCAGCCGCACGCCGGGTTGATCTGCTGGGCGGTGCCCGTCTTGCCCGCGATCTGATATCCCTCGACCGCCGCCTGTGGGCCGGTGCCCTGCTGCACGCCCATCGGGTCGCGCTGCACCACCGAGCGGAACATGTTGCGCACGGTGCGTGCCGTCTCCGGCGACACCACGCGCACGCCTTCGGGCCGGGGTTCCTCGGTGCGCGTGCCATCGGCGGCGATCGTCGCCTTCACGATGCGCGGCGGGACGCGGACACCGTCGTTCGCGATCACCTGGTACATCCCGGCCATCTGCAGCAGGGTCATCGAAAGTCCCTGTCCGATGGGCAGGTTGGAGAACGTGCTGCCGGACCACTGGTCGATCGGCGGAACCAGCCCGGCACTCTCGCCGGGCAGCCCGACACCGGTGCGCTGCCCGAGTCCGAACTTGCGCAGCATCTCGGCGTAGCGCTGTTCACCGACGCGCTGTGCGAGCATCAGCGTTCCGACATTCGACGACTTCCCGAACACCCCTGTGGTGGTGTAGGGCATCACTCCGTGCTTCCACGCGTCGCCGACCGTGACACCACCCATGTTGATCGAGCCCGGCACCTGCAGCACCTCGTCGGGGTTGGACAGCCCGTACTCGATGACCGATGCGGCGGTGACGATCTTGTTCACCGATCCCGGTTCGAACGGTGACGACACCGCCAGGTTGCCCATCTCGCGATTGTCCTGACGGCTGAGATCCTGCGACGGGTCGAACGTGTTGTCGTTCGACATCGCCAACACCTCACCGGTCTTGGCGTCGAGCACAACAGCGGACGCGTTCTTCGCCCCGGAGGCGTCCTTGGCCATCTGCACCTGCTGCTGCACATAGAACTGGATGTCGTCGTCGATGGTGAGCATCACCGACGAGCCGTTCACCGCGTCGTGGCGATTGCGATAGCTGCCCGGGATGACCACGCCGTCCGAACCGCGGTCGTAGGTGACCGAACCGTCGGTTCCGGCCAGCACCGAATCCATCGAATCCTCGAGGCCGAGCAGTCCGTGGCCGTCCCAGTCGATGCCACCGACGATGTTGGCGGCGAGCACTCCGCCGGGGTACTGGCGCAGGTCCTGGCGCTCCGAGCCGACCTCGGGGAACTCGGCGGTGATGGCGTCGGCGATGGTCGGGTCGACGGCACGCGCGAGGTACACGAAGGTCTCGTTGCTGCGCAGCTTCTTGAGCACCGTCGCGCTGTCGGGCTTGTTGCCGAGACGGGTGGCCACCTCGGTCGCGATGTCACGCAGCCGACGGTCCGGGTCGGGGGCCTCGGACGCGGTCACCTCGTTCTTCTCGTACGCCTCCTGCAGTTCCTTACGCACCTTGACAGGTTGGAACGTCAACGCGCGGGCCTCGATGGTGAAGGCCAGCTTGTCGCTGTTGCGGTCGACGATCGCGCCGCGCAGTGCGGCGTCGATGTCGGTCACCTTCAACTGGCTGGCCGCCTCGGCGCGCAAACCTTCAGCGCGTGGCACCTGCAGGGTGAACAGCTGGGCAGCAGCCACCACCAGAAGCAGGAACACCGCCGCATTGCCTGCGCGGTGCCGGAACACGAATGACGCGCTCCGCAAACCGCTTTGGGGTGCCGCCTGGCGGGTGCGCCGGGACCGGGCCGAGCGCTCCGTGCCCGGGGTGCTCTTCGCCGTCTTCGCGACTCTCGCCGACTTCGCCGACTTTTCCGGCGTCGCCGCGGGCTTGCGGCGGCCTGCGTCGCGGCTCATGCCGGCGCGCCCGGAACCGGCAGCGCCGCCGGCGCGAATTCGTCAGGCCCCGGGGGCGGGGCGAGGGCCGGCGGGGCAACGGCCTGATCGGCCGGCGGGGCGACGACCGGCGGGGCGACGACCGCTCCCGGAGCTTCCGGGGGCAGCATCGGGACGGGCCCCGGAGTCGGCGACTGGCCCGAAACCGCATGCGGCACCTCGCCCCCCGGCGCTACCCCGAGGGGTGCCGACGGGACCGCACCCGGCGCGACACCGAGCGGAACCGAAGGTGCCGACGGGACCGCACCCGGTAGGACGAGCTCACCGGTGACCGGCGGCAGCCTCACCGGCACCTCGCGCGGTTCCACCACCCGCGGGGCCGGCGGCGCGGCAGGCACGGGGTCCGGCAGCGGCGCGTTCAACGGCGGCGGCGGAACGCCTTCGGCGGGTTTGGGAGTACCGACCACGATCCAGTTGCCTGCGGCATCCTGCACGAGGTGTGCGGTGTCACGCGACGGGATCATGCCGAGATTCCGGGCGGCCTCCGCGAGCGCCGGCGCAGCCTGAGCCTCGAGCACATCGCGCTCGAGGCCTTCCTTCTGTTGCATCAGAGTCTGATTGACCTGGCGGGCGTTGCCGAGCTGGTAGGACCGTTCGGCGGCATCGGTGGACAGCCACAACGTCACGCCCAGGCCGGTGCCCAGCGCTGCGATGATCAGGACGACGAACGGCACCCGGGCGACGAGCGTGCGCGGATTGAGCTCGAGGGAGGCGATCCTGACCAGGATCCGCTGCCGAAGTGGAGGACGTACCACCTTGGGCGCCTTGGCCTTGCGCGCCTTCGAGCGGGCCTTGGCCTGGCTGGCACTCTTCGGCCGCGCCGGGACGTCCATCGGCCGACGGATCGGGCTGGTCTGCGGCGCCGACCGCTGCGGGCGCGCATCGCGCGTCGGCTTGCGCCGGCGCGGCGGCGCATCGACCATCCGCTTCGTTTCGCGTGCGCTCACGCGCCCGCCGCGCGTCTGCGACTTCTTCTTCGATGCGTTACCGCCGCGTGCGGGCCGCTTTGCCTTCATCGCTACTCTCCCCCAACTCGTTGCAGTGCGCGCAGCCGAACCGGGGCGCTTCGTGGATTACGTTCGATCTCGTCAGACCCTGCACGTTCCGCACCGCGGGTCAGCGCGGTGAATTCCGGCCCCAGCCCGGGCAGTTCGACCGGAAGGCCCGGTGGCGTCCGGGATGCGGTCGCCGCGGCGAAGGCACCCTTGACGATCCGGTCCTCCAGCGACTGATAGGCCATAACGACGATCCGGCCGCCGGGACGCAACGCCGCCAGAGCCGCCGGAACCGCGTCCCGCAGCGACTCCAACTCGGCGTTGACCGCGATGCGCAGTGCCTGGAATGTGCGTTTGGCCGGGTGCCCGCCGGTGCGGCGCGCGGGTGCCGGGATCGCCTGGTAGAGCAACTCGACCAGCTCACCGGTCGTCGAGAACGGCGCATCGGCGCGGCGGCGCACGATGTAGCGGGCGATCCGGCTGGCGAAGCGCTCCTCACCGAACTCGCGGAGCAGACGCGTCAGCGCTTTCTCGTCGAAGGTGTTGAGGATCTCCGCCGCGGTCAGGTCCGCTTCTGAGTCCATCCGCATGTCCAGCGGGGCGTCCGTCGAGTAGGAGAAGCCACGTTCGGGACGGTCGAGTTGCATCGACGACACCCCGAGATCGAGCAGGATTGCGTCGACATGCCCTGCGGGGAACCCATTTTCGGCCAGTGCCTCTGCGATGCCGTCGTAGCGGGTGCGCACCAGCGTGACGCGGTCGCCGAACGGCGCCAGACGCTCACCGGCGATCCGCAACGCATCGGGGTCGCGGTCCAGGCCGATCAGTCGTAAGCCCTCGAACCGGGTCAGGAAACGCTGAGCGTGGCCACCGGCACCGAGGGTGCCGTCCACGAGGACTGCCCCCGTCCCGGCGGAGTCGCGCTGGGTCAGCGCCGGGGCGAGCAACTCGACGCAACGGTCGAGCAGGACCGGGACATGTGGCTCGTCATCCACCATTGCAGCACCCCGAGGGATTGTGGCGGCCCCTGCAGTGAGGTCCCTGCCCGAGTGCGCGGACCTGACGTCGGGGAAGTACGTCAGGGCCGGTTCGGGCAGAGGCCACACTGCACGGGCCTGCGGGCCAGTGGCCAGATCAAAGAATGTCGCCGAGTGCTTCATCGCTGGCCGCGGAGAAGTTCTCTTCGTGTAGCTCCTGGTAGTCGTTCCACGCCTGGGCGTCCCAGATCTCGAGGAAGCCGATCGAACCCGTCACCACACACTCCTTGGTGAGATTCGCGTAGCGACGATGCTCAGCGGAGAGAGTGATGCGTCCTTGAGCGTCCGGGTACTGCTCGTCGGTGCTGGCCGCCAGGTTGCGAAGGTAGGCGCGGGCCTGTGGGTTGCCGCGTTTGGCCTTGGCCGAGATGTCGGCAACCATCTCCTCGAACTCCGCCCGCGGATGAACAGCCAGGCTGTGATCTTGGCTCTTGGTGACCATCAACCCTCCTGCCAGCGCTTCGCGGAATTTGGCGGGCAATGTGAGTCGCCCTTTGTCATCGAGCTTTGGCGTGTAGGTGCCGAAGAACATCTCGCCACCTCGCTCGCGTTTCGCCCCACGGAACCCCGGTCGCTCCGTTGTCCGCCACTTTACCCCACAATCCCCCACTTTGCTCCAAATAATGGGTGGCGTTTCGTCGGCACCCCCACCCACGAGGTCGGATGCACTCGACTGCGGAGGAGCTCCCACCCCTGATGTGCCTCACCGGGACACAAAATGCCAGTTCAGCACCAGCTGAACCGGCAGGACACGCCCTGTGGGGCGCAGTGGGGCAAAAAAGAGGGGCAGCCCTTGCGGACTGCCCCTGCTACCGGAAACCGGCTACTCGTCGAAACGCTTGCGGAAGCGATCTTCCATGCGGCTGGTGAACGAGCCGCCGCCGCCCTTGGTCCGCTTCTGCCGCGGCGCCGCAGTGTCGGCAGGCGCTTCCCCTTTTCCGCCGCCCCTGGGCCCGGTGATCGCGTACACCACCGCACCGAACATCACGATGAAGCCGATGACGGACAGGATGGGGAAACTCCCGATCATGGTGGCCTTGAACGCCACACCGGAGATCAGCATCGCCAGCCCCAGCACGAACAGGGCAGCACCCTGTAGCCGGCGCCGTGTTGACGGTGCTCGCAGAGTTCCGCCACGAACGCTGGACGCGAACTTGGGGTCCTCGGCGTAGAGCGCGCTCTCGATCTGGTCGAGCATGCGCTGCTCGTGTTCGGAGAGTGGCATTCGTCCCTCCCTCTTGCCGTGGGGCGTCGCAGTCGTTCAAAGTCGGAGTGTGCCCGCGTGTACGTGCACTTAACAGTAATGATACGAGGTCAATCTGAGCGGGACCACCTTGTTCGACGCACGATTCTATGACGAACATCGCCAAGGGGATCGGGCACCTCTCGTACTCGACGCCCGCCCGACACTCAACGCCCCGTTTCGACGGATAATGGGCGGCGGCCACGACGGACCACCGGGAGGAACAGATCCTTGGCGACGACTCTGATCGAACTGTCGCCAAGCGATATGGCGCACCGGCTCAGCGATGCGCTGGCGGTGTATGTCGACGCCATGCGGTACCCGCGCGGAACCGAGGATCAGCGTGCGTCGATGTGGCTCGAGCACACCCGCCGACGCGGCTGGAAAGCCGTCGCCGCCCTCGACTGCACGGAGGGAAACGGCGAGACGTCGATGGCCACGGCCCCGTTGCTCGGCGTCGCCTACGGCTACTGCGGTGCCCCCGATCAATGGTGGCAGCAGCAGGTGGTGGCCGGTCTGCGGCGCAGCGGTGCAGGTCAGGACCGTATCGCGAACCTGATGAACAACTACTTCGAACTGACCGAACTCCACATCCTCCCGAGCGCGCAGGGCCGCGGACTGGGTGAAGCCCTGGCGCGGCGACTGCTCGGCGACCGCGGAGAACAGCACGTCCTGCTGTCCACCCCCGAGATCAACGGAGAGGCGAACCGAGCGTGGCGGCTGTACCGGCGCCTCGGCTTCACCGACATCATCCGCGGCTACCACTTCGCGGGCGATCCCCGGGCGTTCGCGATCCTGGGTCGCTCTCTCCCGTTGTAGTGGACCGTCTGGCACGATGACCTGGTGCCGACCCGTCACCGCACCCGCAAGCGCCTCCTCGCACTGGTGTTGCTGCTGTTGGTGGTGGCGCCATCACTGATCGGCTGCGTACGGATCAGGACGTCACTGACCGTCTCCACCGACGACCGGGTATCGGGTCAGATCGTCGCCGCGGCAATCCCCCGCGACGCCGACGACAAGGGTCCGCAACTGCTCAACAGCCTGCCGTTCGCGCAGAAAGTCGCCGTCTCCGAGTACAGCCGCGACGACTACGTGGGCACCCAGGCGGTGTTCTCCGACCTCACCTTCGCCGAACTGCCCCAACTGGCGAGCATGAACCGGGACGCGGCCGGTGTCGACATCTCGTTGCGGCGCGCCGGCGACCTGGTCATCCTCGAAGGCCGCGCGGACCTGACCTCGCTCAGCGACCCCGAGGCCGACGTGTCGCTGAGCGTCTCGTTTCCCGGTGAGGTGACCTCGACCAACGGAGATCAGATCTCCACCGAGATCGTCGAGTGGACACTCCGGCCGGGTGTGGTCAGCACGATGAACGCCCAGGCGCGCTACACCGATCCCAGCGCGCGGTCGTTCGCCGGTGCGGCTATCTGGCTGGGGGTGGGATCGTTCCTGGTCGCAGCCATCATCGGCGCACTCGCCTACACGAGCCGGGATCGCTCCCCGCGACTCGGTGAACCGCAGGATCAGCCGCAGTAGTCGCGCAGGCTCTACTCTGAGACACTCGGGGGCCATGGTGAGACGGACGTGCGACGAAGTAGAAAGGGGCTCCCGCTGAGCGTGGATGCAGCGGCACCGTCGGCCGTCGAGCTGGCTGCGGCCGTCAATGAACAGCTGCGGGACTATCTCCGCGAGCGCCGCCGCGATGCCGCGTACATCGGTGCGGACTACGCGGTGCTGACCGAGGCCGTCGAAGAATTTGTCCTTCGCGGCGGGAAACGCCTCCGCCCGGCCTTCGCCTACTGGGGCTGGCGCGCGGTAGCGGGCACCGAGCCGGGCCCCGAGGTGCTCAAGCTGTTCTCGGCGCTGGAACTGCTGCACGCGTGTGCGCTCGTGCACGACGACGTCATCGACGCCTCCGCCACCAGGCGCGGGCTGCCGACCGTGCACCGGATCTTCAGCGAACGGCACCGTAGCAACAACTGGCAGGGCTCGCCGGAGCAGTTCGGCCTGTCCTCGGCAATACTCCTGGGCGACCTGGCACTGGTCTGGGCCGACGACATCATCGCCTCGGCCGCGATCGACGCCGACGCCCACCGGCGGGTGCAACGGGTGTGGGCGGCCATCCGCACCGAGGTTCTCGGCGGGCAGTACCTAGACATCGTCGCCGAGTCCAGCGGTGCGGAGACGGTCGCATCGGCCCTGACCGTCAACATCTACAAGACCGCTTCCTACACGATCTCGCGCCCACTGCAGCTCGGCGCCGCCGCCGCCGCAGACTGCCCCGAGATCCTCGAGGCCTTCCACGAACTCGGTACCGGCCTGGGAGTGGCGTTCCAGCTGCGCGACGACGTCCTGGGGGTGTTCGGCGACCCCGCCGTGACCGGCAAACCCTCCGGCGATGACCTGCGATCCGGCAAACGCACCGTGCTCCTGGCCGAGGCCATCGAGCTCGCCGAGAAGCACGACCCGGACGGGGCCCGGCTGCTTCGCACCTCCGTCGGCACCGATCTGACCGATGCACAGGTCAAGGACCTCTGCCAGGTGATCGAGTCGGTGGGCGCGCTCGCCGCCGTCGAGGGCAGGATCGACACGCTGACCCGCCGGGCGCTCGACATCCTCGACGCCGCACCGGTCGATCTCCAGGCCAAGGCGGGACTTGCCGAACTCGCAAGATTGGCCGCGAACCGGACCGCCTAGGAGCATGACGACGCCAGCGCCGGCCCAGGTCCCGAGAATCGGCCTGTCAGAACGTTTTTCGCAACGCGTAGTACCGCGGTTCACCCGTTTCAGGGACTTCACCCTGTCGTCGGACGCCCGACCCGCACTGGTGGGAGCACTCGGCGCGGTGCTGATCACCGTCGGCGGACTCGGTGCGGGCAGCACCCGTCTGCACGATCCGCTCCTCGAGTCGATGCACATGTCCTGGCTGCGGTTCGGACACGGACTCGTGCTGTCGTCGCTGCTGCTGTGGGGCGGCGTGGCGCTGATGCTGGTGGCCTGGCTGTGGTTGGGGCGCCGGGTCATCGACCGCACCGCCACCGAATACACGATGGTCGCCACCACCGGCTTCTGGCTGACCCCGCTGCTGCTGAGCGTTCCGGTGTTCAGCCGCGACACCTATTCGTATCTGGCTCAGGGCGCATTGCTGCGCGACGGGTTCGACCCTTACGTCGTCGGGCCGATCGACAATCCGAACTCGTTGCTGGACAACGTGAGTCCGATCTGGACGACGACCACCGCGCCATACGGCCCGGCGTTCATCCTGGTCGCGAAGTTCGTCACGATGCTGGTCGGCAACGACGTCGTCGCCGGGACGATGCTGCTGCGGCTGTGCATGCTCCCGGGCCTGGCGCTGCTGATCTGGGCGGCCCCCAAGGTGGCCCGCCACGTCGGCGCGAACGGAGCGGCCGCGCTGTGGATCTGCGTGTTGAACCCGCTGGTGCTCATCCACCTGATGGGCGGCGTGCACAACGAGATGCTGATGGTCGGCTTGATGATGGCCGGCATCGCCCTGTGCTTCCGCGGTCACCCGGTATCGGGCATCGCCCTGATCGCTGTCGCGGTGGCGGTGAAAGCGACGGCGGGTCTGGCCCTTCCGTTCATGGTGTGGGTGTGGGCCCGCAGACTGCGGGATCGCCGTGGCCACTCATCGGTCAAGGCATTCGTACTGGCCACGGCCGGGTCGACACTGATCTTCGTCGCGGTGTTCGCGATCTTGTCCCTGGCGGCCGGGGTCGGCCTGGGCTGGCTCACCGCACTCGCCGGGTCGGTCAAGATCATCAACTGGCTGACGGTGCCCACCGCGACGGCGAACCTGATCAACGCAGTCGTCGGCCTGTTCGTACCGGTGAACTTCTATGCGGTGCTCGAGACCACCCGCATCATCGGGATCCTCACCATCGCGATCTCGGCACCGTTGCTGTGGTGGCGGTTTCGGCGCACCGACCGGGACGCGCTGATGGGGATCGCACTGCTGATGGGGGTGGTGGTGCTCTTCGTGCCCGCAGCACTGCCCTGGTACTACACCTGGCCGCTCGCGGTGGTCGCCGCACTGGCACAGTCGCGGCGCGCGATTGCGCTGATCGCCGCGCTGTCGACGTGGATCATGGTGATCTGGAACCCCGACGGGGCACACGGAATGTACTCGTGGGTCCGCGTGCTGATGGCTCTGGCGTGTGCCGCAGGAGCGTGGTACTGGGTCACCAGAACCGACCCGGCGACCGAGACGGACGTCAGTAGGCCATCGCCTGAGCGCGACGAACCACCTCACGGGCCTGATGCGAACGCAGCGCATCAACCGGGCGGGCATTAGCCTGCTGCTCGGTGGACCCGTCGCGGGTGATCGTCAGCGACGGATCCGGGGTGAAGAGCCACCGGACGATCTCGGTGTCCTCGTACCCGCCGTCGTGGAGAACGACCAGTAGGCCGGGCAGACTCTTGATCACGTGCCCGGACTCGTCGAAGAACACCTTGGGTATCACCACGGTGCCGGCCCGGCGAACCGCGAGAAGGTGTCGGTCTCGTAATTGCTGATGCACCTTGGTCACCGGAACACCGAGCAGACCCGCCACTGTGGGCAGGTCGTACACGGACTCGTCGGGGTCAAGGACGTCATCGGCAGTCGGAATGCTGCTCACCGCAGTGAGTCTAGTTCCACCGGACGGGTCCGACGGCCGATGGGACCGCGGCTCGTAACATGTGTGCGATGGAGACCAGCCAGCACTCAGACCCGCTCACGGGTGCCGTGCTGGACGGCCGGTACCGGGTGGACACGTTGATCGCCACCGGCGGCATGTCCGGGGTGTACCGCGGACTGGATCTGCGGTTGGACCGCCCGGTGGCGCTGAAGGTCATGGACTCCCGCTACGCCGGCGACGAACACTTCCTGACCCGCTTCCAGCGTGAAGCGCGGGCGGTGGCCCGGCTGAAGGATCCCGGGCTGGTCGCGGTGTACGACCAGGGCATCGATGGTCGGCATCCGTTTCTGGTGATGGAGCTGATCGAGGGAGGCACGCTGCGGGAGTTGCTCCGCGAACGCGGCCCGATGCCCCCGCATGCCGTGGCCGCGGTGCTGCGGCCGGTGCTCGGCGGCCTGGCCGTGGCGCACGAGGCGGGGCTGGTACATCGCGACATCAAGCCCGAGAACGTTCTGATCAGTGATGTCGGCGAGGTCAAGATCGCCGACTTCGGACTGGTTCGCGCGGTCGCCGAAGCCAAGATCACCTCGACCAGTGTGATTCTGGGCACCGCGGCGTACCTCTCACCTGAACAGGTGAGCACGGGCGACACGGACTCGCGCGGCGACGTGTACTCGGTCGGCGTCCTGGTCTACGAGCTGCTGACCGGCGTCACGCCGTTCGCCGGGGACACCACGTTGGCGGTGGCGTACCAGCGAATGGACCACGACGTCGCACCGCCCAGCTCCGTGATCGGCGGCGTGCCAAGGCAGTTCGACGAACTCGTGAGTCGCGCGACCGCGCGGGATCCGGCACAGCGGTTCGCCGACGCCGCCGAGATGCTCGACCAACTCGAGGTGATCGCGCGGGAACTCGGCCTGCCGCACTTCCGGGTCCCTGCCCCACGCAACTCCGCGGCGCACGACTCCGCGATGGCGCCCGTGGAATCCCACAGCTCCGCTGACGCCACCGAACACCTCGGCAAGCCCCGCGGCGCCGCGCCTGTGAGCCGCCAGACCCGGGCGTTCACCCGTGACGAGCTGCCGGCCGACGAGCTCGACCCCGACGACGAATACCAGCCCCCCGCAGAGCGATTCGCCGGTATCGAGCTGGCGGAGTTCGACTGGGCGCGGCAGCGGGCCAGACGGGTGCTGTTCTTCTGGGTGGTCGCGGTGATCACGCTGGCCGGCCTGGCCGCCGCGGGGGCGTGGACGGTCGGCACCAACTTGAGCGTGCTGCTGTAGATCAGTCGCGCAGCATCTCCGCGACCAGGAACGCCAACTCCAACGACTGCTGGGTGTTCAGCCGCGGATCGCAGGCCGTCTCGTAGCGACCCGCCAGGTCGGTGTCCGAGATGTCCTGCGCGCCACCGAGACACTCCGTGACGTTCTCGCCGGTGATCTCGACGTGGATGCCGCCGGGGTGGGTGCCCAGCGCATGGTGCACCTCGAAGAACCCCTGGACTTCGTCGACGATGCGGTCGAAGTGCCGGGTCTTGTATCCGGTGGAGGACTCATGGGTGTTGCCGTGCATCGGGTCGCACTGCCAGATGACCTGATGCCCGGAGGCCTGGACCTTCTCGATGATGGGCGGCAGCACGTCGCGCACCTTGCCGTTACCCATCCGACTGACCAGCGTGAGCCGGCCGGGCACGTGGTGGGGGTCGAGTCGCTCCACGTACTCGACCGCCAACTCCGGCGAGGTCGTCGGGCCGATCTTCACCCCGATCGGGTTGGCGATCACCTCGGCGAACGCCACGTGCGCGCCATCGAGTTGACGGGTGCGCTCGCCGATCCACACGTAGTGCGCCGACAGGTCGTAGAGCTTCGGGCCGCCCTCCGCCTCAGCATCCATCCTCAGCATCGCGCGCTCGTAGTCGAGGACCAGCGCCTCGTGGCTGGCGTAGATCTCGGCGGTCTGCAGGTTGCGGTCATCGACACCGCAGGCGCTCATGAATCGCAGCCCGCGGTCGATCTCTCCGGCCAGCGCCTCGTACCGTGCCCCCGCCGGCGATGTCCTGACGAACTCCCGGTTCCAGTCGTGCACCTTCTGCAGCGACGCCATCCCCGACGAGGTCAGCGCGCGCACCAGGTTCATGGCGGCACTGGCGTTGGCGTAGGCGCGAACCAGTCGGGACGCATCGTGATCGCGCACCGAGGCGTCGGGCGCGAACCCGTTGATCATGTCGCCGCGGTAGGACTTCAGACCCAGCGCGTCGATGTCGGCCGAACGGGGCTTGGCGTACTGGCCGGCGATCCGCGCCACCTTGACCACCGGCATGCTGGCGCCGTAGGTCAACACCACCGCCATCTGAAGCAGCGTGCGGATGTTGGCGCGGATGTGGGGTTCGGTGTTGTCGACGAACGTCTCGGCGCAGTCGCCGCCCTGCAGCAGGAACGCCTTACCCTGCGCGACGTCGGCGAGTTGCGACTTGAGCCGCTCGATCTCCGACGGCACCGTGACAGGCGGAACGCTCTCCAGCACCGTCCGCATCGCCTTCGCCTGATCAGCGGGCCAACCCGGCTGCTGCAGAGCCGGCCGGGCGAGCGCCGCGTCCAGCCGTTGCCGCAGATCCTCGGGCAGCGGCGGAAGATCCGGCAGCTGGTCGATGGGTACGTCGACGGTCCAGTTCACCCGTCCATGGTAACGGGCACACACGAGTGGTTTTCACCCGTGCAGGGGCGCCTCCCCCGTCGTCATCAGGCGGAATCGATGCAGGTTGTGCTTCGCGTCGACGAGGGCGTCGTGGGCATCGCGGGGCCGCGGGGGCATTCGAGGGCTTCCGCGCTCCTCCCAGAACTGACGCAACTCGCGGGTGAAACGGGGTATCGCCGGCGGTAGATCGGTCATCGGACCCCACAGTTGACAGAGGACCACGTGGTCGTAGGCCCCCACCCACGCCCACAGCTCGATCGATTCGTCCCCGTCGATTCCGAAGAAGTCCTCGAGGTCGGCCCGTATCTGTCGGCGCGAGCGCCACAGCTGCGAGGCCGGCGACGGCAGTTTCGGCAGCACATGCTTACGCACCCAGCTGCCCGCCCGCTCGGGATTGAACTCTGTTGAGATCGCATAGTATTCACGGCCGTCCTCGGCGGCCACACCGATCGAGATCAACTCGATGGTGTAGCCGTTGTCGATGAATTCCGTGTCGTAGAAGTACCGCACAGTTATCTGACTTCCTGCGTGACGGGGTCGCGGTCGGGGGGCGCGGGGGCCGCATGGATCTCTCGGTCGAGCTGTTCGTCGACCTTGGCATCGTCGGGGAACTTCGGCATCCCGGCGATGGCATCCTGCAGCCAGAGCTTCGCCTGGACGACCGGCCGACGCAGCCAGCGTTCACGCTCGAGCGCCCGGTGCATCTTGCGCGGACGATTCGTGTACCGCCAGCGTGCCCACGGTGCGTGGGGCCGCGACAGCCTGACCGCGCCGACCACCAGCAGTGGAGTGATGAACATGCCCACCAGGCCGGTCCACACCTTGCCCTTGAGCAGCACGATCACAGCGAGTCCCAACGTCAGCAGCGCCGCGGCGACCACGATGGTGCGCGCCACGACGGACTGGTCACTGCGCCAGATGTCGACGTCGAAGAACGACAGCGGGCTGAAGCCCAGGATCAGCAGTCCGGCCACCGCGACTGCGACGAACACCGCATCCACCGACGTCCGCCCGTCCTCGGCCCAGTACACGTCGGACAGATGCAGGATCAGGGCGAACTCGTCCAGCACCAGTGCGGCACCGACGCCGAAAAAGATTGACGCTGCAGTGAACTCGGGCACTCCCCCGTCGACCGCCAGGGTCACCATGGTGACTCCGGAGACCAGCACCAACACCACGCCGATGACCACATGGTGGATGTGCATGCCCCCGCCGGCGGAGATGTTGCGCGGCTGCCACCACTTTCGGGGGGCGTCGCTGCCGGCCTGGCTGCGGATGTACCGCACGATCGTGCGGGTCACGAAGAAGGTCAGGATGAACGCGACCAGGCAGCACACCAGCGGCAGCCGCGAATGCGGGATCGACAAACCCACGTCCAGATCCAAGGTTGGGCGCACCGGAGAAAACTTACGCCGACCTGCGCGTGTCCACGCCGGGATACCCGCCGACGCGCCGGTGGGCACCGATAGTCTGGTCTGCGACATGAGGACTTGGCAGTCGCCCACAGGGGCTGGTTGGGGACCGACGCTCACCTGGCGGCTGTTTCAGCTGATGACCGCGGTGGCGTTGGCGTGGGCGGCGTGGCGCCTGCTCGGGGACAACCCCTATCGGATCGATGTCGACGTGTACCGCATGGGCGGACAGGCCTGGCTCGACGGTCGGCCGCTCTACGCCGACGGAGCGATGTTCCAGACCCAGGGTGACCTCGAACTGCCGTTCACCTATCCCCCGCTGGCGGCGGCGCTGTTCTCGCCCTTCGCGTTGTTGACTCTCAACGGCGCGAGCATGGCCATCACGGCGATCACGCTGCTCCTGCTGCTGGTGTCGACGGTCATCCTTCTCACCCGGCTCGACGTGTGGCCCACCACCCGCATCACCGGGGAGTCGGCCCTGGCCAGGCGGTGCTGGCTGGCCGCGGCGATCGTGGCACCCGCGGTGATCTACCTGGAACCGATCCGCTCGAACCTAGAGTTCGGTCAGATCAACGTGGTGCTGATGGCGCTGGTCATCGCCGACTGTGTGCCGCGCAGAACGCCGTGGCCGAGGGGTCTGCTGCTCGGGGTCGCGATCGCGCTGAAGCTCACACCGGCGGTCTTCCTGCTGTACTTCCTGCTTCGCCGCGACACCAGGGCACTACTGGTCACCGGGGCGTCGCTGATCGGCGCGACGCTGATCGGTGTCGCGCTCGCATGGCGGGACTCGTGGGAGTACTGGACCTCGACCGTGCGCAACACCGACCGCATCGGCAACGCGACGCTGAACACCAACCAGAACATCACCGGCGCGCTGGCCCGACTCGGCCTGGGCGAAGGCGAGCGGTTCGTCCTGTGGACGGTGGCCTGTTTCGCGGTACTCGGCCTGACGGTCTGGGCTGCCCGCCGGGCGTTGCGGGCCGCCCAACCGGTGCTGGCCCTGATCTGCGTCGCGATGTTCGGGCTGGTGGTGTCGCCGGTGTCGTGGTCGCACCACTGGGTCTGGGCGCTGCCCGCAGTCCTGGTCACCGGGGTGCTGGCGATTCGGCTGCGTCACGTCGCGCTCGGGATCGTCTCCGCGGCCGGACTCGCGCTGATGGTGTGGAACCCGATCACCTTGCTGCCGGCGCATCGCGAGACCGCGGCCTCACTGTGGCGCCAGCTCGCCGGGGGGTCCTATCTCTGGTGGGCGCTCGCGCTGATCGTCGTGGCGGGAACCGTGTCCGCCCGGCGTGCCGGCCAGGACAACCCGACCGTTGATGTGTCGCCCGCACCGGCTGAGAAGGCCCCGCGCCCGCTGTGAAGGCTAGCCCGCGGCTGCTTCGGGGAGCCGCGTCGGCGGTTTCAGGGCTCCCTCAGCTTTTCCCTCTTTGACGTCCGCGGCGTAGAGGTCGACGTATTCCTGACCCGACATCTGCATCAGCTCGTACATGACCTCGTCGATCACGGCCCGTTCGATGAAGCGGTTGCCCGCCAGCCCCTCGAACCGGCTGAAGTCCATCGGCTTGCCGAACTTGACCTGGACCCGGCCGAACCGCCACATCTTGCTGCCGGGGGGATTGACGACGTCGGTGCCGATCATCGCCACCGGGATGACCGGGACCTGCGACTGCAGGGCCAGACGGGCGAGCCCGGTCTTTCCCTTGTAGAGCCTGCCGTCCGGCGACCGGGTGCCCTCGGGGTACATCCCCAGCACCTTGCCCTGACCGAGAATCCGTTCCGCGGTGGTCAGAGCGCCCTGGGCGGCGTCGGCGTCGGAGCGGTCGATCGGCACCTGGCCGGCGGAGGTGTAGAACCAACGGGTCAGCCGACCTTTGATGCCGGTGCCGGTGAAGTACTCGGCCTTGGCCAGATAGGTGATGCGCCGATTCACCACCAGGCACTTGTAGAAGCTGTCGGCGACGGCCAGGTGGTTACTCGCCAGGATCACTGCCCCGGACTGCGGAACATTCTCCAGCCCTTCGACTTTCGGACGTCCGAGCAGACTCAGCAACGGCCCCATGAAGACGAACTTGAACAGCCAATACCACATGGACCCTCCGCATCACCTGACCGCGCTGCGGTCAGTCTGGCCAACCGCAGGCACGGTGCACTGGGACAACCTTACCCACGCCGTGTGCGTGGGACCACAGCTGCGCTCACTCCTCGACGATCACGGTGATGTGCTGATAACGCCCCGGGTCCGACGGCGTGGTCGGCCGCGGTGGCGTCGGGTCGTCCGGCGACGGACCGTCGGGCTCCGGTGGCCGCGGATCCGCGCCGTCGAGGTCGGCCAACATCGCCTTGACCAGCGCCAGCAGTCCGACGCTGTGCTCGGCGACCACACTGAGCAGCGGATGTTGCTCACCTGAGATCAGCGCCGCCAGTGCGCACACCGGGCACCACACCTGCTCACATTTGCCGGGGCCGCCGGCCTGCGCCCGGGCGGCGGCAAGGCGTATCGCGGGGTCGAGTCGATCCAGGATCGACTGCGCGAGTTGCCGCAGTTCGGGAGCCACGGTCGAATGTCCCCGGCCAGCGGCTCCGGCCTCGGAGTGGAACTCGCTCAAGCCGGCCACACCTCCGGGTTCGGTCGAAAACGCACTGTCAGCTCGCTGCCGCGGAGCGCGGCATCGGAGACGATGCATCGCCGCAGCACCGACGCCAGCCGTACCCGGCGCCGCATCCCGCCGACGCCGATGATCAGGTCGTCGTCGACCCTACCCAACGACAACGCAGACGAATCCACCTGCGGCAACTCCACCCGCAAGCGGTACACCGCGTCCAACCCGCTGCCGGACTCCCGGTCGACGACAGGCCGCAACGGTCCCGGCGGCGGAGCACCATCGCGTCTGCGCGCACCGTCGAGCAGTTCGCCGAGTGCCTTGGCCCCGATCGGTTCGCCCGCCAGATGGGGCACCATCACCAGTTGGACGTCGCCGATCACGCGGTCGAGATCGCCGAGTACCGCGCGCTGCTCGGCGATCCGTTCGGAATACCAGTCGAACGCCGGATGCTCGGGCAGGTTGCGGTACTCGAACGAATCATCCTCGATCAGAATCTGATTGACGATGAGCTCGCCGACCTGAATGCCCATCAGCGCCAGCGACCCGAGCGTGCGCACCGCCTCGGCGGCGACCACCCGCTCGGCCGTCATCACCAGGTGTGCGGTGACCAGCGATCCGTCGGTGAGCATGGCGCTCAGACGGTCGGTGCCCGCGCCGATTCGCTCGAGCAGTGCGATCACCGCGACCGAGCGTGGATCGTCGGCACTGGACAACCGTCGGTGCCTGGGCCAGGCCCGCTCCAGGTAGAGAGCGAAGGTCGCGGGCAACGTCAGCATCCGCATCGCGTCCGCGGTTGATGCACAGTCGACCACCACGAGATCCCAGTGCCCGGAGTCGGCGAGTTCGCCGACCTCGTGCAGGCCGAGCACTTCCTGCACGCCGGGGAGCGCGGAAAGTTCCTCTGGCGCAATGTCTCCGATGTCGGATTCGGAGAATCTCTCTGACAGCGGGCCGGCGATCTCGCGCCACCGCTCCGCCAGCAGCGCCAGGGTGTCGAGCGCAAGAGCGTCCAGCGACCCTCCCCCCGACGCCGAGGTGTCGAGGTCGGCCAGCACACGGGTGGGCTCACGCCGACCCGTGGGAGTGATGGTCGTCCCCAGGACGTCGCCGGTGGAATGCGCCTGGTCGGTGGACACGATCAGGACCCGCATCCCGGCCCGCGCGGCGCGCACTGCCGTGGCCGTGGCCAGCGTCGACTTACCCACGCCGCCCTTGCCGACGAACAGGCTGATCCGGGACCGCCCGGGCGGCTGCGGCGCGTCCGCGGCCTGCCTGCTCTCAGTCAGACTCGGCTCGTTTCTTCAGGTCCTTCAGTGCGGTATCCGTCAGACGCCGTTCGGCCTTCCTCTTGAGAAGGCCGATCATCGGGATGACCAGATCCACCGACAGTTCGTAGGTGACGTCGGTGCCAGATCCCTTGGGTTTCAGCCGATATGCACCGTCGAGAGACTTGAGCAGCGTGCTCGACACCAGCGACCACGTCACCGAGTTCCGGTCGGCGGGCCACTCGTAGGCCAGCACCATCGCATCCTTGAGCACCGACGCATCCAGCACCAGCCGGGCCACCTTCGGATAGCCGGCGTCGTCGGCCTCGAGAACCTCGGCCTCCTTGTATTCGGCGACCCAGTCCGGGTACGAGCCGATGTCGGCGATGACGTCCATCACCGTCGAAGGATCGGCATCGATGTAGATGGTCTGCGCCGTCTTGTCCGCCACTTAGATCATTCCCTGCTCGGTCTGGTCACTGGCCAAAAATCTACTCTCCCCCGTTGGGTATGGCCCCCGTACTCGGGATTGAGAACCGAACCGGGGCCGCTGGGTCAGGCCGGTCGCGGCACTCCCACCGGACGCCCGGCTTCCAATGTGCGTTTCACCTCGAACGCCATGTCCTTGCCGGCCACCCGGCGCCGGTGATTCAGCTTGCCGAGGTTCATCTTCGCCAATTGCCAGGCGGCGATCCCGGACGGTTCGGCGTGCAGGAAGTAGTGCAGGATCACCCCGTCGGGACCGGTGGGCACCTTCTCCAGCCAGATCTCCATGGTCCCCGTCAGCGCCCCGGTCACCGTCCAGCGCTGCCCGACCTCGCCGCGGTCCTCGACCACCGTCAGGTGCAGGTCCGGCCACCATCGCCGCCAGCTCGCCGGATCCGCGACAGCGTTGCCGACAGCGACCGGGTCAGCCGCGATGAACGTCTCGTCGGCGATCTGGAAGCTGTTCATGACAGACAAGCTTCACATATGTCGGGGGCATCGGCCCGTGTCGGCCGGCTTGGAAGATGCTGACGACTACGCTGGACACGGCTCACCTGTTTGTCGAGCCGCCTGAGAATCACGAGAGGGCCTCCACAGTGCGCGAGTTCACCGTCCCGGCGTCATTCACCGTCAACGAGTACGACAGCATCGCCAGCTCTGTCTACTCCCACGAGCGAGACAACCCCGACCACGTGATCCTCCAGCGCCTGGTCGACGGCACCTGGGTGGACGTGACATGCAGCCAGGCCGCTGGTGAAATCCGTTCAGTGGCACAGGGTTTGATCGCCGACGGAATCCAGCCGGGTGATCGGGTCGCGATTCTGTCCGCGACGCGTTACGAATGGCCGATCCTGGACTTCGCGATCCTGTCGATCGGTGCCGTCACCGTGCCGATCTACGAGACCAGCTCGGCCGAGCAGGTCCAGTTCGTACTCGCCGATTCCGGCGCGGTCGCAGCCTTCGCGGAGACCGACGACCACGCCGGCCGGATCGAGGCGCAGCGGGACTCGCTGCCGCAGCTGCGCAAGGTCTACCGCATCGAGGGCTCGGGCAGGGCTGCCGTCGATGAGCTGACCGAGGCGGGCCGGACGGTCGACGCCGCAGTCGTCGAGGAACGGCTGGCGGGCACCAGGTCCAGCGACCCGGCCACCCTGATCTACACATCCGGCACGACGGGGCGGCCCAAGGGCTGCCAGCTGACCCATTCCAATCTGCTCTATGAGATCCGCGGCGCCAAGGAGTGCTTCCCCGATCACCTGGCCAAGGGCGAGAAGCTCCTGGTGTTCCTCCCTCTGGCGCACGTCCTCGCCCGTGCACTGACCATCGGCGCGTTCGCCAACGGGGTGACCCTCGGATTCACCAGCGACATCAAGAACCTGGTGCCGATGCTGGCGGTGTTCAAGCCGACGTTGGTGGTGTCGGTGCCGCGGGTGTTCGAGAAGGTGTACAACACCGCCGAACTGAACGCCGAGAACGGCGGCAAGGGCAAGATCTTCGCCGCAGCGGCCGACACGGCAATTGAATGGAGCAAGGCTCAGGAGACCGGCGGGGCAGGGCTTGTGCTCAAGCTCAAGCACGCGGTGTTCGACAAGCTCGTCTACGGCAAGCTGCGAGCCGCACTCGGCGGCGAGTGCCACGCAGCGATCTCCGGCGGCGCTCCGCTGGGCGCACGGCTGGGCCACTTCTACCGCGGTGTGGGTTTGAGCATCTACGAGGGTTACGGCCTGACCGAGACCAGCGCGGCGATCACGGTCAACCGGGTGGGCGACCTACGGGTCGGTTCGGTCGGCAAGCTGTTGCCCGGCAACAGCATGAAGCTGGGCGAGGACGGGGAGCTGCTGGTCAAGGGCGGAGTGGTGTTCAGCGGCTACTGGGGCAACGAGACGGAGACCGACGCGGTGTTCTCCGGTGAGTGGTTCCACACCGGTGACCTCGGCGCGATCGACGACAACGGCTTCCTGACCATCGTCGGCCGCAAGAAGGAGATCATCGTGACCGCGGGCGGCAAGAACGTCGCACCCGCGTTGCTCGAGGATCGGTTGCGGGCCCATCCGCTGATCAGTCAGGCGATGGCGGTCGGCGACGCTCAGCCGTTCATCGCCGCGTTGATCACCATCGACCCGGAGGCCTTTCCCGGGTGGAAGGAACGCAACGGCAAGGACGGCGGCGCCACGGTCGCCGACCTGGCCACCGATCCCGATCTGCGCTCAGAGGTCGAGCTCGCGGTCAAGGAGGCCAATCAGGCCGTGTCCAAGGCCGAACAGATCCGCAAGTTCCGCATCCTGCCGGTCGACTTCACCGAAGACACCGGTGAGCTGACACCGACGCTGAAGGTCAAGCGCAAGATCGTCGCCGAGAAGTTCGCGGCCGACATCGATGCGCTGTACGCCAAGGAAGGCTAGAGCAGTCGGGCCAGCTTCTCGGCCTGCATGTGCCACTGCCAGTTCTCGACGACCCATCGGCGACCGGCCGCACCCATCGCCGCCGCACGGCGCGGGTCGGCCAGCAGGTCACCGACCGCCGTGGTGATGGCACCGACATCCCAGCCGTCCACGACCACGCCCGTCTCCCCGTCGAGCACCGTCTCCGGCGCACCGCCCGATCGCCCCGCCACCACGGGCACCCCGGATGCCGACGCCTCCAGATAGACGATGCCGAGACCCTCGACGTCGAGGCCGGCGCCGCGGGTCCGGCACGGCATCGCGAACACATCCGCCATCGCGTGATGTGCAGGCAACTCGTCGCCCGGTACGCCGCCGGTGAACACCACATGCTCGGCGACCCCGAAGGTCTGGGCGAGGCGGTGCAGCGAGGTCCGGTACGGCCCACCACCGACGATCACCAGCGCGGTGCCGGGCACCCGTTCCCGGATCGCCGGCAGCGCGCGGATCAGCATGTCCTGCCCCTTGCGCGGCACCAGGCGGGACAGGCACAGCACCACCGGGCGGCCGCCGAGTCGGTAGCGGGCCCGTAGTTCGGCGCGCGCGACCTCGTCAGGGGTGAACCGCTCGGTGTCGACTCCGGGCGGGACCCGCTCCAGTGCGGCCTGCGGGCCGAAGGCCGAGGCGAACCGGCGGCGGGTGTAGGAGCTGATGTAGGTCACCACGTCGGTGTTGTCACCGATGCGGCGCAGTGCCGATCGGGCAAGCGGCAGCATCGACCAACCGACTTCGTGTCCGTGTGTGCTCGCGATGATGCGCTGCGCTCCCGCGGCGCGGGCCAGCGGACTCATCAGCGCCAGGGGGGCGGCTGCACCGAACCACACCGTGTCCACGTTGTGTGTCGTGATGAGCCGGCGCATCCGCAGCGCCACGGTCGGCTCGGGCAGCATCAGGGTTCCGGGATGACGCACGACCTCGTATCCGGTCACGGCGTCTCTGTCGTAGTCCTCGGCGCCCTTCCACTTCGGCGCATACACAGTCAGGGTGTGTCCGCCGGAGGCACCGGAGCCCGTCAGGTGGGTCACGAGCGCTTCGAGGTAGGACTGGATCCCGCCCCGGCGAGGGGGAAAATCGTTGGTGACCAACAGGACCCGGCTCAACTGCTGCCCCACCGCTGCCAGCCGGCGAGCGCCGTCGGCAGCTCGACGCCGAGTGTGTCACGCACGGCGGTCTCGATGTCGGGATGGCCGTGCCCGCAGGTCGCGAGATACAGCGCCCGCAGTCCGTCGACCCCGAAGGCGTCGGCGATGTACGAGGCGAACGACCACGCACGGTCGTAGGCCGCAGAGCGGCCGGGGCCTTCGGTGGCGAGCTCGGCGTCTGTCGGGAGTCGCCCCGACAGCGCGGCCGGCGCGGATCGGGACACCGGGCGGGCGACATAGTCGGCGACGCCTTCGGTGACCCAGGTCGGCGCGTCCGCGGCGGTGTCGAGCCGCGCCGCATAGTGAAAGAGTTCGTGTCGCAGCACCAGGCGAAGGTCGGCATCGGTCATGGCGACCGCGCCCGGAGCGAACATGATCCGGTCTGCGGTGGTCGTGGCGGCGACGTCGCTGCTGCCACCTGCCAGCGTCGCGAACTGCTCCTGCGACCCGGCGACGACGATGAGGATGTCCCGTGGCCACTGCGGACCCCAGAATGCCGTGACAGCGTCGTTGGCACCGGGCAGTTCGGCGGAAATGCGGTCGAGCAGTGCTTCGCCGCCGGCAGCGCCGAGGTCGAACAACGTCGCGCTTCGCCCATCCGGGGTGGTCACGGAGCGCGTCGGCGCGCTGGGTGCAACCGAAGACACAGGAGCTGCCACGGCAGGACCAGCGGGCGCGGGCTGCGGGCCGCCGACCAGGAGAACCGCGCAGATCAGTTCGGCGCCGAGGACCGCGCCGAGACGGCGTCGGTCAACCGCGCGGGCCCTGTCAGTAACGCCGGACGTTGTAGATCGGCGCATTGTTCACCGGCGCGACCCGCACCGGTGTGCCGTACGTGGACGCGTGCACCATCATTCCGTCGCCGATGTAGATGCCGACATGCGACGCGTCGGAGTAATAGGTGACCAGGTCACCCGGCTGCATCTGATCGGACGACACCGGTTGCCCGCCCCGGGCCAGTGCCTGGCTGGAATGCGGCAGCGAGATGCCTGCCTGCTGGAAGGACCACATCACCAGGCCCGAGCAGTCGAACGCACCCGGACCGGAACCACCCCACGAGTACGGGGAACCGATCCGGCTCAACGCGGCCTGGATCACCGTGGTCGAGACAGGCGATCCGGGGGCTGCGACGTCACCCGGCGGGATCGCTGCGGGAACGTCGGGCAGAGGTTCAGGCGCGGGCGGGGCGGCGAGGATTGCCGGATCCTGTCCGGGCGGCGCTGCGGCCGGTGGCGCGGGCGGCGGAGGCGGCATCGCGGCGAGCACCTCACGCTGGTTCGGGGTCAGCGCATCGTACTGAGACTTGACGATGGCGATCTGCACCTGCAGCTGACTCTGCTTGGACTGCAGGTCGGCGCGCACCGCCGCGGCCTGCTCGGCGGCTGTCTTGGACTCGGCGGCAGAGGCTGCCGACGCCTGCTCGGCGAGCTGCGTCTGCGCGCCGAGCTCGCGGTAGCCGGCCATCTGGGCCTGCATCTCGTGTGCCATCACGCGCTGCACAGCGAGTTGGTCGATCAGCCCCTGGGGGGATTTGGCGGTCAGCATCGCGTCGAATCCGGAGGTGCGGCCACCCATGTACTGCGCGGCGGCCAACGTGTCGACCGACTTCTGGAAGGTTGCGAGCTGCGCCTTCGCCGACTCGACGGCCTCGATGTCGCTCACGTGCTTGGCCTCTGCCGCCTGCTGCGCGGCCAGCTTGTTGTTCAGATCCAGCTGGGCCGAGTGCATGGCCTCGGTCGTCTGCTCGGCCTGCCGGGACAACTCGTTGAGCTTTGCCAGCGCGTCGTCGGCCGGATCGGCCAGCGCCTGCCCGGTCAGGATCGAACCCAGAACTGCCAATCCAGCAATCGCGCTGATGACGGGTCGCCAAGGTCGACGGGTGCTCCGGTGCGCGCGAGTGAACCTCAAGATTTCTGCGTCCTTCAACTGCCGTAACGAGCCGTCTCGAACTCTATTAGGTCTCAGATAGGTTACGAAACGGCATCGGCCTTGTCCAACGGAAGACGCAAATTTAACAGTCGCAACGGCAATGAGCACAACGCCGATGGCGCCGCGTGTCGTCAGGCAACCCCGGCGCCACCTTGGCGATGGATCGGCACGAGCCGCAATCGGGGAGCCAGACCCACTTCGGCAAGCACCTCCAGTGCGCGTCGCTCGTCAACGAGCAAAGTTTCCGGCACACCGAGCAAAACGCTCACGACACAGTCCTGGCATCCGACCCCGCGGACAGCGCAGTCGTCGCAGTCGATCGTCACCGTCCCGGCCCCGGGCACCGGGGGGTCGCCCCCTGCACCCGGCGACCACTGATCCTCTGGCATCACATGTCCTCTCGATCGGAGTCGTCCGCACGCTAACGGCGGGCACCGACATCCCCGCGGGGCCGGCGGGAGGTGACGGGGTTTGTCACCGGTGACGGTTACGTTCAGCGCATGGGTCAGCTGAGCTTCGCGGACGTCGATCCGCTGGCTGACCCGACCCTGCGGGAGACCACGTTCGTCGTCGTCGACCTCGAGACCACGGGCGGCAGACCGTCCGGCGACCGACACGACGCGATCACCGAGATCGGCGCGGTGAAGGTCCGCGGCGGCGAGGTGCTCGGCGAATTCGCCACCCTGGTGGACCCCGGTCGGAGCATCCCTCCCCAGATCGTCGCGCTCACGGGTATCACCTCGGCGATGGTGTACGACGCACCGCGCATCGAGGCGGTCCTGCCCTCGTTTCTCGAATTCTCCCGGGGTGCGGTCATGGTCGCCCACAACGCCGGGTTCGACATCGGCTTCCTGCGCGCAGCGGCCGAACGTAATCACTTGCGGTGGCCCAATCCCCCGGTGCTGTGCACGGTCCGGTTGGCGCGCCGGGCGCTCACCCGGGACGAGGCGCCCAGCGTGCGACTGTCCGCGCTGGCGCAGCTGTTCGGCGCCTCGACCACCCCCACCCACCGCGCCCTCGACGACGCCCGCGCCACCGTCGACGTTCTTCACGCACTGATCGAACGGGTCGGGAACCAGGGCGTGCACACCTACGCCGAGCTGGTCTCGTATCTACCGGACGTGACGCCGGCGCAGCGGAGAAAACGCCATCTCGCACATGCCCTGCCGCGGGCCCCCGGTGTGTACCTGTTCCGCGGACCCTCCGACGAGGTGCTCTACGTCGGCACCGCCGTCGACCTGCGACGGCGGGTGACGCAGTACTTCAACGGTTCCGACCCGCGGACCCGGATGAAGGAGATGGCGTCGCTGGCCACCGCGGTCGACCATGTCGCGTGCGCCCACGACCTGGAGGCCGGTGTCCGTGAGCTGCGGTTGCTGGCCGCCCACGCACCGCCGTACAACCGCCGGTCCAAGTTCCCCCAGCGGTGGTGGTGGGTGACGCTGACCGACGAGGCCTTCCCTCGATTCTCCGTGGTGCGCACACCACGCAGTGACAGCGCCGTCGGGCCGTTCCGGGCCCGCGCCGACGCGCTGGAGGCTGCCGCTCTGATGGCACGGTTCACCGCGGTACGCACCTGCACCAAGCGGCTCGGACGCGCCGCGCTGCACGGACCGGCCTGTCCCGAACTCGAGGTCTCCCCCTGCCCGGCCCCCCGCGGTGTCGGCGCCGCGGGATACGCCGCCGCGACACAGGAGGCCCTCGACCTCATCGAGGGCCGCAGCAGTCGTCCGCTGGAGGCGGTCCTGTCTCACATCGCCGACCTGGCGGAGCGCAACCGCTACGAGACGGCGGCGCGGCTGCGCGACCATGCCGCGGCCACCATCGACGTGCTGTGGCGCGGCCAGCGGCTGAGGGCGCTGGCGTCGGTCCCGGAGTTGGTGGCGGCCAGACCCGACGGTGACCGCGGCTGGCACCTCGCGGTGATCCGTCACGGCCAACTGGCGGCGGCCGGCGTGGCCCGCCGCGGCGTGCCGCCGATGCCCGTCGTGGAGGCCCTCAGCGCCGGCGCGCAGACCGTCCTGCCCACCGCGGCACCTCTGGGCGGCGCGCTGGTCGAGGAGACCGCACTGCTGGCCCGTTGGCTCGCTCAGCCCGGCGTCCGGATCGTCCGCGCCGACCCGGGGTACTGCTCCCCCGTCGGCGCGGCCGGGCGCTGGTCTCACTGGGCTGCCTCGGCCCGCTCGGCGCGACTGGCCGCCGAACAACTCGCCGCCTCAGAGCTGCTGAGTGAACCGCACCCAACGCGCGAGCAGCTGTTCGGCCGCCCCGGAGTCGATCGCCTCGGCGGCGCGGGCCAGGCCGGACTCCCAGGCCGGAACCCACTTGGCGTCGCTGGATAACCCGGCGTGAGCCACGAGGGCACCCGCGGCATTGAGTACGACCGCGTCCCGCACCGGCCCCGTTGCGCCACCGAGCACCGCTCTGGCCTCCGCCGCGTTGGCCTCGGCATCGCCGCCCACCAGCGCGGAGATCTCGGCGCGCTCGAATCCGAAGGCTGCCGGGTCGAACGTCAGGCGCTCGACAGTGCCCGCCTGCACCCGCCAGATCGTGCTCGTCGTCGTGGTCGTCAGTTCGTCGAGGCCGTCGTCACCGTGCACCACCAGGACGCTCGACCCGCGGGTGGCGAACACACCGGCCATCACCTCGGCCAGATCGCCCCATGCGCAGCCGATCAGACCCGCTCGCGGGGTCGCCGGATTCGTCAGCGGCCCAAGCAGATTGAACACCGTGGGCACTCCGATCTCGCGCCGTACCGCCCCTGCGTGTCGATAGGAGGGGTGGAACTGCGGAGCGAACGCGAAACCGATGCCGACCTCGGCAACGCTGCGGGCGACCTCGTCGGGGCCCAGATCGATGCGCACACCGAGGGCCTCGAGGGTGTCGGCGCCGCCCGACAGCGACGACGCGGCGCGGTTGCCGTGCTTGACCACCGGGACCCCCGCCGCGGCCACCACGATGGAGGCCATGGTGGACAGGTTGACGGTGTTGGCACCGTCGCCACCGGTCCCCACCACATCCACTGTCGCAGTGCCGATCGTGTCCGTCGGCACCCGCCGCGCATGCTTGAGCATGATGTCGGCCAGTTCGGTCACCTCCGCCGAGGTGGGTCGCTTCATCTTCATCGACACGCCGAACGCGGCGATCTGGGCGGGGGTCGCGGTGCCCGTCATGATCTGGTCCATCGCCCAGGCCGCCTGGCCCGGCGCGAGCGCCTGACCGGTGGTCAATCTGCCGAGGACCAGGGGCCATGTCGGCGCCGCGGCCGATGCGTTGTGCGGTGTGGGAAGCGTGGGCGGAGAAGACGTCACGGAAAGATTATGACGAATTGCTCCACCCGGGTGGAGTTCAACAACTACAAAGCGTCATACTTGCTTCTGTGACGAGCGCTGTAGGGACCTCGGGAACGGCTATCACGTCGCGCGTTCATTCGCTGAACCGCCCGAACATGGTCAGTGTCGGCACCATAGTCTGGCTTTCCAGCGAATTGATGTTCTTTGCCGGGCTGTTCGCGATGTACTTCACCGCGCGCGCCCAGGCCGGCGGTGACTGGCCGCCGGAGCCGACCGAGCTGAATCTGGCGCTCGCAGTTCCGGTCACCCTGGTGCTGATCGCCTCGTCGTTCACCTGTCAGATGGGCGTCTTCGCCGCTGAGCGTGGCGACGTTTTCGGGCTGCGGCGCTGGTACACGATCACCCTGGCGATGGGAACGTTCTTCGTCCTCGGCCAGGCCTACGAGTACCTGCATCTGGTCGAGACCGGCACCACCATCGCGGGCAGCGCGTACGGCACGGTCTTCTACCTCGCCACCGGCTTCCACGGCCTGCACGTCATCGGTGGACTCATTGCGTTCGTCTTCCTGCTGATCCGCACCCGGATGAGTAAGTTCACCCCTGCACAAGCCACCGCCGCGATCGTCGTGTCCTACTACTGGCACTTCGTCGACATCGTGTGGATCGCCCTGTTCGCCGTCATCTACTTCGTTCGATGACCGAACAACCTCAGACACAGCCGATGAGAAGGGGTTCGATGACCACCAAGGCCCGCGGAGCCGGGCAGCCGGCGACGATCAAGCGCCGTCGGTTGCGCCGCCGCCTGTCAGCAGCGGTGCTGCTGCTGACCGGGCTGACCGTCGCCGGAGGCCTGGCGGCCACGCTCACGCCGACACCGCAGGTCGCTGTTGCCGACGAGTCGGCTTCGGCGATGCTGCGTCTGGGTGAGCAGCTCTACGAGACGTCGTGTGTGTCCTGCCACGGGGTCAACCTGCAGGGTGTCGCCGATCGTGGCCCGAGCCTGATCGGCGTCGGCGAAGCCGCCGTGTACTTCCAGGTGTCCACCGGCCGGATGCCTGCGATGCGCGGCGAGGCGCAGGCCCCGCAGAAGCCGGCGCAGTTCGACGAAGCACAGACCGATGCGCTCGGCGCCTACGTCCAGGCCAACGGCGGCGGTCCCGTCGTGCCCCGGGACGAGGACGGCAGCGTCGCCTCCCAATCCCTGATCGGCGACAACGTTGCCAGGGGCGGCGACCTGTTCCGCCTCAACTGCGCCTCCTGCCACAACTTCACCGGCAAGGGTGGCGCGCTGTCGTCGGGCAAGTACGCCCCCGATCTCGGCACCGCCACCGAGTCGGAGATCTACACCGCGATGCTGACCGGTCCGCAGAACATGCCGAAGTTCTCCGATCGGCAGCTGACGCCGGAAGAGAAGCGCGACATCGTGGCCTACGTGCGCGAGGCGTCCGCCACCCCGACCCCCGGTGGTCTTGGGCTCGGCGGCTTCGGCCCCACGTCCGAGGGCATGGTCGCCTGGATCGTTGGAATGGTGGCCGTCATCGCGGCCGCACTCTGGATCGGAGCACGGGCATGAGCGACGGCCGCGACGGTCACGACGACCTCAAGGGGTCCGACACTCCCGGTCAGACCGGTGAACCCGGTCAGCCCACCGATGCGCAGCTCGCCGAGATGTCCCGAGAGCAGCTGCTCGAACTCGGCGGCAAGATCGACGGCGTCGAGATCGTCTACAAGGAAGAACGGTGGCCGGTCCCCGGCACCAAGGCCGAGAAGCGCGCCGAGCGCACGGTGGCGTACTGGCTGCTGCTCGCAGGCTTCTCGGGTCTGGCTCTGCTGCTGATATTCCTGTTCTGGCCCTGGGAGTACCAGCCGTACGGGTCGCCGGGTGAGTTCATCTACACGCTGACGACCCCGCTGTACGGTCTGACGTTCGGGCTCTCGATCCTGGCGATCGGCGTCGGCGCGGTGCTCTTCCAGAAGAAGTTCATTCCCGAAGAGATCTCCATCCAGGATCGTCACGACGGCAGCTCCCCCGAGCTGCACCGCAGGACCGTCGCCGCCAACCTGGGTGATGCGCTGGAGAGCTCAACCCTTAAGCGCCGCAAGCTCATCGGGTTGTCGCTGGGCATCGGGTTCGGCGCGTTCGGTCTGGGCACGCTCGTCGCGTTCATGGGCGGGCTGATCAAGAACCCGTGGAAGCCCGTGGTGCCGACCGCCGAGGGCATGAAGGCCGTGCTGTGGACCTCGGGGTGGACCCCCAGGTTCGAGGGCGAGACGATCTTCCTGGCCCGTGCCACCGGCAATCCGGGCGAGTCGCCGTTCATCAAGATGCGCCCGGAGGACATCGACGCGGGCGGCATGGAAACGGTCTTCCCGTGGCGCGAGTCCGATGGCGACGGCACAACCGTCGAGTCCGAGCACCATCTCACCGAGATCTCCTACGGTGTCCGCAACCCCGTCATGCTGATCCGCATCCGTCCGGGTGACATGAACAGGGTGGTCAAGCGTCAAGGCCAGGAGAGCTTCAATTTCGGCGAGCTGTTCGCCTACACCAAAGTGTGCTCGCATCTGGGTTGCCCGTCCTCTCTGTACGAGCAGCAGACCTACCGCATCCTCTGCCCGTGCCACCAGTCGCAGTTCGACGCGTTGCACTTCGCGAGGCCCATCTTCGGTCCAGCGGCCCGCGCCTTGGCTCAGCTGCCGATTACCATTGATCAGGACGGTTACCTTGTCGCCAACGGCGACTTCATCGAGCCCGTCGGACCGGCATTCTGGGAGCGCACGTCATGAGCCCACGACCGAATATGGCCGAGATCGCCGCCAAACAAGGCGAAGCGATCGACTCGCGGTACCACCCGTCGGCAGCGGTACGCCGGCAGCTCAACAAGGTCTTCCCGACACACTGGTCGTTCCTGCTCGGTGAGATCGCGCTGTACAGCTTCATCGTGCTTCTCATCACCGGCATCTGGCTGACGCTGTTCTTCGACCCGTCGATGGCCCACGTCACCTACGACGGGGTCTATCAGCCGCTTCGCGGCGTGCAGATGTCCCGCGCCTACGAGACGGCCCTGGACATCAGCTTCGAGATCCGCGGCGGGCTGTTCGTGCGCCAGGTCCACCACTGGGCGGCGCTGCTGTTCGCCGCGTCGATCATGGTGCATCTGGCCCGTATCTTCTTCACCGGCGCATTCCGCCGGCCACGCGAAGCCAACTGGGTCATCGGCTCGCTGCTACTGATCCTCGCGATGTTCGAGGGCTTCTTCGGCTACTCGCTGCCCGACGACCTGCTCTCGGGCACCGGCCTCCGCGCCGCGTTCTCCGGTATCACGATGGGCATTCCGGTGGTCGGCACCTGGATGCACTGGGCGCTGTTCGGCGGCGACTTCCCCGGCGAGATCATCATCCCGCGGTTGTACGCGTTGCACATCCTGGTTCTTCCCGGCATCATCCTGGCGCTCATCGGGGTGCACCTCGCCCTGGTGTGGTTCCAGAAGCACACCCAGTTCCCCGGGCCGGGTCGCACTGAGACCAACGTGGTGGGCGTGCGGGTCATGCCGGTCTTCGCGGTGAAGTCCGGCGCGTTCTTCGCGGTCACGCTCGGCATCCTCGGCCTGATGGGCGGGCTGTTGCAGATCAACCCGATCTGGGTGCTCGGCCCGTACAAGCCGTCCCAGATCTCCGCGGGCAGCCAGCCCGACTTCTACATGATGTGGACCGACGGCCTGATCCGCCTGTGGCCGGCGTGGGAGTTCTACCCGTTCGGTCACACCATCCCGCAGGGCGTGTGGGTCGCGGTCGGGATGGGCCTGATCTTCGGGCTGCTGATCGCCTACCCGTTCCTGGAGAAGAAGTTCTCCAAGGACGACGCCCACCACAACCTGCTGCAGCGCCCCCGGGACGCACCGACGCGGACCGCGGTGGGTGCGGCAGCGATCTCCTTCTACATCCTGCTGACGTTCGCCTGCATGAACGACATCATCGCGCTGAAGTTCCACATCTCGCTCAACGCGACGACGTGGATCGGCCGCGTCGGAATGGTGGTGCTGCCCGCAATCGTCTACTTCGTCACCTACCGGTGGGCGGTGGCGCTGCAGCGCAGCGACCGGGCGGTGCTCGAGCACGGGATCGAGACGGGCATCATCAAACGCCTCCCGCACGGCGCCTACGTCGAACTGCACCAGCCGCTGGGACCCGTCGACGAGCACGGGCACGCGATTCCGCTCGAGTACCAGGGTGCGGCTCTGCCCAAGCGGATGAACAAGCTGGGGTTGAGCGGCGCGCCAGGCACCGGCAGCTTCTTCAACGCGGATCCGGTGTCGGAGCACGAGGCGATCACCGAGGCAGCGCACGCTGCCGAGCGCAGGGCGCTGACCGCGCTGCGTGAGCATCAGGACGGCACCAACGGCAACGGCCACGGCTCCAACGGCCACGGCTCGAACGGCCACGGTTCCGACGGCAACGGCAACGGGCACCACTAGGAGTCAGCGGAACAACAAGGATCCGTCCCGGCCGAATCGGCTGGGACGGATCTTTTTTGGGTCTCGGCGCCGGTGGCTAGTTGTACTGACCTGAGAGGTTAGGTACACGGCTGGCTGGTGCTTGACCGCCGAGTGCTGTGTGGCCGCGGTGGTGATTGTAGGTGTGCAACCAGCGCGGGTATTCGTCGCAGCGTTGCGCGTCGCTGGTGTAGAGCCGCGCATAGGCCCACTCGTCGGCCAGTGTGCGATGGAAGCGCTCCACCTTGCCGTTGGTCTGCGGCCGGTAGGGCCGAGTGCGACGATGGCCGATATCGCCGAGGGCATCGCGGAAGACGTGTGATCGATAACAGTTCCCGTTGTCGGTCAACACCTTTCGAACGGTGATGCCGCAGTCGGTGAACCACGCGTTGGCACGCCGCCAGAAGTCGGCGGCGGTGTCCTTGCCCTCGTCGGCGAGTAATTCGGAGTAGGCCAGCCGCGAATGCGCGTCGATGGCGGTGTGGATGAAGTGGTAGCCGCGGACCGGGTTGCCGTACTTGTTGGTCACCCCGCTGCTCTTGTCGGCCCTGGCGTTGCGGTTGCCCTTCGTACGGCCCACCATGCGCCAGCCGCCGCCGGCGGGGATCTTGCCGAGTTTCTTGACATCGACGTGCACCAGGTCGCCGCAGCCTGCGGACTCCATTCGGCGAACGACGCGTCCGGTCGCGCGGTCGAGCCAGCGCAGCTTGGCGATCCGGTAGCGGCTCAACACCCGATGCACCGTCGAGGGATGAATCCCGAGCAGGTAGCCGATACGGGCTGGCCCCCACCGCCGGGTGACGCGCACGCCAATGATGCGCCGCTCAGTGCGTGTAGGTGTGCGATTGGGGCTGTGGTGTGGTCGTGAGCTGCGGTCGGCCATCCCCGACTGACCCTGCTCGCGATAGCGGCCCGCCCACCGCGAGGCCGTGGATACCGACAGCTGGAAACGTTCGGCAGCCCGTCGCAAAGACCAGCCATCATCGACGACGCAACGAGCCAGCCGCAGGCGACCGGTTTCGGACAAAGGGGCATTACGGTGAGACACGAAGACCTCCGAGGTGAGTTGGTGCGTTCCTAGGCAGTTCGCACTTCACTCGGAGGTCTTCGTCTTGTCACCTCACCACGCCGTCACCAACGTCCGTGGTCAGTACAGCTAGTCCGCGATAGCGCGTAATTCGCGCAGGGAGTACCACGGGATTGCGACCATGGCCACGGTGAAGACAGCCGCGACTCCCAGCAGGACCCACGCGACGGTGTCACTGTCGACCGCCATCAGGTAGGTCGAGACCGCGGTCAGCAACGTCGCGACACCCATCGCGCACCCGATGCCCGCAGCGCACCGCAGCCACACCTGCCCGACAGCCGCCGCCTCGGCGGTTGTCTGTTCACGCATGCGCGGGATGGGGCCACTGGGCTCAACGGTCACCGCAGGAGCCCTGAACTTCTCCGTCGGCGCCTCCGCGCCGCGCGCCGGGGCCTGGGGTGGCGGCGCGGCTGACTGTGCTGGTTGCCCGGGGGCGGGATCCCCGACGGACGCACGCCGGGCGCGCAGGAGCAGCGGCACCGCGGCCACGATCACCACGGCGGACACCCCGATGACGGTGTACAGGAACCACGGGGTGCCCGACTCGCTGCTCGACGCAGTCGGTCCGCGGGACAGGTCGACCAGCGCCACCGTCGCGGCGACGCCCGCCCCCAGAGCGGCCAGCCAGGCGGCCACGCAGCCGCCCAACAGCAGACGATCGACGCGGTCCAGCGCAGAGAAGTCGAACGCCGGGCTCTGTCGTGAGCGGGCCGGGGTATCGGTGAGGTATGTCATCAGAGGTGTCTGCCTAGCAACTGGTCTGTGCAGCATTGTTGGTGTTCGCCGACAGCACCGTGCCGTCGCTTGTGGTGATCGAGCAGTTCAGTCGACTCACCAGGAAGAGACTGGACGCCTGCACCGAACCGACCTCGGACTGCGAGATCGGGGTGACGGTCAGCGACCACGGGATGTACACGTTCCGCTGGGTGCGACTGCGACCCGACGCGTCGATGTAGGTCACGCTGATGATGTCGCCGGGCGCCTTGGTTCCGGTGACGGAGTAGGTCACCTGCCGTGGGCCGGCGCGCGTCGTCGTCGTCGGCGGCGGGGGCGGCGGCGGCTCCTCGGTGACCGGAGGCGGCGGCGGTTCGGCCGGAACGACCGGCGGCGGGGGCGGCGGCTCCTCGGTGACCGTCACGGTCTCCGGCGGCGGTGGTGGCGGCTCCTCGGGCGGCGGCGGCGGAGGCGGCGGGGGTGGTGGCGGTGTCGTGGTGGTGATCTCGTCCTGAACCGGCGGCGGCACCGACGTCGTGGTCGTCTCGGGGTTCGCGGTGTTGTCGGTGTCCGTCCGGGTCACCAGCACCGACACCGACACCACGAGAGCGATCGCGGCGACGATCGCCACGACGCCGACCACCCACGGCCATCGAGGAGGGGCTTGTGGCTCGCCGGCATCAGGAGCGGACTCGTAGCTGTCGTAGTCGTACAGCGATGCGTCGGAGGGGACGTAGGGGCTGCTGACGAACTGTTCGGACTCGGGCGCGGAGTACGCCTGCGAATAGTGGTCTGTCTGCGCGGTGTCGGGGAAGTCGCCACCGACTCCGCTGCCGGGTGGAGTGCCCGAGGCATCTGGGGTGGGTTCGCCCGAGGAGGGCTTGTTGCCCGGCTCGTCACCTGGAAGTTCCGAGCCACCAGAGTCCCGTTCGGGGGGATTCGGCCCGCTCATCTACGTCTGTCCTTCTCGACTGCTGCTCCGTCGGTCGCGCCGTCAGCGGACCACGACGCTTGGGCAACACTACCCAACGGAGACACCCGAACAGGACGCCCAGTGCGGTTTGCGGGCGAACTCATGCCCTGATTGTGACCTTGTTCGACACGTGCAGACCACACCGACAGCGGCTCAGTGCTTCTCGGCTCCCGTGTGGTATTCGAAGACCAGACCGGCCACCGAGGCCAGGATGAAGCAGACACCGCCGACGATGAGCCACGGAAGCCACATGGCCATACCGACCGCGGTGACCGAACCCGACAGCGCGATGAGAATCGGCCACCAGCTGTGCGGCGGGTAGAAACCCAGCTCGCCGGCGCCGTCGGCGATCTCGGCATCCTCGTAGTCCTCGGGCCGGGTGTCGAGGCGGCGTGCGACGAAGCGGAAGAACGTACCGGTGATCAGCGTCAGGCCGGTGGTCAGCACCAGAGCGGTGGTACCCGCCCATTCGATGCCGCCCTGGGCGAACATCGCCGTCAGAACGCCGTACACGACCGACGACAGTGCGAAGAACGCCGTCAGGAACTCGAACAACCGGGCTTCGATGTGCATTGCTGTCCTACCTGCTCGCCTGGGGGATCTGCGGTGCCTGCTCTCCGCGGCGGGTGTCGAACGGTTTGGTGGTGACCGCCAGTGGAGGCTGGTTGATCGCCTCCAACGCCTCGGCGTTGGTCATTCCGGCCTGACGCTGATCGAGGTAGGCCTTGAAGTCGTTGGGCTCCACCACGCGGAGTTCGAAGTTCATCATCGAGTGGTAGGTGCCGCACATCTCCGTGCACCGGCCCACGAAGGCACCGGTTTCATAGATCTCGCTGACCTGGAAGATGTTGTCGGAGTTGTTCTCCGCCGGGTTGGGCAGCACGTCGCGCTTGAACAAGAACTCCGGCACCCAGAAGCCGTGGATCACGTCGGCCGAGGCGATCTGGAACTCGATCCGCTTGCCGGACGGGACCACCAGCACCGGGATCTCCGTGGACGAGCCGAGCGTCTCGATCTCGTTGTAGTTCAGGTAGGTGCGGTCCTCGGGGTTGAGGCCGGCGATCGCGCCGACCTCCTCACCACCACCATGGCCCTCGCCCTCGGACTCGGTCGTTTCGGACTCGGAGACCTCAGGCGCCGAAGCCATCGCTTCTTTGGCCGCGTTGTCGACGCCGTCGTAGGTGAAGGTGCCGTCGGTGAAGTCGACCTTCTGGTATCCGAACTTCCAGTTCCACTGGAACGCGGTGACGTCGATGACGACCTCGGGGTTCGGCTGCTTGTCCAGCATCCGCTCCTGGACCACGACGGTGAAGTAGAAGAGCACCGAGATGATCAGGAACGGCGTCACGGTGAGAGCCAGCTCGAGCGGCATGTTGTAGCCGAACTGGCGGGGAAGTTCGGTGTCGTCCTTCTTCTTCCGATGGAAGGCAATGGTCCAGAACAACAGGAAGTAGACGATGGCGCCGACGACGAGCGCGGCGATCAGCGACCCGATCCACAGTTCGCGGTTGAGGTGCGCCTCCGGAGTGATGCCCTCGGGCCATCCCAGGCCGAGAACCTCAGACCAGCTACACCCGCTGAGTAGGACTGTTGTTCCGCCCAAGAGCACGGACAATGCCACCAACTTCAGGCCGCGAGCGGACACGTTGGCGCCTCCTTGAAGTCATCTAGCAGTCGACGAACCGCCGGGCGGTTCGACGGCTGCACTGAATACTACGCAGCGTAGACCACCCTGTGGCGGTGGAGCCAAGCGACCGGGAAATGTGTCTGGTGTCGGTCTCTGCCCATCGCTCCCATTAGGCATACTGGCGCGGTGTGCGGACTGCTGGCGTTGGTCACCGACCCTTCCTCTGAGGTCTCCCCCACCATCGTCGACGCGGTTTCCGGCGCCTCGTCGCTGATGCGCCATCGCGGCCCCGACGAGCCCGGAACCTGGAACGACGGCCAGGTGGTGCTGGGCTTCAACCGGCTCTCCATCATCGACATCGCCCACAGTCACCAACCGCTGCGGTGGGGGCCCGGCGACGCACCGGACCGATACGTACTGGTGTTCAACGGCGAGATCTACAACTACCTGGAACTGCGTGAGGCGCTCCGGTCCGAGTTCGGCGCCGTCTTCCACACCGACGGTGACGGTGAGGCGATCCTGGCCGCCTACCACCATTGGGGCACCGAGGCTCTGACACGGCTGCGCGGCATGTTCGCTTTTGCGCTCTGGGACAGCGTCGAGCAGGAGTTGTTCTGCGCGCGGGACCCTTTCGGCATCAAGCCGCTGTTCATGGCGACCGGGCCCGGCGGCACCGTGGTCGGCAGCGAGAAGAAATGCCTGCTCGACCTGGCCGACGAACTGGGCATCGATCTCGCCATCGACGAGCGTGCGGTCCAGCACTACACGGTGCTGCAGTACGTTCCCGAACCCGAGACACTGCACCGGGGCGTCCGCAGGCTCGAGTCGGGCAGTTACGCGCGGGTTCGGCCGGGCGCAGCGCCGCAGGTCACCCGGTATTTCACCCCACATTTTGATGCGGTGCCGTTCACCGGATCGCCGTCAGGTGACGACCAACGCCGCTACGACGAGATCACCGCGGTGCTCGAGGACTCGGTGGCCAAGCACATGCGCGCCGACGTGACGGTCGGCGCGTTCCTCTCCGGCGGCATCGACTCGACGGCCATCGCGGCACTGGCCATGAGGCACAACCCGAGGTTGATCACCTTCACCACAGGCTTCGAACGCGAGGGGTTCTCGGAGGTCGACGTCGCCGTCGCCTCAGCCGAAGCCATCGGCGCCCGGCATGTCACCAAGGTCGTGAGTCAGGCCGAGTTCGTGGCGGCACTCCCCGAGATCGTCTGGTATCTCGACGAACCCGTTGCCGATCCTGCGCTGGTGCCGCTCTACTTCATCGCCAGAGAGGCACGCAAGCACGTCAAGGTCGTGCTCTCCGGCGAGGGCGCCGACGAGCTGTTCGGTGGCTACACGATCTATCGGGAACCATTGTCGCTCAAGCCTTTTGACTTTCTGCCGCGCGGCCTGCGCAAGTCGGTCGGAAAGGCGGCCCGACCTCTGCCGGAGGGCATGCGCGGTAAGAGCCTGCTGCACCGGGGGTCGCTCACCCTCGAGGAGCGTTACTACGGCAACGCACGGAGCTTCTCCGACGAACAGTTGCGAGCGGTGTTGCCCAGATTCCGCGACGACTGGATCCACACCGACGTCACCTCCCCGGTTTACGCGAAGTCGCAGGGCTGGGACCCGGTGGCCCGCATGCAGCACATCGACCTGTTCACCTGGTTACGCGGTGACATCCTGGTCAAGGCCGACAAGATGACGATGGCCAACTCCCTGGAACTGCGGGTGCCGTTCCTGGACCCCGAGGTGTTCGCCGTGGCCTCACGACTGCCGTTCGATCAGAAGATCACCAGGGCCACCACGAAGTACGCGCTGCGGCGCGCGCTGGAGCCCATCGTTCCCGCCCATGTCCTCAACCGGCCGAAACTGGGTTTCCCCGTGCCGATCCGGCACTGGCTGCGCTCAGGCGAGCTGCTGGACTGGGCCCAGGACATGGTCGGCGCGTCCGGCGCCGGCGACCTGATAGACCTGGCCGCGGTCCGGTTGATGCTGGACGAACACCGAAGAGGCACAACCGATCACAGCCGCAGGCTGTGGACCGTGCTGATCTTCATGCTCTGGCACGCGATCTTCGTCGAAGGAAGCGTCACGCCTGCGATCAGCGAGCCGACCTACCCGGTGCAGCTCTAGGCGAGCGCCTCGGCTATCTCCCGGCCCGCGTCGGCGCCGTAGGCATCACTGAGCCGCTGGACTGCCGAGTCGCGGTCCCACGACCACTCCTGGGGCCCCGGCGCCTCGAGCACCAACGTCGCGACCAGCGAGGCCAGTTGAGCTGCACGCTCCAGCGACAACCCGGCATCACGCCCGGTGAGGAATCCGGCCCGGAAAGCGTCACCGATACCGGTCGGATCCTCTTTGTGCGTCTCCGGCACCACATCGACATGGATGAACGTGCCGTCCTTGCCGACCAGGTCCACACCCTTCTCACCCAGCGTGGTGATACGAAGCTCGATCTGCCTCATCACCTCGGCCTCCGACCATCCGGACTTCTGCAGCAGCAGATCCCACTCGTAGTCGTTGGTGAACAGGTAGGTGGCGCCGTCGATCAACCGGCGGATCTCCTCGCCGGACAGGCGGGCCAACTGCTGGCTGGGGTCCGCGGCGAACGCCAGCCCCAGGGACCGGCATTCCTCGGTGTAGAGGAACATCGCTTCCGGGTCGTTGGCGCCGATGATCGTCAGGCTCGGTGATCCGGTCCGCTCGATGACGTCCGCCAGTTTGATGTCGCGGGCCTCCGACATCGCGCCCGGATAGAAGGAGGCGATCTGGGCCATGTCTTCGTCGGTGGTGCACACGAATCTGGCCGTGTAGGCAGACTCCGAGACCAACACGCCGTCGCAGTTGACTCCGTGGGAGGTCAGCCACTGCCGGTATTCGTCGAAGTCCTTTCCGACGGCCCCCACCAGGGTCGGACTGCCGCCCAACACACCCATCGCAAAGGCCATGTTGCCCGCGACACCACCGCGATGCACCACCAGGTCGTCGACCAGGAAACTCAGCGACACCTTCTGCAGGTGGTCGGCGAGGAGTTGCTCGGAGAACCGACCCGGAAAACGCATCAGATGATCGGTTGCGATCGATCCGGACACCGCAATGGTCACGCAGTTTCACCCTTCATCAGTTCACGCATCATGTGCTCGACGATCCGAACAGTCGAACGTCGTTCACCCTAGTGTCGACCACAGGTCGGGCCCTGTGTCGGCCCTGTGGTCGCGTTCTCGGCCCCGGAGGCACCCCGGTCAGTTGCGCTAACCTGCGTATGGGTGCCCGCCGGGCCACTCTAGATGCGCACGATTCGACCGACCTCTCCGGGAGCAAATACATGACTGGTCCGTACCCGCCCCAATACGGCGCTGGACCGGTCGGCCCGCAGCAACAACCGGGATACCCGGATTCCTTTGGCCAGCCGTATCCTCCGGCACAGCCCTACCCCGACAGCGGCATCGACGCGACGTACCCGGGAATGCTGCCGCCACCGGTTCAGTATCCGCCCCGCAAAGGCCGCAAATGGATCATCGCGGCCGTGGCGGTGCTGGCCGTCGCCGCGATCGTCGCCGTGGCCGCTGTGGTGGCCCTCAGCGGCGGGCGGGACGAACAGACCACCGGCGGACAATTGACCGAGGCCTCCGCGCAGGGCGCGATCCAGGACTACCTCGACGCACTGTCGAATGGTGATGACGAGACCGTGGCCCGCCACACTCTATGTGGGCTGTTCGACGCCGCCAAGGAACGCCGTGCAGACCTCGCGCTGGCCGGATTGTCCAGCGATGCGTTCCGCAAGCAGTACAGGAGCGCCGAGGTGGCCTCGGTGGACAAGATGGTGACGTGGTCACCCTCGCAGGCCCAGGTGCTGTTCACGATGCGGGTCGAGCCGGCGCGAAACTCCCGCGGCACGCAGCCCCAAGACGGTGAAGAGCAGGCCATCGCCCAGTTGCTGTCGATCGACAACGAGGTCCTGGTGTGTTCGTTCCTGCCGCGGACCGCCGGTCAGTACTGAGCGGGTATCAGCGCCGACTCAGTTGAACGAATCGCCGCATGCGCACGACCCGGTGGCGTTCGGATTGTCGATGGTGAAGCCCTGCTTCTCGATGGTGTCGACAAAATCGATGGTGGCGCCCTGGATGTAGGGGGCGCTCATCCGGTCGACCGTCAGGTTCACTCCGCCGAACTCGACGACGAGGTCGCCGTCGAGGGTGCGGTCGTCGAAGAACAGGTTGTATCGGAGCCCGGCACATCCGCCCGGCTGCACGGCGATGCGCAGCGCCAGATCATCGCGACCTTCCTGATCCAGCAGCGCTTTGGCCTTGCTCGCCGCGGCATCGGTCAGGGTCGCGCCATGGGTTTCGGTAGCTTGGCCCGGCTGCACGGCCGACTCGTGCTGAACAGTCATGGAATCTCCTGTGTGGATGTACGTGGGTGGAGGCCTCGCCCCCGGAACGGGGACAGCTCCACTTGGTCAACGGTACCTTGTTCGGCCCGTATTCCCCATCTATCCCCAGGTCGCGTCACCACCTGCGACGACTCACCGATAGGTGGCCGCAACCGCCGACGCCAGGCCGGTGAGCTGGTTGGCCGCATCCTCGATCGCGCGCTGCACCGAGCCCGCGTGGTCGGTGATGGAATGGGCCGAGGCGATCCCGGCGGCTTCGAGCGCGGATTGCTCCAGCGTCACCTGGCCCGCCAGCACGAGCACCGGGATCTGCCGATCACGGGCGCCGGCGGCCAGCGCGCTGACGACCTTGCCGTGCAGGGACTGGTCGTCGAAGCGGCCCTCTCCGGTGATCACCAGGTCGACGGCGGCGACGTCGGCGGCGAGGCCGGTGTGTTCTGCGATGATCGCCGCGCCCGACTCCCGCCGGCCGCCCAGAGCGATCAGGGCCGCACCGATTCCACCGGCGGCGCCGGCGCCGGCGTCGCCGCTGACCGTGCGGCCCGCGGCCGCGTTCAGCTCCTCCGCCCATACGGTCAGGCGGTCCTCCAGGATCGCGACGGTGGCCGGATCGGCACCCTTCTGCGGACCGAACACCGCCGCGGCGCCCCGCGGGCCGAGAAGTGGGTGTTCGACGTCGCTGGCGGCGATGAGCTCGACGCCGTCGAGCAACTCCTGTGCGGCCGCCACGCCGCCCAGCGCCTCCACCATGCCCCGGCCGCCGTCGGTGCAGCCGCTGCCTCCGAGCCCGATGACGATCCGACCCGCGCCGGCCGCCCTCGCGGCGGCGATGAGCTGCCCGACTCCCCTGCTGTGCGCCTCGAGCGCGGTGCTCACCGACGGCGGCCCGCCCAGCAGGGCGAGGCCGCACGCCTGCGCGCATTCGATGTACGCGGTGACCGGCGGATCCGTATCGAGCACCCACTGCGCGTCGACGTCACTGGACAGCGGACCGCTCACCCGTTCGGTGCGTACCTCGCCGAGTCGACTGGCGAGCACTTCCACGAACCCGGGTCCACCGTCGGACTGCGGAGCCAGCGCCAGCCCGTCGTCGGGCCGGGACCGGCCCCAACCGTCTGCGATGGACTGCGCCGCCTGCACTGCGGTCAAGCTGTCGCCGAAGCAGTCCGGGGCGATCAGCACATTGATGCGCGCCATCCCGGCAGACTATGGCCTCCCCCGGACCGACGCATGTCCGGGACTCCGGTGCCCCGGCGGTCAGCCGAGACGTAACCTGGCAGGGTGAAATTGCTGGGCCGCAACAGAGACGATTCCGGGGACGCTGACCCCGACAACTCCGACGACAGCGCCGACGTGGCGCCCGCCGGCTCTGCCGGCCAGCGGGTGACCACGGCCCCGAAGGGCAAGCCGACGCCGAAGCGCAGCGAGGCGAGTCGCAGACGCGGGCCGGTGGCACCCGCGCCGTTGACCAGTGCGGAGGCCCGTAAGCGCCGCAAGGAGCTCGGTGGACCCAAGCTGTCGCGCGAGGAGAAGAAGGCCCAGCGCGCCGAGCGCCGCTCGGACATGTCGAAGCGCCGCGAGAGGATGATGGCCGGCGAGGACGCCTACCTGCTGCCTCGCGATCAGGGTCCGGTGCGCCGCTATGTCCGTGACGTGGTCGATTCGCGACGCAATCTGCTCGGTCTGTTCATGCCGGCGGCGCTCGGCCTGATCTTCGTCATGCTCGCGGTGCCCTCGGTCCAGGTGCAGCAGATGTTGTCCCCCGCGATGCTGGTTCTGGTGCTGGTCATGGTCGTCGACGGGTTCATCCTCGGTCGCAAGGTGAACCGTCTGGCGGATCAGAAGTTCCCCGACAACACCGAAACCGGTTGGAAGCTCGGCTTCTACGCCTCGAGCCGCGCCTCGCAACTGCGCAGGATGCGCGCGCCGAGACCGCAGGTCGAGCGCGGCACCCCCGTCGTGTGACGTCGGGTGGCCTACTTTCCTGCCATCGCCGCGCCTGATACCGCAGCGGCATCCGCGGCACGGCAGCGGCAGACCGTTCTCACCAAGCCGCCGGGCGCTCTGGGTCGCCTCGAAGAACTCTCGGTGTGGGTGGCCGCCTGCCAGGGTGTCTGTCCCCCCGAACAGTTCACGCGCGCCCGGGTGGTGGTTTTTGCCGGTGACCACGGGGTGGCCGCCGCCGGGGTGTCCGCGTATCCCGCCGAGGTGACCGCCGCGATGGTGGCCAACATCGATGCCGGCGGCGCGGCGGTCAACGTGCTGGCCGCATTGGCGGGCGCCGGGGTCCGGGTCGCCGATCTCGCGGTCGACGTCGCAGCGCCGCAATCACCGTCGATCGGTGCACACAAGGTCCGCCGCTCGAGCGGCAACATCGCCACCGAGGATGCACTGACCCCCGAGGAGGTGGTCGAGGCGATCGAGGCGGGCCGTCGGATCGCCGACGAAGAGGTCGATGCCGGCGCAGATCTGCTGATCGCCGGCGACATGGGTATCGGGAACACCACGCCGGCGACCACCCTGATCGCCGCGTTGACCGACACCGAGCCGGTCGCCGCGGTGGGCAGGGGCACCGGCATCGACGACGCCGGCTGGGCCCGCAAAACTGCCGCAGTACGTGACGCGCTGTACCGGACTCGCAGGATCACCGCGGATCCCATTGCACTGCTGCGGATCTGCGGCGGCGCCGACTTGGCAGCGATGACGGGATTCTGTGCTCAGGCCGCGGTCCGGCGCACCCCGGTACTACTCGACGGCGTTGTGGTGACGGCTGCCGCACTGGCGGCCGAACGGCTCGCCCCCGGCGCGAAGCAGTGGTGGCAGGCCGGCCACCGCTCCACCGAACCGGCGCATTCACTGGCGCTGCAGCACCTCGAACTGGTTCCCCTCATCGATCTCGGAATGCGACTGGGCGAAGGCACCGGCGCCCTGGTGGCCCTGCCGGTTCTGCGGGCCGCAGTCGGCACGCTCGCGTCGATGGCCACGTTCGAGCAGGCCGGCATCAACACATGATCCGTTCTGTCGCAGGCGCTTTCGCGTTCGCGACGGTTCTGCCGGTGCCGGCCGGCCGCGCGGTGAACATCGGTCGCGGCGCGATGACCGCGCTTCCCGTTGTCGGCGTGGCGCTGGGCGCGTTGGCCGCTGCGGTGCTGTGGGCCGGAACTCATGCGTTCGACGAGGGCAGTGCACTGGCAGGTGCCCTTGCGGTGGCCGTGCTGCTGGCGGCCACCCGCGGTCTGCACATCGACGGACTGTCGGACACCACCGACGCGCTGGGCTGCTACGGCCCACCGGAGCGTGCGCTGGCCGTGATGCGTGACGGTTCAGCGGGTCCGTTCGGCGCCGCCGCAGTGGTGGTCGTCGTCCTGGTACAGACCCTCGCCTTCGCGGAGACGAACTGGATCGCGGTCCTGGTGGCGGTGGCGGCGGGGCGGGTAGCCGCGGTCGCCGCATGCCGGCGGTCTGTTCCGGCGGCCGCAGGAAGCGCGCTCGGCGGCGCCGTCGCGGGCACCCAGCCCCTCTGGGTGGTGGCAGCGTGGATGCTCGGGGTCGCAGCAGTGGCGATCCCGGCGGGTGCGCACTTCTGGCAGGGTCCGCTGGCGGTGCTCGTCGCCCTGCTGTGCAGCGCAGCCCTGGTGTCGCACTGTGTGCGCCGGTTCGGCGGCATCACCGGAGACGTGCTGGGTGCGGCGGTCGAGGTGACGACGACCGTTGCCGCGGTCGGGATGGCGATCAGCTGAGCCGGGCCATCCAGCCGTGGGTGTCGGCGAAGGTGCCGCGCTGGATTCCGGTCAACGTGTCGCGCAGCGCCATGGTGATCTCACCGGGCTCGCCGTCGGCGATGGTGAACTCACCGTCACCGTGCTTGACGTGCGACACCGGTGTGATGACGGCGGCGGTGCCGCAGGCGAACACCTCGGTGATCTCACCCGCAGCGGCCTTCTTCTGCCATTCGTCGACGTCGATCTTGCGTTCCTCGACCGCAAATCCTGCATCGGTCGCCAACTGCAACAACGAATCCCGGGTGATGCCCGGCAGCAGCGAACCGGACAGCTCCGGGGTCACCAGGCGGGCGGTGCCACCGCTGCCGAACACGAAGAACAGGTTCATGCCGCCCATTTCCTCGACATAACGGCGTTCGGTCGCATCCAGCCACACCACTTGATCACAGCCCTGCTCGGCGGCCTCGGCCTGCGCCAGCAGCGACGCCGCATAGTTGCCACCGAACTTGGCGGCGCCGGTACCACCGGGACTGGCCCGCACATACTCGGTGGACAACCACACGCTGACCGGTTTGATGCCCCGCGGGAAGTAGGCGCCTGCGGGTGAGCCGATGACGAGGTACCGGTATTCGTTGGCGGGGCGCACACCCAGGCCGGGTTCGGTGGCGAAGATGAACGGCCGCAGATACAGCGACTCCTCACCACCGGCCGGCGGCACCCAGGGCTCGTCGACGGCGATCAGCTGCCGCAGCGACTCGAGGAACAATTCGGGAGGCAGTTCGGGGATCGCCAACCGCCGCGCCGATCTGCACAACCGGGCCGCGTTGGCGTCGGGACGGAACGACACGATCGAGCCATCGGACCAGCGGTAGGCCTTCAGACCCTCAAAAACCTCCTGCGCATAGTGCAGGACGATCGCCGACGGGTCGAGCTCGATCGGGCCGTAGGGAAGGACCTTTGCGTCGTGCCATCCCCGTCCGGCGGTGTAGTCGATAGAGACCATGTGGTCGGTGTGGAACTTGCCGAAGCCGGGGTTCGCGAGGATCTCGGCCCGTACCCCGTCGCTCGCCGGATTCGCGTTGCGATCGACGGTGAACTCGAGGCCTGCAGTCATGAAAGCGATTGTATAACCGGCAGGCTAGCGATTTAGCGGGTGCGCGTGTCCACGAACGGTGGCTTGACGACCTCGCATTCGATCATGCGTCCGCGGACGTCGACGGCAACCTGCTGACCGTCGGCGATGCCGGCCGCAGTGTCGATCAGCGCCAGTGCGATCCCGACTTTCAGCGTCGGGGAGAACGTGCCCGACGTGGTGACGCCGATCGGAGTATCGCCGTCGAGCACGGTGAGATCTCCTCTCAACACCCCGCGGCCCACCGCCCGCAATCCGCGCAGCGTCCGTCGCGGCCCGGCTTCCTTCTCCGCGAGCAATGCCTCGCGACCCCAGAACGCCTGCTTCTTCCAGCCGACCGCCCAACCGCAACGGGCCTGCAGCGGTGAGATGTCCAGCGACAGTTCGTGTCCGTGCAGCGGATAACCCATCTCGGTGCGCAGGGTGTCGCGCGCGCCGAGGCCCGCGGGTTCCCCACCGGCCGCGGCGACAGCGTCGACCAGCGCGTCGAACACCACCGCCGCCTCATCCCAGACGGGCAGCAACTCGTAGCCGTGCTCTCCGGTGTAACCGGTGCGGCACACCCGGACCTCGACACCACCGAACACCGCATCGGCGTAACCCATGTAGTCCATGTCTGTCGGCAGACCCAGCCCGCCGACGACCTCGGCCGACTTTGGTCCCTGTACCGCCAGCACGGCGCGCGATCGGTGCTCGTCGGTGATGGTCAGCCCGTCGGGGGCATGCTCGCTCAACGCGGCGACGACGGCCGCGGTGTTGGCGGCGTTGGGTACCAGGAAGATCTCGTCGTCGGAGACGTAGTAGGCGATCAGGTCGTCGATGACGCCGCCTGATTCCGTGCAGCACAGCGTGTACTGCGCTTTGCCCGGACCGATGCGGCCCAGGTCGTTGGTGAGGGCGGAGTTGACGAACTCAGCCGCCCCCGGACCTTTCACCAAAGCCTTTCCCAGGTGGCTGACGTCGAACAGACCCACCGAGGTGCGAGTCGCGGTGTGTTCGGCGACGGTGCCGACATAGGACACCGGCATGAGCCAACCGCCGAACTCGGCGAAGCTTGCGCCGAGGTCGCGGTGACGGTTCTCCAGAGGGCCAGCCAACAGGTTGTCAGTCACGACGAACCAGCTTAAACCGTATGGCGCCGAGGGTGGGCACACATCGGTGGCTACCCGACGTCACCTCGACCGCCAGGAGCGACAGAAGGTTAGCCTAACCTGAGTGCTATATTGCCCCGCAAGAGTTACGCGGGTAGCTCACCGATGGCGCGAAGGCAGGGTGGGGTGGCGGTTGCAGTCGGGGCCGCCCACGGCGAACAGCCCCACACTGCGGCCCCGCCACACGGGAACCGCCGCGCCGACATTCAGGGCCTGCGCGCGGTCGCGGTGCTGGTCGTCATCCTCGACCACGTCGGCATGCCCGGGTTCCCCGGGGGATTCGTCGGTGTCGATGTCTTCTTCGTGATCTCCGGTTACGTGATCACCCGGATGCTGCTGCACACCTCCACGCAACCCGGTCGCGCGTGGTTTCTGGACTTCTACGCCAAACGTGCCCGTCGGATCGTCCCAGCCGCCACTCTGGTGGTCGCCCTCACGGTCATCGCGACGTTCGAATTGACCAACTTCCTGCGCGGCGCCCGGGTGCTGCCGGACGCGACGGCAGCGTCGTTGTTCCTCGCCAACTTCCACTTCATCGAGACCGGCTCCGACTATGCCCGCCTCGGCGGTGATCCTTCTCCGCTGCAGCACTATTGGTCACTGGCCGTGGAGGAGCAGTTCTACCTGGTGTGGCCGCTGCTGATGCTCCTGGCGATCGCCGTCGCCGCCCGTTGGCGCCGGGCCACGCTGCGACAGGTGTTGTTCGCGCTTCTGGTCGCAATCGTGGCGGCAAGCTACCTGTACTCGATCGTGGTGACGTCCGCCAACGGAGTCGAAGCATTCTTCTCTCCCCTGACCCGCGCGTGGGAGTTGGCGATCGGTTGCCTGATCGCCGTGGCCCAACCGTGGTTGGCCGCCAGGGTCGTAACGAGGCCGATCATCGCCGGCGCATTGTCCTGGTCCGGTACCACGGCGATCACCTGGTCGGTCATCTTCCTCGATGACACCAGCCGTTTCCCGGGTTGGGTCGCCGCGGTCCCGGTGCTCGGCACCGCGATGATCCTCGTCTCCGGTTTGCGCGTGCAGCGCACGGTCCCGACCACCGTGCTGGGCAACCGGGTATTCACCTACATCGGCGACATCTCCTATTCGCTCTACCTTGTGCACTGGCCCGTATTCACCATCACCGCTGCCCGGATCGGTGAGGATTTCTCCTGGCCGGCACAGGTGCTCCTGATCGGTGTGACTTTCGCGGGCGCGGCAGCCATGTACCACGCATTCGAGGACCCGATCCGTCGGTCCCGTGCGCTGGCGGCGCGCCCCTGGCTGAGCCTGGCCATCGTGCCGGCAGGCATCGCCGTCGTTTTTGCGGTCGCGGCCTTCGAGCGTTACCGCTGGGCCCTGCCGGTTCCCCTTGTCCAGCAGTTGTTCTGAACGTTCTGCGAAAGGATTTCCTGATGCCTCAGCGCTTCACCGCCAAAACCGTTGCGGCCGTCGCGATGTGCGCCGCGTTGATGTCGGTCGGATGCCGGGCCGTCCCCGATGAGCCGAATCCGGTCGCACAAACCGGATCAGCACCCGTGCCGGCGGCGATCCCACAAACCGAGGTACTGAGGGCAGTGCAGGCCGCGACCACATTGCGTGACCTTCCCGCGGACATCGACAACGACGAGCTGCTGGCCGCGAGTGGCGACTACACCGCCCAGTGGTCGATCGAGGGCTGCGAGCCCGCGCTGGAGGTGAGTCGGCTCGACGACATCGGCCCTTGCACCTTCGGTGACACCACCAGCGACCGGACCATGGTGTTGATCGGCGACTCCGCCGCATCGATGTGGCACAGAGCGCTCGATCTCATCGGCAAGCGCACTGGATGGCGGCTGATCACGTTGGCCAAGAGCAACTGCGGCCCCGCGTCGCTGACCTACTACCAGTGGCAGCTGGGGCGCGCCTACACCGAATGCGACGACTGGCAGGACTGGCGGATGAGGATCATCGATCAGGAGAAGGCCGAGATCGTCGTGATGACCGGATGGTACGACGGCGGCAATCAGGGACCCGGTCGTGATACGACCCCGGAGATCTGGCGCGACGCACTCGTGAAGACCGTCAACGAACTACCCGAGGGCACAAAGGCCTTCATTCTCGGCAGCATTCCGCGTCCATCGGAAGGTCCGTCTGAGTGTGCGGCCGAGAACCCCACCGATCTCACCCGGTGCGCGGCGCCGGCGGCCGAGGCTGTGCCGACCCAGGCGGGCTGGTCGGGTGCCGCAGAACTCACCGGCCAGACCTACGTCCATGTCGACCCGTGGTTCTGCACCGAGGTCTGCCCGGCAGTGATCGCCGACCAACTCGTCTACGCCGGCAGGTACCACGTCACCGCTCAGTACGCCGGTTATCTGTCGGGATCCATCGAGGAGATCATGGCACCGGCACTGAATGCGCCGCTGTGACTCACCCGGCGCTCGGGCGTCCCACGACACGCGGCAGCGGTGCCGTGACCCAGTGGATAGGGTGAACCACCGTGAGCACTCCTGCCGGTTACCAGTCCCCCGCCGTCACCGTCGCGAGCGCGTTGCCGAAGCGCAACGTCGCCTCTTCGGTGCTCATCGTGCCCGTCGTCGCCAGCGGCGACCAAAATGGCACTGACGCGGCGGCCAAGGTCGTCGCCAACCCCTACCTCGATGCCGAGGCGGTCGGCGAGATCGAGGCCGCCCTCAACGCGTTGGGCGCCAAGGGCGGTTCGGAACAGTTGACCCGGGTGGTGGCACCGTCGCTGCCGGTGCGAAGCGTGCTGGCGGTCGGTTTGGGCAAGGAACGCGACGAGTGGCCGGCCGAGACGATCCGCCGGGCCGCCGGCGCGGCCGCGCGGTCGCTGACCGGCGTCGAGACCGTCTTCACCACCCTGTCGGACCTCGACCTGCAGGCGGCGATCGAAGGCTTGATCCTGGGCGCCTACCGGTTCACCGACTTCCGCAGCGAGAAGACCGCCCCCAAGGACGCGGGACTGCGCAAGATCACCGCGCTCACCGCCGACACGAAGTCGGCAACGAAGGAGGCGGCAGCCCGCGCGGAGGCGATCGCCACCGCGGTCGCGACCGCCCGGGATTTTGTGAACACTCCGCCGAGCCACCTGTATCCCGCGGAATTCGCCAAACGCGCAAAGGCTTTGGGTGATGCGACGGGCCTCGAGGTGGAGGTGCTCGACGACAAGACCCTCGCCAAGGACGGCTACGGCGGCGTCGTCGGTGTCGGCAAGGGGTCGTCGCGCCCGCCGCGACTGGTACGGCTGACGCACAAGGGCGCCAGGAACAAGAAATCGAAGAAGGTGGCGCTGGTCGGTAAGGGGATCACGTTCGACACCGGCGGTATCTCGATCAAGCCTGCCGCCAACATGCATCACATGACCTCCGACATGGGTGGCGCCGCAGCCGTCATCGCGACGGTGGCGCTGGCTGCCAGGCAGCAGTTGCCGATCGATGTCATCGCGACCGTTCCGATGGCCGAGAACATGCCGTCGGCCACCGCGCAGCGCCCCGGCGATGTACTGACCCAGTACGGCGGCATCACCGTGGAGGTGCTGAACACCGACGCCGAGGGCCGGTTGGTCCTGGCCGATGCCATCGTGCGGGCGTGCGAGGACGAGCCCGACTACCTGATCGAGACCTCGACGCTGACCGGCGCGCAGACGGTGGCACTGGGAGCCCGCACCCCGGGCGTCATGGGCAGCGAGGAGTTCCGCGACCGGGTCGCCGAGATCAGCCAGGGTGTCGGCGAGAACGGCTGGGCGATGCCGCTGCCCGAGGAACTCAAGGACGACCTCAAGTCGACGGTTGCCGACCTGGCCAACGTCAGCGGCTCTCGGTACGCGGGCATGCTGGTCGCGGGAACCTACCTGCGTGAGTTCGTCGCCGACGGTGTGCAGTGGGCCCACATCGACGTCGCGGCCCCTGCGTACAACTCCGGCGGGCCCTGGGGTTACACACCCAAGGGCGGCACCGGGGTGCCGACGCGGACGATGTTCGCGGTCCTGGAGGACATCGCCGAGAACGGCTGATGGGCACAGCCGAGAACGGCTGATGGGCAGAGCCGAGAACGGCTAGCAGCCGAGCGGCCTCACATCACGCTTCCGCCGCGTGCGGCGCTCCGCATCGCAGGCGGCAGCGCGTGAGCGGCGCCGTAGACGAAGTACGCCTCGGGGGTCACCGGCCGGATTGCCTTGTTCGCCGTCACCGCGGCGACGATCGCCTTGGCGACCTTCTCAGGTCCGTAGCGTCGTGCCCCGAACCCCTTGCGCGCCCGTCGGCGAACCGTTTCGGCGTCGTTGCTGCGGGCGTCGGGCAGCGAGAAGCGGGTGGTCTCCACGATGTTGGTGCCGACGACGCCGGGACAGATCGTCGTCAGCCCGATGCCGGCCGTATCCAGTTCCGCACGTAGGCAATCCGAGAACATGTAGACCGCCGCCTTGGACGTGCAATAGGCGTTCATGACGTTCACCGGCACATAGGAGGCCATCGACGCGACATTGACGATGTGTCCTCCGGTCCCCCGTTCGACGAGACGTTTGGCGAACGACCGGCAGCCGTTGACGACACCGCCGAAGTTGATGTCGAGAACCCGATCGAATTCTTCGGCCGGGGTGTCGAGGAAGAAGCCCGCATGGCCGACGCCCGCGTTGTTCACCACCACGTCGGGAACTCCGTGCTCGGCACACACCCGTTCGGCGAACGATTCGACGGCGACCGGATCGGAGACGTCGAGGGTGTAGCTGTGCGCCGCCGCACCGGTGGCGGCGACCAGACGTGCGGTCTCGTCGAGCCCGGCCCGGTCGACGTCGCTGATCACCACGTCGGCCCCCTCCCGGGCGAATGCCACCGCCGTTTCGCGACCGATGCCACTACCGGCGCCGGTCACCGACACCAGAGTGTCGCCGAAGGCTTTACGTTGGCGACCCACCTTGGCGCGCAACAGTTCCCGACTGGCCGGAGCGCCTTCGAGGTGCTCGACGAGTTGGCTGACCGAACGCGCCAGTACCTGCGGGTGCGTATCGGGCGCACGGTGTCCGGCAACGATGTCGCGGCGCCACAACCGTGGCGCCCACGCCGTGATGGCGTCGTAGAAGTGCGGTCGCAGGTAGGGATCGTTCTCACCGACGATGAGCTGTACCGGCACGTCCACCCGGTGGTCGGGCCGGGCTCTGTTGAGCGTGGTGACGAAGTTGGCGCGGTACATCTTCACCGGAACCGAACGGGGCACCATCAACACCAACCGCCCGGCTTGGCTGAGCCCCTTCAGGAATCGCCGGGGACGGTACGGCCGGCTCAACGTGTCGACGATGTAGCGATTGACGTGATCGTGGCTCGGTCCCGAAACCGAGGTGAACGAGGCGACGCGCTCGGCGGCCTCGGGGCGGGCGAGGAACTCCCAGACTCCTGTTGATCCCCAGTCGTGGGCGAGCACGTGCACGGCGTGCTCGTCGGACACGGCGTCGACGACAGCGGCGAAGTCGTCGGCGAAGCGCGCCATGCGATATGCCGAAGTACGTTTGGGCGCAGTGGAACCACCCGCTCCACGGTTGTCGTAGCGCACGATCCGGAACTTGTCCGCCAGTAGCGGCACCACCGCATCCCAGAGCACATGGGAGTCGGGGTGACCGTGGACCATCACCAGCGTGGGTCCGTCAGGGTTGCCCTCTTCGTACACGGCGATCTGGACGCCGTCGCTGCTCTCGACACACCGCTGGGTCATGACACCTCCGCGAGCGGACACTACTAGCGGTCGTCGAGCTCCTCGCGCAGGGCACGCTTTCGCTGAATCCGCGCACGGGCGTCGTAGTCGCGCATGCGCTGCGGGTAACCGACCTTCTGGACGTCGTACACCGGGATCTTCAAGCGGTCGCTCAGCCGACGCGCTCCGCGGTCGCCCCCGGCCTTGCGCCGAGTCCATTCACCGTCGGCAGCAACCAGCACGACGGTGACCTCGGTGACCGTCGTCTTCGGTTCGATGAACGCCTCGACGCCGTTGTGCTCCGCGACCCACTGCTGCAGATAGCGGAGATCGGAAGCCGGACCGCCGGATGCGGCGCCGCTCCCGCCGCGTCGGCGTCGAAGCTTGTCGAACAGTCCCACCTGGGTTGGCTCCTTCCGGCTTACCCGCGCTCAGTGCTTTCATTGCATTCTTTTCGATAGTGCCAGAGCAGCCAGTACCCCCGTCCGCGACGAAACGTGAGAGCGGACGTGACAGGATGGGAACCGACACTTCGATCACCTCAGACCGTGCAAGGGAGCCACGACACAATGGCCATCTCCGTCCAGATGCCCGCACTCGGTGAGAGCGTTACCGAGGGGACAGTGACCCGCTGGCTCAAGCAAGAGGGAGACACGGTCGCGGAGGACGAGCCGCTGCTGGAAGTGTCGACCGACAAGGTCGACACAGAGATCCCGTCACCGGCCGCCGGTGTGTTGAAGAAGATCGTGGCCCAGGAGGACGACACCGTCGAGGTCGGTGGCGAGCTGGCGGTGATCGGTGATGCCGACGACGACGGCGACAGCGGTGACGGTGATGACGCTGCCCCCGCCGAGGAGCCTGAAGCCGAACCCGAGGAGCCTGAAGCCGAGGCTGAGGCAGAACCCGAGTCGGAGCCCGAGCCGGAGTCCAAGCCCGCCGCGAAGAAATCCAGCTCGTCAGGTTCGGCCACCCCGGTGAACATGCCTGAACTGGGCGAGTCGGTCACCGAGGGAACGGTGACCCGCTGGCTGAAGAAGGTCGGAGACAGCGTCGAGGTCGACGAGCCGCTTGTCGAGGTCTCCACCGACAAGGTCGATACCGAGATCCCGTCTCCGGTGGCCGGCACCTTGGTCTCCATCACCGCCGAAGAGGATGACACCGTCGAGGTGGGCGGCGAGCTGGGCAAGATCGGCGACGCCGATGCTTCGAGCGCTGAGGAGCCGGAACCCGAACCAGAGCCCGAACCGGAGCCGGAGCCGGAAGCCAAGCCGGAACCGAAATCCGAGCCCAAGCCGGAACCCAAGCCCGAGCCCAAGCCGGAACCCAAGTCCGAGCCCGCGCCTGCTGCGGCCGAAAGCTCGTCCAGCGGCGACAGCGGTCCGTACGTCACCCCGTTGGTCCGCAAGCTGGCCAACGAGCACGGTGTCGAACTCACCTCCGTCAAGGGCACCGGCGTGGGGGGCCGGATTCGCAAGCAGGACGTTCTTGCGGCAGCCGACGAGAAGAAAGCCGCAAAGGACACGCCCAAAGCGGAGCCTGCCACCGAAGCTCCCGCCAAGGCTTCCTCGGCCGCACCTCCTCCGGAGGCGGCGCTGGCCCATCTGCGCGGAACCAAGCAGAAGGCCAACCGGATCCGTCAGATCACCGCGAAGAAGACGCGCGAATCGCTGCAGACGACAGCGCAGTTGACGCAGACCCACGAGGTCGACATGACGAAGATCGTGTCGCTGCGGTCGAAGGCGAAAGCGAAGTTCGCCGAGCGCGAGGGTGTCAATCTGACGTACCTGCCGTTCATCGCCCGAGCGGTGATCGACGCGTTGAAGATCCACCCGAACGTCAATGCGAGCTACGACGAGGACGCCAAGGAGCTCACCTACTACGACGCCGAGCATCTCGGCTTCGCGGTCGACACCGAGCAGGGTCTGCTCTCGCCGGTGATCAAGAACGCCGGTGACCTTTCCCTGGGCGGGCTGGCGCGGGCCATCGCCGACATCGCGGCACGGGCTCGCTCGGGTGATCTCAAACCCGACGAACTGTCCGGCGGCACCTTCACCATCACCAACATCGGCAGCCAGGGTGCGCTGTTCGACACACCGATCCTGGTTCCGCCGCAAGCGGCGATGCTGGGCACCGGGGCGATCGTCAAGCGGCCGCGGGTGATCGTCGACGAGTTCGGCAACGAGTCGATCGGTGTGCGGTCGGTGTGCTACCTGCCGCTGACCTACGACCACCGCCTCATCGACGGCGCCGATGCCGGTCGCTTCGTCACCACGATCAAACGGCGTCTCGAAGAGGGTGCGTTCGAGGCAGATCTGGGTCTGTAGCGCGCTGTGTCGATGCCATCGGATTCGATCGTCGCCATCGCGGGATCCTCGGGTCTGATCGGTACGGCGTTGGTCTACGCGCTCCGCGCCACCGACCGCCGGGTACTGCGCATCGTGCGACGGGCACCGTCGAACGCCGACGAGGTGTACTGGGATCCCGCCAGCGGCGAGTTCGATCCGGGGGCGCTGCGCGGGGTGGGTGCCGTCGTCAACATGTGCGGGGTGAACGTCGGCCAGAAGCGATGGTCCGGGGCGTTCAAGCAGAGTCTGCGAGACAGTCGCATCGGCCCCACCGAGGTGCTCTCGAGCGCCGTCGTCGACGCCGGAGTACCCGTGCTGGTCAATGCGAGCGCGGTGGGTTACTACGGCGACGCCGGCAGCCATCCGGTCGACGAGACGGCGCCTCCCGGACGCAACTTCCTCGCCAGGCTCACTGTCGACTGGGAGGCCGCGACCGCTTCGGCGGCGCGCGCCGGGGTGCGGGTGGTGCTGGCCCGCACCGGCCTGGTGATGGCTCCGTCGGGAGGCATGCTGGGCCGACTCAAACCGCTGTTCTCGCTGGGTCTGGGCGCGCGACTCGGGAACGGGCGTCAGTACCTGCCCTGGATCAGCCTCGAGGACCAGGTGCGCGCCCTGCTGTTCGCCATCAGCCACGACGAACTGGCCGGCCCGGTCAACTTCACCGGACCTGCGCCGGTCACCAACGCCGAATTCACCACCGCACTCGGGCGCACCGCCAACCGTCCCACGCTGCTGGCGGTTCCCGGATTCGCGCTGCGAACGGTGTTCGGCGAGTTCGCCGACGAAGGCCTGCTCGGCGGTCAGCGGGCCATTCCTGCGGAACTGGAGCGCGCCGGCTTCCAGTTCCACCACAACACCATCGGCGAAGCCCTGGCGTTCGCCACCGCCCCCAAAGGCGACTGAGGAGTACCGTCGACATCCATGGCGGCATCGATCCGGTCCGGCAACGGACCCGTTGAGGTCAGGCGGCTCGGCACCGTCGACTACCAGACGGCGTGGGACCTGCAACGCGAACTGGCAGACGCTCGCGTCGCGGGCGGTCCGGACACCCTGCTGCTGCTTCAGCATCCCCCGGTGTACACCGCCGGTCGGCGCACCCTGGCCGAGGAGCGCCCCGCCGACGGCACCCCCGTCGTCGATACCGACCGGGGCGGCAAGATCACCTGGCACGGCCCCGGGCAATTGGTCGGATACCCGATCATCGGACTGGCCGAGCCGCTCGATGTCGTGAATTTCGTTCGGCGGCTTGAAGAGTCGTTGATCACCGTGTGTGCCGATCTGGGTCTGCCGACGAGTCGCGTCGAGGGAAGGTCCGGGGTGTGGGTGGCGGGCGACGACGTGCGTCCGGCGCGAAAGGTCGGGGCCATCGGCATCCGGGTGGCACGGGCGACCACGCTGCACGGCTTCGCGCTGAACTGTGACTGCGACCTCGGCGCGTTCGGATCGATCGTGCCGTGCGGCATCGCCGACGCGGGCGTGACATCGCTGACCGCCGAACTCAGCCACCCGGTCGGCGTCGCGGACGTCATGGACCGGGTGGCCGATGCGGTGCTGGACGCGCTCGACGGCCGCATCGCGGTCGGTGCCGGCCCGGGTGCGCGCGTAGAATCGGCACAGTGACTATCGCTCCTGACGGCCGGAAGCTACTGCGTCTCGAAGTGCGTAATGCGCAGACGCCGATCGAGCGCAAACCCCCGTGGATCAAGACCAGGGCCAAGATGGGTCCGGAGTACAAAGAGCTCAAGAACCTGGTGAAGCGCGAGGGTTTGCACACGGTCTGCGAGGAAGCCGGCTGCCCCAACATCTTCGAGTGCTGGGAAGACCGCGAGGCCACCTTCCTCATCGGCGGCGAGCAGTGCACCCGACGCTGCGACTTCTGCCAGATCGACACCGGCAAACCCGCTGACCTCGACCGCGACGAGCCCCGCCGGGTCGCCGAGAGCGTGCAGGCCATGGGGCTGCGCTACTCCACCGTGACCGGCGTCGCCCGTGACGACCTGCCCGACGGCGGCGCCTGGCTGTACGCCGAGACGGTCCGGCAGATCAAGGCGCTGAACCCCAACACCGGCGTGGAACTACTGATCCCGGACTTCAACGCCGACCCCGCACTGCTCGCGCAGGTCTTCGAATCACGCCCGGAAGTGTTGGCACACAACGTCGAGACGGTCCCGCGGATCTTCAAGCGGATCCGACCGGGCTTCCGCTACGACCGCAGCCTCTCGGTGATCACGATGGCCCGCGATGACGGGTTGGTGACCAAGAGCAACCTCATCCTCGGCATGGGCGAGACACCCGAGGAGGTTCGCGACGCGCTGCGTGACCTGCACGATGCGGGTTGCGACATCGTCACCATCACGCAGTACCTGCGGCCGTCGGCCCGTCACCATCCGGTCGAGCGGTGGGTGCACCCGGACGAGTTCGTCGAGCACGAGCAGTTCGCGGCGGGCATCGGCTTCGCCGGCGTGCTGGCCGGCCCACTGGTCCGATCCTCGTATCGGGCCGGCAAGTTGTATGCGCAGACAGCGGCGTCCCGGCCCGCCGTATCCTGAACGAATGGCGAAAACGCGTAACCCCGCTGAGGTGAAGGCGGCCAAGGCCGAAGCGAAGGCCACCCGCAAGGCGGCCTCCAAGCAGCGCCGCAGCCAGCTGTGGCAGGCGTTCCAGATTCAGCGCAAAGAGGACAAGCGGCTACTGCCGTACATGATCGGTGCATTTGTGCTGATCGTCGGCGCGTCAGTGGCTGTCGGGCTCTTCGCCGGTGGGTTCACGATGTTCATGATGATCCCGCTCGGCGTGCTCCTCGGGGGCCTGGTGGCGTTCATCATCTTCGGCCGCCGCGCCCAGAAGGCGGTGTACCGCAAGGCCGAGGGACAGACCGGGGCCGCGGCGTGGGCGCTGGAGAACCTGCGCGGCAAGTGGCGGGTCACCCCTGGAGTCGCGGCCACCGGTCACTTCGACGCCGTGCACCGCGTGATCGGCCGGCCGGGCGTGATCTTCGTCGGTGAGGGTTCCGCCTCCCGCGTCAAGCCCTTGCTCGCCCAGGAGAAGAAGCGCACCGCCCGACTCGTCGGCGACGTCCCGATCTACGACATCGTGATCGGCAACGGCGAGGGTGAGGTGCCGCTGTCCAAGCTCGAACGGCACCTGACGAAGCTGCCGTCCAACATCACCGTCAAGCAGATGGATTCGCTCGAGTCCAAGCTCGTGGCGCTCGGGAGCAAGATCGGCCCGGCGGCGATGCCGAAGGGGCCACTGCCTGCGCAGGCCAAGATGCGCGGCGTCCAGCGCACCGTCCGGCGCAAGTGACGACCGTCAGCGCCTGACGACGGCGGTCTTGGTCGCCAGGTCGTGCAGGCCACGCAGATCGGAGTCGGTGAACAGGGCCGGGATGACGAGCGTGAGCAATAGCCCCCGGCCCAGCGCCCGTCCGGAGCCCACATGCGCGCGGTTGTCGACCGACACCACCTTCAAGCCCAGCGCCAGCTGACCCGGGGTGAAGCCGAACAGTCGCACCGAGATGACGCTCAGCACCAACCAGACGACCAGCACGGCAGTAGAAAGCATCGACAGGCTCACCAGGCCGGCTGTCATCGCCAGCGCGGCCAGCCCGTAGCAGACCAGCCAGTCGACACACAGCGCGCCGATGCGGCGGCCGAACCGGGCGATGGAGTCGGACCCCGTCTGCGGCAGCCCGAGGCGCTCACCCGGGTACGCCCCAGGCTCGGGGGTGCTGGGACCCGACAGCCACGAACCCAAACCGGAACCAGTTGCGCGGGCCATCCAGCCAGGATAAGTGTCTGCCAGAAGTGCGCAGGCAGAGGTACGGAGAAGGCCATGCGTAACGTCGGCGCAACATATGGTTGACAGCAGTGCAACATCGACTCCATAGCGTCGACGCGGGCCTACCACAAATAAGGAGACCAATCAGTGGCTGAAAAGACTGCCGACGACATCATCAAGCAGATCAAGGACGAGAAGGTCGAGTACGTCGACATCCGGTTCTGCGACCTGCCTGGCGTCGTCCAGCACTTCTCGATCCCGGCTTCGGCGTTCGACGAGAGCGTGTTCGAGGACGGCCTCGCATTCGACGGTTCGTCGGTGCGTGGGTTCCAGTCCATTCACGAGTCGGACATGATGTTGCTGCCCGATCCCGAGACCGCACAGATCGATCCGTTCCGTGCCGCGAAGACGCTCAACCTCAATTTCTTCGTCCACGATCCGTTCACCCGCGAGGCGTACTCGCGTGACCCGCGCAACGTCGCCCGCAAGGCCGAGAACTACCTGGCCAGCACGGGCATCGCGGACACCTGCTTCTTCGGCGCCGAGGCCGAGTTCTACATCTTCGACTCGGTGGCCTTCGACTCGAAGATGAACGGCACCTTCTACGAGGTCGATTCGGAGTCGGGTTGGTGGAATTCCGGCGAGCCGTTCGAGGCCGACGGAAGCCCCAACCGCGGCTACAAGGTGCGCCCCAAGGGCGGCTACTTCCCCGTCGCCCCGTACGACCACTACGTCGACCTGCGCGACGAGATGGCCACCAACCTGATCAACGCGGGCTTTGTGCTCGAGCGTGGCCATCACGAGGTCGGCACCGCCGGCCAGGCCGAGATCAACTACAAGTTCAACACGCTGCTGCACGCGGCCGATGACGTGTTGCTGTTCAAATACATCATCAAGAACACCGCGTGGGCCAACGGCAAGACCGTCACGTTCATGCCGAAGCCGCTGTTCGGCGACAACGGTTCGGGCATGCACGCCCACCAGTCGCTGTGGAAGGACGGCAAGCCGCTGTTCCACGACGAGTCGGGCTACGCCGGTCTGTCGGACATGGCGCGCCACTACATCGGCGGCATCCTGCACCACGCGCCGTCGCTGCTGGCGTTCACCAATCCGACGGTGAACTCCTACAAGCGCCTGGTGCCGGGCTATGAGGCGCCGATCAACCTGGTGTACAGCCAGCGCAACCGCTCGGCGTGTGTGCGTATCCCGATCACGGGCAACAACCCGAAGGCCAAGCGTCTCGAGTTCCGTTGCCCCGACAGTTCGGGCAACCCGTACCTGGCGTTCGCGGCCATGCTGATGGCCGGCATCGACGGCATCAAGAAGAAGATCGAACCGTTGGCTCCGGTCGACAAGGATCTCTACGAGTTGCCGCCCGAGGAGGCCGCCAACATTCCGCAGGCGCCGACGTCGCTCTCGGCGGTGATCGACAAGCTCGAGGAGGACCACGAATACCTCACCGAGGGAGGCGTGTTCACCAACGACCTGATCGAGACGTGGATCTCGTTCAAGCGGGAGAACGAGATCATGCCGATCCAGATCCGGCCTCACCCGTACGAGTTCAGCCTGTACTACGACGTTTAGTCGGCACCGCCGACGCGACGTCTAGTCGGCACCGCCGACGCGACGTTTAGTCGGCACCACGACGAGCCCATCCCTTCGGCGATCACCGCCGAAGAGGTGGGCTCGTCGGCGTTTCAGCGTGCCGGTGGGTAGTCGGGTAGCCGCGTGCCGTCGGCCGCGACGTGGACGAGTCGCTTGCCGAGCAGATTCATCACGGCTCGACCGGCGGGGCTCGCGACGATCCGCGCCCCCGCGTGCAGAGCGCCGATGCCTCTGCGGGACTGCGGATTCGCCCGCCGCAGCACACTCATCCGAACGGGTGGGGTGGCGTCGGCCTGTCGACGCATGAATGCTTCGTAGCGATCGAGGCCGACGCGCAGATCGTCGGTGCGGGCCAGTTCTCCGGCCAGGACGTAGGCCCCGATGAGAGCCAGGCTGGTGCCGCCCCCTCCGAAGGTGGCGTTGCAGAACGCGGCGTCGCCGAGCAGCGTGACGCGGCCCCTGCTCCATTCGCCGGCGCGCACCTGGCCGACCGCAGAGAAGTACATCGGGGCGCCTTCGTCGAGTTCGGCGAGCACCCGCGGCGCCGCGCCGCCGACATCGGCGAAGGTTCGTTTGAGGATGGCGATCTGGTCGGTCGACTCCAGGTCCTCGAGACCGCGCACCTCGGAGATGAAGGTCAGGATCGCGCGGGTGGTGCCGAGGTTGTCCGGTCGCAGGTGCACGGCGCGCGAACCGGTGGCGTGCTGCCAGTTCCACCACTGGCCGTCGGTGTCGTCGCGGGCCAGGGTGACGTAGGCGAAGTACATGCCCAGGTCGTTGACGTCGGCCGACGTGACGAACCTGCGCGACCGGGAACGCAATCCCTCGGCGATGACCACGAGGTCGGCGTCGATCGTCGTGCCGTCACTCACAGTGACCGTTGTCACGTCGCCCCGATCGGTCAGATCGACGATCTGGGTGTCGAAGCGATATTCGGTGCTGTTGCAAGTGTGCTCGATCAGGATGCGGGACAGCTCTCCGCGTAGGATCTCGACTTCCGCTGTGGGACCGTCGATTTCACCGGGCGCACTCACGGGGAACGACGCTGCCGGCGAGCCGTCTGCCCGCAGGAAGCGCATTCCCACTTCCCCGGTGTTGGCTGCGAGGAGATCGTCCTCGATGCCCATTCGGCGGGCGACCTCCCGCGCCGCTCCGCGCACATCGATGTTCTGTCCTTCATCACGTCGCTCAGGGAAGCGCTCGATGACGGTGGTCCGCCATCCACGGGCGGCGAGTTGATGGGCCACTGCGGGGCCGGCGATGCCGGCCCCGGAGATGACGGCGTGGCGAGTCACGAAGGTTGATCCCGTCCTGGAGTTCGAGTCTGATTTATAGTGTCTAACTAGATTACCGAAATACACGTTATTCGAAACATCTGCACAGGGAGTTCACGGTGGATCACCCGCGCGACGCGTCCGGGCACTGGCTGGCCGGACTCAGTGACCCCATGTTGTCCATGCGGGGATTCCTCACCGCCCACGACGAGTTGCAGCGACGGCAGGCACGGCGGATGGGGCTCAACGCCACCGACATGCAGGCCCTGCGACTACTCGACCTCCACGGTCCGTTGGGGCCCAGCGAGTTGGCCCGCCGCCTGGACCTGCGATCCGCTTCGGTCACGGTGCTGCTGGATCGCCTTGCGGCGGAGGGATTCATCGAGCGCATCCGCAGCGATCACGACCGGCGACGTGTCAGCGTGCGCGTCCTGCCACACGCGGTCGATCTGCTCTTCGACACCTGGGCGCCGATCGTGCGTGCCATCGACGATGTCGGGCACAGCCTCTCGCCGACACAACAGCGGGCCGTCTGCCTTTTTCTGGACCAGATCACCGCCGTCGTCGAACGCAGCGCCACCGAATCCAACCCTGCCGTGACGGACTGAAGAACTTTCGCCGCAGGGACATACGGACCGCGGTCCGCAGCGGTAGGCTCCCAGCCATGACACAGAAACTGGACGCTCGACTGGCCGGCGTCTCCTCCCCCGTGTTGAGCATCTTCCGCGTCGTGCTCGGGTTGTTGTTCGCGCTGCACGGCACCATGAAGCTGTTCGGCTGGCCGCTCGGCGAGGCCGTCCCGGTCGGCACCTGGCCGTACTGGTGGGCCGGCGTGATCGAGTTGGTCACCGGCGTGCTGATCACCGTCGGGTTCTTCACCCGGATCGCCGCGTTGCTCGCCGCCGGACAGATGGCGGTGGCCTACTTCTGGCAGCACTGGGCAATCCTCGGCGGCGAGCCGGCAAGCTTCTGGCCGTTCCCCAACGGTGGCAACGGCGGCGAGACGGCCATCCTGTTTTGCTTCGGCTTCCTGCTGCTGGCAACAACAGGGGCGGGCGCGTGGTCGGTCGACGGGCGGCGTCGGGGGTCGGTAGCCACCCGATTCTGAAATAGCATTTTGCTGCTGCATGCTCCCGGCTCGAGAGCTGCCGATGGCGTCCGGGTTTGCAGGCCGGCCGCGATCCAATATCGGCAAAGCACCAGTACCGTGGCTCGCAGCCTGCATAGGATGACCCCTTAATTGACCGTGAGGATAATTATCGGGGGCTGGCCATGGGGTATGCACGAAATGTCGGACGGATCGGTGCGTTGGCGGTCGCCTTGGGGGTGGGACTCGGCCTGGGAACCGCGCCCGGGGTTGCGTTAGCCGACGACACCGGGGGCGCTGCGGATTCGTCGGCCGGAGAATCGTCGCCGAGTGCCGCGGCCACTTCCAAGCGTGCACCCGCGGCGGACACAAAGAACGCGACGGACACGACGGACGCGGATTCCGACGACTCCGGGGACGGCACCACTGCCGGTGATGACGAGGACACCGACACCGTCGACGAGGTCGCCGAATCGCAGGAGCCGCCACAGTCGGACGACGACCATGACGGGCCACGGAGAAAGCGGTCAGCGGCCCTCTCACCCGAGGCCACACCCCAGCACGACGACGATGAGCCCGTTGATGCGCCCGAACCCGAAGCACCCGTGCAGAATCCAGCGCCCGCCAAGGCTGCCCCGGCTCCGCTGGAAGTGAGCGCACCACCAGCCGAACCTGCGGGGACCGCCTCGGGCCAGGCTCCGCTCGTAGCGCCCAGCGCAGCGTCGGCCGCCGTCGCCCTGCCCTCCGTTGTGGCGCCGCTACTGGGTGCCACCGGCGGACCGGCGGAGATGCCGGTTGACTCGCCTGCCCTGTGGGTCCTGATGGCTGCCGCCCGCCGTCAGATCGGCCAGACCGATCCCGCCACGCTCACCACACCGACCGGGGGTGCGGTCACGACCGCGCTGCTGACACCAGAACAGGCCGCGGTCATCACCCGAGCGGGCGACATCGTGGTCGGCGAGAACCCGACCGACGTGGTGGCCACCGATACCCGCGCCTACGTCGCCGACTCCGGCAGCAATTCGATCAGCGTCCTCGACACCCTCAACGGCACCGTGCTGCAGACGATTTCGCTGAAGTCCGCGCCGACCATGCTGGCGATCACCCCCGACGGGGACCGTGTCTACGCCACCAGTGCGGAGGCCGGCACCGTGTCGGTGATCGACACGGCCACGTTCTCGGTGATCAGGACCATCAATGTCGGCGACACTCCCACCGGTATCGCGGTCGATCCCGACGGCACCAGGGTCTACGTCGTCAACAGCGGCGACGGCACGGTGTCGAAGATCAGCACAGCACTCAACTGGATCGTCGGCACGGTCTACGGAGTGGGCACGGGGGTCTCGTCGATCGCGATCAGCGCCGACGGCTCCAGGATCTACACCACGAGCAACGCCACCGGCGACGTGTCGTACTTCTCGCCGTATTCACTGTCGGCGGGCACCATCTCCGGCGTCACACCCGGATCGCTGGGATTGGCCTTCAACGCCGACGGATCGCGTGTCTTCGTGGCGGACCCGACGGGCAGCATCCGGATCATCGACTCGACCTCCCGTCAGGTCATCGACAGTATCCCGGTCGCTGTGGGCGTGCCGTACGACGTGGCGGTCAGCGCTGACGGTACGACGTTGTTCGTCGCCAGGAGCGACGACGGGAAACTGTCGGTCTACGACATCGCCACCAGAGCCGAATTGACGACGATCGTCGCGAATCCCTACCTCATCGGGGGGCCTCCGGCAATCGCTTTGAGTTCGGATGGGGCACAGCTGTATTGGACGGACTTCAGCTCCGACCGCATCCACGTGATCTCACTGATAGCGCCGAACGTCGACCCGATCGCCGCAGCGCCGGTGGTCAACGCCCCCGACGCTTCCGGTGTGGTCACCGGATCGGTGGTGGTGGTCGATCCTGATGGCGACCCGCTGACACACACCGTGAGTACACCGGGCAAGGGCAGTGTGACCGTCACCCAGAGCAACGGAGTGTTCTCGTTCACCTACACCCCCACCGCCGCAGCACGCCACGCGGCCGCGGCGACCAACGCTCCGGACGGCGCCACACAGGACACCTTCACGCTGACGGTCAGCGACGGTTACCGCGGTGTCGTCACGGTGCCGGTCACCGTGGTGATCGCGCCTGCCAACACGTCACCGACCGCCACTGCCAGAGCCCTCTCATCGTGGTTCAGCGCCAACGTCATCGTCACCGTCACCGGTAAAGACGCCGACAAGGACGCGCTGACCTACACCGCGTCGACCACCGCCAAGGGCGGCACCGTGGTGACCAACGGAAAAGGCACCTTCACCTACACCCCCACCGCGGCCGCACGGCATGCGGCGGCGAACAGCAATGCCACCGAGGCCGACAAGCAGGACACCTTCGTGGTCACTGTCGACGACGGCCACGGCGGCGTTACGCCCCTCACGGTGACGGTGCAGATCAAACCCGGCAATGCGGCACCCACCGCGACGGCAAGAGCCAGCTCATCGTGGTTCAGCGACAAGGTTTTTGTCACCGTCACGAGCAAGGACACCGACAAGGATGCGCTGACCTACACCGCGTCGGCGACCGCACTGGGCGGAACCGTGGTGGCAGGTACGCGCGGCCGATTCACCTACACCCCGACCGCAGCAGCCCGGCACGCCGCCGCAGCGGACGATGCCACCGAGGACGCCACGCAGGACACATTCGACGTCACCGTCGACGACGGCCACGGCGGCATCACCACCGTCACGGTCACCGTGAAGGTCAAGCCCGTCAACTCCGCTCCGGCGCGCGCCTCGGTCACCGATGTTTTCACCAACCCGAACAGCGGTCTGGTGACCGGCAGGATCACCACGACCGATGCCGACGACGACGAATTGCGTTATGACACCGCATCGGTCACAAACAAGGGCCAGGTCACGATCGACAGCGACGGAACCTTCGCCTACACCCCCACCGACGACGCCAGGGCCGCGGCCAGTAGGCGATTCGCGCCCCCGTGGGACAGGACAGACAGCTTCCGCGTCACCATCAAGGACGGTCACGGGGGCATCAGAACCCTGACTGTCCGGGTCGACATCGCACCGCTGGGACATCAGAATCAAGCGCCGACCAATGGGAATTCTGTTGCCAGTCAACCGCAGTGGGCCAGCGGTAAGGTGACAGGCGTGGTGACCGCGATCGACACCGAGCGAGATCCGCTGACCTACACAGGTTCAGGTCTGACGAGCAAGGGCAGTGTGATCGTCAACGCCCTCGGCACATTCGTGTACACACCCAGCGATGCGGCCCGGCACCGGGCGAACGCCGACGATGCGACCCCGGCGGACAAAGTCGACGAGTTCACCGTCACCGTGCTCGACGGAAACGGCGGCGCGCTGGCCGTGCCGGTGACCGTCGAAATCGGGCCATCGTTGAACCGGCCGCCCACCAATGGGTCATACACTGCGGCGGCCAACCTGGTCACCGGCGTGGTGATCGGCGGCGCGACCGCGACCGACGCCAACAACGACCCCCTGACCTTCACCGGCAGCACCACGACCTCCAAGGGCAGCGTCGTCGTCGACACCGACGGTGGCTTCGAGTACACGCCGACCGAGGCCGCCCGCCTGGCCGCCGCGGCCCTCGGCGCTCCCCTTGCGGACAGGCAGGACAACTTCACTGTCTTCGTCAAGGACGGTCACGGCGGCACTCTGGCGATCCCGGTCACCGTGCCGGTCGTGGGTGCGAGCGCAGGGCTCGGGCTGTAGCGCTCAGTCCTCCAAACCCAGATCCTTGCGGAACCGCCGCATCCCGTCGACCTTGTCGTCGAGGGATCCGTCGGGTCCGCTGTAGAACATCCACGGCATCGTGATGATGCCGGTGATCCCGCCTGCCTCGGCCCGCGCGTAGTGCTCGGGGGTGAAAGCATCGGTCAGCGGGGTGATGACCTCGAAACCGTCCATGGAGAGCCCCTTTTCGGACCGCAACTCCCGCAACACGGAAATGCGCTCCAACGCTTTGTCGGTCGTGATGAGATCCCCGATCCAGCCGTCGTGGCGCGCGGCGCGGCGCAGCGCGATGTCCGACAACCCGCCGACGTAGACCGGGATGCGCGGCGGCGTCGGCTCCATCTCCATGCGCGGGGCGGTGTAGAACTCGCCGGAGAACTCCGTCCATCCCGGCGACCACAACGCCTTCATCAAGTCGAGCATCTCGTCGGTGCGCTTGCCTCGCCGTTCGAACTGCTGGCCGAGTAACTCGAATTCCTCGCGGCACCAGCCGACACCGATGCCGAGTTCCAACCGGCCGTCAGCCAGAACTGCTGCCGTACCAATTGATTTCGCCGCCGAGTACGGATCACGCATCGCCGGCAGGTACACCGTCGTCACGAAGCGCAGCCGCGTGGTCGCCAACGCGATCGCCCCGATCATCACCCAGGGGTCCGGCCAGTCGGTGAACGCCTCCCACCGCCTGCTGCCGTCCTTGGTGTAGGGATACGGGGTCTGCAGCGTCTCGAGGTTGATGACGTGGTCGGGGATCGCCATGCCGTGGTAGCCGAGATCATCTGCCGCCTTGGCGATCTCCACAGCTTCGCGGGTGTCGAGGAAGGCGGTCGAGACGTAGAACTTCATCCGGCGTCACGTGCCCACGCGGGCATGATGAACACGCCCTCGGCCTCCACGGTGATGCCCTCGGCGTCGCGCAGATATCCTCGCGCGAAAGTCTTGAATCCTTCGGACCGCTCCACAAATGCCTCCGCGCGCACCGGTCCCAGATGTGTTCCGCGCAGATACTTCACGCTGATGGTGCCGGTGAACTTCGGCAGGTTGAGCCCTTCGCTGGCCACCTCGCCGAGGATGTGGTCGAGCAGCAGCGCGCAGATCCCGCCGTGCACCCATCCCGGCGGGCCTTCATAGGCCGGGCCCAGCGTGAACTCGCTCCAGCAGGTTCCGTCAGCCTCGTGTTCGATGATCATCGGCGGCGCTATCGCATTACGCAGGCCCACAGCGGGATTCGCCCATGCCAGTGGTCGGCCCGTGTCGGCATGTCGCAGTGTCGAGGTCGCGTGCCGCTGCTCGCCTTCCAGCAGCTTCGATGCCGCCTCGAGGTGCTCGAGCGCCTCCTGCACCGTGGCCTCGTCGACCGCCGTGTGGATCCCGACATCGATGAGCTTGCGCAACGCGTCGGTCAGCGGCACATAACTCGCCCGCTGCCGCGCGTAATCCTCGGCACTGATGAGGTCGAACGGGAACTCCACTTATCCTCCGAAAATTCGCAGTACCACAGCTTTTGCCCGTCGGGTGATCCTGAGGTAGTTGTCCAGGAACTCGCCGCCGTCCCCGTCGCGCCAGCCGGCGGCCACCGCCACGGCATTGAGCAACCGGCCCGGGCCGGGCAGCTGATCGGTGGGCTTGCCACGCACCAGCACCAGCGCGTTGCGGGCACGTGTCGCCGTCAGCCACGCGTCACGCAGTAGTTCGATGTCGCCTTCGGCGATCAACTCTGCCGCGCCGATGGCGTTGAGCGTGTCCAAGGTCGAGGTGGTGTGCAGCGCGGGCATCTTGTGCGCGTAGCGCAACTGCAACAACTGCACGGTCCACTCGATGTCGGCCAGCCCGCCGCGGCCCAGCTTGGTGTGGGTTTTCGGATCGGCACCGCGGGGCAGTCGCTCGGCGTCCATGCGTGCTTTTATCCGGCGGATCTCCTGCACGGTCTCCGCCGACACGCCGCCCGCCGGGTAGCGCGTCTTGTCCGCCATCAGCAGGAAGCGCTCGCCCAGTTCGAGATCCCCGGCGACCCGATGTGCGCGCAGCAACGCCTGGGTCTCCCACGACTGGGACCACTGCTCGTAGTAGGCGGCATACGACGCCAGTGTCCGCACCAGGGGGCCGCTGCGGCCCTCAGGCCGCAGGTTCGCATCGACCTCCAGGGGCGGATCACCACTGGGCGTACCCAGTCGTGTCCGGACCTGTTCGGCCACGGTGCCCGCCCACTTCACCGCGACGGACTCCTCGACACCGTCGTGGGGTTCGCAGACGAACATCACATCGGCGTCCGAGCCGTAGCCGAGTTCGCCTCCGCCGAGGCGGCCCATCCCGATGACGGCGATGCGGGCCGGTGGTCCCGCCTCGGGGGTGTTCGCGCGGATCACCGCTTCCAGCGCGGCCTGCAGGACCGCCACCCATACCGACGTGAGCTGCCGGCACACGTCGGTGACCTCGAGCATGCCGAGCAGGTCGGCCGAGGCGATCCTGGCGAGTTCCCTGCGGCGCAACGACCGTGCCGCGGCGATCGCCCGCAGTGGGTCGGTGTGGCGGGCCGCCGAGGCCACCAAAGACCGTGCCGCGCCTTCGGTGTCGACGTCACACAACTTGGGCCCGTTGGGTCCGTCAGCGTAGAGCTGGATCACCTCGGGGGCACGCATCAGCAGTTCGGGCACGTAGGCCGAAGTGCCCAGCACGTGCATCAACCGCTTGGCCACAGCACCCTCGTCCCGCAGGGTCGCCAGGAACCATCGCTGGTCGGAGAGCTCGTCGCTCAGCCTGCGGTAGGCCAGCAGGCCGGCGTCCGGATCGGGGGTGTCCGACAGCCAGTCCAGCAGGGTCGGCAGCAGCACCTGCTGCACACGGCCGCGCCGCGCGGTCCCGCCGGTCAGCGCGGCCAGGTGGGTCAGTGCGCTCTGCGGTCCTTCGTAACCGAGTGCGGCGAGCTGACGTTCGGCCGATTCGGCGCTCATGCCGTCTGAAAGTCCCAGCGAGGCTTGAGCGACCGATTCCAGAAGCGGTTGGTAGAACAGCTTTGCGTGCAGCCGCGACACCCGACGGCTGTGCCGTTTGAGTTCCTCACGCAGCACTCCGAGCGCGTCGTGGCGACCGTCGGGACGCATGTGGGCTGCCCGGGCCAGCCACCGCATCGCTTCCTCGTCGTCGGCTTCGGGCAGCATGTGCGTGCGTTTGAGGCGCTGCATCTGCAGCCGGTGCTCCAGCAGCCGCAGGAACTCGTAGGACGCCGTCAGGTTCGCGGCGTCGTCCCGGCCGACGTACCCGCCCGTTCCCAGCGCCGCCAGTGCGTTGACCGTCGACGCCACGTGCAGTTCGTCATCGTTGCGGCCGTGCACCAATTGCAGGAGCTGAACCGCGAACTCGACATCACGCAGACCTCCGCTGCCGAGCTTGAGCTCACGTGTCCGAACCCCGGCGGGCACCAGTTCCTCAACCCGCCGGCGCATCGCCTGCACCTCGGGAACGAAGTCCTCCCGCTCGCAGGCCGTCCACACCATCGGCATCAGCGCCTCGATGTAGCGGCGGCCCAGGTCCATGTCACCGGCCGCCGGCCGCGCCTTCATCAGCGCCTGGAACTCCCACGTCTTGGCCCACCGTTCGTAGTACGCGACATGTGAATCCAGGGTGCGGACCAGTTGGCCCTGCTTGCCTTCCGGCCGCAGCGCCGCGTCGACTTCGAAGAACGCGTCGGCGCCGAGTCTCATCATCTCGCCGGCGATCCTGGTGGCCAGACCCAGGCTGCTGTGCGAGCCGTCGTCGGTGACGAAGATGACGTCGACGTCGCTGACGTAGTTGAGTTCCCTGGCTCCGCACTTGCCCATCGCGATCACCGCCAGCGCGGGAGGCGTGGCGTCACCGCACACCGACCGCGAGACCACGTCCAGCGCCGCGCCCAAGGCCGCGTCGGCGAGGTCGGAAAGATGTTCACCGACAACGGTGAACGGCAGCACCGGCTCGTTCTCGACCGTCGAGGCCACATCGAGTGCGCCCAGCACCAGCAGACGGTCGCGGTACAGGGTCCGCAGTGCCGGAACGGCGGCGGCCGCTCCCGCGACGTCGACGGTTCGCTCGGCGAACATCGTCTGCAGCTCCGCGGGCGACGGCAACACGATGTTGCCGGCCAGTAGGTGCCATGAGTCCGGGTTGGCGATCAGGTGGTCACCGAGCGCGAGCGACGACCCCAGTACCGCGAACAGTCGGCCCCGCAGACTGCGGTCCTTGAGCAGAGCGTGGTCGAGTTCGTGCCAGTCGTCGCCCAGCGCTTCGGAGAGGCGCACGATCGCGCGCAGGGCGGTGTCGGCGTCGGGTGCACGCGACAGCGACCACAACAGCTCGACATGGGCGTCGGTGTTCCATCCGAGCCCGTTCAGGTCAGCGTGCGCCTGCGGTTCGACCAGTCCGAGCCGACCCACACCGGGCAGCTTGGGACGCTGCGTCGCTGGTTTGGCCACATCCAGAAATGTAGTGCAGCCACCGGCTCAGCCCGAATCGCGGCCCTTGCTCACAGAGACAGGTAGGTCTTCAGCTCGAAGGGGGTGACGTGGCTGCGGTAGTTCTCCCATTCGGCGCGCTTGTTGCGCAGGAAGAAGTCGAAGACGTGCTCGCCGAGCGCTTCGGCGACCAGCTCCGAACCTTCCATCTCCCCCAGTGCGACGCCGAGACTGCCGGGCAGCTCTTTGTAGCCCATGGCGCGTCGTTCCTCCGGCGTCAGGCTCCACACGTTGTCCTCTGCCTGCGGGCCGAGCACGTAGCCCTTCTCGATGCCGCGCAGGCCGGCGGCGAGCAGCACCGCGAACGTCAGGTACGGGTTGCAGGCCGAGTCGGGGCTGCGCACCTCCACCCGCCGGGACGACGACTTGTGCGGCGTGTACATCGGGACCCGGACCAGCGCCGAGCGGTTGGCCGCACCCCAGGACGCCGCCGTCGGCGCTTCGCCACCGTGCACCAGTCGCTTGTAGGAGTTGACCCACTGGTTGGTGACGGCGCTGATCTCGGTGGCGTGCTCGAGAATGCCTGCGATGAACGACTTCCCGACATCGGAGAGCTGCTGCGGGTCGTCTGCGCTGTGGAACGCGTTGTTCTCGCCCTCGAACAGGCTCATGTGGGTGTGCATCGCCGAGCCGGGATGCTCGGAGAACGGTTTCGGCATGAACGACGCGCGCACCCCGTCGCCGAGTGCCACCTCTTTGACCACGTAGCGGAACGTCATCACGTTGTCGGCCATGGAGAGGGCGTCGGCGTAACGCAGGTCGATCTCCTGCTGGCCTGGTGCGCCTTCGTGGTGGCTGAACTCCACCGAGATGCCCATCTGCTCCAGCGCATCGATGGCGTGGCGGCGGAAGTTCGGCGCCGAGTCGTGCACGGCCTGGTCGAAGTAGCCACCGTTGTCAGCAGGGACGGGCTCACTCCCGTCGTAGGGGCCCGGCTTGAGCAGGAAGAACTCGATCTCGGGATGGACGTAGCAGGAGAAGCCCAGATCGCTGGCCTTCGAGAGTTGCCGGCGCAGCACGTGGCGCGAGTCGGCCCACGACGGAGAGCCGTCGGGCATCGTGATGTCACAGAACATCCGGGCCGAATGGTGGTCGCCGCCGCTGGTCGTCCACGGCAGCACCTGGAACGTCGACGGATCGGGCCGCGCGACCATGTCGGCTTCCGACACTCGGGCAAAGCCCTCGATGGAAGATCCGTCGAAGCCGATGCCCTCTTCGAATGCACCTTCCAATTCGGCGGGCGCGATGGCCACCGACTTGAGGTATCCGAGGACGTCGGTGAACCACAGCCGGACGAAGCGGATATCCCGTTCTTCCAGCGTGCGCAGCACAAATTCCTTCTGCCGATCCATGCCGGAAGCCTAGGTTCCGGGTGTTAATTCCGTGTTACGGCGCTGCTAGCAGCGCAATCCGGCCGGGGGAACGACGCCGTCGACGAGGAAGTCGACGACGGTGGTGTCGACGCACGCGTCCCCGTTGAAGACGACGGTGTGCTGGCTGCCCTCGAAGGTGATCAGCGAAGCGTCCATCTGTCGGGCCAGATCGACACCGGCCTGGTACGGCGTCGCCGGATCTCCGGTCGTCGAGACGACGACGACCTTGCCCGGCCCCGGCGACGTCGCGGGACCGGTCAGGGGCGTCGGCGGAACCGGCCACATGGCGCAGACGTTGCGCGGGGCGTACCCGGTGAACGCACCGTAGGCCTGGAAGGGCGCCACCTCGCGCGCGCGTCGGTCGGCCTCGACCCATACCGCCGGGTCGGTCGGATAATCCGCGTCGAGGCACCGGATGGCAGTGAACGCCTCCTGGCGGTTCTTGTACCGTCCCGAGCTGTCACGCTGCTGGTAGTCGTCGGCGAGCAGCAGCAGATCGACGGGGTCGGTGCCACGCTGCAGGCCCAACAGGCCGCTGGTCAGGTAGGTCCAGTAGCGCGGCGAGTAGAGCGCTCTGCCGGTGCCGGTGATCGCATCCTGATAGCTCAACCCGCGCGGGTCGGACGTCGCGGCGGGTTGGGCGACCAGCGGATCGACGAGCTGGTGGTAGCGGTTGACGAACTGCGCCGGGTCGGTGCCCAGCGGGCAGTCCGGCGACTGCGCACAGTCGGCGGCGTACCGCTCGAATGCCCGCTGGAATCCCTCGATCTGGTTGATGCTCTCGGTGATCGGATCGAGGCTCGGGTTCACCGCGCCGTCGAGGACCATGGCCCGCACCCGTTCGGGGTAGCGCTCGGCGTACTCGGAGCCGAGCTGGGTGCCGTAGGAGAAGCCGAGGTAGTTGATCTGGTCCTCACCGAGCGCGGCCCGCACCACGTCCATGTCGCGGGCCGCTGCCGCGGTCCCCATGTTCGCCAGGAAGTCGGCGCCCATCCGATCGAGGCACTGCGCGGCGAACTCACGCTGCAGCTCCTCGATGTGGGCGACGCCCGCCGGGCTGTAGTCGGCCAACGGCTCGGCGCGGTAGGCGTCGAACTCGGCGTCGGTGCGGCACCGGAGCTGCGGCGTCGAGTGTCCGACACCGCGCGGGTCGATGCCGACCAGGTCGAAACGGTTCAGGATCTCGGTACCGGCGAGCGCGGCTCCCATCCCGGCAACGGTGTCGACCCCCGATGCCCCCGGCCCGCCGGGGTTGACGATCAGCACTCCGATTCGCGGGCCGGTGGCGGGAACCTTGATGATCGCCAACTGCGTTTGCGCGCCTTGTGGTTTCGTGTAGTCGACGGGCACAGCCACCGTGCCGCACTGCGCAGTAGGCAACCGCGACACGTCGTCGACGAAGGCCGCGCACGAACTCCACACCGGCGCAGTGGAGTACGTGTCCGCCGGGTTCTGCGGTTGCGCGGCCGCGACGGAGCACAGCGTGGTCGAGAGGGTGGCAATCGACAGCAGTGCTGCACCCAGTCGTCCCAGCCGCCGCATGGCTGCAATGGTTGCACGGGACCCAGGCGTGGGTCTGCCCCGGGAACCCAAAGGTGACCGGGCTGTTATCAGGCGTCGAGTTCGTAGGTGATCCAGGTCGACTTCTCGGCACCGATGCCGTCGTAAAGCCGTTGTGCCGTCTCGTTGTCCGGCGCCGTCTCCCAGACCAACTTCTCCGCGCCGCGGTCGTGACACAGCTGCAGACAACGCGCGATGAGGTGACGGCCGGCCCCGCTGCCCCGCGACTCCGGGGTCACATACAGGTCGTTGAGCACGCCGACGCGGGCCGCGTACAACGTCTGCCAGGTCCAGTAGATCGTGGCGAATCCCACCGGACGACCAGGGGTTGCCTCGTCGTCCCGGGCGATCAACTGAAGCCCCTCGTCGGGGTTCGCGATCAACGCGCGCGACAGGACCGCGAGTTTCTCGTCGGACGGGTCCACCCGATAGAAGTCGCAGTAGCTGCGCATCATCGGCATCAACTCGGTCAGGTCGGCCTCTCCGACCACGGAGATGCTCAGCACCGGGTGCCCGGGGGTGGGACTTCCACGTCGATCAGGTACCGCGCGGCGATGTCGTCGACGCACGCATCGCCGTTGAAGGCCACGGTGTGCTGGGTTCCCTCGTAGGTCAGCAGGGTGCCGCCGAGTTGGCGGGCCAGATCCACGCCCGCCTGGTACGGCGTGGCCGGGTCGTTGGTCGTCGAGATCACCAGTACCGGCGGGAGCCCGGATGCCGTGATCTCGCGGGGACCGCTGGTCGGGGGCACCGGCCAGAACCCGCACGTCGACATCGGCGCGAATCCGGTGAACTCGCCGTAACTCATGAACGGGGCGGCCTCACGCAGGCGGCGGTCCTGCTCGACCAGCGTCGCGCGGTCGGTGATCGGCGGCTTGTCGACGCAGTTGATGGCGACCCGCGCGTCCGTCGAGTTGTTGTACTGACCTTCGGGGTTGCGGCCCATGTACAGGTCGGCGAGCGAGAGCATGGTGTCGCCCGAACCCTCGGTGATCTCGGTGAGCGCCTGCGTCAGGTGGCGCCACAGGTTGGGCGAGTACAGCGGCAGGATCGTTCCGACGATCGCGTCGTTGTAGCTCAGCCCGCGTGGGTCGTTGGTCTCCAGGGGCGTCTCCACCAGCGGGTTCACCAACGAGCGGTACACGTCGACGGCTTTGTCCGGGTCGGTTCCCAGCGGACAGTTCGGGTCGGTGGCGCAGTCGGCGGCATAGTCGTCGAAGGCCTGCTGGAACGCGGCAGCCTGGCGGACGTCAGCCTCGACCGGATCGGCGTTGGGATCGATCGCCCCGTCGAGGATCATCGCGCGGACGTGCTCGGGGTAGGCCTCCGCGTAGCTCGTACCGATACGGGTGCCGTAGGAGTAGCCGAGATAGGTCAGCTTGTCGTCACCGAGTGCGACGCGCATCGCGTCGAGATCCTTGACCACACTGGCGGTTCCGATATTGGCCAGGAACTCCTTGCCCATCTTGTCCACACAGCGCTGGACGAACTCCTTGGTCTGGTTCTCGATGTGGGCCACACCTTCGGGCGTGTACTCCACGACGTTGTCGGCCCGCAGCCGGTCGTTGTCCGCGTCGCTGTTGCACCACAGCGTCGGCGTCGAGTTCGCCACCCCGCGCGGGTCGAAGCCGACGAGATCGAACCGCTGCCGTACCGATTCGGGCAGCGTGGTCGCCATCGACGCGGCGGCCTGGACCCCCGACTCGCCCGGTCCGCCGGGATTGATGACGAGCGAGCCGATCTTGTCGCCGGTGGCCTTGAACCGGATCATCGCGATCTGGGCGATTTCACTGTCCGGGCTGTCGGCGTTGTCCCAATTCACCGGCACCGACAGCATCCCGCATTCGGCGCCGGCGAGCGGCCGCGGCTGCTCCGACGCCCCGCCCTCACAGGACACCCACTGGATGGGCGCACCGGGCCGGGGCACCGAGATCAGGGCCCGACCCTCCACCACGTTGCTACAACCGGAGACCAACAACATCGCGGACGTGAGGAGTACGGCGGGTCGCATGACCCCCGTGTTGAGCTTCATGGCTCCACATGCTGCCATGAGGCCGCATCGTTGCTGGCGAGGCGGCTATCGCGAGCCTGTTCCCGTCAGCGCGTCGCGCTCAGCAGTTCGTCGAGGGCCGGCTGGAAATCGTCGGCCATGTCCCACAGATCAGGCAGTAACTCCGGGCACGACACGATGCCTACATCGAGGGTGCCGTTGAGCGACATCACGGTGATGTTCAGGCCGGAGCCGTGGAAGATCGGCCCGAGCGGATACATCGCCTCCACCTCGCAGCCCAGCATGTACAGCGGCATCTGCGGGCCGGGGACATTCGACAGCACCAGGTTGTGCACGGGTCGGGCGCCGCTGAGCCTGCTGCTCGCGTAGACCCGCATCGCCACCCCGAAAACCGCGGGTGCGGCGAACTGCGTCCAGTCCTGCAGCAGCGTGGCGCCTATTGCCGAACTATGTTGTTTGGCAACAGAGTTCGCATCCGCAATGGCTTTGAGCCGCTCAGCGGGATCCTCGATGCTGGTCTCCAGCCGGGAGAACATGCCCGAGACCTGGTTGCGGCCGGGCCGGTCGGACTTGTCGTGCACCGACACCGGCACCATGGCGACAAGGGAGTTCTCCGGCAGTTCCCCCCGGTCGAGCAGGAACTTGCGCAGCACCCCGGCGACCAGCGCCATCACGACGTCGTTCACCTTCACCCCGAAGTGGCTCTTCACCTTCTTGATGTCGTCGAGGTCGAGTTGGGCGAACGCGATGTTGCGACGGCCGGTGACGTTGGCGTTGAAAGCTGTCTGCGGAGCGGCGAACGGCGGCGCCATCGAGTTCCCGTTGCGGGCACGCTTGGCAGTGTCGATGACGGTGGAGACGGTCATCGGCAGCACATTGGCGAACTTCAACGGCCGCATGGCGAACTTCACCGCGCCACCGACCGCGATCTCCATGTGGTTCACCCCTCCGGGCCCGTCGACCGGATCCGGTGGCGGCGCGTCGGGCTCGGTCGAACACAACTGCGACATCAGGTTCGCGCCGGTCACACCGTCGACGCTGGCGTGGTGCACCTTGGTCATCACCGCGATCCGGCCGCCGTCGTGGGCATCGGTGCCGGCAACGTTCTCGATGACCCACATCTCCCACAGCGGGCGGGTGCGGTCCAGCGGCAGGGACGCGAGGTGTCCGCAGATCTCGGACAGTTCGTTGCGCCCACCCGGTGACGGCAACCCGATGCGGTGTAGGTGGCGGTCGACGTCGAAGTCCGGGTCGTCCACCCAGACCGGATGGTCGAGGTTGAACCTGTTGTCGGCCAGCTTCTCCCGGAATTCGGGCATCGCCCTGATCCGCAGCCCCAGCCCGTCACGGAGCTTGTCGAAGGTGTAGCCGCCGGGCATCGTCGAGGTGTCGAGCTCCAGGATGGAGCACACGTGCAGCGGCTGCGCGGCGGTTTCGAGGTAGAGGAAACTGGCATCGAGACCGCTGAGCCTTTGCATGAGCCGATGTTAGGCGTGGTGAGCGCGGGTGTGAGCAAATCCACTTAACGCGGCGTTCAACTTCCGGTGACGGAGTGGCACACTTGGCGTGTCAGCGAAACCCGGGGACCATTTTCGGCCTCGAGGATTCGAACCGACCCACCCGATGAGGGGACAATGATGTCCGAGCAGACCGTTTATGGTGCTGTCGCCGATTCCGAGACCGCCAAGCCGCGTGTGAAGGTCCGCACTCACCATCTGCACAAGTGGAAGGCCGAGGGCCACAAGTGGGCCATGCTGACGGCCTACGACTACTCCACCGCCGCGGTGTTCGACGCGGCCGAGATCCCGGTGCTCCTGGTGGGCGATTCCGCCGCCAACGTGGTGTACGGCTACGACACCACCGTGCCGGTGACCATCGACGAATTGATTCCGCTGGTCCGTGGCGTAGTGCGCGGCGCGCCGCATGCCCTGGTCGTCGCCGACATGCCGTTCGGCAGCTACGAGGCCGGACCGACCCAGGCACTCGCCTCCGCGACGCGCTTCCTCAAGGAGGCCGGCGCACATGCCGTGAAGCTCGAGGGTGGCGAACGGGTGGCCGAGCAGATCGCCGTCCTCAGCGCGGCCGGCATCCCGGTGATGGCGCACATCGGCTTCACCCCCCAGAGCGTGAACGGACTCGGCGGCTTCCGCGTTCAGGGCCGCGGCGACGCCGCAGAGCAGACTGTCCACGACGCCATCGCGGTTCAGGAAGCGGGCGCGTTCGCGATGGTGATGGAGATGGTCCCCGCCGAACTCGCCACCCAGATCACCGGCAAGCTGACGATCCCCACCGTCGGTATCGGGGCGGGTCCGAACTGCGACGCGCAGGTTCTCGTCTGGCAGGACATGGCCGGCCTCACGTCGGGTAGGACCGCGAAGTTCGTCAAGCGTTTTGGTGCCGTAGGCGAAGAACTGCACCGCGCCGCGACGCAGTACGCCCAGGAAGTCGCCACCGGCGCCTTCCCTGCCGAGGAGCAGTCCTTCTAGCGACTCCGGTCAGGCGAAGTCCGGCTTGCGTTTGGCCAGGAACGCGTCGACACCTTCGCGTCCGTCGTCGGTTTCGGCGCGCGCGGCGATGAGTCGTCCCTCCGCCTCCATCTGCTCCTCCAGACCGCTGGCGAAGGTGCCCAGCAGGAGTGCCTTCACCCCGCCGTTGGACCCGCCGGACGTCGAAGCCATCTGTGCGGCCAGTTGGTCGGCACGCGTGGCGAGTTGATCGTCGGCGACGACCTCGGTGACCAGCCCCCATCGCGACGCTTCGTCCGCGGAGAGGACGCGGTTGGTCAGCATCAGTTCCTTGGTCTTGGCGATCCCGATCAACCGGGGAAGGAAGTACGTTGCGCTGCCGTCGGGGCTGAGTCCGACCCGGGTGTAGGCCATCGTGAACGACGCCGACTGCGCGGCCAGTATCAGGTCGGCGGAGACCGCAAGGGAGAACCCCGCTCCGGCTGCGGTGCCGTTGACCGCGGCGATCACGACGGCGTCCATCCGCGCGAACGTCGAGATCGCGCGGTGCAGATCGTCGGCCACCCCCTTGAGGTGGCGTCCCCGGTGCGGTGCCGCCGCGAAGTCCTTGAGGTCACCGCCTGCACAGAAGAACCGTCCGGCGCCGGTGAGCACCACGACCTTGATCGCTGCGGTGTCGCAGCGCGCCGCGGCGTCGGCGAGTTCCCGAGTCATCGTGTCGTTAATGCCGTTTGCGGCGTCGGGCCGGTTCAGCACGATCCGGGCGACAGCACCGGCCTGCTCGAAGGTGATGGTCTGGTATTCGGTCACAGTCGGTGACTGTATCGGCGTCACCCGAGCCGGCAGTGACCGACGGGGTTCAGAGCGCGCCGTCGAGATACTTCGTCCGGCACGCCCCGCGCGCCAGCTTTCCGCTCGTGGTTCGGGGAATGACCCCTGCGGCAACAAGTTTCACCTCAGCCACCGGCAGAGCGTGGACCCGTGACACCGCGGCGCGGATGGCCTCCTGAATCGGGGCCGCCTCGGCGCGACCCGCGCCGACCGCGCGTTCGGCGACGATGGCCACTTCCTCACGCCCCTTGCCGGGAACCGAGAATGCGGCGACGAAACCCGTCCGCACGGCCTGGGACGCCCGGGCCACGGTCGCCTCCACGTCCTGCGGGTAGTGATTGCGGCCGTCGACGATGATGAGGTCCTTGATCCTGCCGGTGATGTACAGCTCGTCATCGAGGTAGACGCCGAGGTCACCGGTGCGCATCCACAGCGCGCTCTCGTCGCAGCCTTCGGCGTGACTGCCACGCGGCAGACGCGACTGGACCTTGTTCCGGAAGGTCAGCTCGGTGTCGTGCGGGCGACCCCAGTAGCCGCGGCCGACGTTGTCGCCATGCAACCAGATCTCACCGACCCGGCCGTCGGCGAGCTCGCTGTCGCTGGCGGGGTCGACGATCACGGCCCATTGGCTTCGTGCGACCTTGCCGCAGGACACCTGCGCCGCCGCGTTCGGATGGTCGGGGGCCACCTGAACCGCACGTCCCTCACTGAGCTCGTCGCGGTCGAGATAGATCGCCGTCGGGCGGGTGTCGTGCGCGGTGGTGGAGATGAACAGTGTCGCCTCGGCCATCCCGTAGGACGGTTTGATGGCCGCGGGGTTCAACCCGTAGGGCCCGAAGGCGGTGGCGAACTTCTCGATCGAGGAGATGCTCACCGGCTCCGAACCGTTGATCAGACCCGCGACGTTGCTCAGGTCGAGCTCTTCACCGGGGCGCGGCAGACCGCGCTGGGCCGCGAGTTCGAACGCGAAGTTGGGTGCCGCGGCGAACGTCGGCAGATCGGACGACCCCAGTTCGCGCATCCACCGGTTGGGGCGGCGCACGAAGGCCAGCGGCGACATCAGGGTGATGTATCCGCCCGCGAGTGCCGGGAACATGATCATCAGCAGGCCCATGTCGTGGAACAACGGCAACCAGCTGACGCTTCGGATGTTCTGGTCCAGTCCGACCGACAGGATCATCTGAACGACGTTGGTGCACGCCGACCGGTGAGTGATCTCCACGCCTGCGGGAGCACGGGTCGACCCGGAGGTGTACTGCAGGTAGGCGATGGCATCGGTCTGCAGCGGTGCCGGAACGAAGCCGGTGCCGACAGCCTCGGGCACCGCGTCGATGGCGATCATGCGTGGGCGACGATCCCGCGGAAGGGTCCGCAGGAAGTCGCCGACAGACTTGGCGGCGGCGGTCGTTGTCAGGACCACCGTGGGCCGGGCGTCGGCCAGCACTGCTTCCAGCCGCTCGTTGTGGCCGGGTAGTTCGGGCGCGAACAGCGGTACCGCGATGGCGCCGGCCTGGATTGCGGCGAAGAAGCCGACGACGTAATCGACCCCCTGGGGAGCCAGGATCGCCACGCGGTCACCGGCATGGGTGACCTGCTTCAAGCGGGCACCGACCGCACGCAACCGTGCTCCCAACTGCCGCCAGGACAGCTCGATGGTGTTGTCACGATCGAAGTCGAGATATCGGTAGGCCGGGGTGTCACCCAGCTCGGCGACATTGCGGTCCAGAAACGACGTCAGTGTGACGCCCGCAGGGATCGCGATGTTGCCGTCACGGTCGAGATAATCGTCGACCCTCAGTCGTGCCGGGCCATCGGCTACCAGGCCCATTTCCCGGTTCATAAGACGATCTTAAGAGCATGTGCCCCAAAACCGTGAACGCCCCGCCGCGAGGTGCCCTCACGTGTTCCGAGCCGACCGGCCCGACCCCGACTGCCGGTTCACGTGGATATGGCACTCTTGGCTTTCCCAGCCAATCGCTCCACTGCCCAGACAAGGGGACCATGGCCGCCAAAACGCCCGAAACCTCCAGGTACACGGAGACCGAGCGCAAGTTCGAGGTGGTCGAATCCACCGTGACACCCTCGTTCGACGGCCTGTCGTCCATCTCCCGCGCCGAGCGGTCTCCGTCACAACAGCTCGACGCTGTCTACTTCGACACACCGGGCCGCGATCTTGCGCGGCACCGGATCACGTTGCGGCGGCGCACCGGCGGACCGGACGAGGGGTGGCACCTGAAGCTGCCTGCCGGGCCCGACACCCGCACCGAGGTGCGCGCGCCGTTGCAGGACGACGTACCGGAGAGCCTGCGCGACGTGGTGCTCGCGATCGTGCGTGACAACCCACTCGCCCCGGTGGCGCGGATCAGCACGTCCAGGACCGTGGAGATGCTCTACGGACCGGAGGGCTCCGCCGTCGCCGAGTTCTGCGACGACCAGGTCACCGCCAGCGCGGAGGGTGGCGACGAGCAGAGTTGGCGCGAATGGGAATTGGAGCTGGTCGAGGGAGGCGACACCGGGCTTCTCGATCGGCTGACCAATCGTCTGCTGGACGCCGGCGCGCTGCCGGCCGGGCACGGGTCGAAACTCGCCCGGGTTCTGGCATCGAGCGAACCCGCCGCCGCCGTCCCCGAGGTCTCTGCCGATCCCCTGCACCGCGCGGTGGCCGAGCAGGTCGGGGAACTGCTCGAGTGGGACCGCGCCATGAGGTCGGATGTTTACGACTCGGTCCATCAGATGCGGGTGACGACCCGAAAGATCCGCAGCCTCCTGCAATCTGCGGAGGGGTCGTTCGGAATCACCGACGACGAGTGGATCCTGGCGGAACTGCGCGAGCTCGCCGGCGTACTGGGCGTGGCACGAGACGCCGAGGTGCTCGCCGAGCGCTACGAGAACGCGCTCGACAACCTGCCGGAGTCCAACATCCGGGGCCCGGTGCGGGAGCGCCTGGTCGAAGGCGCCAAGAAGCGCTACCAGAACGGGTGGCGGCGGTCGCTGACCGCGGTGCGCTCACCCCGGTACTTCCGGTTGCTCGATGCACTCGAGGGGCTGGTGGCCGCTGAACCTCCGCCACCGCCGGCCGGCGACGACGCAGCGCAGACGACGCTCGACTCGGCCTACAAGCGGATCCGGAAGGCCGCCAAGGCTGCGCGCGCCGCGGTCGACGATCCCGAGGTCGACAGCGACGAGGCGCTTCACCGGATCCGGAAGCGCGCCAAGCAACTCCGCTACACCGCAGCGGCGACCGGCGCGTCCAAGGTGGCCGACCGGGCCAAGACGATCCAGAGCCTGCTGGGCGATCACCAGGACAGCGTCGTCAGCCGTTCCCACCTGAGTCGGCAGGCCGAGTTGGCGCACGCCGCCGGCGAGGACACCTTCACCTACGGACTGCTCTACCAGCAGGAGAACGACCTCGCGCTGCGATGCGAAGAGCAGATCGAGGACGCCCTCAAGGCGTTGGACAAGGCCGTCCGTAAGGCCTGATGCGCCGGGAGACCCCGGAGGGCGGATGAGCTGGCCTGTAAGCCGGATTCTGTTCCCCGCTGCCATCGGCGGCGGGGCGGCGACCATCCATCTGGACACACCGTCACCGGGTGCCTCGAGCGGCCTACCCGCAGGCTCGGGCGAGCAGCCCTCGAACGCCTGCGCTGCCGCACCTCCCGGCGCGACATTCTTGGCCTTGCTTCGGGTGGGGTTTGCCTAGCCGCTCCGGTCACCCGGAACGCTGGTGCGCTCTTACCGCACCGTTTCACCCTTACCACCGCGAGGGTGGCGGTCTGTTTTCTGTGGCACTTTCCCGCGAGTCACCTCGGATTGCCGTTAGCAATCACCCTGCTCTGTGAAGTCCGGACTTTCCTCGACACCCAGGTCACCCCGGGTCCCGCGGCCGCCCAGCCAGCTCATCCGCTCTAACAACGTAATGGTTCGTGTGCCAAATCGGGTAACAGCGGCCCACTCGGGGTGGAGCCATACTTGAACCATGACGCAGGCGCCCCCGGCCCGCTACCTGATGCGGGCCAAGGATCTGGTCGACGCCCACTACTCCGAGCCGATCACCATCGACGACCTTGCGGATGCGGCCGGATTGTCGCGGGCACACTTCAGCCGGATGTTCACCCGGACCTTCGGCGAGTCTCCGCGGGCATATCTGCAGACTCGGCGTTTGGAACGCGCCGCGGCGCTGTTGCGCCACACCGACCGGTCGGTGGCCGACATCTGCGTGATGGTCGGGCTGCAGAGCGTCGGCTCTTTCACCACCAGCTTCGCTCGCGCCTACGGCCTGCCGCCGGCCGCCTACCGGGCGTCACTACCACCGGCCGTAGTGCACGCCCGGATTCCGAACTGCATCCTCGCCCGGGACACGCGCCCGCGGGCGGACAGTCGCGCCGTCAAGACAGCACACGGGGAGAAGACGGACTCGACCACGCGACCGTAACGTCGGATCCATGATGAAGATCGCAAGCACCCATCTGTGGGTCCATGACCAAGAAGTAGCGTTGAAATTCTGGACTGAGAAGGTCGGAATGGAAGTGCGTCAAGATGTTTCGCTTCCAGATGTGGACGGCATTTTCCGCTGGCTGACGGTCGGACCTCCCGGCCAGAACGATGTCTCGATCGTACTGATGGCGGTACCCGGGGAGCCGGTGATGGACGAGTCCACGAGGAAGCTGGTCCTCGATCTGACAGCCAAGGGCTTCGCCGGCACTGTCTTCCTGACGACCGAAGACTGTCGCGCCACATACGCCGAACTCACCTCTCGCGGCGTCGAGTTCACCGAGGAACCCCACGAGATGCCCTACGGCATCGACTGCGGATTCCGGGATCCCTCCGGCAACAGCGTGCGGCTCACCCAGTTGGCTGACGTACCAGCTACTTCCGGCTAGGCGGCGTCGAAGGTGATGAGGTCGATGCTGAGGCGGCCTTCGAGCAGGCTCAGCGTTCGTCGGATCGGCGGCCCGGGTAGTGGTGGGGCGGTGGACTGATACGTCGCCCCGGTCGGGGTGCTGACCTGCGCGACGTGGGCGCCGTTGTCCTCGCTGGTGGTGACGGTCCAGCCGGGCGCGTCCTTAGCGTAATTGCAGGCTGCACAGTCCCCGAGCCCGTTGTGGGCGCTGGTCTCACCGCCCGCCCGAACCGGGGTGGCGTGATCGCGGTGGCGGATCGGGGCATCACAATACGGGGTCCGGCACCTCTGATCGCGCAACCCGATGAACGCCGCCAACCCTTTCGGGAAAATCCGGGACCGGGACTCCATCGCCACCAACTGCCCACTGGTGGGGTGGCGGTACAGCCGCCGCAACGTCGCTTTGATGTCCTTGTCGGCCACCGCGTCCCCGATCAGCCGGCACGCGAACCCCGCCGGGATCGGCCCGTACCCTTCCAGCCACGCCGATTCCTGATCATCGCCGACCAGCGTGGAATCGGCCATCACCAGATTCAACGCCACCGGCACCGGCTTGTCCGCGGGGCGTCCGGTGACCCTTTCGTAGACGGTGTCGGCCATTACCTGCCCCCGCGAGCGCCCGTCGAACGCCGTGTCCGCGGCGCGCTTGCACGCCGCATACACCGCCACCCCCTGAGCGACCGGCAGCAGCACAGACACCCAGGTCATGGTGTCCGGCGCCGGCCGGATCGTCACACACCGATCCTTGGCTGCCTTCGCCGACCGCGCGACCACCGCCGCCGCGTCCAAACGCAGCGCGATCTTCTTGGCCTCAGCCTCCACCCGGTTGTTGCCCCACCCCACCAACCGCGACATATCCGCACACAACTCGGCATCCAGTTGGCGGCGATCCTCCACACTCAGACACGCCGATTCGCGCACGATCAGGGTGGCCCGCCACTCCGAGAGCACCCCGGCCTCCAACGCCGCCAACGTGTGCGGCATCTCGCGCACCAGCGCATTCGCGAAACCCAGATGCTGATTCCCTTTCACCGGAGCCTCATGGCGCGCCAACGCCACCTCCGAGGCCAACCCCTTACCCCGCTTCGCCGTCGCCACCCCCGCCGCCTGCTCCGCAGCGCGGCGCTTCTGCGCCCACAACGCCGTCAACCGCGCCTGAGCCGCAGCAGCAGCCGACTTCAAGTGCTCCAACTGCTCGACCTGCACCCGCAACTGCGCCTCCCCCGCCCCGGGATCCACGTCGAACAAACTTTCGAACATGAAACCAGGCTAGCCCCCGGGTCTGACAGGAATCCCCTACTCCCCCGCTGACCGCCGCAGCACTATCACGTTGTCCAACAGGACACCCGCCTGCCCGTCCGGCCCGACTGCGTCACGCTCCACGGTTCCTACGTGCAGTCGATCCCAACGTCCCTCGCCGAGATCGATCGAGGCAAATACCTCCTCGACGGTGGGAAACACGTGGTCCTGGATGTGGGCCGGCGCCCACGGCGGCGCGGCGCCGTGGTCAACGATGATCAGGACTCCGCCCGCAGCGACGGCGCTGGCAGCAGCGGCGAAGATCCGCTCCCGGTCGAGGTGCACCATCGACTGCAGAAACTGTGCCGACACCAGGTCGAAGGTTCCCTCAGGAAACGTCTCCGACAGATTCGTCTGCACGAAGTGCACACGCTCGCTCAGTCCTCGCGCCTTCGCTTCGGCAGCGGCGCGACCCAACGCGGTATCGGCGATGTCTACTCCCGTCACCTGCCAACCGTGTTCGGCCAGCCAGAGGGTGTCGCCGCCTTCACCGCAACCCAGGTCCAGTGCGCTGCCCGACGTCAGCGGCGATGCGATCTCCGCGAGATGCGGGTTCACCCGACCACTCCAGATCCGCTCCCGCTCGGCGTACCGGTCTTCCCAGTGCTGCTTGACCTCTGATTCCGTCATCGCGCCTCCTCCATCAAACTCTGAACCACCGATACCGCAGCCAACGAGCCCGCTGAGACCGCGGCCGCCACCTGTGGCATCTGCGCACAGACGTCACCCGCGGCGAACACGCCGGGGACCGATGTCCGCGACATCGCGTCCACCTCGATCGCGTCTACTGAAACCGGTCCCGCCGCAGCAAATTTCACGCCCAACTGCGCAGCGAGGTCGGTACGCTGATGCAGCGTCGTGGACACCAGCAGCCCGCGCCTGGGCAGCCGGGACCCGTCAGCGAACACGACAGCGGTCAGCTCGCCTCGCTCAGAAGCCAGCCCGGCGACCTGCCGGTCGTCGACCGTCACTCCCGCGCCACTCAACCCAGCCCGATGTTCGGCGTCCAGGCCACCCGAACCTCCGGTCAGCAGCACCACGTCGTCGCTCCACCCGCGCATCAACGTTGCCATGTGGACCGCCCGCTCCCCTTCCGCCAGCACCGCCAGCGGTTGATCACGAACCTCCCAGCCGTGGCAGAACGGGCAGTGGAACACCGAAGTCCCCCAGATTTCCTCCAGCCCCGGCAATTCCGGCGGACGGTAGTCCATCCCCATCGCGAGCAACACCCTCTTCACTCGCTCGCGGGTGCCGTCGGCGAGTTCGACCTGGAAGCCGGTGCCGCACCGCTTCGCGATCCGCACTTCACCACTGCGCACCTCGACGCTCGGATACTGTTCCAGCTCTTTCCTACCGAGTTCGTACAACTCTGCGGGCGGACGACCGTCGTGACCGAGCAACCCGCCGATCCCGTGGGCCGCGCGGTTGCTCTGACGGCCGGCATCGATCACCAGCGTGCGCTTGCGTGCCCGGCCCAAGACCAGCGCGGCGCTCGATCCCGCGGCACCGCCACCGATGACGAGGCATTCCCATTCCATGTCCATGCCTCGAGCTTGCCCGCGCGCGACATCAATGCCAAGCTGACTTGCCATGCAGGCAAATGACGAACAGGGCGTGGATCTACGGGTGCGACGCAGACTGCGGGAACTGCGGCTGCAGCGGGGTATGACGCTCGAAGACGTCGCGAGCCGGTCGAACATCGACGTCTCGACACTGAGCAGATTGGAGTCCGGCAAGCGCCGTCTGGCCCTGGATCACCTGCCGCGGTTGGCCGCCGCGCTGTCGGTGACTGCCGACGAACTGCTGCGAGCTCCCGAGTCGCCCGACCCCCGGGTGCGCGGTGGTGCACAGACCCACAACCTGATCACGTTCTGGCCGTTGACCGGGCAGGGCCCGGCTGGTGGTCTGCACGCCTTCAAGATCCGAATCAGCGCCCGCAGACGCAAACCTCCGCCGGAGCTACCGGTACACGAGGGCTACGACTGGGTGTACGTCTTGTCGGGTCGGATGCGGCTGATCCTGGCCGAGCGCGATTTTGTCATCGAACCCGGTGAGGCGGTGGAGTTCTCGACATGGACACCGCACTGGTTCGGTGTCGTCGACGGCCCAGTTGAAGCGATAGCACTGTTCGGGGCGCACGGCGAGCGGGCTCACCTGCACACCCCCTGATCACAGATACGCGGTCTGGTTCACCAACCGCACCGACGCGGCTCCGTCGGGATAGAACTCGGCGATGGACAGTGACGCGAGGTCGAGGTGCAGCCGGTACAGGATCGCCGGTCCGGCGTCGAGCGCCATCCGCAGCAGCGTCTTGATCGGGGTCACGTGCGACACCACCAACACCGACTGACCCGCGTGCTCGCCGATGATCCGCTTCTGCGCGTTGCCCACCCGGGCGGCGACGGCGTCGAAACTCTCGCCGCCGGGGGGCGGCACCGACGTGTCACGCAGCCAGGTCGTGTGCAGCTCGGGATCGCGTTCGGCCGCCTCGCTGAACGAAAGCCCTTCCCAGGAGCCGAAATCGGTTTCGATCAGTTCATCGTCGACGAGGACGTCGAGTCCCAGTGCCTTGGCAGCGGCCGATGCGGTGTCATAGGCGCGCTGCAACGGTGACGACACGACCGCGGCGATCCCGCCCTTGTTGCCGAGGTATTCCGCCGCTGCGGCAGCCTGCCGTCTTCCGAGGTCGGTCAGCGCGGGGTTGCCGTGTCCGGAGTAGCGCCGCTGCACCGAAAGTTCGGTCTGTCCGTGCCGGAGCAGGAACAACCGCGTCGGCGCTCCCTTGGCGCCTGTCCACCCGGCCGGATTCGTGACGACCTCCGTCTTCGTCGGGGTGACCGCCACCGCGGGCGTGGGTACCTCACCGGATTCGGCGAGCTCTGCGGCCGCGTCCATGGCTTCGTTGGCCAATCGGTCGGCGTCGCTGTTCTTCTCGCGCGGGATCCAGGTGTAGCTGACTCGATCGAATGCGCGCGCCAGGTCAGTGGCCTGCCGATGCAGCGGCGCGAGATCGGGATGCTTGACCCGCCATCGACCCGACATCTGCTCCACCACCAGTTTGGAATCCAGATAGGCGTCGACCTCGGTGGCGCCGATACCGGCCGCTTCCTGGAGTCCGGCGATGAGTCCGCGGTACTCGGCGACGTTGTTGGTGGCGCGGCCGATCGCCGACTTGGCCTCGGCGAGCACCGATCCCCGATCTGCCGACCAGACCACCGCGCCATAGCCGGCGGGGCCGGGATTGCCGCGGGACCCCCCGTCTGCCTCGACCCGTACCTTCATGCGTGAGACGCCTTGACCCGCAACAGGATCGCGGCGCATTCCGGGCAGCGCAGCACCTCGTCGTCGGCGGCGGCGGCGATCCGCGCCAACTCGCCCCTGTCGATCTCGATCCGGCACGCGCCGCAGCGTCGCCCCTGCAACAGTCCGGCACCCACTCCCGCGCGCGCCCGTTGGCGTTCGTACAGCGCGACCAGCGACTCGTCCAAGTGTGCGACGAGGTCTTCCCGGTGCGAGATCGACTGGTGCCGAAGCTGCGCCAGGTGGGTGCGGGCTTCGTCGCACGCCTTCTGCGCGTCGCTCAGCGAGCTCTGCAGCTCGTCGATGTGGGCCAGCTCGCGATCCTGTTCGGCGGCAAGCTCTTCACGGCGTTCCATCACCTCGAGCAGCGAATCCTCGAGGCTCGTCTGGCGCCGCTGCAGGGTGTCGAGTTCGTGCTGCAGTTCGGTCATCTGCTTGGCGTCGACCGTTCCACCGTCGAGCAGACCACGGTCACGATCCTCACGTTGGCGCACGCTGTCGATCTCGGACTCGAACTTCGTTACCTGCGCATCGATATCGCCCAGAGCGAGCTGCACGGTCGCCAGCCGATCGTTGGCCTCCCGGTGCGCGGCCTGCGCCGCCTCCAACGCCTGCTGCTCGCCCAGCGTCTTCGTCCGGTGCTCGTTGCGGCTGATCTCGGCGTCGAGTTCTGCCAGCTCGAGCAACGCCCGTTGTTGAGCCACATCAGCTTTCATGTTCAGCTTCCTTCGACATTCCATGGGTCGGTTCGCACGTCGGACACTGTCACCGGCAGGGAGTCGCCGAAGTGGTCGCGCAGCAATTGCGCCGCCTGACCGCACCAGGGGTATTCGCTTGCCCAGTGCGCGACGTCGACGAGCGCCACCTCCGACACCCGCCGGTGCTCGTCGGCGGGGTGGTGACGCAGATCAGCGGTGACGTACGCGTCCACTTCGGCGGCCGCGACGTCGTCGAGCAGCGAGTCGCCCGCACCTCCGCACACGGCCACCCGCGACACCGGAGCAGTCGGCTCACCGGAGGCGCGCACCCCCCACGACGTGGCCGGCAGCGCGCCCCGAACTCGGGAAACGAAGGCCGACAGCGGTTCTGGCGTCGGCAGCGTCGCGATGCGGCCCAGGCCCACGCCGCCGGGTGCCGACTGCAGGGCGACGATGTCGAACGCGGGCTCCTCGTACGGATGGGCACTGCGCAGGCCGGCGAGCACCGCGGCCCGCAGCGTGGCCGGCGCCACCATCTCGATTCGATCTTCGGCGACCTTCTCCACGGCGCCCACCGTGCCGATCGCAGGCGAGGCGCCCTCGTGCGGCAGGAACTGTCCGGTACCCGCGACGGTCCAGCTGCACTGCGAGTAGTCCCCGATGTGGCCCGCGCCGGCCGAGAACATGGCGGCGCGCACCGCCGCGGCGTCCGCGGTGGGTGCAAAAACCACCCACTTGTCGAGCTCGGGACCCGCGGGCACCGGGGAGAGCACCTCGGTCACCTCGAGACCCATGGCCAGCGCCAGCGCGTCCGACACCCCGGGCGCGGCACTGTCGGCATTGGTGTGTGCGGTGAACAACGCGCGACCGGTGCGGATCATCGAGTGGATCAGGGAGCCTTTCGCCGTGTCGGCCGACACCGAGTCCACCCCGCGCAGCAGCAGCGGATGGTGTGCCAGCAGGAGGCCGCGGTCGGGCACCTGCGCCACCACGGCGGGTGTCGCGTCGACGGCGATGGTCACCGTCTCGACACTTTCCGACGGGTCTCCGCACACCAGCCCGACCGAGTCCCAGCTCTGCGCGAGCCGGGGAGGGTAGGCCGCATCGAGCACGTCGACGATGTCTGCGAGCCGGACCGTCATCGCATCACCCCGAGACTTGCCACCCCACGACAGTAGTGCGGTGCGACCGACCGCCGGCGTCAGGGACAATGGACCGGTGACTGACACGCTGGAGGGCACCAGGAACTTCGCGCGGGCAGGCCGCGGCGATCTGGTGATCTTCGATCTGGACGGCACGTTGACCGATTCGGCCGAGGGCATCGTCGCCAGCTTCCGCCACGCACTGCAGGCCGTCGGCGCGACGGTCCCCGACGGCGACCTCGTCAGCCGGATCGTCGGCCCCCCGATGCACGTCACCCTGCTCGAGATGGGTCTCGGGGAGCACGCCGACGCCGCGATCGCCGCCTACCGCGCCGACTACACCACCCGCGGCTGGTCGATGAACCGGCCGTTCACCGGGATCCCCGCGCTGCTGGCCGACCTGAGGGCCGCCAGCGTCCGACTGGCCGTCGCCACCTCGAAGGCGGAGCCCACCGCGAGGCGGATTCTCGCCCACTTCGATCTCGACGAGTGCTTCGAGGTGATCGCAGGGGCCAGTGTCGACGGCACCCGCGCATCCAAGGCCGACGTGTTGGCCCACGCGCTGGCACAGCTGGCGCCGCTGCCGCAGCGGGTCGTGATGGTGGGTGACCGTTCGCACGACGTCGAGGGCGCCGCCGCGCACGGTATCGGCACGATCGTCGTGGGCTGGGGCTACGGACGCGACGACTTCACTGCCGCCGACAGCCCCCGCGCCGCAGCCCATGTCGCCAGCGTCGACGACCTGCGGGAGGTGCTCGGTGCCTGATGTCGCCGGCGGACCGGCTTCCGTGCCCGATGTCGCCGGCGGACCGGCTCCGGTGCCTGACCTGCTGCACATCACGTTCATCTGCTCGGGCAACATCTGCCGGAGTCCGATGGCGGAGAAGATGTTCGCCCACCAGATAGGTGAGCGTGGTCTCGCCGACGTCGTGCGCGTGACCAGCGCCGGCACCGGGCACTGGCACGAGGGTGAGCCCGCGGACCGCCGTGCCGGTCAGGTGCTGCGCGCCCACGGCTATCCGGCCGAGCACCGCGCCGCCCAGATGGACGGCGACCACCTGGCCGCGGACCTGGTAGTGGCGCTGGGCCGCAACCACCTGCGGATGCTGCAGCACGAGGGTGTGCCCCCCGAGCGGCTGCGGATGCTGCGGTCGTTCGACCCGCGCTCGGGCGCGCACATCCCCGACGTCGACGACCCGTACTACGGCACCCACGACGACTTCGAGGACGTGTTCGCCGTGATCGAGGCAGCGCTTCCCGGTCTGCACGGCTGGGTCGACGAGCGGTTGGGCGAACGGGCGGCAGGCTGATGTGGCGTCGATGGGGTTTTCTGCTGCGACCGCAGTGGCTGGCGCTCTACGTCGTCGTCATCGCGTTCGCGTATCTCTGTTTCACCGTGCTGGCCCCCTGGCAGCTGGGCAAGAACACCTCGACCTCACGGGAGAACGCCCAGATCGCGCGCTCGCTGGAGGCCGACCCGGTCCCGGTGACGACGGCGCTGCCGCAGCAGGATTCCGCCGCCCCCGAAGAACAATGGCAGCAGGTGACGGCCACCGGGCGATTCCTTCCCGAAGGCCAGGTGCTGGCCAGGCTGCGGGTCATCGAGGCCGATCCGGCGTTCGAGGTGCTCGTGCCGTTCGCGGTCGAGGACGGACCGACGGTGCTCGTCAACCGCGGGTACGTGCGCCCCGTCGCAGGTTCGCAGGTGCCGGCCATCGAGCCGCCACCGGCCGGCACCGTCACCATCACGGCCCGACTCCGCGATCCCGAACCGGTGCCCCCGGGTAAGGACCCGTTCTCCGCGGACGGCATCCAGCAGGTCTACTCGATCAACACCGACCAGATCTCGAACCTGACCGGCATCCCGTTGACGGGCTCCTACCTGCAGCTGGTCGACGGACAGCCCGGCGGCCTGGGTGCCATCCCCCTGCCTCGCCTCGACGCCGGACCGTTCCTGTCCTACGGAATCCAGTGGATCGCGTTCGGCATCATCGCTCCGATCGGCGTCGGCTACTTCGTGTATTCCGAACTGCAGGTGCGTCGCCGCGAGAAAGCGGCCGCCACTGCCGCCACCGAGGCCGCCTCGGCCCGTGACGCCGCCGGGGAACCCGCGGCGCCGCTCACCGCCGAGGAGAAACTCGCCGACCGCTACGGCCGGCGACGCTGACAGCCACCACCACCGCGGCCAGCTGAACGGCCCGCGACAACCGCACCGCGCGCGCGAGGTCGGCGACCTCGGGGACCCGGCCGTCGCCGAGCATCGGACGGATCTCCAACTCGTGCGCGTACTGGGTGGGCCCGCCCAGACGCACCCCCAGAGCGCCTGCGAAGGACGCCTCCGCCACTCCGGCGTTCGGGCTGGGATGTTTGTGCGCGTCGCGGCGCCATGCCCGCAGTGCCGCCACCGGCGATCCGCCGACGACGGGCGCGCACAGGGCGACCAGCACACCTGTCAGCCGGGCGCCGGCGAGATTGGCCAGATCGTCGAAACGGGCTGCCGCCCAGCCGAAGCGGGCGTACCGCGGCGATCGGTTGCCGATCATCGCGTCCAAGGTGTTGGCGGCGCGGTAGACCAGCACTGCGGGGGTGCCGCCCACCGCCGCCCACACGATGGGGCTGACCTGCGCGTCGGAGGTGTTCTCGGCGATCGATTCCAGCGCCGCGCGGGTCAGTCCGGTGGCATCGAGAGCGGCCGGGTCGCGTCCGCACAGCGACGGCAGCAATCGGCGGGCGCCGTTGATGTCTCCGGACTCGAGGAGGCCTGCCATCTGTTCGCCGGTCCGGCACAGTGTCGTTCCGCCCAACGCGATGAACGTCGCCGCCGCAACGGTCGCCGCCTCACGCAGCGCACCGCGCCGGCCGCCGACTCCCTCCGCGAGGGCACCAACGGCGGCCACGGCGACAAGCAGTCCGGTGGTGTGAGCCACCCCGGCGGCCCGGCTGTCGGAGTAGCTGTGGCGTTCCACGGCCGCCGCGCCGGTGCCGAACAGTGCCACCGGATGCGCACGCCGGGGGTCACCGAACATGAGGTCGGCCACGACACCGGCGACGATTCCGACCGCACGGCCGCCTGCTGAAAACACCACGGCAGCGTCTCACAGATCAATTCGCCGAATGGCAGGTGGATCGGGTGTCAGACTGTCCCCCATGGGGGATCTGATCTTGACCGCAAACACCATCATCACCATGGACGACGACGTTCCACGGGCCCGGGCGGTGGCGGTATCCGGTGACACGATCGTGGCAGTGGGCAGCCTCGAGGACTGCCGAGCGGCGCTTCCCGGCGCGGAAATCGTCGACACCGGCGCCGCCGCGCTTGCACCGGGATTTGTTGAGCCACATGGTCATCCGCTGATCAGTGGGGTCGCCACCCAGGCCCCGGCCCGGTCGATCGCACCGTGGGACGCCCCCACCTGGGCCGACGTGCAGAAGGTGTTCGCCGATGCGATCGCCCGCACCGATCCCGCCACGCCACTGTGGTTCGCCGGCTACGACGCGCTCCTGCACGGCCACCCGACACCACACGCCGACGAACTCGACGAGATCTTCGGCGACCGCGTCACGGTGATCACCGACAACTCCGGACACGGCGTGTACTTCAACACTGCGCTCATCAAACTCCACGGCTGGGACACCGACCCTCCGGAAGATCCGGTCGCCTCCCACTTCGGCCGCAACGCCGACGGTTCGCTCAACGGCCAGGGATTCGAGTTGCCGGTGGTCACCGCAGTGACCATGCCACTGATCATGCAGATGGGTGACCCACTGCTGTCGGGCGCCCACTACTACGCGCTGATGTCGCGGGGCGGTTACACCTCGACTTCCGACATGACCTATGACCCCAAGTTCGCCGCCGGCTACGAGGCGCTGGCCGCCGCACCGTCATGCCCGCTCCGGGTCAGCATGTGGGAGATGTCGATCACCGATACCTACTCCGAGCCAACCACTTTCGGCGCCGGTGAATCCTGGCTGACCAAGGCCGGCGTCAAGCTGTGGACCGACGGCTCACCGTGGGTCGGCAACATCGCGATCTCGTTCCCCTACCTGGACACCGAGGCCACCCGCACCGCAGGCATCGACCCGGCCGTCGCGGGCGGCGCCCACTCTATGAACTACTCGCGCGCGCAGCTCGACGAGATCCTCGACCACGCCGCCCCCAAGGGTTGGCAGATGGCCTTCCACGCCAACGGCGACCTCGCGCTGGACCTGGCATTGGATGCCTACGAGGACGCGCTGAACAGATACTCCCTGCTGGGCACCGACCACCGCTGGCGCCTGGAGCACTGCGGCGCGGGGACCCGCGCGCATTTCGACCGGGCGGCGCGGCTGGGGGTGCACGTGTCGATGGCGCCGTTCCAGTACTACTACTGGGGCGAACTGCTCGACGGCGCAATGTTCGACTCCGAGCACGGTGCCCGATGGGCGGCCTTCGCCGACGCCGTCAACTCAGGCGCGTGCGTGTCGCTGCACAACGACGGATCGGTCTCGCCACCGACACCGGTGATCAACATTGCCACCGCGGTCACCCGGCTTACCCGCAACGGCACGGTGCACGGACCCGAGCAGGCGATCTCGCTGGATCAGGCCTGGCGGGCCCAGACCATCAACGCCGCGCGCACCCTGCATCGCGAGAACCTCGTCGGGTCGATCGCCCCGGGCAAGCTCGCCGACTTCGTAGAGCTGACCGCCGACCCGTGGACGGTGGAACCGTCGGCGATCATCGATGCGGTCAGGGTGGCGGGCACCTGGCTGGGCGGTCACCGGGTGGATCTCGACGAGTTCCTCACCGCGGTGGGCGGGGGCGACAACAGCGAGCACGCGCACCTCGCGGAGCGGAAAGCCAAGGGCTGCTGCTGAATCGGTCGCGTCGCCCGTTATGAGCCGGCCTGCGACGCCACTGTTCGGCCGCCGCCGCCCGACGGGTTGAGCCGCCAGAGCCGATACGCCCACGGAACGTCGTACAGGACCACGTACGCGGTGTAGGGCAGCAGTATCCACCGGGATCGCCGGTCCCTCCAGACCGATCGCTGCAACCCGGCGATCGGCAGCAGGAACGCCAGTAGACCGACGAAGGCAGCACGCGTGCTCCGACGCCCGAAAAGCAGCCCGTTCCACGCTTCGTTCCCGACCAACACCGTCACCGCCCATCCCACCGTGCCGGCGCTGCGCCGGTCGATGCCACGAGCTAGGACCACTCCCATGACCAGGTAGTAGATCGCTGCGACTGCAACAAATCCCGGCATCGGCAACTGCCAGCGTGGCGTCGTCAACCCGCGGAACCAGGTGATCGCCTCCTTGCCCACGAAGGCATTGCCCAACACGGCAGCAGCCGCAGTCACTGCGCCGCTCACGACCGCAGGACGCGTTCTCACAATCAGCAGAGCCTAACGCTCGCACGTTTCCCTCGTGGGCGCGGACGGTATCGAACCGCCGACCGCTGGTGTGTAAATGCCCGAACACGCGTTCTATGCGTGTCGTGTTGTGACGCTCTGTGCCCATATGTGCAGATCAAAGGGTGGCAAACGTCCAACCTGTACATTTGCGTATCAGCCTGTTGGTCCGCGTCTTGGCAAGTTCTTGGCAATACGGGGGGTCTGATCGAACAGGTTTGCTGACGACGGAGGCCAGATATGTCCTGTGAATACTGACGACCGGAAGCCGGTCCAGCACATCAACGCTGTGATGCGCAAGGACGCTGACCTTCCCGAACGGGTGATGCTTCACGAACGCGACGGCAACATCGTCTATGTCCGGTGTGTCGACCCGTGCGATACGGACCAAGATCCGGCACCTGTGCCGCTCTTTGACGGCGACCAGCTTTGCGTGATGGTGCACCTGTCTCACGTGAGCCTCCACATGTCGGCTGCAGGCACCCACGGGTACATGATGCCGCTGCGGATCGTTTTGGTGCGAAGGGAACCAGGCAAGGTCGTCGCCAGAACGCTCCGATTCAGTGAGCCCGACGACGGAAGCCGGGTGCACGTCGCTCCTGGCGATTCTGTCGAGGTACAGGTCACACTTGAACTCGACGCGGTCGACGAGTTCGAGTCGCAGGGGAATATCGGTTACGTGCCAGTGACACCGGTTCTCTTCACGTGGCTGGCTGCCGCTTCTCAGTCGGACACCGATCAGCGGCGGCGTTATCTACTCGCCGCAGCGCGGCGGTTGGACCTCGCCCAGTCCTTGTTTCAACGAGTTGAGGAGCTGCGACAGAGCGACCCCGAGGGCGCGCCTGCAGTCAGACGTGCCGTTTTCGAGATGGTCGGCGCCGTTGAGCTGGCGGTGGTTTCGCTGAGCCGTGCTGTGGACATGTCCAGAAGGGCTGGCGCCGAGCTCGGAACCACTGCCACCGTCCCCTCAGCGATCTCAGCGCACTTCGCGACGGTCACCGCGATACGTCACGCTTACGAGCACATCGAGGAGCGTGCACTGGGCAAGGTGCACGGCAATCCCCACCGGGACGCGCTGACCATCTTCGCTCACGACAGTGTCGTCCGAGACGGCGTGATCACGTATGGCTCACATCGGCTTGACCTCGCAACAGACGTGCCGCAGATCATCGCGGCAACCCGACAGTTCCTCAAGACTGCCGCGGGCGAAGCACTACCGCCGGTGACGACGGATATCACGCTGTAAAGGCTAGATTCCCCCAAATGAGCGCACTTTCTGACTTCCTGACCAACGCCACCGCCCCGTGGTGGAGCGTCCCCGCGAGCACGATCTTGGGCACCGGATTGGGTGGCTTGATCTCGTTTCGTTCGGCGAAGCGCACCGCCGAGACCAACCAGCAGGCCCAAGATCGTCGGGACGCCCGCGAACAGGTGCGCGAGATAGCGGTTCGGCTGCTCAACGAGGCCAACGCACTGGCGGTCAGCAGCCAGAACCTCAAAGAGACGGCTGGCGGTTTGAGGGAGGTATTCGAGGCTGCGGTGCAGGGGCGCCCTCCCGAGGAGATCAGGGCCAAGCTCAGCACCCTGTCGTTGTCAGGCATTGGCGCGGGCGGCAAGGCTGGTCTCCTGCTCAACCTACTGCGAATGTCCGGCACGCTCGAAGAAGATCTCACGCGACTGATGACGATCCTCAACGAACTGCAGTTGGTGGCCGATGAAGACACCGCCCAGAAGGCGGTGAGACTCACCTACGCGGCGCTGGCTCGCAAGGTCGTCGGCCCGGGACCCAAGGAACTGGTGAAGGCCGCCAACGCCGCCTACGAGACAGCGTCGGTCGAGTTCGTCAACGCTGCGCGCGCCTATGCGGGCCTACCGGCGCAGACCGCAGGCATCAGGCTCGACCAGGACGAGCTGCGCGCCATGTTGAATTTTCCGACCAAGCCCAGCTCACCCGAAGAGCAGCAGGAACAGCAGTAGGAGTTACACCGTAGCCATAGCTTTCGACTTCAACGGTCGCGGCCTCGGGGTCCCGCCGCTGGCAATCATCGCGAGCTTAGCGCCTGCGGTTGCGCCGTCGTCATCAGTGATGCCGAGTGCGGCTAGGACGTCGTCGTGACCGATCTCGTGACCGGCGAAGATCTTCGCGGCCAGCGTCCCAATCGGGCGCCAGCGTCGCCGCACGACCGGGAGCGCCTCCCAGAGCTGTTCGTCGGCCGAGGCGTGCGAGTGCAGCGCGGCCAGTCGCAGTTCCTCGCGGTCGCTGTTGCCGAGGTATCGCTCGAGCTGGCGCGCGGTGGGTATGTCGCCGTGACCGAAGATCGCCGCCGCTGCCGGTCCCGCTGCGGCGACCAGAGCACGGCGATAGCGGCTGCGGTCCTGTTCGAAACTGGTGTCGGTGAACTCGCAGATCCCGTCAGTGCCGTTGTCTGTCAGGCGCGCTCGCTCGACGGTGCCGCCGTTGAGGACGCCGACGACGGCGTGCGTCGCCTCGTGCACCGCCAGTCCAAGGCGGTCTCGCTCGGCCTTGGTCAGCTGATAGGCCATCTGCCAGCACTCCTCTGTTTCCGGGTACCGCCGAGGGAGGCAGGCGGTCGTCGTGGTGGCGGCGCGGTCCACGGCCTGCCCACCGCCACCACGGCGCCGCTCCCGTCACCGTCTGCGGGAGACTGCGACGGCCTCGTTGATTGCCGCAGCCTCCCGCAGACGGTGCGGTTGCCGTGAGAGCTCACGGGGTGATCTCCGCGGCGCCCATGACCGCTTCGTAGCCGACGATCACCGAGCGTTCGGCGATCACCACGAACTGGTTCAGCGTGTGCTGGATCGCTTCGCGGGTCTTGATCTCGTCGCGCCAGCCGTAGGTCTGGCTGGTCCCGATCAGCGTGTCCCCCAACGGGGTCGCGTAGCCCGCACCGAACACCCACCGATGACCTGCCGGGGTGCGCAGGACGCCCGGCGTGGCCGGGTCGCGCACGATCATCCGCCGGTCCTCGGCGACGGCCAGCATGCTGACGCGGGCGTGCACGAGCCCGACCGTGCCAGTGGCCGCGAAGGCTTCCTCCAGGTGCGCCACCGCAGTCACAAGGTTATCGACGGCGGTCGGCGTCGGTGCATCGGCGAGCAGTCGGGTCGCGAACTGCGTCTCGACGGCAAGCGGCTCGCGCAGGGCGAAGGTCTGTTGCGCTATCTCGATTGCCTGAGCTCGGTCTAATGGGCTCAGGTTTCCGCAGTTCTGGAGTCGATTCGAGGCCCAAACCGTTTGGGCTTCGAACGGGTCGGGGTCGTCGTCCTCGACCGCCGGCCCGGTCTTGAGGTCGTCCTCGGGGTCCAGGTCGTCAGGATCTACGCACCACGGCGCGCCCCAAACGCCGAACGCCGAGGTGGGGCCGTGGTGCGAGGAGGTTAGCCGGAACTGCACGCCCTCGGGAAGCCACCGCCGTGCCTCATCGGGGGTGGTGGTCTCGATCCACGCGGTGGCCGCGTCCAGACCGAGCGGGTGGACCGGTCTGGTCAGCGGAGCTGTGAACTCGACGGGCAGCAGTGCTGATGTCATTTCTATGCCTCGATTCCGAGTTTGCGGAGGCTGGCGCGCGTGGCCTGGGTGCGGGTCTGCGCCGGCCGCGGGCGCCGGGCTGCGGCGTGTTCGGCTTTCTCGATACGGATCTCCAGTTGCCTTGCGGCGGTGTCGACTTCACGCAGGAGGTCACACAGCCTCTCTGATCGCGACACCGCGCCCCGCAGATCAGGGTCTCCGGGTCGCCGGGAGCGGGCTAGCAGGTCAGCCAGCGGCGTGCTGTAGTGCTGTGCCATCTCGACCAGATCGGTTGCCCAAGTCCTGGTCCTGATCTCGTCGGCGTCGACCTGCGGGACCGCCGGCCGCGGTGCGAGGTCCACCAGATGGCGCACCGCCTGCTTCTGGCTCGCCGAATCCAGGTGCCCAACCTCCCGTGCGATCCGCTCTGCAGCGTCGATCTCGGCCAACCATCCCACGACGGTGGACACCAGTTCGCCGTGGACGGCGTCGACAAGATCGCGGACGAGCGAGGGGAACGCCATGTGCAGCCCATTGCACCGGGCAGCGCGGCGGGCCAACGGCATGCAGATGTCGGAGATCTCAGCGGCGAGGTCGAACTCCCCGTTGTAGACCACCGGCAGACCCGCGCGGCGCCGGGTGCGGAGCTCGGCCTGAGGCAGAGGTGGCGGTGCCGCTGCCCCTTTTGCCGCAATGGTCTTCTCCGCGGCGCGGGCTTTCGAGAGCCGCGGTGTCGGCCGCCGTTCGGTTCTGGTGCTCATGCGGTCACCGCCTGGTGCGCATGCTTGAGCATGTCGGCCAGCGCGTCGACATGCTGGGGCGCCAGCAGCTCTCGTTCGCGGTCCACGACCCGGCGGACTCTCCACCACGCCAAGGCGGCGAGACATTCGATGATCCGATCGTCATCGTCGGGCACGCCGTGAGCTTTGAGCCCCGCGTGCCGGGCCTGCCATCGAGCGGGTGACATGTCGGATGGGTCGATCATGAGACAACTGTACTGTGCTGAGCGGCAGGGATGCTCGGCATTCTGGCTTCGGGCGTGTCCTTAGTGCCTCATCGGAAGGCATTGTGGTGCAACGTATTTGCAGAGAACAGTAGGCAGAGTCCTGGGATTCGGAGTCCGAAAATGGGAAAATTTTGGGCACGGTTGGCCTCCCGTACCTGTTAGCTCTGCCGCGCTGGAGGCGAACGGTATTTTCAGGGCATGCCTTACACCAATCGTTCGAATGCTGTTAGTGGACTGCCTATTACGTTCGTGCCCGCCGCGCCAGCGGTCCCGATGACCACCGCACAATCTGTTTGCCATGGCCCTGAACTGAGAGGAACCACCGCCATGTCCGTCGTCTATCACGTCTATGACACCTGCGCCCCCGCCATCGTCAACGATGACTATTCCGCCTTCGATCTGCATCAGGACCCTGACGCCGATTACGAAAGGGTCTCTGCCTTTGTCGAGATGGTCGGGTACCTCTGCGATGCCGGCCGAGTCAGCAAGGCCGGCTACTGGGAATGCGAAGCATGTGACCAGGTGTGCATCGGCGGCTCGGCTTACGCGCTGGAGACCGTGGCATGAGCGCGCCTCGGTACCGCCACGCCGCCCGCACCGGCAACCGCGGTTCACGATGGATGGACGTCCGCTATGCAGGAACCTGCAAGGTCTGCGGCGCGGCAATCGCCGCGGGCGAGCGTGCGTTCTGGGACGCCGCCGCACGGACCGTCACCTGCTGGTCGCTGGCGTGCTGCGAGGCCGATGGGCTGACTCGCCAAGAATGGCAGGGCTCCCCGGTGTCCGGTGGATATGTCAGCGTCCGAGCCGACCGGCGCATCGGATCGGGGCTGGCCCGATGACCGCCCAGCGCCGCCGACCCCGCACCGCCCCGGCCGGGACCGTCGTGGCCTACCTGCGGGTCTCGACTGACGAACAGGCCGCGTCCGGTGCGGGCCTTGTGGCCCAGCGCGCCGCGATCACCGCCGAGGCCGCACGCCGTGGCTGGACCATCGTGGGCACATACTCCGATGAGGGCATCAGCGGCGCCAAGGACGTGCACCAACGCCCCGGCCTCGGCTACGCAATCGAGCTGATCGAGTCCGGTCATGCCTCGGTGCTGATGGTCGCCAAGACCGACCGCGTCGCCCGCGGACTGCGGACCCTGCTCGATGTCATAGACCGGGTTGAACGCGCCGATGGGGCGGTGGTCTCGGTCGACGGCACGATCGACACGTCCTCTGCTGCGGGGAGATTTCAGACTCAGATCATGGGCAGCGTTGCCGAGCTGGAACGCGCACTGATCAGCGACCGCACCAAGGCAGCGTTGGCCGTGAAGAAGGCACAGGGGGTGCGCCTCGGTCGGCCGTCATCGCTGCCCCGTGAGGTAGTCGAGCGCATCATCGGCGCCCGCGAGTCGGGCATGTCGTTGCCTGCCATCGCCCGCGGCCTGGTCGCCGAAGGCGTGCCTACCGCACAAGGCGGCGCCAAGTGGCACCCGTCGACCGTTCGCGCGGTGCTGCATTCGCAGGACGCCGCGCACCTTCGGGCCGAGGCTGTCGCCGCCATCTGACTTCTCTTGCTGCACCTTAGACAACTGGACAGTGAGCCCCCAAAGCGGCGATCAGCACCGGGCGCCGACATGGGCAGGCCTTCTTTCGCGACGGGACCGATCGCGCGCGTCATTAGCGCAACGTCGGTCCCGTCACGCAGCCTCGATCAGAAGCCGCGACGGGTCGTCCGCTGGTACCCGAGCGGGTCGTAACCACCGTCAGAGATACGCCGGGTCAACCGACTGTTGATCGGCGTCACCGGGGCCAGGCCCGGCCGTCGTCCCAGGCGCGCTTCGATTGGTGATCGGGTGTCGGCACGGTCGCGTAGGCCGCCGTGAGCGGCTGGGTTGGTGAACGTGACCCGACCCGCGAGCGAGTGCACCAACACGTCGTGCGCGACGACCAGGGCGGCAACCTGATCCGGCTGATGCTGCCCGGCTTGCCAACCCACGGCGGCGTCCTCCAGATCGGGAAGGTGACCTGCGATCCGGGCGGTCCCGACCTCTAAGCCCTGGATCAACGCGGCGCTTCTGGCCAGCGCGTCACCACCGCCCCGACCGGAACCCTTCGGCGGCCAACTGGACACTGTGATCGGGCGCGTGATCTTGTAGCGGCTCAGCGCATCCTTGACCACGCGCACGTAGGTCTCGCGCGCTGCGAATCCCTCGACCGCAATCTCACTGGCACCCGTGTCGACAGCCAGACTCACCGCCGCGGTAGCCCACTGCTCGGACGTCATCGGCGCGGACTGGTCGGCAATGACCGCCACGGTGCCGTCCGAGGCAATCGACGCCGCCACGATCCCGCACGAATCACCCGACCCCGAGTCGGACGGATCGACCCCGACCACCGTCTTGATCGGACGCGGTGGGGCGGCCGGCATCCTCCAGTTCTCCAACCAATCCGCGCGGATCAATGTGCCCGCGGGAGTCGACGGGACACCGAGGTATAGCGCCGCCCACGCCCGTGATCCCACCGCCCGCTGGATCTCTTGGAAGTCCTCGACCGTGCGCTCACCGAGCGCGGTGGTCATCCCGATGCCGGGCGCGCGGTCCAGGGCGTCGGGCACGCCCGCCGTCGAGATCGCTGGCACGTTGATGTGCTGCCAGCGGCTACCGTCCTCGGCCATCAGCTCGCCAGAAAGGTCCAGCTCTGCCCAGCGGGTGGCCACGACCAACACCGAAGCTCCTGGATGGAGCCGGGACAGCAGCGAGGCACGGAACTCGTTGCTGAGTCGACGCCGATACGCCGCCGAATCCGCTTCGACCGAGTTCTTAATCGGGTCGTCGATGATCAGCAGATCGGCACCAAACCCGGTAGCGCCGGAGAGGATTCCGCCAGCGAGCAGACCGCCGCGTGCGTTGGCGAGCTGCCAGCGGCCGACGCTGGCCTTATCGGTGGATAGCGAGATCCCCAACAGCTCCCCGTGATCCTCGATCAGACGCCGGGCTGCTCTCGAATGTTCTTCCGCGAGCGAGTCCGAGTACGAACGCAAAATGATCATCGCGTCCGGGTTCGACGCCAGCGCGAACACCGTCCCGACCTGAGACGTCAGCACACTCTTTCCGGTCCTTGGCGGCGTCGAGATGATGTACCGCCGGTCAGGGTTGGCGACGGCGTCGGCGATGGCATCGCTAATCAGCGCAATGGTCGGAGTGATCCGGTAGTTCGGGATCATCCGCTTCGCCAGCTCGGCCGGGGACGCCGGCCGACGACGGGACCGCGCCGAAACCAGCGCGCGAGCGCCGATGACTTTAGACAACGCCGTGGTTTTCATGCCACCCCACCGAGCGCGTGCAGCGCGTCCCATGCGGTGATCCAGCAGTGACCGCACACGCAGCGGTAGGAGGCGACGACGGCCCGTCCGCCCTCCCACTGAATCGACTCGGGATCGGTGAGCGTGTCCGTCCGTGCGCGACCGGATCGGTCAGCACATGCAGCGCAGTAGTCAGCGAGGCCCAACTGTGTCCCGGTCATGTCTTCGCTCCCATCAGATGTTCGAGCAGTTGGTCCGATCCAACAACATGGGCATGCACTGACCCGGCGACGAACTACGAAACGGAGACGCGGACGAGCAACAGACCTTATGGTTTGCTGTGGGCACACTGTCGTCGAATACGGGGAGGCAATCGTGAAGGTCCGACTGGCCGTTGTCATTGCCGCGATGGCTGCAACCGGTATCGGTGTCGCCGCACCGGCCAGCGCGTGGCCGACGCCGCCGCCCCCGGGGTGCGAGCAGCGCCCAATGGTGTCCTACTGCGACGGGCCAGTTCAAGCAGACGGGTCATGGCAGCGGTGCTTCGATAACCAGCCGATGTGGAATCAAGGTGTCGGCTACATCGGCGGGTCGAACTGCTATCAGACGGGTCCCGGCCCCGATAGGTACCCGTGGGCACCGCAGTACCACATCGGTTCATAAGTCATACTTGCATCGCCGACCGACGACTCTACCTAACGAACTCTGCAGAGTCCCAACAGGTTTCGCCGCTAATCGGCCGTGAGCTCCGCGTCAGAGTAGCCGGAAGAGGGGCTGTGTGGCCCACTCGCTGACGAACTGGCGTCGGTAGGCCCATCGGGACCGCTGGCAGCCTCCGAGGGCTCCACAGCGCCCACAGCCCCGTTCTGCTGTTCCCGGCGTCGAATCACCGCCTGCCACTCTCCGAGTTCGTCAGCCGACAGGGCACCGAGGGCAATGGACTGCCGGGTGATGTCCCGGTGGAGATCCCAGAGTGGGTCGCCGTCGCCGACCACGGTTCCGAACAGGTTCTTGCACTCGTCGGCGACGGCCTGGTCCAGCTCGGCCGGCGACAGCCGGCCCTCGGCGGCGTCGCGCGCGACGGCTGCCGCCGACTTGATCACGTCCTCGGTGGTCGTCATGGTTCGATCACTTCCCCCTCAATCACAGCGCCGAGCGCCGGTTGTGCCTGCGGTTGCCGCGCAGCCAATGCCAACAGTTCCGATTCCATTCGGTCGATGATCGCCGAGGCCGAGGCAGACACGGTCACGTCGACCTGTTGGGCGACGGGCACATTGAGCCCGTTCAGCTTCGCCATCTCCGAGGTGGTGTTGCGCAGCTCCCGCATCAGCGGCACGAGTCGGTCGTCGTCACCGCTCGCGCGTGCTTCGAAGATCCGTTCGGCGAGGATCTGCGACGAGATCTGTAGACGCTCGGTCGCCGACCTCCGTGCGCCTTCGACGGTCTCGGGTGGCGTCCGGTCCAGGTACCGATTCACGGCCGACTGCGCGGCTCCTGCGCTGCGGTACCCGAGGTGGTCGGCGAGTGCTCGCCAGGTGTAGCCGAGCGAGCGCAGCCGGAACGCTTGCTCGGCTCGGGCTCGACTGTCTCGATGCGGCATCACGGGGGCCATGTACGTAATTAATACCCATGAGCGATGCAGCGAGGGCGCTCGCGCGCATTTCGTGCACCCGATCCGCAGCTCCCGTCCACCCGACCGGGGGGTCCGACGGGTCCGACGGGTCCGACGGTCTTACGGCCGGAATCGGTCCAACCAGACAATGCCGTCTCCCACGGCAGAGTCTCTGACCTGCATAAACAAAAATAGAATGGTTCTTTTGGGGACACGGGTGTTCGTCGGAGTCGGAGTCGGACCCTTGGCGCTCAACACCCGTCGGACCCGTCGGACTCCCTGTCGGACCCTGCCCGACGGTTCATCAGTTGTGCTTACCCGACCAGCTCGACGAACACAGCACCACTGTCACCTTCTGTTCGCCGCACGCGACCGGTTGCCACGAGCTGCGCCAGCCCGGCATCAGCGTCAGCCGTCTGCTCCGAATTGAACTTCGCGCGGATGCCCTTCTTGCCGGTCCAGCGATGCGGCCCCGGTCCTCGCTCGATCAGATAGGCGACGATGCGAGCCGCTGCGCGGCCCTCTGGAGTGGCGCGCGCTTCGTCGTCCTCGATGGACCGCGCCAAATCGGCTGCCCGAACGGCACTTTTGACCTTGGCCTGCCGGGAGCGGCGGTCGGCTTGAGCCAGCCGGGTGATCGCGCACGAAGTGTCGTACATGGTTTCAGCCAACTGCCAGTCGTCCTCGGTAACGATCAGCCGGTCGGTCTCGTCAGTCTCAGAACGACCGTCGAGTACCGCAAGCAGCGCGGCGATACGGGCCACCATCGCGACTCGTTGCGATTGGATCGAATCGTCAGCGTCGTCGTCATCATCGGCCAGCCACCCGTTCATGTGCTCGGCGTCGATACGACCACGCAGCGTGTCGCACAACCGCAGTCCGACACTCGGCACGGCAATGCGCAACGGGCCGGGGTCAATCAAGGCGGTCATGTGCTCGGCGGTGGCGACGCGATGATCGGGCCGCGACCAGGCGCACAGGAACCGCTGCGGAGTATCCAGCTCCAACTGTTCGGCGGTCAGGAGGTCAGCCATTGACGTCAGGTGGAAACCGACGATCATGCCCAGCGCGTAGGTTCCGGCTGGCACGAAACGGTACTTCTCCTCGTCAGCGTTGCTCTGACCTATGGCCGAGCCGGACCATGCCTCGCGCATCGTCTCGCCGACCGTGCTCTTGGAGTCGAGAATGTGCTTCACCAATCCGGCGCCTTCGTCGGTGGTCATCAGCGCGTTGGTCCGCACCCTCGCCCGTGCTTTGATGGGCTTGCCTGTGACGGGATTGGTCTGCTGGACCTTGCCGTAATACATCTCCGCGATGCCCTCCCCGGTGCGCACCTTGCCCTCTTTCGGAAAGTCGTCACCGAGCGCCCACCGCACTGGGCTGCGGTCGTCGTTGTCCTTGGCTGCGTCGTTTGGGTCCATCGGCCAACCCAGCTCGAACGAGGCGATGACCGTCGATCCGCTCACCGCCGAAGTCTTGCCCTTGCCGGTTCGAGAAACGAGCGCGGCGAACAGATTGAGCGGGAGCGACTGCATGATGCCGGTGTCGACGCGCACGCCGGGCGGGATGCGCGACGACAGCCGAGCCATCACGCAAACCAGCGCGGCGTCGGGTGCTGCGCGTTGGGACAGGGCCGCATCGCGGATGTGTCGCAACGACTCCCGAGACTCCCAGAACTCCGGCGGATAGGTGACAGCGGACCCGGTTGCCGCACCGATGGCGGTCGGGTCGTCATCGCACTGGTCGGCATCGAGTTTCTGCGGCTCGTCGTGCAGGTCCAGGGCGCTCATAGCGGCTCCTAGGTTGTTCTCGTAGTGGATCGCCGCGACAGCTTGCAGGCGAGTGACATTGCCGGTCCCACCGTGAGATTCCAGGCAGCAATCGAACGGATCGACGCCGTGGTCAGTCCACAAGTGCAGCGGTGGGTCCGGTGAGTCGGAGAACACCGCGCAGCCCGGCCCGTGAGCGGTCGCCGACCTTGGCGAGCTGTGCGGCCCTGGCGCGGTCCAGACGTCGCACCCGCAGCTGTCCGGCTTGCCGGTGTTGGTCCAGTCGGTGTCGGCCAGGATCTCGTCCCAGGTGATCGTCGACCCCCACGCGGCCACGGGCCCGTCATGTGCGGCCCTGTCCTGGCTGTGCGCGGCTCGCTCAGCATGAGCACGGCCATGCTCGACGATCCTGCCCCGCAGCCAGTCCGGCAGCTCTGCGACCGCACCTACGGCCTTGTAGATGCCCTCTTTCCGAGTCGACGGTGGGACGAGCACGTAGCGCCGGTTCCAGAGGACGCTGTAGCCGTCATCGGGGCTCGACTTCATCGCGCCAAGGGTCGTGGGCAGCTCGATGTCCTCGGGCACATCGAAATACCAGTGCCCGCCGTCGCAGTGCACCATCTCGCCGGCCGCGTTGCGCGCCCCCGGCGTGCTGACCGTGGCAGCGTCGCTGACACCATCGGCCAGAGCCGCGGAAACCTCAGCCGGCGTGTCCGCGTCGATGACGACCAGGCCGCTGGCACCGACCTCGATGCCGATGTTCACCGCGGCCGGCTCGGTCATCTGGTTGTCGTCGAACGTGGAGAACAACCTGACGTACTCATCGAGATAGCGGTCCAGCGTGCTGACGTCGCCAGTCGCCAAGGCGAATCCGGAGTCGCTGCGGGCCTTCTTCCAGTCCGGGCGTCCAGCCTCTCTTGCCTCGCTCTGGGCGGCTTTGTCGTCGGCGTTGCGCTGACGGGCAGTCCGCATGTCGGCCGGCTTCTTTGTCCCCGGATAGACGAACAGCACCGCGAGACCAAGGTTGCTCAGTCGGTGCAGGTAATCGCGCACGGCGGCGTGATCGCGGTTGTCGGGAGCCTCGTGCAACGCCGCCGTGAGCTGTTCTGGGCGAGTGCCTCTGCTATCGCCTACATTGGACATGGCATTCCTTTCGCGGGGGATGTGTTGTTGCGGTGACAGCACCGGCTCGGCAGAGGCTTCCGAGCCGGTGCGCTTTTTCTGGTGGGTTTTCAGTCAGTCATGTTGCGGCGCATGGCGATTCGCGTGCTACTCCCCCGTGAGCATCCGCAGCAGCGCAGCACTCGGAACCCGTACGCGGCGCGGGCCAAGCTTGATCGTCGGCAAGCGGTCTTCTCGCGCCATCGCATACGCATAGGTCCGAGAGACTCCGAGGTATTCACCGGCACGCTCGACGCTGACAGTCGGCGGCCCGCTGCGCAGTGCGTCGAGCGTCAGCGGTTCGTGTGCGGTCTGTGTATCCATGTTTCGAGAGTGCCTGTTAACGTGGCGAATGTTCAACCTATAAAGCCGCCGCGTCGCTGCCAGGCTGTGCACGAGGTGGCGAAGTATCTAAGGAGGTCCGCGAGCCGTGAGCAGCACACCGGAATCACAGCGCGGCGACGTTGCTTTCGTCGGTTTTGCCGACGACCCTCCGGCGGGCAGCCGACGCAAGCAGCGAACACCGAAAACCGATGAGCGGGTGAAGATCCGGCTGCACGGCTATCCGTACGATTTTCTCGTGCGGGTCGCCACCGCAAGGGGGTCCGAACCCACGCTTGCCGAACTGACCATCGTCGCCGACCATCCGGACAGCCACCCGGTCGATTACAAGGCGCTGCGGTCGGTGCCTGCGCGTCGCCTCGCCTACTCCGCCCGGCAGTGGATCGCCCGCGCTGGCGGTACGTTCGCCATGCCAGACGACTACCGCAGGGACTCCGCTCAGCCGGAGAACGCCGACCCGAGACTGACTGAGTTGCACTGGCGCATCGAGCAGGCCGTGATGGAAGGTCTGCCGGTTCGCGAAACCATCGCCCAAGACCTGCATGTTGGCAAGCGCACGGTTGACCGGATGATCGCCAAGGCCCGTGCCCTCGGCCTGCTCGACGGCGTCGAGATACCCAAACGCCCATCACCGCGGCAGCGCGACACACTGCGCGCCCGCCACCTGGCCGAGCTTTGGCTCTCCGAGAACGACCGCGACGAAGAACCACCGCCCGACCTGCTCGCCGAAATTGCGGCCCTGCGGGGCGAAACCACCGACGAAGACCAGGAGGCCGACCGATGACCGCTGACCCGCAAGCCAAACGCACCCGGCGTGCCGAGCCGATCACTCTTCACGAGGCAACGAACGGGACCAAGAGTTACTGGTTCGTCGTGGACACCGGCACCCGCCCTGATGGGAGTCGCGATCGTCAGCGATTCACCTATCGGACCAAGGCCGAGGCGCAACGCGAGTATCGACGCATCACGACCGAGGTTGCTTCGGGCACCTATGTGCGCCGCCACAGGGTCACCGTCGCCGAGTTCCTGACCGAATGGCTCGACAGTCGTCGCAAAATCCGGCCGGTGACACTGGCCGGGTACCGACACGCACTCAAGCCCGTGGTCGAGCACCTCGGGTCGACCGCGTTGCAGCACCTCGAAACTCGCCACGTCGATGAGCTGGTGACGCTACGCCTGAATGGTCAGCCCGTCGCCCAGAGAGACAAGCGCGGCAAGAGGTCGGCCGAGGTGCTCGACCACCTGCGGGCGCAGCAGGGCGGTGCTACGTATGGCGAGCTGTACGCGACGTTTGGCAATGCCGGCATCAAGGCACTCGATCGTCTAGTGGCCTCCGGTGATGTCCTTCGCCCGAAGCGCGGGCACTACGTGGCGGCGCGGCCCGCCGACGAACCACGCCCGAAAGTCGCGGGTGGGGTCAGCGCACGCACCGTCGTCACGATGCTGGTCGTGTTCTCCTCGGCGCTCGACGACGCCGCCAAGCGTGGCCTGGTCGTGCGCAACGTCGCACGCCTCGTCGACCGGCCCAAGCTGGAACGCCGAGAGATGGCGACGTGGACACTTGAACAGGCCGCAACGTTCCGCAAGTATGTGCGCGCCGACCGGCTGCACGCCTGCTGGCTGTTGACGCTGGCCGGTCTGCGTCGCTCCGAGGTGCTCGGGCTGCGATGGGCAGACGTCAGTCTCGACGCCGCCACCATCACCGTCGCTCAGGGCCGCGTCGTGGTCCCTGGCGAGGGCACCATGACCGGAGACCCGAAGTCTCACCGCTCCCGACGGATACTGCCGATGCCCACCGACGTCATGGCCGCGCTGCGCGGGCTCAAGGCATCCCAGGCCGCAGAACGGCTGGCCTTCGGCGAGGGGTACGCGGACACCGGTCTGGTCGCGGTCAACGCGGACGGCTCCCCCATCCGGCCAGAGACCTACTCGGGGGATTTCTCCCGGCTGGCGAAAGCCGCTGGAGTTCCGGCGATCCGGCTGCACGACGTTCGACACACCGCCGCGACCGTGATGCTTGGCAGCGGCACCGACGTCGCCACCGCGGCGAAGTGGCTCGGCCATGATCCGGCGATGACGTTACGGGTCTACGCGCATCCGCAAGATAGTTCGCTGGCGTCGGCGGGAGCGGTGCTGTTTGGCGCTACGCCGAAATCTCTTGGCTAGTTCTTGGCAACTCGGGGGTTCTCCTTTTCCGGACAATCCCGGCCGTTACCTATCCTGAGCTGCGATTATTTCGGTGGGCGCGGACGGTATCGAACCGCCGACCGCTGGTGTGTAAAACCAGAGCTCTACCACTGAGCTACGCGCCCGATCCCGGGCAGGTTACCTGCCGATGACCTGCGACCGGAAATCCATCTCAGCCCGACCGCAACGCCGCGAGCGCGTGCGACCACACCGTCTGATCACGGACCTCGCCGGGTTGCTTGCATTCGGCGAACCGGATCAGCCCGGAGCGGTCCACAGCGAAGGTCCCCCGATTGGCGAACCCGGTGTCGTCGTTGAACACGCCATAGGCCTGACTGACAGCACCGTGCGGCCAGAAGTCGGACAGCACCGGGAAGGTGAAGCCACGCTGGGTGGCCCACACCTTGTGGGTCGGTGACGGTCCCACCGAGATGGCCAGCGTTGCGGTGTCGTCGTTGACGAAGTCGCCCGGGTGATCGCGGATGTCGTCGAGTTCGCGGGCGCAGATGCTGGTGAACGCAAGGGGGAAGAACACCAGCAGCACGTTCTTGGCGCCAGAAAACGAACTCAGCGTCACCGGCTGGTTGTTCTGGTCCTTGAGCGTGAAGTCCGGTGCGCTGCCACCGACAGCCAGCACGCCCTTTACCGCTGCCGTCTGCTCTTCGCGCAAGCGCTCATCGCCGTCTTCTGCTCTTCGCGCAAGCGCTCATCGCTGCTTGGTGATTGCCTTCGCCTTCGGCTGCACCAGGCGACTGGCGATCCAGTCCCCCAGATTGGCCGACGACGTCTGCATCAGACCCGCGGTCGGCGCCGACTCCGCGATGTCGGCGGGTTGTACGTGCCCGGGGTGGCCGGTCTTGGGAGTGACCACCCAGATGACACCGTCATCGGCAAGCGGGGTGATGGCGTCCATCAGGGTGTCGACGAGGTCGCCGTCCCCGTCACGCCACCACAGCAACACCACGTCGATGACTTCGTCGGAGTCCTCATCGAGCAGGTCGGCGCCAGAAGCGTCCTCGATGGCGAACCGGATGTCGTCGTCGGAGTCCTCGTCCCAGCCCAACTCCTGCACGATCTGATCTTTTTCGATGCCCAACCTTTGGGCGTAGTTCGGGGGGTCACCCGCCGAGACCACCTTCGGTCCTCCTTCAGCCAACCTTCGACTCACTGTGTGCTGTGCCATGTTCTCGCCCTATCGTCGCACGCCGGGCTACAAGCGCGAACGTGTGATGGCAGGTTCACCGGTATGCCGCGTCGCATCGGTCCAACGCGGCGGTCTTGGAATCGTTCAACAGGGTGATCCCGGCGTTGAATTCTTCGGTCCCGTAATTGCCCGCGATCGCGGTCGCCACCGCCCGCGCCGCATCCACCCAGCCGTTGAGCGAGTCCCGCAGTTCAGGAGCCAGGCGATCGGAGATGGTGCCCGCGACCAGGTCCGCGCTGAGGTTCAGTGCGTCCACCGCCGGGCCCGCGGTGCGCCCGATGTCGGCAGGGTTGGAGTTGGACGCGGCGACGTAGGCGTTGACCGCGCCGATGGCGTCTGCGCTGCTCGAACTCATCGCCTCGCAGGCTGCCTCGACCGCCTCGGCGCTCAGCGATTCCTGGCGTTCGGACTCGCGCGCGCTCGAACTCGCCGCAGACTCCTCGATCGACGCCGTCACCGATGCCCGGTACAGCGGTGCCTCGCCCTCCGCCACTGCGGCGTCTCCGTCGGTGACGTTGGTGCAGCCGACGACGATCATCGCGAGGACGGCCACGATGCCGGTCAAGAAGGCGGCGCACCGCGCGCGGGGCGCGCTCAGCCAACCCGTCAGCACGGTGCAGACGTTACCGGTTCACCTGCCCGCCCATGGTGCCGATCGGGCCAGTCCGCCGCACTAAATGCAACCTGGCACACCCGGCAGTGCGGATGGGGCAGGATTAGACAAGGATGGAGCCCACCGCTCACATGAGGAGCGGACAGGGACATCGCACGCGAGACGCGAGGAAAACCCACTTCGCGGATTGCGTCAGCATGTACACCGCCTAACAAGGAGCGGAAAGTTGACCACCGAGTTCGTGCGCCAGGATCTGGCCCAAAACTCCAGCAGCACAAGCGAACCCGATCGTGTGCGGGTGATCCGGGAAGGTGTCGCGTCGTACCTGCCCGACATCGACTCCGACGAGACCGCCGAATGGTTGGAGTCTTTCGACCAACTGGTAGAACGGTCCGGACCTGCGCGTGCGCGCTACCTGATGTTGCGCCTCCTGGAACGCGCCGGCGAGCAGCGGGTGGCGATCCCCGCCTTGACCTCGACCGATTACGTGAACACGATCCCCACCGAACTGGAGCCCTGGTTCCCCGGCGACGAGGACGTCGAACGGCGCTACCGCGCGTGGATCCGGTGGAACGCCGCGATCATGGTGCACCGGGCACAGCGTCCGGGAGTCGGTGTAGGTGGCCATATTTCGACCTACGCATCGTCGGCCGCCCTGTACGAGGTCGGCTTCAACCACTTCTTCAGGGGCAAGTCGCATCCCGGCGGGGGTGACCAGATCTTCATCCAGGGGCACGCCTCCCCCGGCATCTACGCCCGCGCGTTCCTGGAGGGCCGGCTGTCCTCGGATCAACTCGACGGGTTCCGCCAGGAACACAGCCACGCCGGTGGCGGGCTGCCGTCCTACCCGCATCCCCGCCTGATGCCCGATTTCTGGGAGTTCCCGACGGTCTCGATGGGGCTGGGCCCGATGAACGCCATCTACCAGGCGAGGTTCAACCACTACCTGCAGGACCGCGGCATCAAGGACACCTCCGCCCAGCATGTGTGGGCATTCCTGGGCGACGGCGAGATGGACGAACCGGAGAGCCGCGGCCTCATCCAGGTCGCCGCCAACGAGGGCCTGGACAACCTGACCTTCGTCGTCAACTGCAACCTGCAGCGCCTCGACGGCCCCGTCCGCGGCAACGGCAAGATCATTCAGGAACTGGAGTCGTTCTTCCGCGGTGCCGGCTGGAACGTCATCAAGGTGGTCTGGGGCCGCGAGTGGGATGCCCTGCTGCACGCCGACCGCGACGGTGCCCTGGTCAACCTGATGAACACCACCCCTGACGGTGACTACCAGACCTACAAGGCCAACGACGGCAGCTACGTGCGCGACCACTTCTTCGGTCGCGACCCGCGGACCAAGGCTCTGGTGGAGCCGATGACCGATCGTGAGATCTGGAACCTCAAGCGCGGCGGGCACGACTACCGCAAGGTCTACGCGGCGTACCACGCTGCGATGGAGCACAAGGGCCAGCCCACCGTGATCCTGGCCAAGACCATCAAGGGCTACACCCTCGGCAAGCACTTCGAGGGCCGTAACGCCACGCACCAGATGAAAAAGCTTGCGCTGCAAGACCTCAAGGACTTCCGCGACAGCCAGCGGATCCCGGTCAGCGACGAGAAGCTCGAGGAGAACCCGTACCTGCCGCCGTACTACCACCCCGGGCCGGAAGCTCCCGAGATCCGCTACATGCTCGACCGTCGTCGCGCGTTGGGCGGGTTCCTGCCCGAGCGCCGGACCAAGGCCAAGGTCCTGAAGCTGCCGGGGCGCGATGCCTACAAGGCGCTGAAGAAAGGGTCGGGCAAGCAAGAGGTGGCCACCACCATGGCCACCGTGCGCACGTTCAAGGAACTGCTGCGCGACAAGGAGATCGGCCATCGAATAGTTCCCATCATCCCGGACGAGGCCCGCACGTTCGGGATGGACTCGTGGTTCCCGAGCCTGAAGATCTACAACCGCAACGGCCAGCTGTACACCGCTGTGGACGCCGAGTTGATGCTGGCCTACAAGGAGAGCGAGATCGGCCAGATCCTGCACGAGGGGATCAACGAGGCCGGCTCGACGGCATCGTTCACCGCGGTCGGCACGTCCTACGCCACCCACAACGAGCCGATGATCCCGATCTACATCTTCTACTCGATGTTCGGGTTCCAGCGCACCGGCGACGGGTTGTGGGCCGCGGCCGACCAGATGGCTCGCGGCTTCGTCCTCGGCGCCACCGCAGGCCGCACCACGCTGGTCGGTGAAGGTCTGCAGCACGCCGACGGGCACTCACTGCTGCTGGCCGCCACCAACCCGGCCGTGGTGGCCTACGACCCTGCGTTCGCCTTCGAGATCGCCTACATCATCGAAAGCGGTCTGCAGCGGATGTTCGGGGAGAACCCGGAGAACATCTACTTCTACATGACGATCTACAACGAGCCCTACGTCCAGCCGGCCGAACCGGAGGGCATCGACGTCGACGGATTGCTGCGCGGCATCTACCGCTACCAGCAGGCCCCTGAGAAGAAGACCAACTCCGCGCAGATCCTGACCTCAGGCGTCGGCATGCCGTCGGCGCTCAAGGCGGCGGAACTGCTGGCCGACGAGTGGGACGTGGCCGCCGACGTGTGGTCGGTGACCAGCTGGGGTGAGCTCAACCGCGACGGTGTGGCGATCGAGAAGGAACAGTTGCGCTACCCCGACCGGCCGGCCGCGACGCCGTACATCACCAAGGCGCTTTCCGATGCCACCGGCCCGGTGGTGGCGGTGTCGGACTGGATGCGGGCAGTGCCCGAGCAGATCCGGCCGTGGGTGCCGGGGACGTACATCACGCTCGGCACCGACGGGTTCGGGTTCTCCGATACCCGGCCCGCCGCCCGGCGCTACTACAACACCGACGCCGAGTCGGTTGTCGTCGCGGTGCTCGAAGGGCTGGCCCGGGACGGGAACATCGACATGTCGGTGGCAGTCGAAGCGGCCCGTAAGTACGAGATCGACGACGTGATGGCCGCGCCCGAGCAGACGTCCGACCCCGGAGTCGCTTGACGTTGGCAGCGCTTGGAGGAATTGGCCAAAAGCAGGCGTAGATTTTAGGAATGCCCGACAACAATCGGTTCATTCCGCCGCGATCCACGGTCGAAGTGCTGGAGAACGTGCCCGAGTCGGCGCTGCGCCGACTCAAGCAGTACTCGGGTCGACTCGCCACCCAGGCGGTCCACGCCATGGAGGAGCGGCTGCCGTTCTTCGCCGAGCTGGAGGCGTCCCAGCGGGCCAGCGTCCAGCTCGTGGTGCAGACCGCAGTGGTCAACTTCGTCGAGTGGATGCGCAATCCGCAGAGCAACGTCAGCTACACCGCCCAGGCATTCGAGGTGGTGCCGCAGGATCTTCGCAGGCGGATCGCGCTGCGCCAGTCCGTCGAGATGGTTCGCGTCACGATGGAGTTCTTCGAAGAAGTGGTACCGCTGCTGGCCCGGTCGGAGGAGCAGCTGACCGCGTTGACCGCGGGCATCCTGCGGTACAGCCGCGACCTGGCCTTCGCCGCCGCCAGCGCCTACGCCGACCAAGCAGAGGCCCGGGGCGCCTGGGACACCCGGATGGAAGCCAACCTGGTCGACGCCGTAGTCCGCGGCGACCTCGGGCCGGAACTGCAATCCCAGGCCGCCGCCCTGAACTGGGATGCGACCGCGCCGGCAACCGTTGTGGTCGGGATGCCCCGTCCCGGCAGGCTGGACATCGCCAGTGACGACGTGCACGACGTCGCGAACCGCAATGGGCGGGCCGCGCTGTGCGACGTGCACGGCACCTGGCTGGTCACGATCGTCTCAGGTGGACTGTCGCCGACGGACAGGTTCCTCGCCGATTTGATGAGCGTGTTCGACGACGGCCCGGTGGTGATCGGGCCGACCGCACCGACGCTGGGAGGCGCGCACCGCAGTGCCACCGAGGCGATCGCGGGGATGAACGCCGTGGCCGGTTGGGCGGGGGCACCGCGGCCGGTGTCGGCGCGGGAACTGCTCCCCGAGCGGGCCCTGCTGGGCGACGCCACGGCCGCGCTGGCGCTGGAAGCGGACGTGATGCGGCCGCTCTCGGATGCCGGCCCGGCGTTGATGGAGACGCTGGATGCCTACCTCGACTCGGGCGGCGCCATCGAGGCGTGCGCCCGCAAATTGTTCGTTCATCCAAACACCGTGCGATACCGGCTCAAACGGATCGCCGATTTCACAGGCCGCGACCCCACCATCCCCCGCGACTCGTATGTGCTCCGGGTGGCCTCGACAGTGGGCAGGTTGTCGCGCCAAGCTCAGCAGTCCACCTCTGCCGGCGGGGGTTCCGGGCAGGTCATCACTGTGCCCCCGGTCACACTTGTGGACCAAACGGGCACGTAACAGATTTCGGTCCGGTCTCGATGGTGTCGCTTCACATGCCGTTTTGTGGACTACCTACAAAAACATAAGACAAGGTTCATAATCTCTTACACCGTGCAAAACCGTCTTCTCAATGTTTCCTTAGAGACGTGCCTCAGACGACTGTGCTTGCATTCCTCGCGCCCGGACAGGGTTCCCAGACTCCCGGCATGCTCGCCGAGTGGCTGGAGCTGCCTGGAGCCGCCTCGCGGATCGCGGCGTGGTCGGACATCAGTGGCCTCGATCTCGCCCGTCTGGGCACCACAGCAACCGCCGAGGAGATCACCGACACCGCGGTGACCCAGCCTCTGGTCGTCGCAGCGACGCTGATCGCACACGAAGAACTCACCAAGCGCGGCCTACTCGACGAGCAGCAGATCATCGCGGCCGGACATTCGGTCGGCGAGATCGCCGCCTACGCCATCGCCGGTGTCATCACCGCCGATGAAGCCGTGTCGCTCGCCGCGACCCGGGGGGCCGAAATGGCGAAGGCCTGCGCGATCGAACCCACCGGGATGTCGGCGCTGCTCGGTGGCGACGAAGCCGAGGTGCTCGCCCGACTGGAAGCGCTCGACCTCGTGCCCGCCAACCGCAACGCGGCCGGCCAGATCGTCGCCGCCGGCGCGGTGTCGGCGCTCGAGAAGCTCGCCGAGGATCCGCCGGCACGGGCCCGGGTTCGTCGACTCGCCACCGCGGGCGCATTCCACACCCGATACATGGCCTCGGCGCTCGACGCGTACGCCGAAGTCGCCGACAAGATCACCCCGTCCGAGCCGACCGTCACACTGCTGTCGAACGCCGACGGCGCGCCGGTGACCTCGGCCGCCGACGCGATGGCCAAGCTCGTGGCACAGTTGACCCGGCCGGTCCGCTGGGACCTGTGCATGGCGACGCTGCGGGATCGGGAAGTCTCGGCGGTCGTCGAGTTCCCACCGGCGGGGACGCTGACCGGAATCGCCAAGCGGGAACTCAAGGGAACACCCACTCATCCCGTCAAATCCCCCGCCGACCTGGACGCGCTCGCGGAGTCCCTGCGCGCCTGACCAGACCACATTTTCACCATCTGTACGTACCAACCCAAGTAACAACACATAGATAGAAGGAGCCACAGTGGCCGCCACTCAGGACGAAATCATCACCGGACTCGCCGAGATCATCGAAGAGGTCACCGGCATCGAGCCCTCCGAGGTGACTCCCGAGAAGTCGTTCGTCGACGACCTGGACATCGACTCGCTGTCGATGGTGGAGATCGCCGTTCAGACCGAGGACAAGTACGGCGTGAAGATCCCCGACGAGGACCTCGCCGGCCTGCGTACCGTCGGTGACGTCGTCGCCTACATCCAGAAGCTCGAGCAGGAGAACCCCGAGGCCGCCGCGGCCATCCGGGCACAGATCACCGGTGACAAGTGACCAGACCTTCCACTGCTAACGGCGGTTTCCCCAACGTCGTCGTGACCGCCGTCACGGCGACCACGTCGATCGCACCGGACATCGAGAGCACGTGGAAGGGTCTGCTCGCAGGCGAAAGCGGCATCCGCGTCCTCGAAGACGACTTCGTCACGAAGTGGGATCTTGCGGTGAAGATCGGGGGGCACCTCAAGGAGCCCCTCGATCCCCTCATGACCCGACTGGAACTGCGGCGCATGTCGTACGTCCAGCGGATGTCGAAGTACCTCGGCAATCAGCTGTGGGACAGCATCGGGCGTCCGGAGGTCGATCCCGACCGTTTCTCGGTCGTGATCGGCACCGGTCTCGGTGGCGGCGAGAAGATCGTCGAGACCTACGACGCGATGAACGAGGGTGGCCCCCGCAAGGTGTCGCCACTGGCTGTTCAGATGATCATGCCGAACGGCGCGGCCGCGGTCGTCGGCCTGGAGCTGGGCGCCCGCGCCGGGGTCATCACCCCGGTCTCGGCGTGCTCGTCCGGGTCCGAGGGCATCGCCCACGCATGGCGGCAGATCGTCATGGGTGACGCGGACATCGCCGTCTGCGGTGGTGTCGAGGGCGGCATCGAGGCACTGCCCATCGCAGCGTTCTCGATGATGCGCGCGATGTCGACCCGCAACGACGATCCGGAAGGCGCGTCGCGGCCGTTCGACAAGAACCGCGACGGCTTCGTCTTCGGTGAGGCCGGCGCGCTCATGGTCATCGAGACCGAAGAGCACGCCAAGGCACGTGGCGCCAAGCCGCTGGCCAGGCTGCTGGGCGCGGGCATCTCCTCCGACGCGTACCACATGGTGGCGCCGGCGCCCGACGGCCTACGGGCCGCGCACGCGATGAAGCGGGCGATGGAGACCGCCGGGTTGTCCGCCAAGGACATCCAGCACGTCAACGCGCACGCCACGTCGACCTCGATCGGCGACCTCGCCGAGGCCAACGCCATCCGGGCCGCCGGTGTGGAGCACGCCGCGGTGTACGCGCCGAAGTCGGCCCTGGGCCACTCCATCGGTGCGGTGGGCGCTCTGGAGTCGATCCTCACGGTGCTCTCGTTGCGAGACGGCGTCATCCCGCCCACACTGAACTTCGAGACACCTGACCCCGAGATCGATCTCGATGTCGTCGCGGGTGAGCCTCGATATGGCGACTACCAGTACGCCATCAACAACTCGTTCGGTTTCGGCGGCCACAATGTGGCTCTGGCGTTCGGTCGCTACTAGAACACGGGCGACATCAGACCGCGGAGGCTGACACCAGACCGCAGAGGCATTCGGCCGACATCAGGCCGGAGAAAGGACGCGCAGCTCACTTATGGCTTCGCCGACAACAGGTAGCGGACTCCCGGACGTCGTCGTCACCGGCATCGCAATGACCACGAGTGTGGCCACCGATGCCGAGTCGACATGGAAGGCGCTGCTTGACGGCCAGAGCGGTATCCGCACGCTCGAGGATCCCTTCATCGAGCAGTTCCAGCTTCCCGTCACCATCGGCGGCCATCTGCTCGAGGACTTCGAGTCGGAACTGACCAAGGTCGAGAACCGGCGGATGTCGTATGTGCAGAAGATGGCTGCGGTGCTGGGGCGCCGGGTCTGGGAGAACGCCGGGTCCCCCGAGGTCGACACCAACCGACTGCTGGTGTCGATCGGGACCGGACTCGGTGGGGCCGAAGCGCTGGTGTTCGCCTACGACGGCCTCCGGGAACGCGGCCTTCGCAGCGTGTCCCCGCTGTCCGTCCAGATGTACATGCCCAACGGACCATCCGCTGTGGTCGGGCTGGACCGAGGAGCCAAGGCCGGCGTCGTGACGCCGATCTCTGCGTGCGCCTCCGGTTCGGAGGGCATCGCCCAGGCGTGGCGCAACATCGTGCTCGGCGAAGCCGACATCGCGATCTGCGGCGGCGTCGAGCAACGCATCGAGGCGGTGCCGATCGCCGCGTTCGCCCAGATGCGAATCGTGATGTCCACCAACAACGACGACCCCGCCGGTGCCTGCCGCCCGTTCGACAAGGACCGCGACGGCTTCGTCTTCGGTGAGGCAGGCGCGCTCCTGGTCATCGAGACCGAGGAGCACGCCAAGGCCCGCGGCGCCACGCCGCTGGCTCGACTGATGGGCTCGAGCATCACCTCCGACGGCTTCCACATGGTGGCTCCGGACCCCAACGGCGAGCGTGCGGCGTTCGCCATGACCCGCGCCATGCAGTTGGCGGGTCTGCAGCCCTCCGACATCGACCACGTGAACGCGCACGCCACCGGCACCAGCGTCGGCGACGTCGCCGAAGGCCACGCGATCAACGCCGCGATGGGCGGGCACCGTCCGGCGGTGTTCGCCCCGAAGTCCGCGCTGGGCCACTCGGTCGGCGCGGTCGGCGCGGTGGAGTCGATCCTGACCCTGATGGCGTTGCGCGACGGCGTCATCCCGCCCACACGGAACCTGAGGAATCTCGATCCCGAGATCGATCTCGACGTGGTGGCCGGGGAACCGCGTACCGGAGATTTCCGGTATGCAATCAATAATTCGTTCGGATTCGGCGGGCACAATGTCGCACTCGCCTTCGGTAAGTACTGAAACGGCAGGAGAACACATGACGACGATGGCCCCAGAAACGGTGAACGAATCACTGGATCCGCGTGATCCGCTACTGCGCCTTTCCACCTTCTTCGACGACGGCACGGTCGAACTGCTGCACGAGCGGGACCGCTCCGGCATCCTGGCCGCGGCCGGCACCGTCAACGGTGTGCGGACGATCGCCTTCTGCACCGACGGCACCGTCATGGGCGGCGCCATGGGCGTCGAGGGCTGCGCGCATATCGTCAACGCCTACGACGTCGCGATCGAGGAGCAGAGCCCGATCGTCGGGATCTGGCATTCCGGTGGCGCGCGACTGGCCGAGGGCGTCAAGGCGCTGCACGCGGTCGGCCTGGTCTTCGAGGCGATGATCCGGGCGTCGGGATACATCCCGCAGATCTCGGTGGTCGTCGGCTTCGCCGCCGGTGGGGCCGCCTACGGCCCCGCGCTCACCGACGTCGTGATCATGGCGCCGGAGGGTCGGGTGTTCGTCACCGGCCCCGACGTCGTGCGCAGCGTGACCGGTGAGGACGTCGACATGGCGTCGCTCGGCGGCCCGGACACCCACCACAAGAAGTCCGGTGTGTGCCACATCGTCGCCACCGACGAACTCGACGCCTACGACCGCGGCCGTCGCCTCGTCGGATACTTCTGCCAGCAGGGACATTTCGATCGCAGCAAGGCCGAAGCGGGCGACACCGATCTGCGGGCGCTGCTGCCCGAGTCGTCGCGGCGCGCCTACGACGTGCACCCGCTTGTCGAGGCACTGCTCGACAGCGATGCACCGTTCGAGGAGTTCCAGGCCAAGTGGGCTCCGTCGATGGTCGTCGGCATGGGTCGGCTGTCCGGACGGACGGTCGGCGTGCTGGCCAACAACCCACTGCGCCTCGGCGGCTGCCTGAACTCCGAAAGCGCGGAGAAGGCAGCACGTTTCGTGCGGCTGTGTGATGCCTTCGGTATCCCGCTGGTCGTCATCGTCGACGTGCCCGGCTACCTGCCCGGCGTGGACCAGGAGTGGGGCGGCGTGGTCCGCCGCGGCGCCAAGCTGCTGCACGCCTTCGGCGAGTCCTCCGTTCCGCGGGTCACGCTGGTCACCCGCAAGATCTACGGCGGCGCCTACATCGCGATGAACTCGCGGTCGCTCAACGCCACCAAGGTGTTCGCGTGGCCGGACGCCGAGGTCGCTGTCATGGGCGCCAAGGCCGCGGTCGGCATCCTGCACAAGAAGAAGCTGGCCGCCGCCGCCCCCGAGGATCGCGAGGCGCTGCACGAAGAGCTGGCGGTCGAGCACGAGCGGATCGCCGGCGGCGTCGATTCCGCGATCGAGATCGGCGTCGTCGACGCCAAGATCGACCCGTCACACACCCGCAGCGTGCTCACCCAGGCTCTGGCCGAGGCACCGGCACGCCGCGGCCGCCACAAGAACATCCCGCTGTAATCCCCCGTTCGCCGAAACTGTATTTCACGCGGTCCCTACTCGGGATTGCGCTCGCGGAATACAGTTTCGGCGAGCATTTCCTCGGCGGCTTCCTCGGCTCGGGCCCGGTCTCCGGCGACCAGCCCGATGCGGGTTCGCCGGTCGAGGATGTCGTCGACGGTGAGCGCACCCTCGTGGGTGACGGCGTACTCGAACTCCGCCCGCGTGACGTCGATGCCTTCTGCGACCTGATCGGTCGGCCGATCGCAGTGCGCACGGGCGATCACGTTCGGCGCTTCGGCGCCGAAGCGCGCCTCCAGCGATCCCGGTAGATCAGCTGAGGACCGAAGTGATGCCACGGCATTGGCCGGCGCCCCGACGAGCGGCAGGTTGCGGGTCCGGCAGGGTCCGGCGGTCAGGCCGCGCAGCGCCACCGCCCGGTCCACCGCGTCCTCGGCCATGTATCGGTACTCCGTGAGCTTGCCGCCCACGATGCTGATCACTCCACTGCGCGATTCGACGACCGCGTGATCGCGTGACAGATCCGCGGTACTTCCGTCGCCGCTGTCGATCAGCGGCCTCAAGCCGGCGTAGGCACCCACGACGTCGTCGGGACCCAGCGCCGTGTCCAGCGCGGTGTTGACGGTGTCGAGCAAAAAAGTGACCTCTGCCGAAGTGGGCTCTGGCACATCGGGAATCGGCCCGGGGGCGTCCTCGTCGGTCAGACCCAGGTACACCCGGCCCAGTTGTTCGGGCATCGCGAACACGAACCTGTTGAGCTCGCCGGGTATCGGAACGGTCAGCGCCGCAGTGGGATTGCCGAACGCCGCGGCGTCGAACACCAGGTGGGTGCCACGACTTGGCCGCAACCGGATCGAGTCGTCGACCTCCCCCGCCCACACACCGGCGGCGTTGACCAACGCGCGCGCTGCGACGTCCACCGACTCGCCGGTCAGGGTGTCGGTCAACGTCACGGAGGTGCGCGTCGCATTCGAGGCCGCGACGCGGGTGAGGATTCTGGCTCCGTGCTGTGCGGCGGTGCGCGCCACGGCGGTGACCAGGCGGGCATCGTCGATGAGTTGCCCGTCGTAGGCCAGCAGTGCCCCGTCGAGGCCGTTGCGGCGCACAGTGGGCGCCAGTGCGACGGCACGGTCGGCGTCGATCCGGCGGGACCGGGGCAGCGTGGCGGCCGGGGTGCCCGCCAGCCTGCGCAGTCCGTCGCCGGCGGCGAAGCCGAATCGCACCAGAGTCCTTGACGCGCTTGTCATCTCGGGCAGCAGCGGGACAAGCTGCGGCATCGCGCGCACCAGGTGGGGCGCATTGCGGGTCATCAGGATGCCGCGTTCGACCGCGCTGCGCCGGGCGATGCCGACGTTGCCGCTGGCCAGGTAGCGCAGGCCGCCGTGGACCAGCTTCGAACTCCACCTGCTGGTCCCGAACGCCAGATCGTGCTTCTCCACCAGCGCGACGGTCAGCCCGCGGGTCGCCGCATCCAGCGCGATTCCGACTCCGGTGATGCCGCCGCCGATCACGATCAGGTCGACGGTGGCGCCGTCGGCCAGTTCGGACAACTCGCCCGCCCGCCGCGACGCGTTCAGAGCCGTTGAGCTGCTCATGGTTTCAGATATCCGTTCAGTGCGAGATCCAATTCGCCGTTGAGTGCCACGTTGTCGATGATCTCCCCGACCATCTGCGCGGACTGGATGGTCGACTGGGTGATGAGCAGGCACATGGCCGCCATCTGACGAGGGTCGCCGGATCGCACGCTGCCGTCGTCCTGCGCCGCCTTGATGGCCTCGGCCAGAGCGTCGACCATGATCTGCTGGCTGGTGCCCAGTCGTTCGGCGATGTAGACCATCGCCAGGTTCGGCGCGTTGCGGATGACCGACTGCACGATGTCGTCGCCGCGCAGATGCTCGGCGACGGCGACGACGCGGGCGACCATCTGCTCCCGGCCGACGCCGCGGTCGGGTACCGACTCGAGCACGCCGGCGATGCGGATGGTCAGCAGTTCGGCGATCACCCAGCGGATATCGGGCCAGCGGCGATAGATTGTGGGCCGACTGACCCGCGCGCGCCGCGCGATCTCGGTCATGGTGGTCCGCTCGACCCCGTAGGCGAGGATGCACTCCGCTGCGGCGTCGAGGATTCGCTTCTCTACACTGCTATCTGAGTTACGGATTGACATGATCTGTAATACTGTAACTCATGACTCACGCCGATGCCCACCCAATCGAGCCACCGATGCAGTGGAACGCGTGGGGTGACCCCGCTGCGGCCAAACCCCTCTCCTCCGGAATCCGGACCCTTCTCGACCAGGCACTCGGGATCGATGGGACCGGTGTCGACGAACCCACCGCCGACCAGGTGCGGCTCCGGCCATCGGCGCTGTCGCAGGGCGACCGTGACGGCCTGAGCGCCATCGTCGGCACCGCGAACCTCACCGTCGACGATCGCAGCCGACTCCTGCGGGCCGGCGGCAAGTCGACCCTCGACCTTCTCCGACGCCGAGACTTCGGTGTCCAGGACGCGCCGGACGCGGTGTTGCTGCCCGCCGACGAAGCAGAGATCGCCACGATCCTCACCTACTGCGCCGACCACAGCATCGCCGTCGTCCCGTTCGGGGGCGGCACCAGCGTGGTCGGTGGGTTGGATCCGGTGCGCGGCGACTTCAAGGCAGTAGTGTCGCTGGATCTGCGCAGGTTGAACGAACTGCACAACCTCGACGAGGTCTCCTGGGAGGCCGAACTCGGTGCCGGCCTGAGCGGGCCGGACGCGGAACGACTCCTCGGCGAGCGCGGATTCTCACTTGGGCACTTTCCGCAGAGCTATCTGTTCGCCACGATCGGTGGATTCGCGGCCACCCGCTCGTCCGGTCAGGACTCCGCAGGTTATGGCCGGTTCAACGACATGGTGCGCGGCCTGCGGGCCGTCACCCCTGCAGGCATCCTCGACCTGGGTCGTGCGCCCGAGTCCGCGGCCGGACCCGACCTGCGCCAGCTGTTCATCGGTTCGGAGGGAACCTTCGGGATCATCACCCGGGTGCGGGTGCGCATCCATCCGATCCCGGAGACCACCCGCTACGAGGCGTGGTCGTTTCCGGACTTCGCCACCGGCGCCGACGCCCTGCGCGCGGTCATCCAGACCGGTACCGGGCCGACGGTCATCCGGTTGTCCGACGAAGCCGAGACCGGGGTGAACCTCGCGACCGCCGACAACATCGGGGAGCAGCAGATAACCGGCGGCTGCCTGGCCATCACCGCGTTCGAGGGCACCGAAGCGCACGTCGAGAGCCGCCATGCCGAGACGCGGGCGCTGCTGGCGGCCCACGGCGGCACCTCCTTGGGCGACGGTCCCGCACGCGCCTGGGAGCACGGCCGGTTCAATGCGCCCTATCTGCGCGACTCCCTGCTGTCTGCGGGTGCGCTGTGCGAGACGCTCGAGACGGCGACCAACTGGTCGAATGTCCCGGCGCTGAAAAGCGCGGTCACCGAGGCGCTCACCCGCGCACTCGCCGATTCAGGCACCCCGGCGCTGGTGCTGTGCCACATCTCGCATGTGTATCCCACCGGCGCCTCGCTCTACTTCACGGTCGTGGCGGCCCAACGCGGCAACCCGATCGAGCAGTGGCGCACAGCCAAGGCGGCCGCATCCGATGCGATGGTCCGGGTCGGCGCCACCATCACCCACCATCACGCCGTCGGCTCCGATCACCGGCCGTGGATGCGGGACGAGATCGGCGACGTCGGTGTGCAGATCCTGCGGGCGGTCAAAGCGTCGCTCGATCCCGCCGGAATCCTCAACCCGGGCAAGCTGATTCCGTGAACCAGCGCGCTCGCGTCACGGTGCTGACCAACCCGGTGTCGGGGCACGGCAGCGCGCCGCACGCCGCCGAGCGCGCCATCACACAACTGCACCGGCGTGGTGTGGACGTCGTCGCGGTGGCAGGCCGCGACGCCGCGCACGCGCGACAACTCGTCGAGGGCGCCCTCGAGCGCGGAATGGACGCGTTGGTGGTGGTCGGCGGCGACGGCATCATCTCGCTGGCGCTGCAGGTGCTCGCGCAGACCGACATCCCGCTGGCGATCGTCCCAGCGGGTACGGGCAACGACCATGCACGCGAGTTCCGGATCCCGACCAGAGATCCCGAGGCCGCGGCCGACGTCGTTGTCGACGGTGTCGTCGACGACGTGGACCTCGGCCGGATCGTGGGTGCCGACGGCACCACGAAGTGGTTCGGCACCGTGATGGCGGCGGGCTTCGACTCGTTGGTCACCGACAGGACTAATCGGATGCGCTGGCCGCACGGTCGGATGCGGTACAACCTGGCGATGGTGGCCGAGATCTCCAAGCTGCGACTGCTGCCGTTCCGGCTGACATTCGACGGCAACGAGGAGATCCGCACCGATCTCACCCTGGCGGCGTTCGGCAACACCCGCAGCTACGGCGGCGGGATGTTGATCTGCCCGGATGCCGACCCGCACGACGGCCAACTCGACGTCACGATGGTGGCGTCGGCGTCACGCACCCGGCTGATCCGGCTGTTCCCGACCGTGTTCAAGGGCAAGCACATCGAACTCGACGAGGTCCGTACCAGGCGGGCGCGCACGATCTCGGTCAGCTGCCCCGCGCATCCGGAAATTACGGCCTACGCCGACGGTGAATATGTCTGCCCGCTGCCGGTGGAAGTGTCGGCGGTGCCGACCGCGTTGAAGATCCTGCGGCCCGGCTGACATCGCACCTAGCCGACGCCCCGATTCAGCCAGCTGACCTCGGCGCCTCTACCGCCGTCGCGGTAGGCCTCGAGCGCTTCGTCCCACGCGGTACCCAGGACGGAGTCCAGTTCGGCGGCCAACATGTCGGCACCCGAGGCCATCAGGGTGCGCAACCGCATCTCCCCGACCATCACGTCGCCGTTGGCGCTCATCGCGCCGCTCCACAGTCCGAGTTGCGGGGTGTGGCACCAACGGTGGCCGTCCACGCCGCTACTGGGATCCTCGGTGACCTCGAAACGCAGCACCGACCACGAACGCAGCGCGTTCGCCAACTGCCCTCCGGTGCCGACCGGCCCGACCCAGTTGGTGACGGCACGCAGTTGCCCGGGCATGGCGGGTTGCGGGGTCCACTTCAGATTCGCCCTCGCGGAGAGGGTCGACGACAACGCCCACTCGACGTGAGGGCACACCGCCGCGGGTGAGGCATGGATGTACACCACGCCCGTCGTCGCGTCGGCGAATTGGTTCGCTGCACGCATCTACTGCTCCTTCGGCTCCACGAGGGACGTCTTCCCCAACGACCTGGTGGATTACTTGAGAGACAGAAGATGTAGTTGTGCTGTGCGAGTCCATTGTGCCTTGTGAGACGGATGTTGCGCTAGTCCGGTGTTGAATCTCTCAGAACTTCATCAGACAGTGCCGGCATCACCGTGTGCGCCCACTCCCCGAATTTGCGGTCGGTCAGCACGACCAGGGCCAGCCGGGCGTCCGGATCGACCCACAGGAACGTTCCCGACTGGCCGAAATGACCGAAGGTGCGACCCGAGTTCGCCTGACCCGTCCAGTGCGGTGATTTGCCGTCGCGGATCTCGAACCCCAACCCCCAGTCGTTCGGGCGCTGCGCCCCGAAGCCGGGAAGCACCCCGTCGAGCCCGGGGAACTGCACGCTGGTGGCCTCCTCATGCATCTGTGCGGACACCGTCACCGGGGTCAGCAGATCGCCGGCGAACCTGACGAGATCGTCGACCGACGACGTAGCCCCGTAGCCTGCGGCCTGCGCTCCACCGCCGAGCACCGTGTCGGCCATCCCGAGGGGTTCGAGGACCGCCTCGGCCAGATATGTGTCGAACGCGATCGAGGACTGCTGTTCGAGCACTTCGGCCAGCACCGCGAACCCGTGGTTCGAGTAGATCCGCCGAGTGCCCGGTCGCGCGATCACCTTGGCCGACGTCATCTCGTAACCGGCAGTGTGGGCGAGCAGGTGACGCACCGTAGATCCGGGCGGGCCGGCTTCGGTGTCGAGTTCGAAAGCCCCCTCCTCGATGGCCACCTGAGCGGCACGGGCGACCAACGGCTTGGTCACCGACGCCAGCGGGAAGCGACGCCGGGTGTCGCCGTAGCTTTCCACCACCCCGGACGGCCCCACCACCGCCGCAGCGACGGTGGGCACCGGCCAGTCGGCGAGCGCGTCGAGTGCCGCCATCACCGGCGCCTCAGTCGCCGACCACGGCGTGCACGCGCCCGCGGGGGTACGGCAGGTCGATACCGTTGTCGTCGTAGGCGCGCAGGATCTCCCGCCGCAGGGTGCGCTGCACCGACCACTGCGCATTCGGGCGCGTCTTGAGCGTCATCCGCAGCGTGAGCTGATCCGCCGACAACTCCTGTACACCGAGCATCTCCGGCCGGCCGAGGACCTTGTCCGCCACCGCGGCGTCGGCGATCGCCGCTTCTGCCGCTTCGACGGCCACCTGTTGGGCTCTGTCCACATCAGCGGTCAACGCCACTGGAACCTCGATGCGGGCAACCGCGTACTCCTGGCTCATGTTGCCCACGCGTGCGATCTCACCGTTGCGGACGTACCAGAGGGTGCCGTCGATGTCGCGGACCGTCGTGATGCGCAACCCGACGCTCTGCACCTCGCCGGTCGCTTCGCCGAGGTCGACGAAGTCACCCACCCCGTACTGGTCCTCCAGCAGCATGAACACCCCGGTGACGAAGTCACGGACCAGATTCTGGGCGCCGAAGCCGATGGCGAGTCCGATCACCCCGGCAGAGGCGATGAAGGGCGCGATGTTGACGCCGAGGACATTGAGGATCGCGAGGATGACCCACACCAACAGCACGATCGACACCGTGGACTTGAGGACCGACCCGATGGTCTGCGCCCGCTGCAGCCGGCGTTCGGACAACTGCTGGCTGCTCGCTGTCGCCGGCACCCGATCACGCAGACCTCGCAGCAACGGCGGCTTCGTCGGCGTGTTGTCGTCCACGCGGAGCTTCTTGCGGGATCGGCCGGTCGCCCGGTCGATCATCCGGTGCAGCATGTAGCGGGCGATCAGGACCGCCACGATGTACAGCGTGATTCGCAGCGGAACTTCTCCGAGCCAGTAGCGACTTGTCTCCGTCCATTCGAAAGCCAGTGTGTGTAGATCCATGCCCTCGACCGTACGGGTGTCTACCTGTCCGTCGAGGACCTGACCCGGCTAGGACTTGCCTGCGATGTAGTAGAAGTTGAGCGGATCGGACTCGATCTCACGAACCTGCACATCGTCGAATCCGGCGTCCGCCAGCATCGACGTGGCCACGTCGCGGCCCCAGCAGGTGCCGAGGCCGTCGCCGTCCAGACCCAGCGACACGCTCATGCAGTGCATCGTCGACACGGTGTACAGATAGGAGGCGAACGGCACCCCGATGTTGTCCTCCAGGCGGCTCGACGCCTTGATGTCCACCATCAGGAAGACCCCTCCGGGTCGCAGTGCGCGATGGATGTTCGCCAGCACCTGCGCGGGGTGCGCCTGGTCGTGGATGGCGTCGAAGGCGGTGACGACGTCGAAGGCCTCGGTGCGGCGGTCCTCGGCGACGTCGGCCGACTCGAAGGTGACGTTCTTCAGCCCGAGGTGGTGGGCCTCGGCGGCGCCCGCGGCGAGGCCCTCCTGGGAGAAATCGATACCGACGAACCGGCTGTTCGGGAAGGCCTGCGCCATCAGGTTCACGGCGTGGCCGCTGCCGCAGCCGAAGTCCGCGACATCGGCGCCGGCCCGCAGCCGGTCCGGCAGGCCGTCGACCATCGGCAGGATGCCGTCGATCAGCGCGGCGTCGAACACCTGCCCGCTCTCTTCGGCCATCAGCGTGTGAAAGCGCGGATACTCGCTGTAGGACAACCCGCCGCCGTGGTGGAAGCACTCGATCACCTTCTGCTCCACCTCGCTCAACAGCGGGATGAACTGCGCGACGCGCGCGAGGTTGTCGGGCCCGCCCGCCCGAGTGAGCACCGCGGCCCGATGCGCGGGCAGCGAATACGTCTGCGCCGCAGGGTCGTAATCGACGATCTGTCCGGCGACCACACCACCGAGCCACTCCCGCACATACCGTTCGTTCAGCCCGGCGGCATCGGCGATCTGGGTGCTGGTGGCCGCCGGGAGCTCGGCGAGGGTGTCGAAGAGCTTGGTCTGATGCCCGATCGACAGCAGGATGGCCACGCTGGCGGCATCGATGGTTCCGACGATGCGCTCGGCGAACGCCTCTCCGGTGTCGGTCGGGATCGCTGATGATTCGTGCGCTGTCGTCATGTCCACGACGCTAGGCCGTCGAAGCGCGCGAGGGTATGGGTCCACACTGGACATGCGTTTGGACGTTGTTCCACTTCGTAGTCGAACCATTAGGTTGTAGGCATGACTCAGACGGTGCGAGGTGTGATCTCCCGGACGAAAGCTCAGCCGGTCGAGGTGGTGGATATCGTCATCCCCGACCCGGGACCAGGTGAGGTCGTCGTCGACATCCAAGCGTGCGGGGTGTGCCACACCGACCTGACCTATCGCGACGGCGGGATCAACGACGAGTTCCCGTTCCTGCTCGGCCATGAGGCCGCGGGCATCGTCGAAACAGTCGGCGCCGGGGTCACCAACGTCGAGCCGGGAGACTTCGTGGTCCTCAACTGGCGGGCGGTGTGCGGGCAGTGCCGGGCGTGCAAGCGCGGTCGACCGCATCTGTGTTTCGACACCTTCAACGCCGCCCAGCCGATGACGCTGACCGACGGCACGCCGCTGACCCCGGCGCTGGGAATCGGCGCGTTCGCCGACAAGACGCTGGTGCACGAAGGCCAGTGCACCAAGGTCGATCCCGCCGCCGACCCGGCCGCAGCCGGGCTGCTCGGCTGCGGTGTGATGGCAGGCCTCGGCGCGGCGATCAACACCGGGGCCATCAACCGCGACGACACCGTGGCGGTGATCGGCTGCGGCGGCGTCGGGGACGCCGCGATCGCCGGTGCCCGGCTGGTCGGCGCCAAACGCATCATCGCGGTCGACACGGACAACCGGAAGTTGGAGTGGGCGCGCGAGTTCGGCGCCACCCACACCGTCAACGCCCGCGAGCTGGACCCGGTGAAGACGATCCAGGATCTGACCGACGGCAACGGCGCCGACGTGGTGATCGACGCGGTCGGTCGGCCCGAGACCTGGAAGCAGGCGTTCTACGCCCGCGATCTCGCGGGCACCGTGGTCCTGGTCGGGGTCCCGACGCCGGACATGACACTGGAGATGCCGATGATCGACTTCTTCTCCCGCGGCGGGTCACTGAAGTCCTCGTGGTACGGCGACTGCCTGCCTGAACGTGACTTCCCGACACTGATCAGCCTGTACCTGCAAGGCCGGTTCCCACTCGACAAGTTCGTCTCCGAGCGCATCGGACTCGGCGACATCGAGGACGCGTTCCACAAGATGCACGCCGGTGAGGTTCTGCGCTCGGTGGTGGTCCTGTGAGCGGCCCGATCCAGCGACTGGTCACCAGCGGCACGTTCGAACTCGACGGCGGCAGCTGGGATGTCGACAACAACATCTGGCTCGTCGGCGACGACAAGGAAGTGGTGGTCTTCGACGCCGCCCACACCGCCCAACCGATCATCGACGCCGTCGGCGGCAGGCACGTGATCGCAGTGGTGTGCACACACGGTCACAACGATCACGTCACCGTCGCGCCGCAGCTCGGAGCCGCACTCGACGCGCCGGTGCTGATGCACCCTGCCGACGACGTCCTCTGGCGAATGACTCACCCCGACAGTGACTTCCGCCCGGTCGCCGACGGCGAGACACTGCGCGTCGCCGGCACCGAACTGCGCGCACTGCACACGCCGGGACACTCCCCCGGCTCGGTGTGCTGGCACGCACCCGAATTGGGTGCGGTGTTCAGCGGCGACACCCTGTTCCAGGGTGGGCCCGGCGCCACCGGCCGCTCGTACTCCGACTTCCCCACCATCCTGGAATCGATCTCGGGTCGGCTCGGAAAGCTGCCCGGCGAGACGGTCGTCTACACCGGCCACGGCGACACGACGACAGTCGGCGACGAGATCGTGCACTACGACGAGTGGGTGGCCCGCGGCAGCTGAGCTGCCTGTCGCCTGAAGCAGCTAGCTGCCCAGGATCCGGCGCTTCTCGGCCTCGAACTCGGCGTCGGTCAGCGCTCCGGAATCACGCAGCGCCGCCAGGGTTTTGAGCTGCTCCAGTCGCACGCCCCGGTCTGTGGGCTCGTAGCTCTCGACCGGCGGCGGGAGCGGACCAGGCCAGCTCGGCTCGTCGAGGCTGACCGGCGCCCGCAGCGGCTGCGGCCGTCTGCCCGAGCGTGTTCGCCAGCTCAGCGCCATCATCAGTCCGGCTGCCCCTGCCGCGGCGAGGCCACCGAACATCCACAGCAGCCACCCCGGCGAGGTGTCGCGACCGAACGCCAGCTGCGGATTGATGTATCCGCCGACATCGCCGTCGGTCGAGATCTCGTAGAGGCCGTCCTGCGGAATCTGCGCGACCCAGATCCGGACACGGACATCGCTGTTGATCGACGTGGTCGACCCCATGGTCTCGGTCACGATCGGTTCGGGCACGCCGTCGGGCGGTTCGATGCCGAGCCCGAGGGGTGGCACCGGGAACCCGCCGTTGACGCCCCCCGTCACCAGGGTGTGAAAGCTGACGGTGACTTCGCCGGCGGGTAACTGGAGTCGGCCACTACCCGGAATCGGCACCTCGCCGTAGGCGTCGAACTCGTCGAACACGAAGACGTTCAGCACGATCGCGATGATGAACCCGGCCCCGCCGACAACCAGCGTCAGGATCGCGCTGACGATCGCGATCCGTGGACCGACCCGTCCCGCCATCGCGAAAGTGTGTCATGAACGCTTCCGCGGCGCGCCCGCCGCGTGAGGACTACCGTCCAAGGAGTGCCCGAGTCCAGCATCGTCGTGCAGCCGGAGCCGGCCGACAGCAGCTCCTACACCGCTGCTGCGCGCCTGCAGGCGGCCGGACTCCAGTCGGCCATCGCGGTCTTCGAGCAGGCTGCCACCGAGGTGCCCATCCCGTCGGCACCGCAGCCGATCGTGATCGCCGACTACGGCGCGTCCACCGGCTACAACTCGCTGCTTCCCGTCAACGCCGCGATCGCAGTGCTCCGCAAGCGAACCCGTCCGGAACACTCCGTGCTGGTGGTCCACACCGACAAGCCGGACAACGATTTCACTGCGCTGTTCCGGACGCTGGAGGAGGACCCCGACACCTATCTGCGCAAGGACCGCGCGACGTTCGCGTCGGCGGTCGGCCGGTCGTTCTACTCACAGATCCTGCCATCGGCCAGCGTGAACCTCGGCTGGAGCTCCTGGGCGATCCAGTGGCTCAGCCGGGTCCCCGCCGTCATCGGTGACCACCTCCAGGTGGCTTACTGCTCCGACGAATCCGTGCGTGTGGCGTACGCCAAACAGGCCGCACACGACTGGCACGAGTTCATCGCGTTCCGGGGCCGGGAACTGTGTCCCGGCGGCCGCCTGGTCGTGACGACGATGGCCATCGGCGAGGACGGTGAGTTCGGTTACCGGCCACTGCTGTCGGCGATGATGGATGGGCTCAACGAGTTGGCGACCGATGGGCTGCTCACCGACGACGAGGTGACCCGGATGTGCGTGCCGACGGTCGGGCGTCGGGCCGCCGACTTCGCGGCACCGTTCGCACCGTCGGGACGCTTCGAACGGCTCGAGATCGAACACCTCGAGATCTTCGACGCCGAGGACCGATTCTGGGGCCGCTACCGGATAGACAGTGATGCAGCGGCTTTCGGTGCTCGCTGGGCGGGGTTCGCCAGGGCATCGGTGTTTCCGACGCTGTCGAACGCCCTCGCCGACGGCAACGCGGATCCGCGGGCGGCGGAGATCTTCGACCGACTCGAGGCCGGTGTCGCGCAACGCCTGACCGCCGCGCCGCAGCAGATGCAGATTCCGCTGGCGCACGTCGTGCTGTTCAAGCGTCCGAAAAGCTGACGGCCTGCGGGTGTAGAGATCGCGGGAGTGTCTTCGTCGTCTTGGTAAGGGGGTTTCGCACCCCACGACTACCAGGAAGGATCCATGAACATGTACTACTTGGCCCTGCTGTACTGGCGCGAAGATCCGGTGACGGCGGACCCCGAGACCGCGGAGTTCGCAGAGGATGTGGCACGGTATGCGGCTTTCGACGAGGTGGCGGGCGCGGCGATCGTCGGCGGGGCCGCCCTGTACCCGGCCGGCGAAGCGGTATCGGTTCGCCACGGCGCGACGGATCCGATCGTCACCGACGGACCGTTCGTCGAGGCGGCGGAGGTGATCGGGGGAATCATGGTGCTCGACCGCGACAACCTCGACGACGCGCTCGAACTCGCCGCTCAGATCCCGGCGGCAGGCGACGCCGGCGGCGCGGTCGAGCTGTGGCCCATGGTGGACTACCGGCAGGATGAAGGCGCGCAGGCGGATTGGTGGCTGGCGTTGCTCTTCGAACCACGCGACATGACACTCGATCCGGGGTCCGCCGAATGGAACCGCGGCGTCGAAGAGCATGTGGTGTTCGGCGAGAAGCATGGCGGGGTGATCCGTGGCGGTGGCGCGCTCCACCCGGCGGTCGCCGCAACGACGGTTCGGGTCCGTGACGGGCAGATGGTGGTCACCGACGGCCCGTTCGCGGAGTCGGCCGAGGTGGTCAACGGTCTGTACTACCTCGCTGCCGCCGATCGCGACGGCGCCGTGACCCTGGCCGCGCAGATCCCGGTCGGCGACAAGGGCGGTATCGAGCTGCGTCGGGTCGTCGATATGGGCGGGTGAACATCGACCGGGTCTACCGCGAGGAGTTCGGCCGGGCAGTGGCAACGGTCGCTCGCCTCGTGGGCGACATCGGGCTCGCCGAGGACGCAGTGCAGGACGCTTTCGCCGATGCGCTGCGCACATGGCCCCGCGGCGGGCCGCCCGAGAATGCCGGCGCCTGGATCACCACCGCTGCCCGCAACCGGGCCATCGATCGACTCCGCCGCGAGTCGCTGCGCGCGACGAAGGAGACCGACGCGTCGACGCTGCTCCCGCCTCCGGGTGACGGGGAGGTGTTCCCGGTGCCCGATGACCAACTGCGGCTGCTGTTCACCTGCTGCCATCCGGCCCTCCCGCCGGACGGGCGCGTCGCGTTGACGCTGCGGCTGGTCTGCGGACTTCGCACGGTGGAGATCGCCCGAGCCTTCATGCAGCCGGAAAAGACCATCGCGCAACGGATCACCAGAGCGAAGGCCAAGATTCGCACTGCGGGTATCCCGCTGCGGGTGCCGCCCCGACACCTGCTGTCGGACCGGGTCACCGATGTGCTCGCCGCCGTCTACCTCGTCTTCGCGGAGGGCTACTTCGCAACCGAGGGTGACCACGTCGTGCGTGGCGAACTGTGCACGGAGGCGGTCCGACTCGGACGCCTGCTGTGTGAGCTGATGCCCGACGAGTCCGAAGCACATGCGCTGCTGGCGTTGATGGTTCTCGACGACAGCCGGCGCGCTCAGCGTGTCGGCCCGGACGGTGAGTTGGTTCCCCTCGAGGAGCAGGACCGCAGCAGATGGAATGCGGCGTTGATCGCCGACGGGATGTCTCACCTGCGACGCGCGGTGTCGCTCGGCCGTGGGCCCTACCTGGCGCAGGCGGGAATCGCCGCGGCGCACGCGAGCGCGCCGAGTTGGGAGACGACCGACTGGCGGGTGATCGTCGCGGCCTATGACGAGCTGACGGCCTGGTCGGCCTCACCCGCGGTGCGCCTGAATCGTGCTGTGGCAGTCGGGTTTCTGCGTGGGTTTGGGGTCGGACTCGCCGAGCTCGACGCCGTCGGAACCGATTCCCGGGTCGCGCAAGGCCATACACTCGCGGCGGCACGTGCGGACCTGTTGCGTCGGCTGGGTCGAACGTCTGAGGCCGCCGATCAGTACCGACTCGCCGTCGCCCGGGTACGGAACACCCAGACCCGGCGTTTTCTGCAGCGCAGGCTCGAGGAGGTGTTGCTAGCGGATGGTGCCGGCGCCCGGGATCAGCGGTAGGTCGAGAGCGGTGACCCAGCCCGGCGACAGATCGTTGACGGCGGGCACCGCATTGAGGGCGCGCAACCCGGTGGCCAGACAGCCGGCGGCAGCGGCATCGCGCCCCGACCCGTCGGTGAACCGGAACGCGGTCTCCTGGAAGATGCTGGGGGTTCCTTCGATGTCGACGCGGTAGACGTCGTTCTCGTTGCCCGAAGGCCAGTCGGGTGCCGCGTCGTAGCCGATGCGGTTGACGTGCTCGAGCTGGATGCGCGTCTCACCGCGGTACACCCCGTTGATGGTGAACCGAACGGCGGCCACGTTGCCCGGTTCGATGACGCCTTTGGCGGTCTTGCGCGCCTCGGGTGTCACCCATTTCTCCCACGTGGTGGTGATGTCGTCGAGCATGATTCCCGCCGCGTCGGCGATCATCGGAACCGTTGCCCCCCAGGCGAACACCAGGATGTCGGGGTTCTCCAGCATCGGCCGGTACTCGGGCGGTCTGCCGATGCCCATCTCGCGGTCGTAGTCGCCCTCGTAGTTGGTGTAGTCCAGCAGTTCGGAGGCCCGGACCCGGCGCACTTCCGAGCACAGCCCCATCAGTGTCATCGGGAACAGGTCGTTGGCGAACCCGGGGTCGATGCCGGTGGTGAAACACGACGACTCCCCCAGCTCGCACGCCACCGTGATGGGTTCGATCCAGTTCGGCGGGTTGAGGTTCATCGTCGGCCAGATCCACGGTGTCATCGCCGTCGAGCAGACGTCGATACCGGCGCGCAGGAAGCGGGTGATCAGTTCGATGTTGGCCTCGGCGTGCGCCGCTGTCGGGCCGTAGTGCACGAGTGCGTCGGGGCGCAGCGCGATCAGCGCCTCGACGTCGTCGGTGGCGGTCAGCCCGAGGGTGCGACCGAGCCCGCAGAGCTCTCCGACCTCACGACCGACCTTGTCGGGGTTGCTGACTCCGACGCCGACCAGTTCGAAGTTCGGGTGTTTGACGATCTCGGCGATCACCATCTTGCCGACGAATCCGGTTCCCCAGATCACCACTCGCTTGACGTCGGATCCGCGCACACGCACCGCCTCTCATGTCGTAGGTCTGCCTTGTCCTGATCGGGCAGCTGGAGACCAGCGTCAGAAGCAGCGTCGCAGACCGCCCGGCTCGCAGATCAACGGGTACTGGTCGACCGGGATCGGCAGCGGTTCCTTGAACGCCAGCGTGAACGGCGTGTTGATGAGGGCAGGCGCGGTGCCGCACGCTCCCGAATGGGAGACGCTACGGGTTCCCGACATGGTGGCGTCGTCGAACGTGAACTCCTCGACGGTCGGCTCCCAGGTGCCGTCCGCGCACTGGATACCTTCCTTCTGGGGCACGCTGAAGCTCCACCGTCCCCCGACCAGCCTGGCGTCACCGCTGGGCAGGCCCGATGACGCGGAGACCTTCAGCCGGCACCCGACGGGCAGGTAGAGCGGTTCGCGGAGATCGCCGACGACCGGCACACACGACGGGTAGATACTCCAGGTGCCGGCCGCACCCTCGGCCGGCGTGTAGTCGAAAACACCTTCCATGACCTGCGCGGCGTGGGCGGGGGCCGGGAGCACTACTGCGGTCCCGACGACGACGACAGCGGCGACCAGGCCGCGCAGGAGCTTCACGTCGTCGAGTATTTCAGTCGTGGGTGGACAAAGTCACGCGTTTGTCCTCACGACCGATGGGTAGTCAGGTCGAGGCAGAACTCGAATCCCAGGGTGGTGCATATGTCGAGAACGGCGGTGTCGACCGCTGTCCTCCGCGTTGCCGCAGCCGCCTTGACCCTTGTCGTGGCACTGACCGGCTGTTCGACGGGGCAACGGGTGGACCTCGGCGCCGGCGCCGACGGACTGGTGGCGGCCATCGCCGGTGAGCCCGACCAACTGGACCCGCACAAGACCTCCGCCTACTTCTCGTTCGAGGTTCTCGAGAACGTGTTCGACACGCTGGTCGAACCCGACGAGAACCTCGAGATGCAGCCTGCTCTGGCCGAGTCGTGGGAGGTCAGTCCCGACGAACTCACCTGGACCTTTCGCCTGCGTGACGGCGTCGTTTTCCACGACGGCACCCCGCTGACCGCCGATGACGTGGTGTTCTCGTACCGCCGGATCATCGACGAGGAGTTGACCAACTCCGACAAGTTCAGCGCGGTCACCGCCGTCGAGGCCCCCGACCCGTTGACGGTGGTGATCCGGACGGATCGTCCGACCCCGAACATGCTCACCAACCTCGGCGGGTTCAAGGGCATGGCGATCGTGTCGCGCGAGAACGTCGAGAGTGGACAGATCGCCACCCGGCCGATCGGAACCGGCCCGTTCAGCTTCCGCGACCAGCGCAGCGGTGACTCCATCACGCTGGCGGCCAATCCGGACTACTGGGACGGGGCACCGGAGATCACCGGGGTGACGTTCCGGTTCATCTCCGAACCGTCCACGGCGCTGTCTGCTCTTCAGGCCGGTGAGATCGACTGGACCGACTCCGTTCCGCCGCAACGGGTCGCACAGCTCGGCGAGGACGATTCCATCGAGCTGGCGGTCACGCCCAGCAACGACTACTGGTATCTCGCTCTCAACGAGGCCCGTGCGCCGTGGAACGACGTCCGGGTGCGACAGGCGATCGCCTACGCAGTCGACCGGCAGGCGATCGTCCAGGCGACCAGTTACGGCACCGCCGCGCTCAACGAACTCGCCATCCCGCAGGGCAATCCCTGGTACACGCCCTACGACCGGTATCGCGACGGCGGCATCGACAGGGCACGGGAACTACTGCAGGAGGCCGGCGCGGCGCCGACGAATCTGGACATGCTGGTCACCAACGAGTATCCCGAGACCGTGACGTCGGCTCAGATCATCGCCGATAACCTTGCGCCACTGGGCATCACCGTCGACATCCGCACCGTCGACTTCGCCACCTGGCTCGACGAGCAGAACTCCGGCAACTTCGACATGTTGATGATGGGATGGCTGGGCAACATCGATCCGGACGACTTCTACTACGCCCAACACCACACCGACGGCACCAGCAACGCACAGAAGTTCTCCGACCCCGAGGTCGACCGGTTGCTCGACGCGGGCCGGGTCGAGACCGACCGCGCCGTGCGGGCCGACTCCTATGCGAGGGCCGCCACCCTGATCGCCGACCAGGTCAGCTACATCTACCTGTACAACCCGTCGGTGATCCAGGCCTGGAATCCGGCGCTGACGGGTTATGAGGCGCGCCGCGACGGCGCGGTCCGGTTCCGCGATGCGTCACTGACGTCGGACGGTGATGCCTAGCCATGTCCGCTACGGCCACTTCCTCCGCTACGTCCCTGCTGACCCATCCGATCGTCCGCTTCGTCGCACGCAGGCTGATGTATTCGGCTGTCGTGCTGTTCGGCGTGCTGGTGCTGGTTTTTGCACTGGTGCATCTGGTGCCCGGGGACCCGGTCCGGATCGCCCTGGGCACCCGCTACACGCCGGAGTCCTACGACGCGTTGCGCGCCGCCAGCGGGATGGACCGCCCGATCGTCTCGCAGTTCTTCGGCTACCTCGGGTCGGCGCTGACCGGCGATCTCGGGGTCAGCTTCCGCAATGGCGACCCCGTCACCGTGACACTGCTGGAGCGACTGCCTGCGACGCTGTCGCTGGGATTCGCCGGTATGGCGATCGCGTTGCTGATCGCGTTGCCGGCGGGCATCTACTCGGCGCTGCGCGAAGGCCGGATCAGCGACGGGATCGTCCGCATCACAAGCCAATTCGGCGTCTCGGTGCCGGATTTCTGGCTGGGCATCCTGCTGATCGCCCTCTTCTCGACGACGCTGGGCTGGCTGCCTACTTCGGGGTACCGGCCGCTGTTCGGCGACCCAGGCGGCTGGTTGCGCCACATCATCCTGCCTGCCCTCACCGTCGGCGTCGTGGCGGCGGCGATCATGACCCGCTATGTCCGGTCGGCTGTGCTCGAGGTAGCCGCGATGGGCTACGTGCGCACCGCCCGGTCCAAGGGCCTGTCACCGCGCGTGGTCACGCTGCGCCACACCGTCCGCAACGCGCTGGTCCCGATACTCACCATCACCGGGATCCAGCTCGCGACGATCCTCGGCGGTGTCATCGTCGTGGAGGTGGTGTTCGCCTGGCCTGGGCTGGGACGGCTGGTGTTCAACGCCGTGGCGGCCAGGGACTACCCGTTGATCCAGGGCGCGGTGCTTCTGATCGCCGCGCTGTTCCTGCTGATCAACCTGCTCGTTGATGTGCTCTACGCGGTGGTCGACCCGAGGATCCGGCTGGCATGACGACGACGGAGAGCACCGGTTCGACACGAGTGGCGTCATGGCGGCTGCTCGCGCGGAATCCCATCACTCTCGTCAGCGCGCTGACGTTGGCCGCGGTGGCCGTCATCGCGGTGGCCGCGAGCTGGATCGCGCCCTTCGGTGTCAACGACATCGATGTTCCCAACGCTCTGCAACCACCCAGTGGCGACCACTGGTTCGGCACCGACGAGTTGGGCCGAGACGTGTTGTCCCGGGTGCTGGTCGCCATCCAGGCGTCCATGCAGATCGCCGTCGTGAGCGTGACGTTCGCCGTGGTGGTCGGGTTGACCATCGGCCTCCTGGCCGGATATCGCGGCGGCTGGCTCGACACCGTGCTGATGCGTGTTGTCGACGTGATGTTCGCGTTCCCGGTGCTGCTGCTGGCGCTGGCCATCGTCGCCATCCTCGGACCCGGGGTGCCCACCACCATCCTGGCGATCGGCATCGTGTTCACGCCGATCTTCGCGCGGGTGGCGCGGGCCAGCACTCTGGGAGTGCGCACCGAACCGTATGTGGCGGTCTCGCGGGCGATGGGCGCCGGCGACCTGTACATCCTGCGCCGCCACATCGTGCCCAACATCGCCGGTCCGTTGATCGTGCAGACCTCCCTCTCACTGGCCTTCGCCATCCTGTCCGAGGCCGCACTGTCGTTCCTCGGTCTGGGAATCCAGCCCCCGCAGCCGTCGCTGGGCCGGATGATCTTCGACTCCCAGGGTTTCGTGACGCTGGCGTGGTGGATGGCCGTCTTCCCGGGTGCCGCGATCTTTGTCATCGTGCTCGCATTCAACCTGTTCGGCGACGGGTTGCGCGATGTGCTCGATCCCAAGCAGCGCACCATGATCGAGGCCCGGAGGCGCGAGTGACGAGTTCCCCGCCAGTGCTGAGTGTCCGCGACCTCGGTGTGCGCATCGGGTCGCGCACGCTCGTCGACGGTGTGTCGTTCGACGTCCACCGGGAGCAGACCCTGGGCATCGTGGGTGAGTCGGGTTCGGGCAAGTCGATGACGGTCCTGGCGGCGACCGGCCTGCTCGACGCCCCGGGCGCGCGGGTGTCGGGAACCAGCACCCTCGACGACCCGACCGGCGAACCGGTCCAGTTGGTGGGCGCCCCTGCGCGGACACTGCGCCGCGTGCACGGAGCGCGCATCGGGTTCGTCTTCCAGGATCCCGGGACCTCACTGAACCCCCTGCTGACCCTCGGACGTCAGATCACCGAATCCCTTGAGACACATCGCCGAATGACGCGTCGGGAAGCGAACGCCCGCGCGTTGGAGCTGCTCGAGGCGGTCGGCCTGCCCGACCCCCAGATGCGTCTGCACGCGTACCCGCACCAACTCTCCGGCGGCCAGCGCCAGCGGGTGATGATCGCGATCGCGCTGGCGTGTGACCCCGAAGTGCTTATCGCCGACGAGCCGACGACCGCACTGGACGTCACGACGCAGGCCCAGATCATCGAACTGGTGCGGGCCCTCCAGCGCGATTTCGGGACCGCGGTGGTGTGGATCAGCCACGACCTGGGGGTGATCGGCCAGGTGGCCCGGGACGTGACGGTGCTGCGCAACGGTGCCGCCGTCGAGCAGGCCCCGATCATGGAGGTCTTCGACCACCCGCGCGACGAGTACACCCGCGAGTTGCTCGCCGCGCGACCGGTTCTCGACCGCTCCGGGCCGGCCGCGGTGACCGATGCCGAGACGCTGCTGCAGGTCGACGGACTCGATGTGCGATTCGCCGTGTCGACGCCGGTGGGACGCTCGACGGTGCATGCGGTCAAGGACGTGTCGTTCCGGATTCGCCGTGCGACGACGCTGGGGCTGGTGGGCGAATCCGGTTCGGGCAAGTCCACCGTCGCCGCCGCACTGACCGGCCTGGTGAAGCCCGACGGTGGAAGTGCCACCCTGGACGGCACCGACATCCTGCACGCGAAGGGGTCGGCGGGCAGGGCGCTGCGCCGACGCATCGGCCTGGTGTTCCAGGACCCGTTCTCATCGCTGAATCCTCGTGCCCGAGTGGAGACCTCGGTCTCGGAGCCGCTGCGGGTGCACGGACTGGTCGATGGCGCCGCGGCGCGTCGCGCCCGCGTCGCCGAACTGCTCGAACTCGTCGGGCTGCCAACCGAGTTCGCCCAGCGGTACCCGCACGAACTCTCGGGTGGACAACGTCAGCGGGTGAGCATCGCCCGCGCGCTGGCCGCCGAGCCCGATCTGCTCATCCTCGACGAGGCGACCGCATCGCTGGACGTGTCGGTGCAGGCGAGGGTGCTCGAGCTACTGTCACACCTGCAGCGAGAACTCGGGCTGACCTATCTGCTCATCGGTCATGATCTCGCGGTGATCCGCCGCCTCAGCCATGACGTGCTGGTGATGCGCGACGGTGCGGTCGTCGAGAACCGGCCCGCCGACGACCTGTTCGCCGCCCCCGAGCAGCAGTACACGCGCGACCTGTTGGCGGCGGTTCCCCCGGTCGCGCCCCGCGCCGCTGTCTGACCGCTGCAACGGCCGTGAGAAGGTCGTGGACATGACTCAGTTGAGCGGGAAAGTCGCGTTGGTCACCGGTGCGTCAGCAGGTCTGGGCGCGGCGACGGCCCGGTTGTTCGCCGAGCGGGGGGCGAAGGTCTTCGGCATCGCCAGGGATGCCTCGCGCATGACAGAGGTGTTCGCCGACGTTCCGGGCGGAGCCTTCGCCTCGGTGGACATCTCGTCACCGCAGGCCTGCGCGCAGGCCGTCGCGGATTGTGTCGCGCACTTCGGGCGTCTCGACGTTCTTGCCAATGTCGCAGGCTTCCACCAGATGCGGCACACGGTGACGACGTCGGACGAAGACTGGGAAACCGACCTCGCGGTGAACCTCAACGGACCGTTCTACCTGTGCCGCGCGGCCCTGCCGCACCTCCTGGAGACCGGCGGCAACATCGTCAACGTGTCGTCGATCGCAGGCGTCGAGGGTGAGGTGTACTCGGCGGGCTACTGCGCGGCTAAGCACGGGCTGATCGGCTTGACCCGCGCGCTGGCCGTCGAGTTCACCAAGGAGCGGCTTCGAGTCAACGCGATCTGCCCCGGGGGCATGCCGACCGCGCAGGCCACGGAGTTCCAGGCACCGGAGAACGCCGACTGGGACCTGATCATGCGCATCGCCTCACCGCGTGGGTTCATGGAAACCGTCGATGTGGCCAAGACGATCGCGTTCCTGGCCAGCGACGACGCTGCGGCGATCCACGGCGCGGTGTACCGGGTGGACAACGGCAAGGGCGCGGGCTGACCCTCCCTGCTCAGAGGGTCGCGGCCGGCACCGAACGGTCTATGTCAGTCGGATCAAAGTCTGCTCGGACTGCTCGTCGCGAGATCGACGCGACGGCTGCTCAATTTCTTGTCGACGTGCGAACCACAACCTTCATGTAGATCTCGGCAAGAGGGTGGTGGTAGCCCTATCGAACCGGCGTCTCAGCGCTGGTCCACTCGCGAATGCCGAATCTTCCTCTTCGCGATCAAACTGGACACGTGTCTTGATATTGACCCGCTTTCAACGTCAGAAAACACCCGCATGGCGCAATATCCGATCCGAATTACTCGACCAAACTCCCAATAGTGTTTCCCAGCAACCGCTTTCAATGCCGGATTGCCTGATCGGGGCCGGTCTGCCTAAACTGGACTAGTGTCCAGTCAATCCGCTGCGTCTGACAGCCCACGCTCTGACAGCCCACACTCTGACAGCGCACACGTCGGCCTCGACTTTGGTTTGGTGTTGTTCACCTCTGATCGTGGGATCACCCCGGCCGCGGCGGCCACACTGGCCGACGAGCACGGCTTCACCACGTTCTACGTCCCCGAACACACCCACATCCCCATCAAACGCGACGCCGCCCACCCCACCACCGGCGACGAGACCCTGCCCGATGACCGCTACATGCGCACCCTGGACCCCTGGGTCTCGCTGGGCACCGCCGCCGCGGTCACCACCCGCGTGCGACTGTCCACCGCGGTGGCCCTGCCCGTCGAACACGACCCCATCACCCTGGCCAAATCCATCGCCACCCTCGACCACCTCTCCGGCGGACGGGTCTCACTGGGCGTGGGCTACGGCTGGAACACCGACGAACTCGCCGACCACAACGTGCCCCCCGCCCGGCGGCGCACCATGCTGCGCGAATACCTCGAAGCCATGCGCGCCCTGTGGACCCACGAAGAAGCCGAATACCACGGCGAGTTCGTCGACTTCGGCCCCTCCTGGGCCTGGCCCAAACCCATCCAGACCCACATCCCGGTCCTCGTCGGCGCCGCCGGCACCGAAAAGAACTTCAAGTGGATCGCCAAATCCGCCGACGGCTGGATCACCACCCCCCGCGACATCACCATCGACGAACCCGTCAAACTCCTGCAGGACACCTGGGCCGCCGCCGACCGCGACGGCACCCCCACCATCGTCGCGCTCGACTTCAAACCCGACCCCGACAAACTGCTCAGCTGGAAAGACCTCGGCGTCACCGAAGTCCTCTTCGGCCTACCCGACCGCAACCCCGACGACGTCGCCCGCTACGTCGAACGACTCGCAGGAAAACTCGACGGCCTGGGCCTCCGCGAGGGCACGTCATGACCTACGTGATCACCCAGAACTGTTGCAAGGACGCCAGTTGTGTGCCGGTGTGCCCGGTGGACTGCATTCGGCCGGCCGGCGGCCCCGGCGAGTTCAGCGGTACCGAGATGCTCTACATCGACCCGGAGGCATGCATCGACTGCGGCGCCTGCATGGACGAATGTCCTGTTGACGCAATCCACTACGAAGAGGATCTGCCGCCGCATCTGGAGCGGTTCCGGGAACTCAACGCCGCCTACTTCGAACACCATCCGCTGGAATCGGATTCGACACCGCCGACCAAGCAGCACGCCCCGGTGGCGAGTGGGTCACTGCGGGTGGCCGTCGTCGGCGCGGGCCCGGCCGCGTGTTACGCCGCAGCCGAACTCGTGGCCATCGACGGCGTGGAGGTCGATCTGTTCGAGCGACTGCCCACCCCGTTCGGCCTGATCCGTGCCGGCGTCGCACCCGACCATCAACACACCAAATCGGTGGTCAATCTCTTCAGTTCCGCGTTGGCCGACAAGCGATTCGGATGCCATCTCAACGTCGAGATCGGCACCCATCTGAGCCATCAGGATCTGCTGGACCATCACCATGCGGTCATCTACGCGGTCGGTTCGTCGACCAGTCGCGACCTCGGCATCCCCGGTGAGGACCTGCCGGGCAGCCACCCGGCGTCCGACGTCGTCGGCTGGTACAACGGTCACCCCGACCACGCCCAGCACCGGTTCGACCTGTCCGATCGCCGCGCGGTGATCGTCGGCAATGGAAACGTCGCACTCGACGTAGCACGGATGCTCCTGATGGCGCCTGAGGAACTGGCAGGCACCGACATCGCCGAACACGCACTGGAAGTGTTGTCGCACAGCTCGATCGAGGAGATCGTGATCCTCGCCCGGCGGGGCCCACGGGCCGCGGCGTTCTCCGTCGGGGAGTTCCTGGCCCTGGGTCACCTGCCCGGCGTCGACGTCATTATCGATGCTCCTGATGCGGACCTGCAGCCGGATCCCGACGACGACTTCGAGACGGCCACGAAGTTGGAGATCGCCCGTGAGTACGCACAACGGGAGCCGACACCGGGAAACAAGCGTGTGGTGTTCCGCTTTCACTGTTCACCGGTGGCCGTCGAGGGCAGCGACCGGGTGACTGCGCTGGCGGTGCGCCGCGGCGAGGACACCGAGGTGATCGAGACGTCGTTGGTGCTGCGCTCCATCGGCTATCGCGCGGTGCCGCTTCCCGATCTCCCCTTCGATCACGCCACGGGTACGGTGCCCCACGACCGCGGCCGGGTGACCGATGCGGCCGGACAACACCTCGCGGGGGTGTACGTCACCGGGTGGATCAAGCGCGGTCCGCAGGGCGTGATCGGCACCAATCGATCCTGCGCCGAGGAGACGGTCGCCCAGCTGCTCGCCGATTTCGACGAGGGCCTCCTCGAGCGGACGGTCGCTGGACGAGAGTCCCTGCGCGCGTTGATGGCCGGGCGCGGGATCACACCGGTGGATTGGAGCGGCTGGCGAGCCATCGACACCACCGAGCGCGACCGCGGCACCGCATCGTCACGACCCCGCGTGAAGTTTGTTGCGGTCGAGGACCTTCTCAGCGCCGCGCAACGCTGAGACTGCACCCACGGCGACGGCTACTCGCACGTTGCCGCCGTGGGGGCAGTGTCAACGACGGCTAGTGTCAACGACGGCTAGAGATTGAAGCGTCCTGCGAATCCCCGGAGGGGCAGGTCGGCGCTGGTAAGCAGGCCTGGCCGTGCCGCCACGACCGACTTGATCGAGTTCAGCGCCGGCATTCCGGTGACCGTCATGCCGATCGAGGCGAAACTGGCGGGATCGGACAGATCAACCCCCGGCTTCGGGAAGATCATGTGCTTGTTGTAGATATTCGGGTCACCCTTGATCTGAGTGATGTAGCAGCCTTTGATATCCCAGCTGGGATCAGTGTGCGGTGTCATCTGCCACTCGAGGTGGGTCTCGACGCGCGGCACACCGTCGACGATGCCCTGGTATTTGATGTAATTGCCGCCCAGCGAGCCCTTCGGCAACTTGTACCAGCCCAGGTCGACATCCTTGGTGCACGCGCCGAGTTCGTAGCTGAACTTGACCTCGTCGAGCACGAGGTCGAAGCAGTCGGCCATCATCAGCACGCTGTCGGCGAACACCCGGGTGTATTTCTCCAGTTTGCCCGGAATCTCCGGATCATCCACGGGCTGGCCGTAACCCACCTCGATCCAGGTGTCCTTGGAGTGGTGGCAGGAGACATCAACCGACTCGATCGTGGTGATGTTCTCGATGTCGGCGACGTCTGCGGAGCACACCACTCCCAGAATCTGGTTCACGCCGGGGTTCATCCCGGTCCCGTAGAACGTCGAACCGCCCTTCTCACAGGCCTCTTGAAGCAACTGGGTCACGGGCTTGCCGGAGTGGTGCGGATGGTTGCGGTCGCGATGCCAGCCGGTGATCCAGTCTGCCGTGGTCACGATGTTGATCCCCGCCTCGAGGACCCGCACGTAGAGGTCCTCGTCGGGGAACACACCATGAAAGGTCACGACGTCAGGTCGAGCCGCGATGATCTCGTCGATCGTGCCGGTGGCAATGACGCCGTTGGCCGGCAATCCGACCAGTTCGCCGGTGTCCCTGCCGACCTTGTCCGGCGAGTAGCAGTGCACGCCGACGAGCTCGAGGTCCGGTTGGGTGGCGATCCGTTTGATCATCTCCGAGCCGACGTTGCCGGTGGCCACCTGGAATACCTTGATGTGGTCGGTCATGGAATGCCTTTCTTCGAAAGTTCAATTGGTTTCGGCTGCAGCGAGTTCGGCGGCGCTTCCGCCCTTGCCGTCGGGATAGAACTTCATCGCCCACTTGCGGATCGCGGTGAATCCCTCCAACTCGGAACTGGCGAGCGCCGGTGGGTCGGAGTAGCGCTGATGGGCCCAGATGTGGATGTCCTGGCTGAACTGCCGGATGACCTCCGCGCCGAAGTCCGTGGCCTTGGCCTCGGCGCGCACCGGGTCGCGGGTGGCCGATGGTCCTGTCGGCCGTCCGATGTAGACCATGAACCGCACATCGGAGGTGGCATCGTCGACGGGGGTGATCGCGGAGATGGTGCGGTTGTCGATCATCCCCCAACTCTTGGTCACCGCGATGCCCAGACCGCCGTTGATCGCTTCGACACCGCTGTTGACGTCTTCGATCTTCTGCCCGTCGTCACCCTCGAAGGTGATCGTGAAATCCACGTAGGAGACCGGGTCGTCGAAGTCGTGGCGGGTGAACACCGGCACGATCGGAGTGTCGTGGACGTACTTGAAGTGGGCGAAGTCCACGCCGTTCTCCAACACGTACTGCGGGTGCATCTCGAGACCCTGTCGGAAAAGTCGTTGTTGCGGATAGTAATCCGCGGCGGTGCCGGCGTCACCGAAGTCGGTGAAGATGTCAGGTGCTTCGAAGAACGGCTCTCGATTGTCGATGTCGTGCCAGATGTACACCGACTCGTTGCGCTCGACGACCGGATAGGTCTTGATGCGCCGACCGCGATTCGGTCGGTCCTCGTAGGGGATGCACACATTGCGCCCCTGGTGATTCCACTGCCATCCGTGGAACGGGCACTGCAGCACCTCCCCCTTGACGGTGCCGCCGTAACCGAGGTGGGCGCCGAGGTGTTCGCAGTAGGCGTTCATGACCGTGAGCTCACCCGACTCGGCGCGCCAGGCGATCATCTCCTGACCGAAGTACTTCATCGTGTGGACGTCACCGACGGCGACCTCGTCGGACCAGGCGACCTGAAACCATCCGGTCGGCTTCATCGACAGGGGCGGCTTGGCCATCAACAATCCCTTCGCATCGCTTCGGTTTCGAATAGTAGAGCCTTCAATGAAAGAAGCATAGTGGGTTCTACGAAACCAAGCTATCCTCGCGGGATGACCGAGGTACGTGCGACGACCGGGATGCCCGCCCGCCGCACCAACCGGCGCGGTCAGGCGACCCGCGAGAACATGCTCGAAGCAGCGCTGCGCTCGCTCGCCTCCGGTGACCCCGGATCGGTGTCGGCCAATCGGATCGCCAAGGACATCGGCGCCACCTGGGGCGCGGTGCAGTACCAGTTCGGGGACGCCGACGGCTTCTGGGCCGCGGTGCTGCATCGCACCGCGGAACGCCGCGCCGAGATCTTCTCCACGGTCGACGAGTCCGCGCCTCTTCGCGACCGCGTCGCGGGAATCATCGATGTCTTGTATCACGGCCTGGCAGAGCCGGATTCGCGCGCGATCGAGAACCTGCGCGCCGCCCTCCCCCGCGATCACGGCGAGCTGGAGCGGTTGTATCCCCAGACCGCCGCCGAACTCTATTCGTGGGGTCAGTCGTGGCTGCAGACCTGTCGCAACGCATTTGCCGGCCTCGACGTCGACCCCGAACGGGTCCGTGAGGTCGCCGCCCTCATCCCCGGCGCGATGCGCGGCCTCGTGTCCGAGCGGCAGCTCGGTTCCTATGCCGATCTCGAAGTCGCGCGGCGAGGTCTGACCAATGCGCTGGTCGCCTATCTGCAGGCACCGTGTTGATCAGCCCCACACGGACATCAACGTCACATAACACGTGGTACCGATCAGGATGCTGAGCAACGCATTGGCCCGCACAGGTGTAGGCCCGCGGTCAGCCCCACGGCGATCGCCAGCCACCACATCTGCCGAGCCGTCTCACCCGCCACCGTCTGCAGCGTGTAGATCGCCAAGATCAGCATGACCCCGACGGGCATGTGCACGCTGAGGTACTTGACGACGGCACTGTCGCGCATCGGCGCCAGCGCGGCGAACGGCAGCGCCCTCAGCGCCCACGTCACCGCGGCGCTCACCACCACGAGCAGCAGGATGTAACCGTTGTCAGGCATGTTCAGCCCTGCGCTGCACCCACAGCCGCAGCATCAGCGCCGCGGCGAATCCGGCGAACGCACACACCAGCATCTGCCCGGGGAACAACAGCCACGCTGCAACGGCACACAGGGCCGCGACCACTGCGGTGAGCCGGTCCGGGCGCTGCCGGTAGGCATCGATCGCCAACACGATGAACAGCGCGGTCAGCGCAAAATCCAGGCCCTCGAGCCGTTCGATCGGCAGCGCCTCGCCGACCAGCCCGCCCAAGCCGGCGCCGGTGACCCACAGCAGGTGAAAGCACAGTTGCATGAACAGGATCGGACGAGTGGTCCAGGTGGCCGCCGCCGGGCTCACACCGACGGCATACGCCTCGTCGGACAGTGTGTAGGTGCTGTACAGCTTCGCCGCCACGCCTTTGACGCGTTGCAACGGAAACGACAGCGCATAGAACACGTGCCGGGAGTTGACGACAAACGTCGTCAGCGCGACTCCCGCCACCGGGGCCGCCGTCGCGGCGAGATGCACCATCAGGAACTCCAGCGACCCGGCGTAGATGACCGCCGCGAACACCGGCGCCCACCACCAGTCCAGTCCCGCGTGCACGACAAGAAAACCCAGCGCCATTCCCAGCGGGATGAACGCCATCCCGATCGGAGCGGACAGCGCCAGCACGCGGCGCATCGAATGCTCGGGATCGGGGATGGGCGGCACGAGCGACAGGCTAGCTTTTCACGACTGGACATCGTCGACGAATGGCTTCAGCGTAGCCCTTCGGCGACCGGCCGGATGCCTCCGTGCTGGTGGATCAGTCAGGCTGCGATACCGAATGAGGCTGCAGCGCCGAGGATTCCGACGGAATCGAACGCGTCGGCGATCGCGCCGAGTTGCGGGCCGGTGAACCCGAGCGCCGTCGCGGCGCTGAGCACCGCGGCGCGACCGTCGGTGAACACCGCGCCGGGGCTCAGCCGGTACAGGGAGTGGTAGAACACCCGGGCCCAGGTTTCGTCGGAGACACCGCTGGTGGCAGCGGCCGTCATCATCCGATAGGCCGCGTGGCCGAAGATGGTGCTGTTGACGTGTTCGCCGCCGTCGTCGCCCGACCCGGTGTAGCGAGTGGCGTAGTGGTCGCGGTAGGGCCCGTACGCGGTGGTCACCGACCTGGGGTCGGCGAGATTGCGCACGACCCCGTAGTCGGAGTCCTCACCGAAGCGCCACCGGTCGGCACCGGCCTTTCCTTCGATCAGGGCGCCGAGGATGTCGGCATACGCTTCGTTGAGCGCGCCGGGCTCGCCGTAGTCGAGCACCGATCCGCCGTCGCCGACAACGTAACTCACCACTGCGTGCGTGAACTCGTGTCCGACCACGTCGAGCGCCGCCTGCAGGTATCCACTGTCCCCGTAGCCGAACTGCTGGCGGGTGGGATCCCAGAACGCGTTGGCGTAGCCGCCCACCGACGTGCGCGGGTTGTAGCGGATGCTGACCTCGATGAGCGCACCCGCACCGTCGAACGATGTCCGGCCGAGCACGTCCTCGAAGTAGTCGTAGACGACCGCGGTGTTGGCATGTGCGGACACCGCGCCTTTGTCCCAGGTGAACCAGCTGCGTTTGACCGCCGTCCCGGGCAGCACCGGTCCACCGAGACCGAAGAACGAGTACGACGTCCGGTAGGTCGTGATGTTCCGGGTGCTGTCCGACATCGTGAGATTCGTGAAGAAGAACACCCGGTTGGATTCGACGGTGATGCTGCGCTGCTCACCGAGCCAATCGGTGGCCACACTGACCACAGCGGCGTCCTGCCCGTTCGTGAGGGAGACGATGACGTCGCCCGCGTTGATCCCGTCGGCGTGGATCAGGTAGGTCGTCCCGGACGGCGTCATGTCCCCGGTGTCCGGAAGCTGCAGCACCACCCGCCACGCCAAGCTGGGCGCTACCAGGTCGTCGAGAGCGTGGACGACGAGCTCGCTGGTGAATGTGCTTCGAGTGAGCAAGGTTTCAAGGGTGTCGCCGTAAGCACCCGAGCCGAGGTAGGCGGTACCGGCGATGAGGCGGATCTCGGAATCTTCGTCAACCGTGTCGGCGGGGGTCACGTCGAATCCCTCGGCCAGCCCGCGGTAGTTGTTGAACAGACCGGTGACAGCGCCATCGGCGTCGGTCACCAGGACGACATCGCTGCCGAGAACCTGGATTCCGCCGATGCTTTCGCCGAAGCGGTAGAACTTCTCGAGGCTGTTTCCGACCCCCGCGCGGGTGGCGGTGATGGCCGCCGCGTCGACGAAACCCAGGGCGGCGCCCAGCGTGGGGGCGACGGCGTTCATCACCGCTGCGGCGTCGGCGGCCGTGGTCACCACCCGGTCGGTGAAGCGTCCGCTGATGACAGCCACCCCACCTCGGGAGTCGGTGGTCACCTCCACACCGTCGCGCGACAGCACCTCGACGAGGTCGAGGGTCGCCAGATCGTCGATCCGAGAAGGTGACGGCGCGTCGACGACGATGGTCACCCGGGTGGGGCCGGTGACGCCGAGAAGGCCGAGCAATCCGTGGACGTGGAAGGGGTTGCCGACGGAGTCGTCGATGACGATCGTGAATCGATCGCCGCGAAGGGCGGTCTCGGCATCTGGGGTGTAGGTGAAGTGACCGAACGCGTCGACGACCACGGTGCCGTGTTCCGGCGCCGCGGCGACGGTGTAGGTGAGTGCGGTGTCGTCGTAGTCGACGGCGTTGAGGCTGCCGGTGACCACACCGTCGGGCCCCGGCCCGGAGGTCGTCGCCTCAGCGGTGGGCCGCTGGTTGTTCAGGATGTACTGGCTCTGACGGACCGCGAGCCAGAGGGATTGCACGAGCGCCGACACCGGCGTCGCGGGCACCGGCAAACCGTCGGCCAGTCGCGCGAGCCCGACCCAGGTGAGTACATCGGTCACGATGGTGTCGACGGTCACCGGTCGCGCGGCGACGAGGGTGCGCAGCGTCGGGGCACTGTCCGCAAGTGCCGGCATCGCGAGTTCCCTCATGACCGGCTGCGGCGTCGGGGCAGCCGGCACCACCTCGTGGGACTCGCCCGTCGCAGCTGGACCGCTCCACGTGTGCTCGACGGCGCCGTTGGGCTCCTCGGCGGCCGGCTGCTCGTCGGACGTCACCGGCTCCGGGGATTTCCGCGGTTCGCGGGTCGACCCGGCCCCCGCGCTGTCGGTGGGAGTCGCGACGGCGGCTGTGTCGGACTCGTCGGATTGCTCGATCTCGTCGACGTCACCGGTCTCGCTGGTCTCGTCGGTCTCGCCGGCCTCGTCGTCGGGTTCGCGTGTGGCGTCGGTGTCAGCGACGCCGGCGGAGGCCCCTGCGCCGTCCCTCTTGGGGCTGACCGAGGGCTGAGATGAGTCAGAAGACGGTGACGACTCAGAAGACGGGGAGTCAGAAGTCGGGGAGTCAGAAGACGATGACGAATCGGACGGAGTTGCGGCCGCGACGCCCGGACCGACCGCCAGGCTCACCGCGATGCCGATCAGGACTACACCGGCGTAGAGCCTGCGCGTGGCCACATCGACCCCCCATGGTTGATCCATTCGGATCGCGGCACGTCGAGCAGACCGCCGTAGCACGGAAATTTACCACCCCGTAGCAAACTCCCGAGGCTTCTACGACGGATACGATCAACAGGAGGCTCGGTCGAGCCTGAAATCCGTTGCCGGACACACAACCTCTACTCTGGGCCGGTGCCTCTTCTTCTCGGCCCCATCCTGCGCCACGTCGGTGAGACGACCGCGATGGTGTGGGTACAGACGGACGCCCCCGCCGAGGTCGAGGTGCTCAACTGCGCCACCAGGACCTTCGAAGTGCAGGGCCACCACTACGCGCTGGTACCGGTGACGGGACTCGCGCCGGACTCGACGATCGAATACCAGGTCCGCGTCGACGGCACACAGGTCTGGCCCGAACCCGATTCGCAGTTCCCTCCGAGTGTGATCAGAACCCGCGGCCCCGACACCGCCGACCGACTGAGGATCATCTTCGGGTCCTGCCGCTACCCGAAGACCGGCGACGCCGCGATCGACGACAAGCTCGGACTCGACGCCCTCGACTGCTACGCCACCCGGTTGACCGCGATGCCTGCCGAAGAGTGGCCGGACGCCCTGCTGCTGCTCGGCGATCAGGTGTACGCCGACGAACTGACCCCCGAGGCACGCCGCCACCTCGCCGGGCGCCGCTCCTCCGGCAAACGCCCGCCCGACGAAGTCGTGACCTTCACCGAGTACGAGGGTCTCTACCGGCACACCTGGGGCGACCCGGAGATCCGCTGGATCCTGTCGACTCTGCCCACCGCGATGATCTTCGACGACCACGACATCCGCGACGACTGGAACACCTCCGCGGCCTGGCGTGCCGAGGTCAACGCCAAACCATGGTGGCGGGATCGCATTCGGGCCGGACTCGGTTCCTACTGGGTGTACCAACACCTCGGCAATCTGAGCCCCGACGAGCTCGCCGAGGACGAGGACTACCAGAAGGTGCTGGCCACCGACGGCGATTGCTGGCCACATCTGATCGAGCTGGCTGACCGCGCCGACACCGAGGTCGACGGCGACAAGGGCCTGCGGTTCAGTTACCGCTGGGATCTGGGCCGCAGCCGTCTCATCGTGGTCGACTCGCGCAACGCCCGGATTCTCGACAGCGGTGATCGAAAGATGCTGGGCGACCGCGAGTTCCGCTGGCTGGAAGACCAGGTCAATGACAATCTGGAGTCACTGGACCACCTCGTCATCGGCTCATCGCTGCCCTGGTTGCTACCTCCCGTCCTCGGCGATCTGCAGACAGTCAACGAGATCTCCGCCAACCGAGGCGGGGCACGGGGCAAGATCGGCGAGAAGATCCGCCAGGCAGCCGACCTGGAGCACTGGCCGGCGTTCATGAACTCGTTCCTGCGGCTGAGCAACTTGATCGTCAAAGCAGCCACCCAACCCACGCGCGGGCCTGCAACAGTGTCGGTGCTGTCCGGCGATGTGCACCACAGCTACGCCGCGCGCGCCGACTTCCCCGGCACGCCGACCGCCCGCGTGTATCAGCTGGTGTGCTCGCCGGTGCACAACTACGTTCCCAGCTACGTGAAACCCGCATTCAAGCTCGGGTGGTCGCCCCGGGTGGCTCGGATGACCCGCCGCTGGGCCCGTCGCCACGGCTCCCCTGCGCTGCCCATGTCGTGGCGCAACCTCAGCGGGCCGCTGTTCGGCAATACCATCGCGAGCCTGAATGCCAAGGGGCGCAATGCCAGTGTGGTGTTCGAGCAGCCACGCGACAACGGCGAACTGGCCACCGCCGTCAGGATTGCACTCACCGACTGACCACGTTCTCGATCGCTTCGATCCGCACGGCGATTCCGTTGAGCACCGACATCCCGGCGAGGCGCTCGAGGTCGGCCGGCGCGTTCGACGTCAACTCGTTGACGTTGGCACCACCGGAGCGGTTCGCCAACTGCCAGCCACCCTGATGCCCCCACCCGTGCGGAATGGCCACGGTGCCCGGTGCCATCTCGTCGGTGATCCGCACCTCGGTCTCGATCGCCCCGTGCGGCGACGTGATCCGCACGGCGGCACCGTCCGACAGGTTCGCAGCTGCCGCGTCGATGGGATTGACCCTGGCGCGGTGACGGCGATCGCCCTTCATCAGCGTCGGGCTGTTGTGCATCCACGAGTTCTGCGAACGCATCTCACGCATGCCGATCGCCATCAGCGGGAAGTCCGGATTGTCGGGATGCCGCTCGCCGAGACCGGCCACTTCCTGCAGGATCTCCTTCGGCGCCAGCACGACCAAGCCGTCGGGCTGTCTGACGACGTCGGCGCGGATGCCGGTGCGGGCGTGTTCGGCCAGGACGATGCCATGCGGGTTGTCCCGCAGACGCCGAGGATTGATGCCCTTGCGCCGCAGCCCGAATCGATCGCCGTAGGGCCCGATCCTCATCAGCAGTTCGACCACACGCCGAGGTGTGAGCCGCCCGATTCCACGTCGATCCAGCCAGCTGAGCACGCCGTTGAAGCGTTCCAGCGCGCCCGTGGCGAACAACGACAGGCCCATCCGGCGGGCCAACTCGTCGAAGACCTCCCATTCGTTTCGCGCCTGCCCGTACGGCGTGAGCACCGGCTCGGCGGCCTGGATGAACACCGTCGGGGAGCAGTTGGCGAAGCTGTACGGAACGTCGTAACGCTCGAGGAACGTCGCGGCGGGAAGCACGTAGTCGGCGCGACGGTTGGTTTCGTTGACATACAGATCCAGCGAGACCAGCAGATCGAGTTCGTCGAGAGCCTTCTCCAGCATCGGGCCGTTGGGCACGGTGAGCACCGGGTTGCCCGCGGTGACGAACAGTGCGCGCAACTGGCCATCCCCCGGGGTGAGGATCTCTTCGGCGATCAGCGCTGCCGGGTAGGTGCTGATCACCTCGGGCAGGTCGCCGACGCGCGATCGTGCGGTGTCATAGGTCAATCTGCCTGCCTTCTCCCCCATGTCCTCCAACGGAATCACCGCCTGGGAGAACAACATTCCGCCGGCTCGGTCGAGATTGCCGGTGACGATGCTCAGGGCGTCGAGCAGGAAGCTGACCAGCGTGCCGTGCCTGCCCAGACAGGCGCCGGTGCGGCCGTAGGCCACCGCGCTGGGTGCCGCGGCGAAATCCCGGGCCAGGCTGCGCACCACGTCGGCCTCGACGCCCGTGCGGTTGCGGGTGTCTTCAGGCGGGTAGCGCAACACGATCTCGCGCAATGCCCGCCACCCGGTCGTCTGCTCGGCCAGTGCGGTGGTGTCAGCGAGGTCTTCGGCGAAGATCACGCAGAGCATGGACAACAGCAGCCATGCGTCGGAGTCCGGGCGCACCGGCAGGTGCTCGTAGACGCGGGCCGTCTCGGTGCGCCGCGGATCGACCACCACCACGCGCCCGCCGCGGCGCGTGATGGCAGCGAGGTCGTCCTTGATGCGTGGCGTGCGCACGGCACTTCCGTGGGAGACCAGCGGATTGGCGCCCAGCATGAACAGGAAGTCGGTGCGCGGCAGGTCCGGGAACGGGATCTGGCTCGCCGCACCGTAGAGCAACTTGCTCGCGACGAAACGCGAGTTGATGTCCTGGGAACCCGACGAGTACTGGTGGTGGCCACCCAGTCGGGTGAGGAAGATGCCCGACCACAGACCGGTGGCGTAGCCGAAGGCGATGGGGTTGCCGAAGTACTGGCCGACTGCGCTGCCGCCGTGCTCGGCGACGATGCGCGTGAGACGGCCCGCGATGTCGTCGAGGGCCTCATCCCAGCTGACCTCGTCGAAGGTGCCGTCCGGGCGACGGCGAAGTGGAGAGAGCACCCGGTCGGGATCGTTCTGGATCTCGGAGAACGCAATACCTTTGGGGCACGCCCTGCCCCGCGACAGCGGATTGTCGGGGTCGGGTCGCAGGGACTGCAGACGACCGTCCTCGACGGTGGCGATCATGCCGCACAGCGCTTCGCAGATCCGGCAATAGGTGACGTGTTGCTCGACAGCCATGAAGGCCCTTTCTGTCAGCTCCTAGAGTCGCACCCTCGTCGCCCGAACGCTAGACAAATCGGCGAAAGTGTTCACTGTGCACGCTTCGGGTGCGCACCCGGGTGCGTACTATCCGATGATGGAACTGCGGGGAAAAAGAGTCCTGATCACCGGGGCATCGCGAGGGATCGGCGAGGCGCTCGCGCACGGCTTTGCAGGCGCCGGTGCCAACGTGGCGCTCGTCGCCCGAACCCAATCCGCCATAGAAGCGCTCGCGGCCGAACTGGGCGGCTCCGCGCACGCGGCCGACCTGGCCGATCCGACGCAGGTCGCAGGCCTGATATCGCGCATCGAGGATGAAGTCGGACCGGTGGATGTGCTGGTCAACAACGCCGGGATCGAGAGCACGGCCGGCTTTGTCGATGCGCCCGACGATGAGCTGCGCCGGGTCACCGAGGTGAACTATCTCGCCCCCGCCGAACTGTGCCGCCAGGCCGTCCCGCGCATGCTTCGTCGGGGCGGCGGGCATATCGTCAACGTGTCGTCGATGGCCGGGTGCTCGGTGTTCCCCGGGCTTGCCACCTACTGCGCGTCGAAGGCGGCACTGTCTCACTTCACGGCGGGTCTGCGCGCCGACCTGCGCGGGTTGCCCATCGGCACCACCCTGGTCGAACTCGGCCCGATCCCCACCGATCTGCTCGCCAAGGCCGACGCGTTCGAGCCGACCGCCAAATCCTTTGAGCGGCTGTACCGGACACGCATGTTGGTCAAGGTGCCCCGCGAGACGGTGTCCGAGAAGGTGGTCGAGGCCGTGCGCAAGGGCCGCAAACACGTGCGGATCCCCCGGCGTGCCGCCGCCTTCCCGATCCTGTCCGAAATGCCCCGGCGGGCAACGGAGATCGTCCTCACCGGGGTCCCCCACCAAGCGAGGTAGCCGGATCGGTCAGTGCACGCCCTCCATCTGGCTGCTGATCCACGGCGCGATGAAGAAGACCACCACACCGGCCACCACAGCGACCGCGCCCAGGATGCCGAAGTAGCCGACCTCGCGCGACGCGTCGTAGTAGGTCGACAGCACCCCCGACATCGACGTGCCGATGCCGACCGAGAAGAAGTACAGGGCCATCATCTGCGCGCGGAACGCGTCCGGGGCCAGCTTGGTGGTGACCGACAGTCCGATCGGTGAGAGCAGCAGTTCCGACACCGCGAACACCCCGAGGATCAGCATGACCAGCAGTGCCGGTACCGCGCTGATGGCCGCCAGCGGGATGAAGCACAGAAAAGCCAGGCCCATGCCGATGACGCCGTAGGCGAACTTGCGCGGCGTGGTGGGTGCCCGGTTGCCCAACCTCGTCCACATCAGCGCGAACAGCGGTGACAGCACGATGATCCACACCGGTTCGATCGACCCGATCCAACTCGAGGGCGCGACCCATCCGAAGATGGACCAGTTCATCCGCTCGTCGGAGTAGACCGCCAGCACGGTGAAGATCTGCTGGAACAACGACCAGAAGATGGCGTTCGCGACAAAAAGCGGGATGAAGGCCCGCACCCGCACCCGCTCCGGGGCGGTGACCTTGTCACTGTTCAGCAGGATCGCGAAGTAACCGATCGAGGCGACGACGATGACACCGGTGGTCACCTGCGACAGGTTCGCCAGAGTCACCAGCTTCAGCGCGATCGCCACCGCGACCACCGTCAGCACGACGACGAACACCCCGACCGTCTTGCCGATAGCGCTGCGCGGCAACGGGTTCGGGACATGACGGCCGTGTTCGCCCAGGTTTCGGCGGAACACCACGTACTGGGCCAGACCCAGCGCCATCCCGATGGCGGCCGCGCCGAACCCGTAGTGGAAGCCGACGTGGGTCTGCAACAGGCCGGTGATCAGCGGACCGACGAACGCCCCCAGGTTGATGCCGAGATAGAACAGCGTGAAACCGCCGTCGGCGCGCGGATCACCCTTGTCGTAGAGGGTGCCCAGCAGCGACGATGCGTTGGCCTTCAACGCACCCGAACCCAGCGCCACCAAGACGAGGCCCGCGCCGACGCCGGTCAGTCCCGGCAATACCGCCAGCGCGATGTGGCCGAGCATGACGACGACGCCGCCATAAAAGACCGTGCGTTCCATGCCGAGAAGCCGGTCGGCAACCCACGCACCGAGCACGGTGGAGAGGTACACGAGTCCGCCGTAGGCGCCGACGATGCCGGTCGCGGTGCTCTGCGGCAGCCCGAGCCCACCGTCGGTCGCCGAGTAATAAAGGTAATACCCCAGGATGGTGAGCATCCCGTAGAACGAGAACCGTTCCCACAATTCGACACCGAAGAGGTTGGTCAATCCGATCGGATGACCGAAGAGCGTGCGCTGATGATCCTGCTCACGAGTAGCCATGCCGATACCCTGCCCCCTTCAGGCCCGGAATGGGACCCGGCTACCCGGAATTCTGCGGGGCCTCGATCTGTGGGGAGTACCGTGCAGTCGTGTGACGCGCTGAGGCTGAAGTCGGCGACGTGACCCTGCCGACTGTCGCCCGGTCAGACCGTCGTTGTCTGCAACCATGGGATGAGCGGTCCAGAGGAGATGTCGCATATGAGCGAGATGAAGTTTTTGGATCTGCACGGCGATCGGGTCGCCTACCAGGACGCCGGTAGCGGCGACGAGGCGTTGTTGCTGATCCACGGCATGGCCGGTAGTTCCGAGACCTGGCGTGCGGTGATCCCCCAACTGTCGAAGAAGTACCGGGTGATCGCACCCGACCTGCTGGGACACGGTCAGTCCGCCAAACCCCGCAGCGACTACTCGCTGGGTGCGTTCGCCGTGTTGCTGCGGGACCTGCTCGACGAGTTGGGCATCTCAGGAGCCACGGTCGTCGGCCAATCGCTCGGCGGCGGCGTGGCGATGCAATTCGCCTACCAGCACCGCACCTACTGTCGGCGACTGGTTCTGATCAGCAGCGGTGGCCTCGGCCCGGACGTCGGCTGGACGCTTCGCCTGCTGTCCGCCCCGGGAGCCGAGCTGTTACTGCCGGTCATCGCGCCCCCGCCCGTGGTGACGGCGGGCAACAAAGTGCGTTCCTGGCTCTCGGCGGGAGGCATCGAATCTCCGCGCGGCGCAGAGATGTGGAGCGCCTACACCTCCCTCGCCGATTCGCAGACCCGCCAGGCCTTCCTCAAGACCCTGCGTTCGGTCGTCGACTACCGCGGACAATCGGTGAGCGCCCTGAACCGGCTGTATCTGACCTCCGATATGCCGACGATGGTCATCTGGGGTGACCAGGATCGGATCATTCCGATCGAGCACGGATACGCTCTCCGCGACGCGCAACCCGGGTGTCGGCTCGAAGTCCTCGGTGGCGTCGGCCACTTCCCCCACGTGGAACGGCCCTTTGCCGTCGCAGACCTGATCGACGACTTCGTCGACACGACGAACCCGCCCCCCGAAGCCGTCGACTCGCCGCTCACGGAGCATCCCGCCGACTGACCGGGACCCGTCGGCGCAAGTTTGCCGACACCGGGTCGCCACCGTGCCGGCAATGCAGGTGAATGAGCAGGCGCACGGCCAGTTCATGAGCTAGCGTCAATAACCGTCGCTCGAGGCGGAACTGTTGCTGTGCTGCCGGGAGCGCACTGAGCAGTCACAGGGCATGGGAGCGCAGTGGGTATCGGCGGACACCGGCCTCGGGCGAGGCCGTCGATCATCATCCCGGCAGGGCTTGCCGCCTTGCTGGCGGTGGTGCTCGTCCTCGACGAGGGCAGCGCAGTCGTGCGCGTCGTCGACGATCTCGCCGTCCTCGCGCTGTCGACCTGGGCCGCGGTGTGCTCCGGCCTGGCCGCCCGGGCCACCCGGGGCCGAATACGTACGGCATGGACGTTCATGGCGGCGGGGCTGGCCGCGTGGGCCGTCGGCGACCTGATCTGGCTGGTGACCGAGAACGTCCTCCACGTCTCGCCGTTCCCATCGCCCGCCGATCTGTTCTACCTGCTGTTCCCTCTCCTGGCCGCCCTGGCGATGGCGCAGTTTCCCGCCGTGCTGCGTCAGTCGCGACTACGCATCGTGCTCGACGGTGCGACGGTCGCGCTGTGCGTGTTCCTGCTGCTGTGGATCATCTGGTTGCAGGACGTCTACGACGCGTATCGCGAAGACGGGCTGGCACTCGGCTTGGCGTTGGCCTACCCGATGGCGGATGTGCTGGGGCTGTCGATCGCCGTGGCGGTCCTCGCCCGCGCACCCGCCCGACAGCGCGCCGTTCTGTCCTTGCTCACCCTCGCGCTGCTCCTGACGACGCTCACCGACAGCGCATTCGCCTACCTCGTCGCCGGCGACCGCTACGCCACCGGCAACCTGATCGACATCGGCTGGGCCGCCGCCCTCGTCGTCTTCACCGCGGCGGCGGTACGGAGTCGCACCACCCCGCCCCCCGTCGCGCCGCCGGTCACCGTCCCGTCCAACTCGTCGCTGTGGGTCCCCTACGTTCCGCTCCTGCTGGCAGGCACCGTGGGACCGGCGCTGGTGATGACAGGACTGGAACGGATCATCGTGCCTTTCATCACCACCGCAGTCTGCGTGCGACAGGCCGTTGCGGCATGGGAGAACCGGCGGCTACTGCTGGCGGCGGCCGATCAAGCGCTTCGGGATCCGCTGACCGGGCTGGCCAATCAGGCGTTGTTCCATGATCGGCTGGCGCACGCGATGATGCTGAAGCTGCGCGACGACCGCTCGGTGGCGGTGGTGTCGCTGGACCTCGACGACTTCAAGCTCGTCAACGACAGCCTCGGACATCCGACCGCGGACAGCCTGCTGGTGCATGCAGGCCAGCGGGTTGCCGACTGCGCGCGCCCGGGTGACACCGTGGCCCGCCTCGGCGGGGACGAGTTCTCCCTGCTGCTGGAAAGCGAGGTCGACGATTCGCATCTGGTTGCGCAACGCGTGATCGAAGCGTTCAACAAGCCGTTCGACGTCGACGGGCACAACATCTTGATGAATCCCAGCGTCGGGGTCGCGGTGGCCCCCGCCGACGAGCCGGAACTGACGCCGGAGGCACTGATCACACGCTCTGAGATGGCGATGCACGCGGCGAAACGATCCCGTTCGTCGCGGGTACACACCTTCAGCGCGGACATGGTGACCGACCCGGATGCCACGGGATCAGCGGCCGGCGACCTCGGTCAGGCTCCCTTCGACGGCGCGGCCCAGGTGCGGCTGCTCGGAGAGCTGCGGCGCGCCATCGACGCCGGGGTCTTCAAGGTGGTGTACCAACCGAAGTTCGACCTGAAGACCGGTCGTGTCGTCGGCGTCGAGGCGCTGCTGCGGTGGCCGCACCCGGAGTTGGGAATGTTGCGTCCGGATGCGTACATGTCGCTGGTGAGAGAACACGGGCTGATGCGGCCGGTGACCGACATGGTGCTCGACAAAGTCGTCAACGATGCCAATCGATGGATGGCGCGCGGCGCGCAGATACCGGTGGCGGTGAACCTGTTCGCGCCGTTCCGCGTGACACCCGGTTGCCCGACACACTGTGTCGGGCATTGGAACGCGGCGGACTTCCCGCCGAGTGCCTCACGGTGGAAATCACCGAAGACCTGGTTCTCACCGACATCGGCCTGGTTACCGAGGTGCTGCGAAGGTTGCGTAGCGAGGGAATCCGGGTCGCGATCGACGACTTCGGCAGCGGTTATTCGGCGCTGTCCTACCTCCGCGATCTGACGATCGACGAGATCAAACTGGACCGCAACTTCATCGCGCCGGTGACCAGCAACATCCGCGCCGCCGCCGTCGTTCGCGCGGTCATCGAACTCGCCCATGACCTGCAGATCACCGTCGTCGCCGAGGGCATCGAGGATGCCGCAACGGCGAGCTGGCTGCGTGACCGCGACTGCGACGTCGGCCAGGGCTATTACCTCGGCAAGCCCATCGACGCCGCCGGAGTCCCGGACCTGGTCGGTTTCGCCGCGCACCTGCGGTGACCGCACGAAGGGCACACTGAGCGAGTGCAGATCGCGCTGGTGGTCATGGTGGTGCTCGAGCTCGCGGGGTTGGTCACACTCGGCGTGCTGCTCGTCGTGTCGCGCCGACAGTTGGCGGGCACGCGCAGAGAACTCCGCCGCCGTCGCGAAGCTGTCGCCCCTAAGGCCCGCCAGAGCAACAGGCGTCCACTGGGTGTCGCGCCGCTCGCCGTGAAGACCGTGGTGCACACGCTGGCGAGCGCGGATTCGCTCATTCGGAAGGGCATCGTCGGGTCGGTACGCACGTCGATCGAGGATCTGGCCGGCTGGGCACGCATCGAGCGGCCTGATCTCGCCAGCATCACCTCCGACGGCCAGGTCGTCCTGGTCTTCTCCGACATCGAGGGTTCCACCGAGCGAAACGAATTGTTGGGCGACAGCGCATGGGTGAAAGTCCTCGAACGGCACAACACGCTGATCCAGCGGCGAGTGGCCGAGCACCACGGCTACGTCGTGAAGAACCAGGGGGACGGCTTCATGATCGCCTTCGCCGACCCCGGTGATGCGGTGCGCTGCAGCGTCTCCGTCCAGCAGGCTCTGCTGCAGCACCCCGAGCGATACGACGACATCCGTGTCCGAATCGGTGCGCATGCAGGCTCATCCGTCCGTCGCGGTGACGACCTGTTCGGTAGGATGTCGCGATGGCGGCACGGATTGCAGACCTGGCCGGCGGCGGCGAGATCCTGGTCAGCCAGGAACTGCGCGACGCACTCGACGGTGCGGACGGCGTCGAGTTCGACGCACCGCTCGAAGTGGAGTTGAAGGGCCTACGCGGCACCCAGACCGTGCACGCGGTAAGCATTCCTACCCTTCGCTGACCTGGCGCTTTGCTTGGGGAACGGGCGACCAGGCGAACGGGAGTTTGAAATCGACGGATCGGGCAATTCCTTACGGGACAATTACACACGCTTCACATAACGGATCGGATTAACGAATGATCGTGCTCGGCGTCATCCTCCTGCTGATCGGCTATTTCACCAGCCTCTCAATCCTCTACACGATCGGCGCAATCCTCGTGGTGGTCGGTGTCGTTCTGTGGATCCTCGGCGCAGTCGGCAAGCCCGTCGGTGGTCGAAAAGTCTGGTTCTAGACGTCAGGGACACCCGGCGGCGGTTCTTCACGGTTTCGGCCGTGTCCCGCCGCCGGGTGCGTCCCTAGACTCGGTGACATGCCTGTACCTGAAAAGCCGCGGCCCGGCCAAGAGTCGGTGTGGGACTACCCGCGGCCTCCCCTGCTCCAGGAGTTCGCCGGTTCGATCACCGTCGAACTGGGCGGACAAACCATCGCCCGCACAGATCGGGCCTGGCGGGTCCTGGAAACCAGCCATCCGCCCACCTACTACCTCCCTCGCGCAGCCTTCGCGACCGGAGTTCTTCGCCCTACCGCCGGATCCTCCTGGTGTGAATGGAAAGGGCAGGCAAGCTATTTCGATCTGGTGACCCCGGCGGCCGTCGCTTCCCGTGCCGCATGGACCTATCTGGAGCCGACACCGACGTTCGGCGCGATCGCCGGCGCCCTCGCCGTCATGCCCTCTCTGGTGGACCGGTGCACCGTCAACGGCGAAGAGGTCGTACCTCAGCCGGGCGGCTTCTACGGCGGCTGGATAAACAGTTGGCTCGCAGGACCGTTCAAGGGTGTGCCCGGCTCCATGGGCTGGTGACGATCCCCGCCATCATCCCCGCTGACCCACACGCACTCTCAGTCGTCCGCCGCGCTCTTTCTCGTGGGCTTCTCGGAGTCGGAGTCGGAGTCCTTGGACGGCGCTGAGCCTGTCTCGTCGGAGGAGCTGCCGGCTTGCCGCGCCTCACCTTTCGCCCGCTTCTCTGAGCCGCTCAGGCGGTCGCCCCGATTTCCACGGGGCCCCGAATCGTCACCTTCTGCGGCGTCCTCGTCCTTTTGGCTCTCGTCCTTTTGGCTCTCGTCCTTTTGGCTCTCGGACTCCTGGCCGACTTCACTATCCTCGTCAGCCTTGCTCTGCCCCAGGTCCGTCGCCGAGTCCTCGGAACCGGCGTCCTCGTCGGGGACCGAGTCGTCGGCGGGGTCGGCAGGTTCGTCTGCAGCGATCGCCTGCGAGGTTTCCGGCATTTGGTCAGATTCCGGCACCGGGTCGAACGGGACGACGAGGTCCCGACCCGGCTGTGGAGGCAGTGGGCGGCGCCAGTCCAGCGGCCGGTCCAGCGGTGGCCGGTTGGGCAGGGCGACGATCGGCGGCAGCCCCGGAATGGCGAGATAGAGCTGATCGACGACGACGTACACCGCGGAAAGTGCGACGTCGTAGGCGAACTCGCCGAGATTCTCGAACAGCCCTTCGCCGCGCATCACGTCGGTGCTGTTGAAGATGGCACTCGCCAGAATGCTCTCGCCGAAGTTGAACGCGATATATACCTGCTTGCCGAGATAGCCGAACTGATTGGCGAACTCGTGGAAATCGGTGCGGACCGCCCTGCGGAACGCGATGAATTCGTCGTCGATCTGATCCGCGACCACGGCGGGGTCTTCGGCTACAGCAGCGGTCGGCGCGTTGTCGGCGCGGTCGCCTTCGTCATCGGTGGTGATGCCGGCCTCGTCGGCGATGACACCGGCGACTGCCGCCCTCAGGGCGTCACGGGTGTGATCGCCCGGCTCCGCCAGGATTGTGCCGCCCGTCGTCGACGCCGCAGTCCGACCCGCGGCGTTGTTTGGCGCGAGCACCACCCCCAGAGGATGCAGAGCCCGTGTAGACGCCGTCAGATTCACTGACGTCGACCAACTGTTCACACCACCGGATGACGGCGCGGGCCGCTCCTCCGGTGTGGCCAAGAGCGTGGCTCCGGTGACCGCTGCGACCGCTGCGACCGCGCCTGATCGAACGATGATTCCCATGATTCTCCCCCTTGTCGACACCCCGTCCCGTTCGCCAAGGTAACACCCCGCGCCACCCAACGGAAGGACCTCGATAGTTTGCTGACTCGCGCCCTGCCGAGGAGATGCCTCGTTCAGCCAGATTTGCTGACCGCCGTGGCCCGGTTGACGAATCCGTTAAATCTCTGAGTAGTCTCCCTGGCTTCCGGCCAGCTTGGACATATCGCTCAACACATCTGCACACTGGTGGCCTGCCGCAGTCACGGGAGCTGTTCATTCACAATGGATTACACACAGAATGACGGCTGAATGTTCGGCAGAGCACCCAGAAAGCAGGAAGCACAGGGCATTCGGTACGGCTGAGGCCCCGACTACCACCTGCAGTGCGCACCGACGGCGCCGGAGACGGATGAGCTGCGACGCTCGAAGTAGCAGTCCACTCGCGACTCAGCGCATTTGCGACATTCTGGTGAGCGCGGTTGAACACACCGCAACGCTCCGGTCGACCACACTCGCCTGGTCCCCATGCCGAAGGCGCTTGAACCCGGTCACCCATCGCTCAGTTGCTCATGTGCGGGTTCTACAGCAGAAAAACCCTGTAAAGCTGCCCGGGACCGCGTAAGTTCGACCGGGGGCGGTGGGTCGAACGAGGTGGGGAATCACGATGAAGGGTCCGGGGCGCGCGCTGGTTGCGACGGGTGTCGCCGCACTGACCGGTGGCGCGCTGGTGTTCACGCCGTCGGTACTGCCGGCAACGATGCCCACCCTCGAGGTCGTCCGACCGGTGAACTACGCCGCGCACACCGCTCCGGGCGCGGCGGCGGAGCGGTCGACGGCGGAAGATGTGAAGGCTGCGCTGACGCTGATCGGGCAACTCGGCCCGGGAGTCGACACCCCGACGGTGCATGTTGTCGATTCAGCGGCCGCTGCACCGGCGGTCCCCTTCGCCAATCACAGGGTGCTCGCGGCGCTCGCCGAACAATCATCACTAGGCCGCGCGGCGATCACCACACTCGAGGAACCGGTCGTACTCAACGCTGCGTCAGACCTCATCGACGGCGTGTACTCCTTCACCAGGTACTGGGCGAACTACGTCTCGTTGGAGCTGGGCCCCTGGCTGATCAACTGGATTCCGTTCGGATACCTGATCTCTGACCAGATCTACATCTGGTACCCGAACTTCGTGCTGCCCACCGTCGACAGCTTCGTCTACGACTTTCTCGACCCGGTGGTCAACAATCCGCTGAACCTGGCCGTGTGGCTCGACGGAATCGGCGACATCATCAACACGGCGGTCACCGGGGTCGTCAACGGGATCGTCGCCGAGATCGACTACGTCCTGGATTTCGGCTGGTTCCCGTTTCCGTTGCCGCCGTTGCCCGATCTGCCTCTGCTGGGACCCGCGTCGGAGTCGACGACTGCCGCGGCCGCACCGCTGTCGACCGAGTCCGTTCCCGCGTCCGTCACCGACGAATCGCTCGTAGGTGCGCCCGGGGAGCAGGCCGTCGACTCGGACAGCACCGGCGAGACGGAAGCCCCAGCGCAGAAGAGGACCGAGGACGAGGGCGGCGTCGAGACCGAAACTGCGATCGACGAACAACCTGAACAGGCCGACAGGACAGTCGAGGACACCGACGAATTCGGTGACGAGACCGATGAATCCGGCGACAACACGGGCAGCGAGGCACCCGACCAGCCGGACGGTATCGCCGACGAGGAAAACGAGCCCGATGACGGCTCCGGCGATGAAGAGCAGTCCGATACCGAGGGCACCGAAGGTCCCGCTCCGGACACCGACTCCGACGAGCAGTCTGGTGACAACGACAACGACGGCGACGACGCGGGCACGTCGGGTTCACAGGACTGAGACCGGCCGACGTCAGCAATTGGTAACCGCCAGAGCCGTATTCGCTCGGTGGTCTCGCTGCTAGCGTGGTCGTAGCTTCAGAAGGAGGCGGGCCACGGGGCGATCACCCTCGCCCTCACTCCGAAAGAAGGATTCATGCCGATGGCCGCACTTCGCACAACACGAGTCCGGGCTCTGTGGGTTGTCCCTTGCACAGTCGCCGCAGCAGCACTGATCTCCGGCGCAGGCGTCGCCAACGCAGATCCGAACGATCCGGCGCTACCCGAGGTGGCTGCCGACGGACAGATCCGCTCAGAACCAGCGGCACGCATCCAAGCCGGTGAGGTCTGTGTGCCGAACCTGGGCACGCTGGCCACGTCGCAGGTGCGTACGTTCGAGCAGGGCGTTCCCAACCAGATCATCGAGGAGTCCGGCCCCGAGTGGGTCGGTTCTGACGGGTTGTTCGCGGTGGGCCTCGCTCCCGCAAACCCGTTCGGCGGCAACTTCGACTCTCAGAACGCGGCCACGGGCCGCGCGTGCGGTCCGGTGATCGCCAACGGATTCTGACCTGAAATACTCTGTGCCGCAGGATCTCAGCTGCCCGACATCGTCCCCTCCCAGAACAACAGGCGCGCCCGGAACCCGGGATGGCTTGCCCTGTCGAGCACCTTCAGCCCGGTGTTGGTGAGCGCGGGGACACCGACCAGTTTGTGGAAGAACCGCCCGCGGCGGTATTCCCTGCCCCAGGTCGCCTCGATGATCTGGCTGTAGTTGGTGAAGTCATCGGGACCGTTGTTGGTCAGGGCAGCGATGGCGCTCTCCCCGGCAGCCAGTCCGGACTGCAACGCCTTGGAAATGCCTGCGCCCGACACCGGCCGCGCCGCACCGAGCGCGTCACCGGCGAACAGAACTCCGGGGCGCCACGGTGGCCAGACGTTGAATCCCATGGGCAGGCGCCAACCTTGGAGTGCCTTCGACTTCTGGAGTTCGGCGACGGGAGGCAGCTCCCATTCGGCGGGCAGGGTGGCCATGAACTCGCCGAGGAGCTGAGCGGAGTTGATCTGGCGCCAGTTCTTGTAGCTGTTGACATACCCCAGACCGATGTTGACTCGGCCATCGCCGACGGGGAAAACCCAACCGTATCCGGGCAGCTGGTCGCCGTTGAACGTCAGTTTCAGGTGGATGTCGAGGCTGTCGGAGTCCGGGCGGTTGGCCGGCATCTCGGCTCGGATGGCGATCGCTGTGTAACTGGTGTGTGGGGAGTCCAGGTGAAGCGCCTGCTTCACCGGCGAGTACGCACCATCGGCGGCGATAACCGCGTCGGCCAGGATCTTCTCACCGCTCTTGAGCTCGACCCCGGTCACCCGGCCGTCACCGTCGAGCACCGCGCCGACGACCTCTGCGGATTGACGCACCTCGGCGCCAGCGGACTCGGCATGCTTGAGCAGCAGGGTGTCGAGCTCGCGACGAGAGACACCGTGGCCGTGGTCGGGCATCCCGGGCCGGCGCGGAAATGACAGCTCCCATTCGCGGGGACTGAATATCGTGGCCCGGTTGAGGCGATGGAACTTGTCGACCTCGTCAGCCAAACCCATCTTCTGCATGAAGCTGACCGCACGTGGCGTCAGGCCGTCTCCGCAGGGTTTGTCACGGGGGAACTCGGCTTTGTCGAGAAGCACCACCCGCGCCCCCGTTTGCACGGCCTGCCACGCCGCCGCTGAACCGGCGGGCCCACCACCCGCGACCACCACGTCGTATCGCTGCGTCATCCGGTCCTTCTCTCTGGTCTCCGCGGCAGTCGTGATGTCGGTTCGGTGCCACGGCGTCACTGGTCGGGTAGCTCGTTGCCGGAGGAGCCGCTGCCTGACTGTCTCTGCCAGACCCAGAATGCGCGCAGACGCTGATCTACAGCACCGACCGGACAGCGAGGCAATTGTTTCGTCATCAATGGGAAGTGTTTGCGGCACCGTAAGTTTCGGCGCCGGTTGTGGTGAGCTGGTCCGAGGTTGGCGCCCGCGGACGACCCCTACCCACACAGTTCTGGCTGCCGCCTCGAAAGCCCCGATGGTCACTCGGATCCGTTGTGTCACTTCAGTTTCAGCAGTCACACCGTTGCCCGGATTTGTCGGTGGTCGAATGTATGTTCGAAGCATGTCGGAGGCGGGTTTGCAGGAGGCGGTGACCGCGTTACGGGCCGCCTTCGACGCCGTGGCCGCCTGCGACATCGACCTGTTGACCCGCGCGGAGTTGATCGGGCCCCTCGACGATCTGCAGACCCTGACCTGTCAGCTCCCCAGCGTGAGTCAGCGGCTGCTGGCCCGGCTGCAGACCGAGACCACTCCACAGCAGCTGGGTGCCAAGTCCTGGAAAGACGTCCTGACCGTCCGCTGGCGCATCTCAGCTGCTGAGGCGAATCGTCGCCTCAACGAGGCCGCGGTGTTGGCGCCGCGACGCACCATCACCGGCGAACCCCTCCCCGCCGCACTGCCGGCGACCGCGGCCGCCCAAGACCTCGGGCTGATCACCAGCGAGCATGTCGCGGTGATCCGCGCCGCGGTCACAAAGTTGCCGGGTTTCGTCGACGCGGCCACCGCCGCCCAGTTCGAAGTCGACCTGGTCCGCGTCGCGGTCGGAGTGGGGCCGAAGGAACTCAAGGAGACCGCCGCGCTGAGGTTGTTCCTGCTCGACCAGGACGGCCCCGAACCCGATGACACCGAACGCGCCCGCACCCGCGGGCTATCGGCAGGGAAACAACAGCGCAACGGCAACATCCCCGTCCGAGGGGAGTTGACCCCTGAGGCGTGGGCGACTCTGGAGGCGATCTTCGCCAAGTTCGCCGCCCCCGGGATGTGCAACCCTGATGACCCTGAGCCGTGCACGTCGGGAACACCGAGTCAGGCCCAGATCGACAACGACCACCGCAGCCTGGCCCAACGCCAACATGATGCGCTGGTGGTCATCGGGCGGATCGCGTTGATGAGCGGCCTGGGCGACCTCAACGGGCTCCCGGTATCGATCATCATCCGCACCACCCTCCAAGACCTCGAGAGCAGGGCCGGGGTCGGTGTCACCGGCGGCGGCACCATCATCCCGATCAAAGACGTGATCCGTCTCGGCGCCCACGCCCACCACAGCCTCGCAGTGTTCGACGGCGCCACCGGATCCGCGCTGGACCTGTTCCGCACCAAACGCATCGCCTCCCCCGCCCAGCGACTCATGCTCATCGCCCGAGACGGCGGCTGCACCAAACCGTGCTGCACCGTCGGCGCCTACGGCACCCAGGTTCATCACGTCACCGCTGACTGGGCGGCCGGCGGCAACACCAACATCGACGACCTCGGCCTCGCGTGTGGACCCGACAACCGCCTCGTCAACACCCACGGCGGCTGGACCACCCGGATGAACGACCGCCACGAAGTCGAATGGATCCCACCACCGGGACTGGACACCGGCCAAACACGAATCAACTACTACCACCGCCCCGAAGCCCTCCTCCGCCCACCAGAAGAACCCCAAGCACCTGAGTTCGCCGAATCGCGCGACCTCGAGTCGGCCGAACCTGATTCGCCCGACCCCGCATCAGTCACCCCTGAAAAGCGCGACCCCGAACCCATCACCCCCGAACAAATCGACCCCCAACCGAGCGACCACACCAGCGAACCCGGCGGACCCGCACCCCCCGACAACCAAGCAGCCTGAGCACCGGGCTCCTCCACCGGGTTACGACCGGCGGCATGGGGGCACGGGTCCCCTTGTCGCCAACACATGGTGCTGAGCCGCGCGCTGTGGTCCAACGCAGACACAGCCGGCCTGTGAGCGATTCGTGGGCGCACGCGGCAGGAGAGCGAGATCAGGTGCATAGTGACAGGGATGCCCGGCCAGTCCCCCACCACCGAAGAGCTGGCGCGACGCGTCGGCGAGGCGAAGTTCGTGTCCCTTGTGACCTACAAGCGCGACGGAGGCGCGGTGGCGGCGCCCATGTGGGTCGCCCGCGACGGGGCTGACCTTGTCGCCTGGACGCCGGCGGATGCGTGGAAGGTCAAACGGTTGCGCCGCGACCCGCGCGTCGTGCTGATCCGCTCGGGTCGCACCGGGAAAGTCGACCCCGTCGAGCCGTGCCTGCTCGGCACCGCGGTCGTCGAGGACGACCCGGAGACGGTGGCGAAGGTGGAGCAGCTGATTCGCCGCAAGTACGGCTTCGAGTTCGTCGTCATCACGACGATCGAGGCGGTCGTGGCCCGGGGCCGTAAAACGCGGGTCGCGCTGAGAATCTCCCCGCAGCAGGTGGAGTCGAAGGGCGGCTAGTGCGGCGCGGCGTCCGCGAAGAGAAAAGTGGTTGCGCCCAAATAGATCCGCAGCAGCCGCACGCGCTGCCTGCCGAGCACGCCGCCGCCTTCGCCGGCGAGCGAACTGAGGCGGTACATGACTGAGGTGAGCCCCTCGTAGTGGTCCAGTCGTTGTGCGACTCTGTTGCCCGGTCTGCGGGCAAGGAAGAATCAACAACGACATGGCATCGAACAAGCGCCGGCGGCATACGCCGGACCAGATCATCCGCAAGCTCGCCGAGGGCAACAAACTCCTCGGAGCCGGCCAGGAACTGGCCGAGGTGTGTCGCCACCTGGAGATCGCCGAGTCGACATGGCATCGCTGGCTTGCCCAGTACGGCGGGATGAAGGCCAACGAGGCCAAACGGCTCAAAGAGCTCGAAGCTGAGAACGCCCGGCTCAAGAAGTTGGTCGCCAACCAGGCCCTTGACATCGACATGCTCAAGGAGATTTCGGCGGGAAACTTCTGACCCCGAACCGCAAGCGCAGCGCCGTTGCGGTGCTGCGTGAGCGGTTCGGGGTGTCTGAGCGCCGCGCCTGCACAGTCGTGGGTCTGCACCGGTCCACGATGCGTCTGACGCCATCGCCGATCACTACCGAAGAGGCCGAGCTTCGTGCCTGGCTGCGCCGGTTCTCCACCGACCGGCCTCGCTGGGGGTGGCGACGGGCGGCCAAGATGGCCCGTAGGGTCGGCTGGTGCGTCAACAACAAACGCATCCGCCGGTTGTGGCGTGAGGAGGGCCTGCGGGTCCCGCAGCGTCGCAGGAAGAAGCGGTTGGTCGGGATCGGTGTCGCCGTGGGTGCGATGTCACCGATTCGCCCGAACGTGATCTGGGCGATGGACTTTCAGTTCGACACGACCGCCGATGGTCGCACCCTCAAGATGTTGAACGTCATCGACGAGTTCACCCGCGAAGCCATCGCGATTGAAGTCGATCGTGGCATCGACGCCGACGGCGTCGTCGATACCTTGGAAAGCCTGGCCCTCACCCATGGAGCGCCGCACCCGTGCGCTTTGACAACGGTCCCGAGTTCGTGGCCCACGCGGTGAGTGATTGGTGCCGATTCAACAGTGCCGGTTCGCTTTTCATTGATCCTGGCTCGCCGTGGCAAAACGCCTGGATCGAGTCCTTCAACGGCAGGCTCCGTGATGAACTGCTCAACGCGTGGCGCTTCGACTCTCTACTGGAAGCCCGCGTCATCATCGAGGACTGGCGGGCCGACTACAACGCCAACAGGCCTCACTCCGCCCACGGCGCACTCACCCCGACCGAGTTCGCTCTACAGTGGACCACGATCCACCAACCCGCATAGCGACTGGACCACCAAACGGGTCGGGTGTGCCCCAACTGATCGGTGTGCGGACCGGTTAGCGGTCGAACGCTGGGGATATGAACCGGTGCAGGATCTCGGCCTCGATCTGTTCATCCCCGAGCGGCAAATAGGCCATCGACAGCACCACGTGAACGATCCACAAGGCTGCTGCTGGGTCATCATCGGTGATTCCGGTGAGTTCAGCGGCTAGGGCACTAAGCACAGGCGAGGAATGCAGGTCGCTTAGTGCAGGCGCCTTGCTCGACGTCATCATCAGTCGTCGTATTGGGTCGGACCTGATCTGCTGCAGCGCCACGCGGATCGCGGTGACGACCCGCTGCGAGCCGGTCAGTCCCTTGACCTCAGTGCGAACGGTGTCGGTGATGTTTGCGGCGATGCGCAGCAGGACGGCGTCCCGAATGTGTGCCTTGCCGCCGGCGTAGCGGTAGATCGTTGCTCTCGAACAGTGCACCTGCTCGGCTAACGAGTCGATATCGAAGGCGTCCAGTCCGTTTCGGAGCATCAGCTCGGTAGCGGCGCTGTAGATGCGTTCGGCCGCCACGGCCCGGCGATCCCCACCGACCACCCAATCCTGTCGCGCCACCCGCAGCACTCCTTACATCGCCGCCAAGCCATATTCTCAGATCTGAGACATGAATATGCCGAGTGTTTCCTATTTGGCCAGTTCAGCGGGCGCGGCTGAGACGCTGACCGCTGGCCATGGTGACCGGCGGTATCGACTTCGTCGCGATCTGTTGACCGCTTTCGTTGGGACCCTCAGCGTGAAGGGATGACACAACGGGCAGGGACTCTGGGGCTTGCGCTCTTCGAGGATCAGTTCATCCAGGATCCCTATCCGCTCTATGAACGCATGCATGCCGAGGGGCCGGTTCACCGAATCGGTGATTCGGACTTCTACGCGGTGACCGGTTGGGAGGCCGTCAACAAGGCCGTGACGCGGTGTGATGACTTTTCCTCAAACCTCACCGCCACCATGATGCGTAACACCGATGGGACGGTGGGGACCTTTCCGATGGGTGAACTCGGCGGCGCCACCCAAGCGCTGGCCACCGCCGATGATCCAGCCCATGCCGTGCACCGCAAGGCGCTGATACCGCAACTGGCGGCCAAGCGCATACGTGCCATCGAGTCCTTCGTCGCCGACACCTCGACTCACATCTGGGAGACCCGTGTACAGGGCGGTCACATCGAATGGATGGGCGCGATGGCCAACCGATTGCCCATGATGATCGTCGGGCGCATCATCGGTGTACCCGACGAGGACACCGACAAGCTCATCCGGTGGGGATATGCCGCCACCCAGTTCGTGGAAGGACTGGTCACCCAGGACCAGCTCACCGCAGCCGGTATCGCGGTGATGGAACTCAGCGGTTACATCAACGATCAGTTTCAGGCCGCCACGGCCCACCCGGAAGACAACCTGCTCGGCGACCTCGCCTCGGCATGCGCTACGGGCGAACTGGACCAATTCACTGCGCTGGCAATGATGATCACCCTGTTCAGCGCCGGCGGCGAGTCCACGGCCTCGCTCATCGGCTCGGCTGCATGGATCTTGGCGACCCACCCCACGATCCAACATCAGGTCCGGGAGCAACCAGAGTTGCTGGGCGCGTTCTTGGAGGAGGTGCTGCGCTTTGAGCCGCCGTTCAGAGGGCACTACCGCCACGTCGTCAACGACACCGAACTGGGTGGCGTTGCGCTGCAGGCCGGTTCACGCCTGCTGCTGATGTGGGGTGCCGCCAATCGCGATCCCTCGCATTTCGAGGACCCTGACCAGTTCCGGATCGGCCGGTCCGCCGGGAAAAGTCACCTCACCTTTGGCAAAGGAGCACACTTCTGCGTGGGTGCCGCCTTGGCCCGGTTAGAAGCCACCGTCGTGATCCGTCACCTGCTGGAACGCACGACACTCATCGAGGCTGCCCAGACTGGGCCCTGGTTGCCCAGCCTGCTGGTGCGTCGCCTCGATCATCTCGAACTGGCAGTCACATGACCGGGCAGGCGGAGTTGATCGCCTACTACGAACTCACTCGGACCAAGGCCGCATACTGCCGCACCCTCGACACCCGGGACTGGAACGCCCTAGCCGCGTTGATGACCCCAAACGTCGAGTTCGGGATAAGTGACGGCGTCTCCGAACCAGCTATGACGGTGGGCCGCGACGAGACGCTGGCACTGCTGCAATCGTTGGTGGCCGGGGCGAAGACCGTCCATCAGGTCCACATCCCTGAAATCGACCTCGGCGACGACGAAGCGCAGGTGATCTGGGCCGTGCAAGACCGGGCCGTGTTCGACAGCGGAATATCGGTCACTGGCTACGGGCACTACACCGAATGCTGGGTCCGCCAAGCAGACGGATGGAAGCTCGCCTCGTCGCGACTGACGCACCTGATCACCGACGTCCAACAAAACACAGCCTGAAACCCCCCGAAATACCGCGAGTCAGCCGAGCGACTCCGAACTAAGGTAAACAACGACCCATCAACCCAAGCCGCACAGCGACTGGACCATCAATTGGGTCCCCCTCAACTCCGCTGCCCGTTGCCGCAGATGGCCGTCAACAGGAGAATACGCGGTGACCGTAATTGAACCGCCACGGCCGCACCTGCGTCTCGAATCCTGTGGAGCTGAAGTGGGGCGGGCGGGGCTCGAACCCGCGACCAAGGGATTATGAGTGTGCCGTCCAGGCGGTTTCGCATGTCGACTAGAGGCAAGATTGAATCGGCGCGACATCCAAGCCACGCCATTGAATCCCCTGTGAGACAACATGATCAGAAGATTAGAAGCGATATTCACTGCCTGTTGAAACAACTGCCCAGGTCAGACGGTACGCGGATCGATTGCGTAAGAACTGCGTAACGGTCGGAATTGGGGCGGGTTAGCTGGCCGGATTGCGGGATTGAATCCCGTCACGGGGTTCTCGGGCGCCAGACACAGCAGGGGATCAATCGACAACTTCGACGGGGCGCTGGGCTAACATCCGCGTGATGGGGCGGCTACGCGGAAAGCTCGGGAACTGGCGCGAATGGGGTCTGGCGCGCACTTTCTTAGGTTTCAAGCGCTTCACGCAAATAGTGATTGTGTTAGCTGTCGCCTGCGGATTCTTCCTCACCGTCCTTTTCATAGTTTCCGATATTGGCGGCGACCCCTGGTGGGACGACAAATCGTATACTCCAAATATATTGGCAGCCTTTACCAGCTTTCTATTCGGTGCACCTGTCGCCTTGGTCGTGCTAGCGACTTTTACCGCTGAACGTGAGGAAAAGGCAACTATCGATCGCGTCAATAGGCTAACCCTTGTCGCTTGGAACACCTTCCGCGATCAAGTAAATGCATTTGCATCCGACAAAAGATATGAACTAGTTGTCGATCAGGCGCGGGATATTAGGAAATATTATGATGAAACCAGCAGCGCTCTGGGCGAATTTATTGAGTATATGATCCATGAATGGCTACACTCGGAGCCTGACTATGACGACATAAATTTAGTGAACCACTTGGAACGCTTGAAGGAAATCGAGCCAAAATTTCGAAATGCAGTAAATGCAGTTAGGCAAGGTATAAACTTTTTCGAGACGGAAGATGAGTGGGCGCAGATAGTCGGAGCATGGCGAGTCCTCGACCAATACGTTCGGTTGCAGCGACTTGAACAGGGCCTTGAATGGTTCGACAAGACGCCTGATGCCGGGCTACGCAAATGGACGAATCGGCAAAGCAATCCCCTGCAAGATCTTCTAGACGCAATAGAGATACGAAGATATACCCCTAACATGTCCCTGAACGTCGACACAATGGCAAATGCCCTCGACACGCTATCGGCATACACAAGGACGGATGCCGCTGAACTCGGTCAGTGGTTGGCGCACGAAGGGAATATATTTACTGCCGATCGTGCAGCTGAATATCACATAAAGCGCGATGCTGCCCACCTTTTTATCCTCGACTTGAAACGTTACATCGGACTCGTTGAAATTACATACTGGCCATACTCTCAGACCGAGCCGAACCCCAAGGACCTTCAGAGAGAACTCACCAGTAGTGAGTGGATCGGGTCGTTATCAACAGAAGAAGGCCGGAAAGATTTTGAAAAGGAATTTCGTCGGGTGGCCGCTGAGAAATACCAAGCAAGTTTGCGCAGACGGCCAAAGGGTCACCGGCAGGGAAACGAGTAGGTTCGGACTAAAGGACGACAAGTATGCGACCAGAACATGTCCACCTAAAAACGATCGAAGAGGCAATTGCGGAACTCCATCCGCTCACGGTTATAACTTCATCTCCAGCCTCGGTTCAATATCAGTACGTCGGCACAATTGTCGAAAACACCCTCGTTCTATTGACAGCTGCGGCGAACAGTCTCGATCAGGGAAGTCGAAACATAACCTTTTCAGATTTCGATAATTGGATTTCTGCAATGCAGGCTATCCATCGCTCGTTCTATAGCTCAATCCACAGTGCCGTCGAGATATCTCTTACAGACTTCTGCAAAGATAACAATATTGACGTATCGAGCACGCGATCTAGAAAGGCCGAATCGCTAATCTCCGAGCTTTGCGATTCCCTTACGGAGAAACAGAAGAGAGATATTCGTAGCTTGGGTGGGGACAATCCGGCATTCATGGACTATCTAGGCGCAGTCACAAAAGCAAGGATCGAAGATCCCACACAGCGCAAGATCTGGAATAAATTCTTCGATGCCCTCTCTGTCTTACGAAATAAAGCCTCACACTCACATCCATCACTGTCAGACAGTGATAAGAAAAAGCTGATTGACGGCGGATGCGGTGCATTAGTGTCCGAAGATGGCAACCTGCAATTGAACAGCAGGAACTACAAACAAGTAATCGATATTGTCCTACAGTTCTTCCAAGTCATTGGCGCACATGAAGCATCATAAAATTAATAGCGCCGCTTATCTCATCGCCTAACGCGCGAATCGGATTACGTTGCTTGCCGGAGCCGCGACTGGGCGTGTCATCCCTGCGGGCTTGGAAACGTCCTCATTGATGTAATCGCCGTAAACGTCCAACGTCAGCGTGAACGTGGAGTGCCCTAGCCACTTGGATACCCGCTTGAAATCGACCGGCGGGCTGGCAGAGAGCAGATTGACCGCGAAGCTATGCCGGAGGTCATGGAACCGGGCTGCGGGCAAGTTCAGGGCCACCAAGGCGGGTTGCATGAACCGCTTGTAGAAATTGTTCAGGTCAACTGGCTTAGACCAATCGAAGCGGTCAGCCGAATCCTTGACGTTTCGCCCCTGCGCTTTAGCTTCGGTCAACGTCATCCGACCAGGAAACAACGGTGCTCGCGCATCGCCGGTGCTGGGGTGGGTACGGAGGTAATCGCGCAGATCATCGGCCAGCCACGCTTCTACCGGCACAACACGGGCTGACTCGTCTGTCTTGGTCGGTTCGGCAGGCCAGACCATCTGGCCGGTTTTGTCGCGGGTCTTGGTCTTGGTCCGCTCCACTCGCACGCTGCCCGCAGTACCGGGAATCTCTGAGAGCACCAAATCGCCGATTTCTAACCCTGCGACCTCTGCGGCGCGTAGACCAGTGAACCCAGTAAACGTGACCAGTAGGGCATAGATCGGGTTGTGCTGCTCGGTAGCGATGTAGTCGGCCAACGTCGCGATTTGGGCCGGTGTCAACGGGCAGTGCTTGAACCGCCGTCGCCCATTGCGCTTGCTTGACGTGGTGAGCTTCACCAGGGCGGGGTTAGCAGTGATCGCGCTGTCGAGAACTGCGACGTTGCAAATCCGACGCAGGACACCGAGAGCCTGTTTAGCCGTCTTTGGATCGCGCTTCGCGAACTCAGGCGCTTCGGGGTCGCTGTCTGGTGTGTAGCGGTTGGACTCCCCCGCCAACAGATCAGAAAACCAACTAGACACGTCACTGGGCAGGATCGATCCAACAGGGCGGCCACCGAACCGATCGGCGATATGGCGGCGATAGATGTTGCGGTAGCCATTGAGAGTCACAGACCCGATGCGCGACTCGGCACCGTCAAAATAGCGCTTGGCATACTCACCTAACGGTGTGCCAGCCTTGGCCCTTTGGCTAGCCGGTGAGTCCGAGCGCTCAATCTGATCTTCTATCGCGATCCTGCGACGTTCAGCAGCTTTGGCGTCGGCAACCGTTTCGCAGCGCTGGCGGTACTGGCCCTTGATCGGCGAACCAAACTCATCGGTGGCGTTCTCGCGCCACAGAACGCGGTACTTGCCGTTAGGCAGTTCTCGTATGTAGGCCATCAGGACACTGCCTTGTCTGCCGTCTCATTCAACACCCGGTAGACCGTCGCGCGGCTGACGTTCACGGCCTGGGCGATGACCGGCACCGGCTCACCAGCCTCGCGCATACGGCGAACCAAAGCGGCCTGATCTTTGGTCAAGGCTCTAGGTCTGCCCGTCGGGAGGTCGCGAGCTTTTCGGGCAGCACGGCTAGCTGCCTTACGTTCGCGCTGTAGCTCTAGCTCAAGTTCTGCAAGGCTGGCTAGCACTCCGGTAATCATTCGCCCCGTTGCATTCGAAGTATCGATTCCCTCGCGAAGCGACCTGATATTAATTCCCTTGTCCCACAGCTCTTTAACCGTGGTCATCACTTCGGCTGCATCGCGGCCCAAACGGTCGATTCCAGTCACGATGACCGTATCGCCGGTTCTCACGTAGTCGAGTAGGGACACGAATCCTGGCCTATCGCTTCGCTTTCCAGTCCCACTGAGCTTGTCCGAATAAACCCGCTCAGTATCAACCCCGGCACCCGATAGCGCGTCTAGTTGGGCATCCAGTGATTGATGTCCTGTAGACACCCGCGCATAGCCGATGACCTGGCCTTTTGTCTGAGTCGCTGCCATGCTCGCGAGTGTATCAAAAAACCCACACCCTAGCTTTTGATTTGACACGCCTTCTGAGAATTCCGACCTGGCACAACGCTGAACTGCGACACCGTGCATTGCCCTCTCTCAATTCTTTAGATTTGCGACAGCTAGCGACCTGCTGATCTGCCCGGTGGCAGGCCGTAGGCGTCGGGGTCGATCAGGGCGTCGGGGCTGAGTAGGCCGTTGACCATGTGAGCTACCCGCATGGCGTCTTCTCCGGTGATTGGCCGCGCGGTCGGGCGTGATTGTCTGCGCGGGCGTTGTTGGTCGCTCTGTGGCGCTGTTGGGCGGTCGCAATCGTCATCGGCGCTGCTCAGGTCGGGGCTGTAGGCCGTCGCCGGGGCTGTGTGTGTGGTGTCTAGCTCTGAGAAAGATTGCCCACCAATAGAATCAGCCGGATCGATGTAACCGCGTGCTGCGCGGGACTCTTCGCGCGTTGCGGTTGAAAATTCGAGATCGCCTAGTATCTCTTCGAATCCCTTGGTTGGGCCGATCTCCACTGAAGTTGTGGGCTTCAGGCCGCCCCGGTCCAGAGCATCACGGATCGCAGCCAACTTGACCTGCGGACTCATATCGGGGTCAATAGCCATGCCTAGCAGTTCTTTTGCCATCCGGTCGGCAGCGTTCTCGATTCGTGCTCTGGCTGCCATCTTGACGTGTTTGGCCGCGCCACCATGAACCCGACAAACTGTGGCCCCGGCAATCGCAGGTTGCTTACAGCGGTCACCTGTCTTTCGGTGAGCTTTGCAACGGTGCTGTTGCACAGACGGTTTGGCGCGGCTCCACCATTCCTCGCTGTATCGGGTGACACGGGTTGCACCGGAATTTGTTTCAGGCTCTTTAGGGATGACCGCTGGTAGATTGGCCGAACCGTTCGCCATAGGTGTTTCGCCTGATGGCTCACTGGGCCTAGCATCATCGCCGTATTTTTCGACCGTCCGCAACCAGCGCCGTTGTTTCTGTATCTCGGCAATCTGGCTCATGTACTGCTCTTCGGTCAGATCCCCGATTTCGCGTAGTTCCTTCAGCGCTGCCGCTTTGTTGCTCAACAGCTTTCGTTTCCTTTTGATCTGTCTGGTATTCATTAACCCAATCTCTCTATCTCTCAATCATTTTAGATACCGAAACACCACTTTCGCGTCTGTCTGTTTGCTCGCGAGATGCAGTGCGGAGATGCGATGCCTTAGGCACTCGCACTGCATGGCAGGCCTGCCAATGCAGCCGTGCGGAGCTATGTGCGGCGAAAAGATGGAATGCCGTACCCGCACTGCATCTTTTCGCAGGTAGTGCGGCATTTTTGAGAGATGCAGTGCGGACCGCACTCTATCCCGCAGACTACGGCAGCAACGCCCAAAGATGCGGTGCGGGATGCAGTGCGGCTGACCTGCGGGAATCGGGCCAAAACTGTTTGCTGGCAGCGTCTCTGGAGTCATCGGGCACCACCCTTGCCGATTTCTCGGCCCCGTTTGAATGCCTCAATCTCTACGAGCCGGGATGAATCCCGGTACGGCTGTTGCTCAGTTCGTTTCACACTGACGAGATAGCCGTCCTTTATCGCCTTGTCCCACAACTCTCGCCACTGCCCACGCGAGAAACCTTCGTAGACGGCTACCATCGCTTTGACCGTGTTCGTCTTATTGGTGTACGGCTGCACATCTACGTGATCTTGTAGTGCGGCAATCGCTTCGAAGGCACCATTGAGCACCTGCGGATTGGCGCTGCCCTCACTATTGCTGCGCTGATTGACTGACCAGTCACAGCTATCCCATTTGACGACGTGCGGATCACTGCGGTCCCGAACAAGATGCCAATCGATATCGTGGCGCATAGAACCTGTACGCCGCGTGCCGAATTCAACCTCCAACTTGGCGAAGCTGTCCGCGCCGACGGTGTGAAACGGCACCCGATGACGTTGCAGACTCCACGAATCAGCCCATTGGCTCACCCCCGAGAAACCGATGTCATCAAGATCGAGGCGCGAGTTGTCGGCGGATTTGTTGATGTGGTCACCGATGACCAGTGCTGCATACGGCTCTATCTCGGAGCGGATTTGAGCGAGCATCTGCCCGCGCGAGTACACGTTGGCCACATCGATTCCCTGCGGATGATAGGCATACAGCGGATCGATGACGACAAGAACCGGCTGCACCGCGTCTAGGTGATGCCGGAGTGCATCAAGGTATTCGCCATCATCTAGCGGAGCGATTTTGTGCAGTGAGTGAAACGGTACGTCGGCCAGATCGGCTAGTGAATCGTAGCGTTTGGCGATGGCCTGATGACGGCTCATGAAGTCAACTTCGCCGCCTTCACCGGACAGGTAGATCACCGGACCTTGGGTGACCACGCTGAACTCATCCAGATACTTGCACCCGGTCGCCACAGACATACCGAGCGCGTGCATCTGCCAGGTTTTGAAAGCTTTTTTCTTGCCTGCGATGACACCGGCAGATTTTTCGATCCACACACCGCTGACCAACCACCGGGCCGGGGTGATCGCGCTGGCAAGTTCAGCCGGTGAGGTCAGCGGGTATTTTTCCCACGGTTGGCTACTCGGCTGATCATCGAGATCGTCCCACCAATTCGCTTCGTTCGTGCTGCCTGTCACCGGGTCTGCCTTACGGGTATCGGTTCCGTAGTCGCGAAAGAGTCGTGCTCGCAGGTCCGCCAGATTCTCTGCCTTGGCCGCCGCTACGGCATCACCGACCAGGCGGGTGAAATCAGCCCGATCAAACGTGCGGTCACGCTGTTGGTAGTGCTGTTCGGCAAGCTTGCGAACCGTGGCCACTGCTGGCTTGAACGAATAGGCACCGGCCCGCGATTCACGCGCGATACGGCACAGCACGGAGAAAGTCGGGCTATGGGTGTTGTCGAGACTTTCTGCCAGCTCAGCGCGGTAGTCCCGTAGAACAGGCTCAAGATAGGTCGGTGCCTTATTAGCGGTGTGCTGGGCGGCGAACTCGCCAATCTCTGCGGTGGTCGCTGTCGAACCCCGAACCGCCTTGGCGGTTCTTCTCAGCCCATCGATATAGGCCGGCGGTAGTTCGGGCAGATCAGCCGGCGACGGCAAAATTCCATGTTTTCGGAGCTTCGCCGCTGGGGTCACCAGTCGATACCGCTGGCCGGTGTGATGCCAGGAACCCGCTGCGATCACATAACGGTGATTGTGGTCAATGAAGTCGATGCCGGAACCGCGTTGCTCGTTCGGTTCCCAATCAACAGGCTTTCGGAACAGCCGGATACCTGAGCCATCGAAACGCGCCGTGACTATGTACGTCGGCGGTAGTGGCCCCCAATCGTCTGCCCACCGTTGCAGTGTCTCTAGACCACGCTTGCCGTCGTAGGCGTCAACATCGATTCCCACAACATCGGCAGGCAGTACCAAACCAAGGGAAAGTATGCCCGCCGTGCCGTTACCGATACGTTGTTCTACCGAGGCTGGCCACGCGCTGATTTCTTCGCGCGATGCCGTTCTGTGGTTGTAGCCGTGTAGCTCACTCAACCACGGCGATTTGAAGCGGCCCCGCTCATCGCGCCTGCCAGCCGGTAAGACTCCATATCCGCGTTCGATGTGCGCCAGAGCCCGCGTCACGAACTCCTGCCCGGTAATGCCTTGCGGACCCGTCTGCTCTGCTCCTACACTGGTCACTGATCGGTCCGTTCGGATGCATTCACGCTGCCTCCCTTCATTATTCGATCACTTTCATTTCATCCCCCAGCGTTCAAGCCCCCAAAGGAATCTGCCGCCTTTGGGGGCTTGTTCGTCCTTAGCGCCGGTCGAACTCATCTGACCAGCCGGAGTGCCTGCGGTAATCGTCGCGGAGTTCTTTCGGCTCATCGAACCACTCGCGGCACTTCGCGCAGCACTTGAACAGGCACACGAATTCACCAAGTTTCACCGGCAGATCGATAGTGGCTGCGTACTTGTCGCATCCAAACCACAGTGCGACATCACAGACCCGGTGATTGGTCATGTACTTTTTGGCCACGTCTTGCCAGGTGAACTCTTCGGACAGCGGGACCAAACCCCGGTGATCGATAGCCATCAACGCATACAGCCGTGTCATCGTTCGCGGCCCGTACTGCGGCCCCAGATGCTCAGCGATGATCGTTTCACCGGCAACCTGCGGCAGCCGTACCGACGTGCGGTAACTATCGATCAGATCGCGCGCGAGATTCTGTGCGTCGGGGTGCGAATCTAGCGGTCCAATTCGTGCAAACAGATTGTTGGACATAGCTTCTGACATGGCATCGATTTCGGTCCAGTCCAGCACTGCGGGCGCACCGATTGCCGAATTGACCTGATTGATACGTTGGTGAATATCGTGATAGGGGCTGTGGTGCTTGAACGGATCGTGTTCCATCGTTTGCCCTTCAGAAGTTCTCATTGAGCCATGCATCCAGCACAGAGATTGGCCAATACGCCTTATGATCCCGAACGATGGGACGGCGCAACGTTTTCTTTTTGTAGACGTGGTGAGTGATCGTGTCAACGGTAATGTGAGGGAACCGCTTCTGGCAGTACTCGGCGGCTTGCTTCTTTCGCAGCAAAATGTCTGCCTGCGAATCGATTTCGGCGATTGCTTCTGGCATCACTGAATAACCCTTCTTATTGCTTGGGATTCGGCCTAAACCGGCCTGATCAGGCCAGCGTACCTCGAACTATGTTGGCGCACAACGGCATCAGACGACTTCACCACTTGACCACACGCGGTCGGCGAGAGCACAATGGACATAGGAGCAGCAATAGGAGCCGCTGAGAAGCGCTCTGAGCTTGCGTAAGACGCCCTCCGAGGTCAGAGCCGCCCAGCGCGGAGAGAACCGCCGTCGCGCAGACGAATTGGTGGGTTTGACTAGCCTTTTCCTGCCGGTTCGTTTGCGGACAGACGGTTTCCTTGAAACTTCGCGAAAGGCAACCGATGTCATCGTTTTCTAGAGCCTGGCCTGTTCTACCGTTTGGTGCGGACGGTGGTATTCAGCTTGAATCCGACGCTTTACCAAGAGTTACCCACACTGTTGACGGGGTGGATCTCAATCGGATCTGGGGTGAGGTTCGCCAAGTTGTCCAAACGTGGAACGCGCATCGTTCCGCACTGTCTTCTCTGCTGAGCTTCTGGCACACCAACTCAGCCGACGCGATCCCGCAAAGCACGACGATTGAGCGTTTCGAAAAGGCAACGGAACTGGGAGAGCCTGAATCATTGCGGCCCCCAAGTGAGTACCTGCTACTTGGCTACACCTTCGATGATTACGACCGCGCTTCACGCTGGTCTTGGCGGGCGATCCGCGAAATGACCGCCCAACAGGTTCGCGCGACGATGGACTATGCCCTTGAATCCGATAATAGACTCGTTAACGGAACGATCCTGCAACGATTGTTTGATCCCGCCCAAGATGCCAACGAAAACGCAACTCCTGTCTACGGCCTCTATACAGGAAACGATGGACACCGACCGCCGTCATATCTCGGAAAGTCGTTCGCGGCCAATCACTCTCACTATCTGGTCAGCGGAGCCGCCGAGGTCGATTCGGGAGATATTGAACAACTCATCAAAACGGTAAGCGAACACGGTTTCGGCTCTGAACCCGGCAGCCAACTTATTCTGCTGGTCAACCCCGAACAGCTGGACCGCATCGCATCTTTCAGGGCGGGAATCGAAAACGCCACCGGCATTTTTGCGAACCACGATTTCGTGCCGAGTCAGGGCGCACCGGCCTTCTACACACCAAACGAGATCGTCGGCGAACGCGCACCGGCCAAGTTCGAAGGACTGCGCGTTGCCGGTTCTTTCGGAGCCGCGTGGGTAATCGCCCTCGATGATGTGCCCGAAGGCTATATGGCGTGTGTAGCCACGTATGGAAACAACAGCCCCGGCAACTGCATCGGCGTTCGTCAGCACATCAACCCCAACTACCAAGGATTCCGCGTGATCCCTGGCCCGGTTCCTGCGTACCCGATTACCTCAGCGTTCTACACCAGGGCGTTCGGTGTCGGTGTGCGGCGAAGAGGCCAGGCGGCAGTGATGCAGATTAAGGCGTCGGGATCGTTCGACACTCCCGATATCTACTCGTCATGAAGCGGCGAAGTCGAACCGGCGACGGCGGTGTTGGGCTGAGCTATGAACCGCCCATCGGTTCTGCACAACGGCTGGCAGCAGAAGAAAATGACGCAACCGAGTTGAGTTGGGGAAACGGCCTAGTACCCCCAGGGCTAGAAAACGCACCACCGAGCGAAGGCGGCATGTATCAGGGTGTCTCACCGCCGCAACCGCCAAGAATCCAGATTTGTGGCGGTCACTAACGCATACCTGTCAACCGTAAAGTTGGCGGTCCCGATCTTGCTGCGTCTCAAAGGTTGTCGTAGCTTTCTTTACTAATTCGGCATCAACATCAGGATAAGATTCCGCAACTTTGCTAACCGCCTGAAATACTTGTGGTGCCAGCATCAATGAAAGTCTGGGCCATTCGCCAAGTTCCACAGCGTTTTTCAACGAGAAATTGAAGCGTTCCCTTGCTTTCGCTTCCGTGGTCTCGGGTATTTCATCCCACGAAGTCATTTCAGACACCCTTTCGCCGCTCGCACTCAATTCTACCTGATTATTCGGCAGTGCTGTTCGACTCAGCATCGCCCGGGCGGTGGGGTTATTCAAGCACGCAAGAGTGCCAGTCGCAGAATTGAACTGCGAACCCAAAGAGGGTAACCATTCTGGCTGATAGTTGTCAGTTTCGTTCGGCGAAATCTATCGCTGCCTTCATATAGCCGATGTCTGCGATATCGTAGTATTTCTGCCCGTCGCTGTGTTCTTCGGGTTCATACCCCTTCGAACGTGCGTGCGCTTCAAATTGCGTACTACACATCCCGAGATATCTCGCTGCGTTATCCAGCCCTATGTAATCGGGCACTACCGTCGATCCCGGTAATAAATCGCGAATCTCTCGCACATCGCAACTTAAGGATTCCGCACAAAGCATCCTGGCGGCACTTGCCAAGAGCATCAAATTATGGCCGACTTCACTGTCTGCCACACGGTCCTGCAGCACATAGCTGCCTAGCATTGTAAGTTGGTCACTCAAATATCGTACTTCATTAGCCAGAAGCCCTAGCCGATCTAGCGTTGCATCTGCCACCTCTGCCATGTGCTCTTCGGGCGTGCGGCTACAACCATCGTTGCTATTCATGCGCGTATTCCTTGATACTCAATTGGTGTCGCAAAGTTGTCAACTTCCGCCTGGTCGACCTTGATGAGTCGACCGACTTGATACCCCTTAATTTTTCCCTCAGCGATGAACGTTCGAACAGTATTTGGCGAGACGTTCAATTGATGAGCAGCTTTCGTAGTAGAAACGAGTTTTCGGTTCACTGATGGCCTTTCGTCGCACAAATGAATAACAGGACTGCCCTTTACTCACCTGGCGCTCTCGGACTAGCACCCTTTGAAGAATTCGCTAAGGCGACTGACGATGGTGAATTTCAGCCAGGCTAGCGAGAAACCGACTCGCATTGCGGAACCTTCGCTATCGAATCTAGTTGGATGCACAAATATGGTCAACCATCACATTTGTTTCCTATTTCGTGAAATGGTCGACCTGCGCCAAATCGTTCTCCAGAGAGCGATTTGGCAACCAGCCCGCTGCAGCTACCCCGGCCAGCCGCGTACATGGCTCTACGGCGATCTGAGCGGCCCGTCTGCACGTCCTCCCGGCACCCGCCGGGGCGGGGGTGCGAAGTTTGTTAGCTGGATGCCAATCCATCTGCGCCCACGTTATTGCGTAAGGCTTGCGTAATTTTGAGTCCTTTTTGCGCGAGGGCGAGGCAACACAACCGGAGGAAACGCCAATCTAGCTGGGCTTTCGTTTGTGGGGCGGGCGGGGCTCGAACCCGCGACCAAGGGATTATGAGTCCCCGGCTCTGACCAACTGAGCTACCGCCCCCGTCGCGACGTGCGCGGCACCCATGGTCGCACACGACAACCTAGGCGAATATCGTCTGCCCCGCCTCGTCGATCTCGTAGGTCTCGGTTCCCTCGGTGACCCGTGGCGTATCCGCGGCCAGCGACACCGCGATCTTGTTCGCCGCATTACGCATCACATCGAGAGTGAGCTCGAAAGACTGCTTCTGCGAGAAGTGTTTCCGCACGCCCGCGGCGACCTCCGGGCTGATCTGCGACGGTGACCAGATCAGCGCATCGACATAACGCAACGCCGCCTTGTGGGCGTCGGTCAGCCCGTCGGCGTTCTCGTAATCCTCGATCTGGCGATAGATGTCCTCTGACCCGCCCGCGTCGAGCGCATGGGTTTCGCGCAGAGACTTACACAGCCGGCAGTTGTGCGCCTCGGCCCCGCGGAGCCGCACGACCTCCGTCGTCACCGGGTCGAGGTCGCGCATCCGTGCCACCGCGGGCACAAAACCGTTCAGCAGGACATCCACCGGATCAGTGTCGTGATCCCACTGCACCTCGGTCATCCGGCCCGGGTGACCGAGATCAAGCGCCTCACAGCCGGCCCAGACACGCGGCACGAAGTCGGCGATGAAGATCGTGACCACTGTTCGGAAAGCGTTGGCGCCGGCGGTCTCCAGGAACCGTGCCCGCTGGTTGTCGCCGATGCCGGCCACGTCGACCGCGAATTGCTCGGTGAACGCCGCCAGAACGGACTGTTCCTCGGAGCCACTATCGGGAAGCTCAGCCGAGGCCGGCAGCGGCATCAACGACAGCGCCCGCCCGCACATCAACCGGATCACGGCGTCGGCGCCGCTGTCCCCCGACGACAGCGCAACGAGTCCGGCCAGCCTCTCGGGCATCGTCATGTCGGTCACCACCGGATTATTGCGCCTGACTGACCGACGACATGTGAAAGTCGGGGATTCGCAACGACGGCATCTGTGCGCGTGTCGCCCAGTCGCCCCACTCCCGCGGCAGGGTGACCTCGCTGACGCCGGCCTGGGTCGCGCGACGCATCAGGTCCAGCGGGCTCTCGTTGAAGCGGAAGTTGTTCACCGCGGCGGTGACGTCGCCGTCTTCGATCAGGTACACCCCGTCCCGCGTAAGGCCGGTCAGCAGCAGCACCGACGGGTCGACCTCGCGGATGTACCACATCGTGGTCAGCAACAGTCCGCGCTCGGTGGCGGCGATCATCTCCTGCAGGCTCTCCGAACCACCGGTCATCAGCATGTTGTCGGCACCGACGGCCACCGGCGCGTCGAACTCCGCGGCCGCCGACCTCGGATAGGCCAATGCGTTGACGACGCCGTCGCGGATCCAATCCACCCGATCGATCGTCATCCCGTTGTCGAACACCGAGGCCCGCTCCGAGGACGTCGACGTCGCGACAAACGGAGCGCATTCCAGCCCGGCGGCCCCCGGATCGGAGTACAGAGTCAGTGGCAGCGAGGTCAGTCGCTCTCCCACCCGCGTCCCACCACCGGGTGCCGCCAGCGCTGTGCGTCCCTCCTGAGCGCCTCGCCCACCCATCGTCCACGCCAGGTAGATCATCATGTCCGCCACCGTGGACGGCGGCATGATCGTCTCGTAGCGTCCCGCCGGCAGCTCGATGATCCGTCGCGACCAGGACAGGCGGGTCGCGAGCTCCTCGAGCATCGAATCTGTTGGTACATCGGTGAAATCAGGTGTGCTGATGCCCGCCCACGCGCTGGCGCCGGCCCGCTTGGCGTTGATTTCGACTGATCCGGTGGGCTGGGTGAATCGCCTGCGCAGACCACCGGAGGTCGCGACGAACGTCGTCTCGACGACGTGGCGCGCGTAGCCGAACAGGGTGTCGTCGCCTCGGAATCCCCGTGCCAGACTCCCGGCCACATCGAGGAAGACCTCGGCGCCGGTGCCGGGGACCGGCGGGCCCCAGTCGTGCGGGGCGTCACCACCGGGAAGGGGCGGCGCGGTGTCCCTGGCCTGCGGCGCGGACGCCGCGGCCGACTGGGAGGCCTCCACCAGATCGGTGATGACGGTCGGGTTGACCGAACTCGAACGAACCGACCCGACGTGCGCGTTGTCACCTTGGCGCACAATGGAAATGATCGTGGTGGTGCGACTTGTCGACTCACCGTTGGTGGTCATGGTGTTGTTGGCCCAGCGCAACGACGCGTCGACGCGGTCGGTGACCAGCACGATGGTCTCGTCGGCGCGGCCCAGTCGGTGGGCTTCGGCCAGCGCGACGTCGACAACCTGCTGTGCGTTGATCATCGCTACCGCCCGCCCTCTTCGCGTGTGTTGAGCACGCTGATGCCGCGGAACAGCGCCGACGGGCAGCCGTGACTCACTGCGGCGACCTGACCGGGCTGGGCCTTGCCGCAGTTGAATGCGCCTCCCAGCCGCCAGGTCGACTGTCCCCCGACTGCTTCCATCGCTCCCCAGAAGTCCGTGGTGGTCGCCTGGTAAGCGACGTCGCGCACCTGACCGTCGAGCTTGCCGTCGCGAATCCGGAAGAACCGCTGGCCGGTGAACTGGAAGTTGTAGCGCTGCATGTCGATCGACCAGCTCTTGTCTCCGACGATGTAGAGCCCGTCGGTGACCCGCGCGATCAGGTCCGCAGTGCTCACGTCGTCGGGACCCGGTTGCAGCGACACGTTGGGCATCCGCTGGATGGGTACGTGATGGGCGGAGTCGGCGTAGGAGCAGCCGTTGGAGCGCGACACCCCCAATCGTGGCGCGAACACCCGGTCGAGCTGATACCCGACGAACGTGCCGTCGCGGACCAGATCCCAGCGCTGCGAACGCACCCCCTCGTCGTCGAAACCCACAGTGGCCAGCCCATGCTCGACGGTCCGGTCGGCGGTCACCATCATCACCGGCGACCCGTATTTCATCGAGCCCAGCTTGTCCGGAGTCGCGAACGACGTTCCGGCATAGGCCGCTTCGTACCCGATGGCCCGGTCGTACTCGGTGGCATGACCGATCGACTCGTGGATCGTCAGCCACAGGTTGGTGGGGTCGATCACCAGATCGGTCGGGCCGGCCTCCACACTGGGCGCCTTGGCCTTCTCCGCCAGCAGCGCCGGCAGCTGCGCCAGCTCGCCGGTCCAGTCCCACACCTCGTCGCCCGCAACCGCTTCCCAGCCCCGCGCAGTCGGCGGAGCCAACGTGCTCATGGTGTCGAACATCCCGGCAGCCGGGTCGACGGTGACGGCCTCGAGCTTCGGTAGCACCCGTACCCGCTGCTGGGTGATCGACGAACCGAAGGTGTCGGCATAGAACGTCTGCTCCTTGGCGGTGTGCAGCCACGCCGACACGTGATCGATTCCGTCGGAGGCCAGCAGGCGACCCGAGTAGTCCTCCAGCACTGCGACCTTGTCTTCGGCGGCGACGTCGAACGGGTCGATGCGGTAGTCCGATACCCAGGTCACGTCGCGGTACACCGGTTCGGCGGCGAGTTCGATGCGTTCGGCGTTCAGGGCGGCCAACGTCTTCGCCACCTTCACCGCTCGTCGCGCCGTGTCCGCCGCTGCCGCGGTGTCGAGTTCGGCGTGCGAGGCGAAGCCCCAGGTGCCGTCGACGATGACCCGCACCGCCATCCCGATCTCGTGGTCGACGACCGCGGTCTCCAGCGCGCCGTCGCGCAGCTGCACGGTCTCGGTCGTGATGGCGTGGATGCGTAGGTCGGCGTAGCTCGCGCCGGTCTGCACCGCCGTGGTCAACCCCGCATCGGCCAACTCGTGGCGTGGCAGCGCAAGGAAGTCGGCATCGATCTGTCGGGACCCTGTCACCCGGACCACCGTAGCGGCTGCCTCAGGGGTCAGCGGCGGGTCCCGCTGGTACCGAGCACCGTCAGCTCCAGCGCCAGCGCTGCCCCGCACACGACGACGACCACAGCGAATGCCACCCAGTCCCGCCGTTTGGGCCGCGTGGGGGCCGCCGAGATCTGCCCGGCGCCGCCTCGCGCGGTGATCGCGTCGCCCATCTCGTCGGCGCGGCGCAGTGCGACGGTGATCGCCGCGGCCAGCAGGTCGATCAACTCGGACGCCCAGTGGCGCCACCTGCCGCCCCTGGTCGTGTCGACGTCCTTGGGCCGCAGCTGTCTCGCCGCGTAGAGCACCCGGAATTCGTCGAACAGCATCGGAAATGCCCTCAGCGCCAACGACAGCGTCACGGCCCATTCGGCGACCGGCACCCGCAACGGGCGCAGCGGACGGCCCAGAGTGGCGACAGCGGGCGCCACCTCGGCGACGTTGGTGGTCCACGACACCATCGCGCCGAGCCCGAGCAGCACGATCGACAGCGCGGTGATGCGCAGGAAGTTGAGGAGTCCACCCAGGCCCAGGTCGATCGAACCGAGAGGAATGATCGGGCTGCCCCCGGCGAACGTCGCGGTGAGCGCGCCGAGCGCGAGCAACACCCACAGGAAGCGGGGCACCGTCGGTAGGACACCGCGCGGAATGTGGGCGAGCCTGGCCGCCACGAGGATCAGCACAGCGACCGCACCGATCGGCACCCAACCGGGGTAGAACGTCAGCAGCACACCGATTCCCGCGACGATGAGCAGCTTCGAGCCGGCCCACAGATCGTGGATGACGGTCTTGCCGGGCACCGGTCGCAGCAGCACGACCTGCCGACGCTGCTTACGTGGTGCCGCTGCATCCGTCATGACATCTCTCCGGCCGCCGTCGGCGCCGAGGCCAGCACGCCGTCGCGCAGGTGCAGCGTTCGCGGGCACAACTCCTCCAGACCCATGAAGTCATGGGAGATCACCACCACGGTCAGCCCGTTGCGGCGGCGTAGGTCGATCAGCAGTCGCAGCAGGCCCCGCTGGGAAGCCGCATCGAGGCCGGCCAACGGTTCGTCGAGGATGAGTGCACGCGGTGAACGGGCCAGGAGCCCGGCCAGCACCACGCGCCGCATCTGTCCGCCGCTGAGTTCGTCGACTCGCCGGGACGCCATCGTCGGGTCGAGCCCCACGGTGTGCAGCGCCTCGGTCACCTTCGCCTGGTCGTAGATCGAGAACCCCGCCGACGAGGCGATCTCCAGCGCGACGTGGCTGCGCATCAACTGCAGTCGCGCCGCCTGGAATGAGATCGCCACGGCGCCAACCTGATCCGACACCGGTTTGCCGTCGAGCAGACAGGTGCCCGCAGTGGGGACGGTCAGCCCGGCCATGATCCAGGCGAGCGTGGACTTGCCGGATCCGTTCAGTCCGTGGATCAGCACGCCGTCGCCGGCGTGTACCGCGAAGTCGATGTCGCTCAGTGCGCTCTTGGCCCAGGGGGTTCCGCTGCCGTACTCGTGGCTGACACCGTTCAGTTCGAGGACGGGGGCGCCACGCGGTGCGCCGACCGCGGTGTTGGCGGTCGGCGCCTCGGCCGTTTCGACCATGTCGGTGTTGTCGCCGTCTGGCCATCCGTTGCCCGTCAGGTTGACGGTGCGGTCGGCCGCGTCGGCTTCGTCGTTGTAGTGGGTGATGTGTACCAGCGATGTGCGGTGCCGCTTGGTCAACCCCGACAGCATCGACATCAGGCCCTCACGGCCTTCCTGGTCGACCATGCTGGTGACCTCATCGGCGATCAGCAGCGACGGCTCGCGGGCCAGCGCCGCGGCCACCGCCAGCCGCTGCAGCTCGCCACCGGAGAGTCCGCCGGTGTCGCGCTCCGCCAGACCGTCGAGTCCCACTTCGGAGAGCAGTTGGGCGACATCGGTCGCCGTGCCGGGCGGCAGGCCCCAGACGACGTCGTCGGCGACCCGGGTGCCCAGCACCTGACTTTCGGGGTGCTGCATGACGACCGCGGTGCCGCCGAGCTTGCCCAAACCGACCGCTCCGGGACGTTCCACGGTTCCGGCGGTCGCTTCACGACCCGAGAGCACCAGCATCAGGGTCGTCTTGCCGGAGCCGTTGGCGCCGGTCACCGCAACGTGTTCACCGGGGTCCACCGACAGCGAGACGGGGCCCAGTGCGTCACGATCGGACCTCGGGTAGCGGAACCGCACATCACTGAGTTGAAGCGGAACCGGTGCGATCGGGCCCACGTCGTTCGACGACTCCAGCTTGTGTACGTCGGGAACTCCCATGAGACGCGTCAGCACCCGCGACAGTGCCCACCACCCCACCAGACTGACGAACGTGATGCTCATCACCCCGGCGGCGAAGAACAGCAGGGGCCAGTAATCGAGCGCCGTCGCGAAGTCCTGCTTGAGTCGCTCCGCGATGCCCTCCATACCCGGCACGCGGGCCAGGACCGCGGCCAGTCCGGTGATGTTGGCGGTCACGGATTCGAAGATCAGATTGCGCAATCGGCTCAGCACGGTCAGCGCCACCACGATGGCCACCCCGGACAGCGCGCCCGCCACCAGGGCCGAGACGACGACGGTCGGGGTGCCGCGGCCGCGGCGCTTGACGATGCCGGTCAGGCCTCCGATGTAAGCGCAGTTGAGAACGGTCGTGAACCCGCCCATGCCGGCGATGAGGAAGGCGACCAGACCGCCCGCGATCGTCGCGGCGATCAGCACCCGCAGGCGGTACCGGTAGGCGAGCAGACCCATCGGTACGGTGCCCAGCAGGGACAGCCCCGCAGCGAACGGAACCACCACCGCGATGATGGCGGTGGCCGCACACAACGCCGCCATCACGGCCGCCTGGGCGAGTTCGACCGGTTGGAGCGGACCCGTCCGACGAGGGGTGCTCTCCGGGCCGGCCGAGGTCATTTCTCGATTCTGCCAGTCGCGCGGGCACCGACCCGCCCGCCGGGTACCGTCCGGGCTGCGACTCCAGTTGATATGCATAGTGAGCCTATGTAAATATGGGCGTCATGTCTTCCACGCTCGGCGCCGACCTGCTCGCAGTCGTAGCCCGGATCAACCGGCTGGCCAATCAACGAGTCCGGATGCCCGTCCCCTTCGCCCAGGCCCGCCTGCTGTCCACGATCGAGGACCGGGGCGAAGCGCGGATCTCGGACCTTGCCGCCCTCGACTTGTGTTCCCAGCCGACGATGACCACCCAGGTCCGTCGCCTCGAGGATGCCGGCATGGTCACCCGCACCCCTGACCCACAGGATGCGCGCGCCGTGCTGATCCGCATCACCGCCGACGGTGTCGCGGCGCTGCGGCAGGCCCGGATCGATCGCGGGGCCGCCGTCGATCCGTACCTCGAGCGGCTCAGCGACGCGGACCGCCAGTGCCTCACCGAGGCCGTCGTCGTGCTTCGCCGGTTGATCGAGGACGCCTCGGCGCCGACCAAGACCCCCCGCTGAGCTGAAAGGAGCGCACGCAGATGTCTGACCACACGCAGATGTGGCGCCAACCCAAGGCCGTCTGGGCCGTTGCATTCGCCTCGGTCGTCGCATTCATGGGAATCGGCCTCGTCGACCCGATACTCAAACCGATCGCCGACAACCTGAACGCGTCGCCGTCGCAGGTTTCGCTGCTGTTCACCAGCTACATGGCGGTCATGGGCGTGGCGATGCTCATCACCGGAGTGGTGTCCAGCCGGATCGGCCCGAAACGCACGCTGCTACTCGGCCTGGTGATCATCATCGCCGGTGCCGGCCTGGCCGGAATGAGCGACACCATCGCCCAGATCGTCGGCTGGCGCGCCCTGTGGGGCCTGGGCAACGCTCTGTTCATCGCGACCGCGCTGGCCACCATCGTCAACTCGGCACGTGGTTCGGTGGGGCAGGCGATCATCCTGTACGAAGCAGCTCTCGGTCTGGGCATCGCGGTGGGACCCCTCGTCGGCGGACTGCTCGGTTCGATCTCCTGGCGCGGACCGTTCTTCGGGGTCTCGGCGCTCATGGCGGTCGCGGTCGTCGTCACCGCGTTGCTGCTGCCCGCCACCCCCCGAGCCGCCAAGGCGACCTCGCTGGCCGACCCGTTCCGCGCACTGGCCCACCGAGGTCTGTTCGGTGTCGCGATCACCGCTCTGCTCTACAACTTCGGCTTCTTCACCCTGTTGGCGTTCACCCCGTTTCCGCTCGACATGAGCGCCTACGGGATCGGCCTGGTCTTCTTCGGCTGGGGACTCGCGCTGGCGTTCACATCGGTGTTCGTCGCCCCTCGGCTGCAGCGCCGCTTCGGCACCATCCGCACTCTGGTGGTCAACCTGCTGCTGATGACGGCCACGCTGGCAGTGATGGCGGTGTGGACCGACCACAAGGCGGTGCTCGCCGGTTGCGTGGTGGTCGCCGGTCTCTTCATCGGTGTCAACAACACGCTGATCACCGAGACCGTGATGAAAGCGTCCCCGGTCGAACGCGGGGTGGCCTCAGCGGCATACAGCTTCGTGCGGTTCGGCGGCGCCGCCGTGGCCCCGTGGCTCGCCGGGGTGCTCGGCGAGCAGATCAACGCACACGTGCCGTTCTGGGTCGGCGCCGGCGCGGTCCTGCTGGCTGCCATCGTGCTGGCCGCGACTCGCCCGCATCTGCCCGACATCGACGCCGAGGAACCAGAACTCGACGAACTCACCGATCAGGCCAGGGCAGTGACGGTCGGCAACGACAGCTGACGTCAGGTCACCGAGACGCCGATGAGGTATCCGACCAGGTAGGTGATCGCAATCGCCACGGCTCCGAAAAGCAGCTGCCGCAACGATCCCCATACCAGTGACCTGCGGGTGATCCTGGCGGCGGCACCGCCGACGAGGAACAGCCCGACACCGCCGAACGCCAGACCCAGCCACAGCGATTCGTATCCCAGCAGGTACGGGATCAGCGGAATGATCGCGCCGATGGCGAACAGGACGAACGACGAACCCGCCGCCACCCACGGGGAGGGCTTCTCCTGGGGGTCCACCCCGAGTTCCTGGGACAGGTGGAAGTTCAGCGCCCGGTTCTCGTCGCGATGGATCTCATCGGCCGCCTTGGCGGCTGTCTCCGGCGTCATCCCCATCTCGGCGAGCATCGCGACCAACTCGACCTGCTCGCCGTCGGGGTCCCGCTCGAAAGCCTTCCGCTCCACCCGCACCTCGGAGTCGATCTGCTCGTTGGCTGTGGTGACCGACGTGTACTCCCCCAGCGCCATCGAGAACGCGCCCGCCAGCAGTCCGGCCACGCCGCTGATCACGACGGTCTGTGCGCTCGCGCTCGCAGCCACACCGGCGATCAGCGCGGTGTTGCTCACCAAGCCGTCCATGGCGCCGAACGTCGCGGCCCGCAGCCAGCCTCCGGTGACGTTGGCGTGTCGATGATCAGCGAGGTGTGGAGCGCCCGTTGGCGACAACGGCACGCGGGCCGGATCGGTCATGGGGATGATTGAACTCCTGTCCGATCCCGCCGGGGAAGTCAGGATCGCCTGGGTTTGCCACATCACAGTTTGCGACCGCATCCAGACGGCTACCGTCGACATATGACCACCACAGCGGATCACCTACGCAACGCCCTCGACGGACGCTGGCGTGATGTCAAGAATGCCGTTCGCCAGGAACTCTCGAGCGATGTCTTCAGGCCGCACTACACGCCGAACACCGTGATCGCCCGGACCAAAGTCGCGGAGCAGATGAAGATCATGGCCGCCAGAGGAGCGGCAGAGGACGGCTTCAAGAAGGACCACGGCGGCAACGGTGACGTCGGCGCCGCGGTCACCCAGATCGAGATGCTCGCGATGAGCGACCTGTCGCTGATGGTGAAGGCCGGTGTGCAGTGGGGCCTGTTCGGTGGCGCGATCGAGAACCTGGGCACCGAACGCCACCACCAGGCCTACGTGCAGCGGATCATCAACCTCGACCTGCTGGGCTGCTTCGCGATGACCGAGACCGGACACGGCAGCGACGTGCAGGCACTCGAGACCACCGCCACCTACGATCCGGCCACCAAAGAGTTCGTGATCGACTCCCCCACGCCATCGTCGCGCAAGGACTACATCGGCGGCGCCGCCCAAACCGCCAGGGTCGCAGCCGTCTTCGCCCAGCTGATCACCGACGGCGAGGGGCACGGTGTGCACTGCTTCGTCGTGCCGATCAGGGACGACGAGGGTAACGATCTGCCCGGGGTCACCACGTCGGACTGTCACTACAAGGGCGGGTTGCCCGGGGTCGACAACGGCCGCATCCAGTTCGACCAGGTCCGCATCCCGCGCGAGAACCTGCTCAACAAATACGCCGACGTGGCCGAAGACGGCACCTATTCGTCACCGATCGAGAACGTCGGCCGACGGTTCTTCACCATGCTGGGCACCCTCATCCGCGGCCGCGTCACCGTCGGCGGCAGCGCAGCCGCCGCAGCGCGGGTGGGCCTCGACATCGCGACACGATATGCGCTGGAGCGCAGGCAGTTCGAGGCACCCGGGGCCGAGCAGGAGATCCTGATCATGGACTACCTGGTGCACCAGCGTCGCCTGTTCCCGCTGATCGCGAAGTCCTACGCGTTGCAGTTCGCCCAGAACGAGTTGGTCGCCAAGTGCCATGAACTCCAGACCTCGGACAACCCCGACGCCGAGGAGCAGCGCGAACTGGAGTCCCGCGCGGCCGGATTGAAGGCGGCCAACACCTGGCATGCGACTGCGGCGATCCAGGAGGCCCGCGAAGCGTGCGGCGGCGCGGGTTACCTCGCCGAGAACCGGTTGATCGCGTTGAAGGCCGACACCGACGTGTTCACCACCTTCGAGGGCGACAACCATGTGCTCACGCAGTTGGTCGCCAAAGAACTGCTGACCGCCTACGCCGACGACATCAAGGGCATGAGCCCGGTCGAGTGGGTTCGCTTCGCCGCCAACTTCGCCGGCGAGCGGGTGATGAAACGCACTGCGGCGCAGACGATCATGCAGACGATCCTGGACACCAGACAGGACAACGAGGAAGAGGGCAGCCTCTTCAACCGCGGCACCCAGGTCAAGATGTTCGAGGACCGCGAGGAGTACATGCTGGCTTCGGTGGCCCGGCGCCTACAGGGCAAGTCGAAGGAGGTGAGCGCGTTCGACGCGTTCAACTCCGTCCAGGACCACGTGCTGCACGCCGCCACCGCACACATCGACCGGATCATCCTCGAGGCCTTCGTCGCCGGCATCGACACCTGTGAGGACGACGACGCCCGCGAGATCCTCGGGCTGGTGTGCGACCTGTATGCCCTGTCGGTGATCGAGGACGACAAGGCCTGGTTCGTCGAGCACCGGTTCCTGTCGACCGAGCGCGCCAAGGCCGTCACCCGCGGTATCAACGACCGCTGCCGAAGGTTGCGGCCGCACGCCGAACTCCTCGTGGACGGTTTCGGAATCCCCGAGAACCTGCGTTATGCCGAGATGCTGCACCCGGAGCACATCCCCGATGCCGACGAGCACAAGGAGCAGGACGCCACGAGCGCGGGCGTCATCTGATCAGGGCGGTCCCGGGATCGGATCGAGGACGGTGAGTCTGCCGTCCTCGACCGTGACCCGCGCCGATCCGATGCCGGTCGGGCAGCACGGCTCTTCCTGACCCTGACGCCACTGGTACTGCACGGCCGCGGTGGTGTCACCCTGCGGGATGACGGTGATGTAGGGGCGGGGCTCCGGCGTCGGCGAACCGATGGGTCCGTCCGTGTCGAAGAACAACACCTGTTGCGGGCTGTCGAGCGCTTCTCCGGAGGTCACCACGACCCAGTACAGCCGGCAGTCCGGAGTGTTGCCCCGCGCGGTGTCCCGCCACGCGCCGGGTGGCAGCAGCGCGAACTCCGCGGTGACCGCGTCCGCGGTGGGTCCCGGACCGCAGTCGGCGGTGCTGGTCGGGGCCGGCGCCGACGGGCTCCAACCGCAACCCGCTGCGAGTGCCGCCGATGCCACGAGCGCCACCAGGGAGCGCAGGATTCGCATCCGCCAAGACTACGTTTCCGCACCGAGAGGCAGTCGGGTGCAGTACTTTCTCGGCAAGAGACGAGCCGAACGGCGGGTGGGTTGCGTGCACGAGCAACTGCATTGGCGTGACACCACCTGGTGGGAGTCGCGGATCGACACGGCCGTCGCCATCCCGCAGCCGATCCTGTGCAATCTCCGGATCACTGTGACCCACCACGAACTGAGCACGGCCCTGCGCGCGATCACCGGCGCGGATTCCGGGGCGAACTTCCACACGTGGGCGGTATGGGGGTCCAAGAAGGCCGGCAAAACCATTCGTCGGGAAGACATTCCATATCTCATGCCCGCCGTCGCCACGCTGGGCGCCGGAATCGGAGCGCTGACCTCGCAATTGGCGAGGCCGCGACCGGAGCGCATCACGCCCACCCTGGCGGGTGCCGTTGCCGGCGGATGGGCAGCTTCGGTGCTGACGCGGCGTCTGCTGTCGGACGCCGCGCAACGCATCCTCGAGGGCAACATCACCGTCCTGGACGACATCGGCCGCGCATCGGCTCGGTTCATCGCGGCATTCCACGACCAGGTCGAACCGGATCAGGAGCGGTTGTCGACGTTCCTGGCGACGCTTCGGCCCGGACCGACCGGGGAGGGCGGCCAAGACCTGCTGAAGCGCGCCTTCACGCACTACTACTGTGCCCGGTACGAGCCGGCGCGCGACGCGAAACACGAGCACATGCTGTTGGCGAACTACGCCGCCATCCTGCACGAGCACATCCGCCTGCAGCCCTACATCACCGGCGCGATGCCGGGGCCCATCCGCCGACTGGTGACCGCGCATCTCCTGGAGTTCGCGCTGGGCCCCTATGAGCACGCCGTCGATGAGGATGTCGAGCCGTGGCAGGGGGCGAACTTTCCCGCCACACTGGCCCACCTCGAAAACCCCGACCTGGTCAGCTTTCTGTCCGGCGAGGGCGGGTGGGACCGCACCCCCGACTCGCTGGCGGGCAGCAGGGCGTCGGACTGGTCTCAGATCGGCGACCGGATGAACTTCATCGTCGATCTGTTCCGGTCCCGGCACTTCGACGAGGGACTGTTCAGCGCTCCGTTCACCGAACGCCAGAACCGGGACGTGCTCGCGGGCGTCGTGCCCTGCGCACCGCTCTAGCCGCAGCCTCCGGCCCAGGCGATGGCTCCGCACGCGGTTTCAGCCCTGACGGGCGGGCTGAACGACGCGGTGGCCAACGTCGTCGGATCAGGGGACGGCTCGAGGGTCGCCCCTTCGCCGCCGACGTGGAAGCTGCCGCCTTTCGGGTAGGTGCCCGCCTGCGCGACGTCGACGCCCATTGCACCGAACAGCGCCGCTGCGCCCATCGTCGCGGCAATCAACTTGACCTTGATAGACATGTGTCTCCTCGTTCCGTCCATGGCGAAAACCATTGCGCTACAACATCGGAAGAATCAACGCTGATACCGAACGAAGATTAACGCGGGCTACGCGGCGGTGTTTGCGCTCCACAACCGCTTCCCATCGGGCCCACAGCCGGCCCGAAGGCGGTCCCGCGGACACAATCTTGAGATCCAGTTTCGGAACACCCTGACGCACAAGGGATTTCGCGATCAGAACCCGTGACGGTCCCGACGGGGAAACCCGCGAAGGTGACCGAGCTCACCAGAGCCTCGGTACGACCCACAGCGATCGCCCTCGAGGACGATCGAACGTGGCTCCCCCGGCTGGACTCGAACCAGCAACCCTTCGGTTAACAGCCGAATGCTCTGCCAATTGAGCTACAGGGGATTGCCCTCCCGCGGTGGTTCACTGCGGGCCAGAGAGCACTTTAGCCTACGGCTGCGGCGAGGTGCCAATACGCTCCCGGGAGGGCGCGCACTGCCCGCGGTGAGGCAGGATGGTCACTGAGCACTCTGTCCCGCGAGAGATTTCTGGAGGAGCCCTGTGATCGGGTATGTCGCCGTTCTGGCCGTCGGCTACGTGCTGGGCACCAAGGCGGGTAGACAGCGCTACGAGCAGCTCTCGGGGACGTACAAGGCGGTCACGGGCAGTCCGGCCGCAAAAGCCGTGATCGACGCGGGGCGGCGCAAGATCGCCGACCGGGTGTCTCCCGACCCGTCCATGGTGGAACTGACACCGATCGACTCCGGCACCGATGTCCTCGAGCCGGATCAAACGCTGAAGAAGAAGGCCCGCTAGCCGAAGTCGCGGGTGATGGTGGTGCCGGGCAGCAGCGGACCGGTTTCGAACGGGATTCCGACGCCGATGCCGTCGCCGAACAGGCCGATCTCCGGAGTGCCGACCAGGACGGGCGACCCGTTGGAGTAACCCATGCAGTTGCCGTCCTCTTTGTTGCCGAACCACGCCAGGCAGGCCGGCTGCGCGTTCACCTGCGGAGCGGCATCAACGCTGGTCAGCGACGCATAGAGAGGAACGGCCACAGCTGCTGCCGCAAACGCCCCGGCAACCAATCGGGTGCTGTTGGTCCGAATCATGTGCACACGCATCGCCAACTCGCCTTCTCACCTATTCACCAAACGGCCCCGACTGCAGTGCCCACCATAACCCGGCGGGCTGTTTCATGCAGTCAGGTCGTCACCACTTGCCTGTTCGAGCAGACTGCGTCGGTAGCTCTCCATCGCCACCAGGTCCCCGAACAACGCGTGGTACTCGTCACCCTGCTCGACCGGCGACATCCGTTGCAGTTTCGACTTCACCTCGGCGATCTGGCGGCCGATCCACACTTCCTGCAGGCGGGCCAGCACGCCGCCGATGTAGCGGGGCAGCCTCTCGTCGTCGGCGTTGATGGCCTCGGCGCTCAGTTCGTTGACCAGGCCGGCCGCCAGCGGTGAGGCCGTCTGGTCGCGCACGGACTCGATCCACTGCGCACCGGTCAGTCCGGACGAGGTGCCTCCGGCGGTTTCGATCGACATCCGGACCGCGGCGTAGCCGGGGTGGGTGAAGCTCTCGGCGGCCAGTGAGTCGAAGACCGGACCCGCGAGCGCCGGGTACTGCAGCGCGGACTTGAGTGCTTCGCGCTGCGGCCACAGCGTGGGATCGGCAGGATCAGGCCTGGCCGCACCGACCGCCGCCGCACCACCGGGGCCCTGGGGTGAGGAGACCTCGGCCCGCGCTCCGCGCCGGCGGGTCCGGTCGGGCATGCCACGCTTGCCCGCCTCTTCACGCACCCGGTTGAGCACCTGACCTTCATCGCTCCAGCCCGTCCACCCGGCGAGGCGTCGCGCGTACTCGTCGCGCAGCGCGTAGTCCCGGATCCGGGCGACCAGGGGCACACACTGACGCAGCGCGTCGACCTGCGCCTGCGGATCGTTGTCCAGCACCTCCCCGCTGGGGATCAGGCTTCGCACGGCGAACTCGAACATCGGGATGCGCCGCGCCACCAGGTCCCGCAGGGCCGCGTCACCGGACTTCAACCGCAGATCACACGGATCCATCCCGTCGGAAGCGATTGCCACGAAAGACTTTCCGGCCACCTGCTGGTCACCGTCGAACGCCTTGAGCGCCGCCGCCTGACCGGCCGCGTCGCCGTCGAACACGAAGATCAGCTCACCGCGGTACCAGTTGTCGTCCATCATCAGCCGCCGCAGCAACGCCAGGTGACCCTCGCCGAAGGCTGTGCCGCAGGAGGCGACGGCCGTCGCCTCGCCGGCCAGATGCATCGCCATCACGTCGGTGTACCCCTCGACGACGACGGCGCGGTGCGCCTTGGCGATGTCGCGCCGGGCCAGATCGAGCCCGAACAGCACCCCGGACTTCTTGTACAGCACCGTCTCGGGGGTGTTGACGTACTTGGCTTCCATCGGGTCGTCGTCGAAGATCCGCCGGGCACCGAATCCGATGACCTCACCGCCGCCGGCCCGGATCGGCCACAGCAGTCGGCGGTGGAAGCGGTCCATGGGGCCACGGCGGCCCTCTCTGGACAACCCCGCCGCCTCCAATTCCTTGAACTCGAATCCCTTGCGCAGCAGGTGCTTTGTCAGCGTCTCCCAGCCCGACGGCGCGAAGCCGCAGCCGAACCGCGCGGCGGCGTCGGCGTCGAAGTTCCGCTCGATCAGATACTGGCGGGCCGGGGCGGCTTCGTCGGACTGCAGTGCTTCTGCATAGAACTCCTGGGCGGCGGCATTGGCGGCCAGCAGCCTGCTGCGGCTGCCCCGGTCGCGTTGCACGTTGGTGGCCGACGCCCCGGTGTAGGTGATGGTGTAGCCGACGCGGTCGGCCAGCAGTTCGACGGCCTCCACGAAGCTGACGTGCTCGATCTTCTGCAGGAAGGCATAGGCGTCACCCCCCTCCCCGCAGCCGAAGCAGTGGAAGTGCCCGTGGTTGGGCCGGACGTGGAAGGACGGGGACTTCTCGTCGTGAAAGGGGCACAGCCCCTTGAGCGAATCGGCGCCCGCGCGCCGCAGCTGAACGTACTCACCGACAAGGTCCTCGATGTTCACCCGGTCACGGATGGCGGCGATATCGCGATCGGGGATCCTGCCCCGCCCTCGCGTACCGTCGCCTGCCACCCGGCCAGTCTAGAGCCCACGGCGGGAGCCGTTACGCGGGTTCGAGCCGCTCCAGACGCCCCTCGGTGATGGACGCCACCTGGTCGATCACCACCCGTAACCGCGCGGCATCGTCGTCGGCGGCGTCGAAGTCCGGAACGAACAGGGGGTCCAGCGTCGCCGGCGCCCCCGTCAGCACGAACTGCACCGCCGCGTCGATCCGGTCGCGCTGCTCCGCCTGCAGATCCAGATGCCGGGGATCGGACATGATGAACTGCAGCGCGAGGATCTTCAGCACCGCCACCTCCGCGCGCACCACCGTGGGCACCTCGAGGTCGGCCCGGTAGCGCACCAACCGCTGCGAACCCGAAGCGTTGCGGGTCGCGGCGATGGCCGACGATGCGAATCGGCCCACCAGCTCACTGGTCATCGTCTTCAACGCCACCGAGGCCGACAGTGTGGCGTCGTACTTGCCGACCGCGGCGACCGCAGGCAGCACCGACAACCGCTCGGCCGCCTCGATCAGATCGGCCGCCGCCAGTCCACCACCCATTCCGTGCGACTGTCCCAGCCGGCCCAGCGCGCTCACCGCGTCGTCGTCGGCCAGGACGCGCAGGTCGATACGACCCGAGATCACCCCGTCCTCGACATCGTGCACGGAGTAGGCGACGTCGTCTGCCCAGTCCATGATCTGGGCCTCCAGGCACGGTTTGCGGTCGGGTGCGTCGCCGCGCACCCAGGCTGCGGCCGCTGCGTCGTCGGCGTAGAAACCGAACTTGCCCCCTTCTGCGGACCGGTACCACGGATACTTGGTCACCGCGTCCAGAGCGGCGCGGGTCAGGTTCAGTCCTGCACTGCGTGGCTCGTCACCCTGTGTGTCAAGCACTTTGGGCTCCAGCCGGGTCAGGATGCGGAAGTTCTGCGCGTTGCCCTCGAACCCGCCGCAGGCCTCGGCGAGCTCGTTGAGGGCGCGCTCCCCGTTGTGCCCGTACGGCGGATGGCCGATGTCGTGCGCCAGCCCGGCCAGGTCGACCAGGTCAGGGTCGGCGCCGAGGCCGACCGCCATGCCCCGGCCGATCTGGGCCACTTCAAGGGAGTGCGTCAGCCGGGTCCGCGGCGTTTCGCTCTGCCGTGGGCCGACGACCTGGGTCTTGTCGGCCAGCCGACGCAACGCCGCCGAGTGCAGGACCCGCGCGCGGTCTCGAGCGAAGTCGGTCCGATGCTCGGCCCCCGTGCCCGGCAGGGCGGCAGCCTTCGGCGGTTCGACCACCAGACGCTGGCGGTCGAACTCGCTGTAGGGATCACGCGGGGTGAGATCAGTAGGCACCGACGGACAGTCTGCCAGGCCGAACGCGGAGTAATCGCTGCCCTGGTGGCCCGCGGCACTAGATTGGCGGTCATGCGTCCCGCCCGCCTGTTCGCCCTGTTGCTCGCCGTCCTCACCGCCGGACTGCTCTGCGCCCCGGGTGTTGCCGCCGAGCCGCCGTTCCGCATCCCGGACTACGTCACCGACCAGTCGGGCGCGCTGTCCGCCAGTGAGCGTGCGCAGGTGGAGGCCGCCGTCACGCAGTTGTACGACGAGGAGCGCATCCGGCTGTGGGTGGTCTACGTCGACACGTTCGACCAGGGGGCTGTCGGCTGGGCACGAAGCACAATGCAGCTCAGCGACTTCGGCGACCGCGACGCCCTGCTCGCGGTCGCTACCGTGGATCGCTCCTACGCGTTTCAGGTGCCGCTGGCGATCATGTCCGATTCGCGGACCCAGGCCCTGCAACGCGACGTGATCGAACCGGCGCTGCGCGACGACGACTTCGCCGGCGCAGCCGTCGCCGCCGCAGACGGTCTGGGCACCGAGGCATCGGGGTCGGGCTCAGGGGTTTCGTGGGTCGCCTTCGCCATCGTGATGGCGATCATGGCCGTCGCGGTGTTCGTGCTGTGGCTGTGGTCGCGCAGGAGGCGGCGCAAGCGCCGGGAGGCCGAGTTCGCCGCAGCGCAGCGGGTCGACCCATCCGACCCCAACGCGCTGGCACAGGTGCCGATCGACGCGCTCGACGAGCTGTCCAAGAAGATCGTCGTCGAGGTGGACAACGAAGTACGCACCAGCGAGAGCGAACTGGCGCTGGCGGTCGAGGAGTTCGGTGAACGCGACACCGCGGCGTTCACCCGCGCAGTGACCAACGCCAAGACCACCCTGGCCCAAGCGCTCAACGTGCGGCACATCCTCGACGACGCCGTGCCCGAGACTCCGCAACAGCGTCGCGACCTGCTGACGCGGGTGATCGTCGCCGCCGCGAAAGCCGACCGGGAACTCGAAGCCCAGCGCGAGGCCTTCGCCCAGCTGCGCGACCTGCTGATCAACGCGCCCAGCCGCCTGGACACGCTCACCCAGCAGATGATCGACCTGACCGCCCGGCTGACCCCGGCCGAGCAGACGCTGGCCCGGCTCAGTTCCCAGTTCGCCGAGACCGCACTGGTTTCGGTGTCCGACAACATCGAGGAAGCCAGGCAGCGGCTGGCGTTCGCCGAGCAGAACATCGACACCGGCCGCGATCTGGTCTCGCGGCCCGCCGGCCGGCAGGGCGGTCTGATCGACGCCATCCACGCCGCCGAGGCTTCGCTCGGGCAAGCCCGCACCCTGCTCGACGCCGTGGACAGTGCCGCCACCGACATCAACCGAGCGGTGGCCGGCCTGCCCGCGGTGATCGCCGACATCCAGAACGGCATCAGTCAGGCGGGCGCCCAGCTGGCACAGGGCGATGTCGCGGTGGCCACCGCGCTGAGCACCGCCCGCGACGCCGCGGTGCAGGCGGTGTCGCATGCGCAGAGCGCGGGCAACGCCGATCCACTCGGTGCGTTCACCCGGCTGACCCAAGCCGACGCCGAGCTGGACCGGCTGCTGGCCGAGGTCGCCCAGGAGCGCGAGACCACCGAGCGTCTCAGCCGCACCTACGACCAGGCGTTGTTCAACGCCCAGTCGCGGGTCCGATCGGTGTCGGACTACATCGACACCCGTCGCGGTGTCGTGGGGCCCGAAGCGCGCACCCGGCTCTCGGAGGCGGTGCGGCAGCTGCAGGCCGCGCGGGACAAGCGCGCCACGAACCTGACCGAGGCCACCGCGCACGCCAACGGCGCCGCGATGCTGGCCGCCCAGGCCCAGTCGTTGGCCAATGCCGACGTCACCAACGCCCAGCGCCACTTCAACGGACCGTACGGCGGCGGCGGTGGCCGTGGCGGAGGCGGACAGATGGGCGCTGTGATCGGCGGCATCCTGCTGGGCAACGTGCTCTCCGGCGCCATGCGCGGCGGCTTCGGTGGCTTCGGCGGCGGCGGGTTCGGAGGCGGCTTCAGCGGCGGCGGTGGTGGTGGCGGCGGGTTCGGCGGCGGCGGCGGGCGGTTCTAGTCCGCTCCGGCGGACGGCGGACGGTTCTGGTCCGCTCCGGCGGACGTCAGCAGCCCCCGGGAGTCAGCAGCCCTTGAGGCGCACAGCCAGGTAGTTCGACACCTCCGAGATCGCGACCCGCTCCTGGGTCATGGCGTCGCGCTCGCGCACCGTCACCGCGTGATCGTCGAGGGAGTCGAAGTCCAGCGTCACGCAGAACGGGGTGCCGATCTCGTCCTGGCGGCGGTAGCGGCGGCCGATCGCACCGGCGTCGTCGAACTCGATGTTCCACGACCTGCGCAGTTCGGCCGCCAGATCGCGGGCCTTCGGCGACAGGTCGGCGTGCCGGGACAGCGGCAGCACCGCAGCCTTGACCGGCGCCAGCCGCGGATCGAGCTTCAGCACGGTGCGCTTGTCGACACCGCCCTTGGCATTGGGCGCCTCGTCCTCGTGGTAGGCGTCGACGAGGAAGGCCATCAGCGACCGGGTCAGCCCCGCGGCAGGTTCGATCACATACGGCACGAAACGGGTGTCGTTGGCCTGGTCGTAGAACGACAGATCGACGCCGGAATGCTTTGAGTGCGTCGACAAGTCGAAGTTCGTCCGGTTGGCGATGCCTTCCAGCTCACCCCACGGGCTGCCGGCGAAACCGAACTTGTACTCGATGTCGACGGTGCCGTCGGAGTAGTGCGACAGCTTCTCTTTCGGATGGTCGTAGAGCCGCAGATTCTCGGGATCGATACCGAGGTCGACATACCACTGCAGTCGGGTGTCGATCCAGTACTTGTGCCACTCCGGGGCCGTCGACGGTTCGACGAAGAACTCCATCTCCATCTGCTCGAACTCCCGGGTGCGGAAGATGAAGTTGCCGGGGGTGATCTCGTTGCGGAAGCTCTTGCCGATCTGGCCGATGCCGAACGGCGGCTTCTTGCGTGTCGTGGTGACGACGTTGGCGAAGTTGACGAAGATGCCCTGCGCGGTCTCCGGGCGCAGATAGTGCAGACCCTCTTCGGACTCGATCGGTCCGAGATAGGTCTTGAGCATCATGTTGAAGTCACGCGGCTCGGTCCACTGCCCCTTGGTGCCGCAGTCGGGGCAGACGATCTCGGTCATCGGCACCGAGTCCGGATCCACGGCGGTGTCCCGCGTGCCCTTCTTGGCGGCGTAGTTCTCCTGCATGTGGTCCTGGCGATGCCGCTTGTGACAGTTCAGGCATTCGACCAGCGGATCGTTGAACACCTCGACGTGCCCCGACGCCACCCAGACCTGGCGCGGCAGGATGATCGCGCTGTCGAGGCCCACGACGTCGTCGCGTCCGGTCACCACAGAGCGCCACCACTGCCGCTTGATGTTCTCCTTGAGCTCGACGCCGAGCGGACCGTAATCCCAGGCGGACTTGGTCCCCCCGTAGATCTCACCGGACTGGAACACCAGCCCACGGCGTTTGGCCAGGTTTGCAACGGTGTCGATGATGGAGGCCACGGGTCCACAGCCTAGCGAGGACCATCGGGTGGTCCCTGCGCGGTTCCCCGGTTGACATGCGAACTCATGCATGTATCGTGGCCCATAATGAAAACCGTTTCCACTATGCCTGATTCGCCGGCCGGCCACGATCACACCGGCACGCCGCCGCCCGAGCTACCACCGCGAGCGGTGCTCGACACGGCAGGTGATCTGCTGCGCGCGCTGGCCGCGCCCGTCCGCATCGCCATCGTGCTGCAGCTTCGCGAAGAGGCGCGGTGTGTCCACGAACTGGTGGACGCCTTGGACGTTCCCCAACCGCTGGTCAGCCAGCATCTGCGGATACTGAAGGCGGCAGGCGTGGTGGACGGAGCACGCTCGGGCCGGGAAGTGTTGTACCGCTTGGTCGATCACCATCTGGCGGACATCGTCATCGCCGCCGTGACGCATGCCGCGGAGGAGGACCGGTGACGGGTGCTGTCCGGGCGACCCGTCAACGCGCGGCCATTGCGGCATTGCTCGAGAACCTCGATGATTTCCGGTCCGCCCAGGAACTGCACGACGAACTCCGTAAGCAAGGTGACGGCATCGGCCTGACCACCGTCTACCGCACGCTGCAGCAGATGGCGGCGACCGGGGCCGTCGACACGCTGCGTACCGATACCGGCGAGTCGGTCTACCGGCGCTGCTCGGAGCACCACCATCACCATCTGGTGTGCCGGGCATGCGGGTCGACCATCGAGATCCAGGGCGGTCAGGTCGAGACCTGGGCCGCCGAGATCGCCCGCGAGCACGGCTTCTCCGACGTCAGCCACACGATCGAGATCTTCGGCCTCTGCAGCAAGTGCGCCGCAGCGGCCTCGTCGGAGAACTAGCGCCTGCGACTCCGCCAGCCCACAAGCGCGATGACCACGCCGACGATGGCGATGATCGGTCCGAGAACCGACCACGTGGTGGTGTTGCTCATCGGACTGCCGCCGACCGCCCCGAGGCCCTGCAGCGAGAACAGCAGACCGAACAGAGCGACGACCACACCGACTATGACGACCGTTGTACGCACCCCTGAGACCCTAGCCCCCGCGCCTGCGCGGTCAGGCGATCAGCGCGCGCCGCACGTCGGCGCCGGTGGCCAGCACCATCAGGATCAACGTACGGAGCGCATCGTCGGTGAGCCCGACAGCCGGGAAGTTGTACCGCAGCAGCACGTCGCCGGTCTTCTTGGCCCCGCCCCCGGCCGTGCCGATCTTTTCCACCAGCGACACCGTTCCCAGCAGTGTGTCGTGGGCGTGCTTGGCGACGCGGGCGCGAATCTTGCTGTCCAGCGGCAGATCCCACGCCAGGATCTGCGTCAGCGATACCAGGTCGAGGTCTTGGGCGATGGTGACGACCCGCAGCGAGGCGAACGTGTCGTCGTGATGCACCGTCAGCGCCCCGTCGCCCTCGTGGGTGACGGGCAGGGTCTCTTCGAGAACCTTCGTGAGCCGCTCGTTGAGGTCCATTCAGGCCCGGCCGCTCAGGCTCATCATTCGGCTCTGCCGCTGAGGCACATCATTCGGCTCTGCCGCTCAGGCTCATCATTCGGCTCTGCCGAAGCGTCGGTTGCGATGAACGTATTCCTCGCAGGCCGCCCACAGGTCGCGGCGGTCATAATCGGGCCAGAGCTTGTCCTGGAACACGAACTCGGCGTAGGCCGCCTGCCACAGCAGAAAGTTGCTCGCGCGCTGCTCCCCCGAGGTCCGGATGAACAGGTCGACGTCGGGGATGTCCGAACGATGCAGGTGCTTGGCGAACATCGCCTCACTGATGCGGCCGGGGTTGACCTTGCCGTCCACCGCTTCCTGCGCGAGTTGGCGCGCCGCCTCGACGATTTCGGTCCGGCCACCGTAATTCACGCAGTAGTTGATCGTGATGACGTCGTTGTCGACGGTCATCTGCTCGGCGATGTCGAACTCCTTGATGACGCTGCGCCACATCCGGGGCCGTGAGCCGACCCAGCGCATCCGCACGCCCATGTCGTTGAGGTTCTCCCGCCGACGGCGCACCACCTCCCGGTTGAAGCCCATCAGGAAACGGACCTCCTCGGTGCTGCGCTTCCAGTTCTCCGTGGAGAACGCGTACACCGTCAGGTGCTTGACGCCGATCTCGATGGCGCCGCAGGTGATGTCGATCAGCACCGCCTCGCCCATCTTGTGGCCCTCGGTGCGGCCCAGCCCCCGCTGGGTGGCCCACCGCCCGTTGCCGTCCATCACCACAGCGACGTGCGAGGGGACCTGGTCGGCCGGGATCTGCGGCGCGGCGGCCTTCGACGTGTGCTGCGGCGGTCGGGCGAATCTGCCGTTGGTGCGCGAGGGCAACTCGGGAAAGAGGACGGGCCAGTTCGACTTGTCGGGAAAGGTCGGATAGTCGTCAGGCGCCGGGGGCAGCTGCGGGTAGCGGTTCTTCCCCGTCCGCTTGGTGGCCATGCGCTTCATCCTGCCTGATGCCCTGCCCGGCGCTCCGCTCCGCCCGGTAGCTGGGCGGCCCGGCGCTGCGCTCCGCCCGGTACACACGCTCCACCAAGGGCAACGTCCGCAGCTGCCGTTCCAGATGCCACTGCAGATGCGCCGCGACGAGCCCGCTCGCCTGGCTGCGGTGCTGGGACGAGGAGGCCTGCGCATGCTCCCAGTCGCCCTCGTAGAGCGCGGCCATCAGGTCCAGCACACCCTGCGGCGGCGTCGCCGACCCGGACGGCCGACAGTGCACACACACGCTGCCGCCCGCTGCGACATGGAACGCCCGGTGCGGGCCCGGTGTCGCGCACCGGGCGCATTCGGTCAATGCCGGCGCCCATCCGGTGATCCCCATCGCGCGCAGCAGATACGCGTCCAGAACGAGTTCACGGGGCCGGTTGGCGTCGGCCACCGCCCGCAGCGCCGCCACGGTCAACCGGTGCAGCGCGGGCGCCGGGGCGCGCTCCTCCCCGGCCAGCCGCTCGGCGGTTTCGAGCACCGCACACGCACAGGTGTAACGGCCGTAGTCGCTGACGATGTCCGAGGCGAACGAGTCGATCGCCTGGACCTGGGTGACGATGTCGAGGTTGCGGCCCGGATGCAGCTGAACATCGATGTGCGCGAACGGTTCCAGCCGCGCGCCGAACTTGCTGCGGGTCCGTCGTACCCCCTTGGCCACGGCCCGCACCAGGCCGTGATCGCGCGTGAGCAGGGTCACGATGCGGTCGGCTTCGCCGAGCTTGTGCTGGCGCAACACCACCGCTCGATCCCGATACAGACGCATTCGGCCAGTGTCCCACTGCCAACTGACGAAAACCGATCCGCAGCGCCGATACTCTCGTATGTGATGGCCGAGTCGAACCGCTACCGCACCCGTTTCCCCACCCTGACCCGCCAGCTGTACCAGCTGGCGAGTGGCGCCTCCACGTCCGACGACCTGGTCCGCGGGTCGCTGGAAGCCATCGAGGCCAGCCAGGCCACACTCAACGCCTTCCGCGTGGTGCTCACCGACCAGGCCCTCGCCGACGCGGCCGAAGCCGATCGCAAACGCAAGGCGGGCCAGGATATTTCGAAGTTTCCGCTGCTGGGCATCCCGATCGCGGTCAAGGACGACGTCGACATCGCCGGTGTGCCCACCCGGTTCGGTGCCGACGGCGAGGTGCGGATCGCCGATGCCGACGCCGAGGTGGTTCGGCGGCTGCGGGCCGCGGGTGCGGTGATCGTCGGCAAGACCAACACCTGCGAGCTGGGCCAGTGGCCGTTCACCAGCGGGCCCGCGTTCGGACATACGCGCAACCCCTGGTCGGCCGGGCACACCCCGGGTGGTTCGTCCGGCGGCAGCGCCGCCGCCGTCGCGGCGGGCCTGGTGGCGGCGGCGATCGGTTCCGACGGGGCAGGCAGCGTGCGGATCCCGGCGGCGTGGACCCACCTGGTCGGTATCAAGCCGCAGCGTGGTCGCATCTCGACCTGGCCGCTGCCCGAGGCGTTCAACGGCATCACGGTCAACGGTGTGCTGGCCCGCACCGTCGCCGATGCGGCGCTGGTGCTCGACGCGGCCTCGGGCAACGCCCCCGGGGATCTGCACCAGCCACCACCGGTGCAGGCGTCGGACTACGTGTCGCGCGCGCCGGGGCCGCTGCGCATCGCGATGTCCACCAAGTTTCCGTTCACGGTGTTCCGGGCAGGCCTGCATCCCGAGATCCGCTCGGCGCTCGAGGCGGTCGCGGGCCAACTCGAACAGCTCGGCCACACCATGGTGAAAGCCGACCCGGACTACGACCTGCGCATGTCGTGGAACTTCCTGGCCCGGTCGACCGCCGGCATCCCGGAGTGGGTCGATCGCCTGGGTTACGGCGTGAACCTGGACAAACGCACGGTGTCGAATGCCCGGATGGGTCGGCTGCTGTCACAGCATGTCCTGCGCAAGGCCCGCGCCCACGAAGCGGCGTCGCAGCGGCGGATCGGGTGGATCTTCAACCTGGCCGACGTCGTGCTGGCGCCCACGACCGCCCAGCCACCGCTGAAGATCGACGCCTTCGACCAGCTCAGCGGCCTGGCCACCGATCGCACTATGATTCGCGCCTGCCCGGCCACCTGGGCCTGGAACCTGCTCGGCTGGCCGTCGATCAACGTGCCCGCGGGATTCACCTCCGACGGACTGCCCATCGGGGTGCAGCTGATGGGCCCGGCGAACAGCGAACCGCTGCTGGTGTCGCTAGCCGCCGCGCTCGAGGCCATCAACGGCTGGGCTTCGCGGGAACCGGCGATCTGGTGGGACACCCGCGACCGGACAGAGCCCGAGCACACCACGAATCTGAGCGCTCCGCACTCGCTCGCAGACGAGGTCGCGTAATGTCCCGACTGTGTCCGTCACCAAGATCACACGCGCTCTACCTGCAGTGCTGCTCGTCGGCGCCGGGATCGCGGCGATGCCCGACGCGCACGCCGACAACCGGCGCCTGAACGAAAGCGTCGTCGTCAACGTCTACACGGTCCAGCACAAGAACGACTGCGAAACCGAGATCAAGATCAACCCGCAACTCCGGCTGGCCGCTCAGTGGCACACCAACGACGTGCTCCGCAACCGCGCCTTGAACGGCGACATCGGGTCCGACGGATCCACCGCTCAGGATCGTGCCAACAAGGCCGGGTTCGTGGGCGCGGTCTCCGAGACCGTCGCGATCAACCCGGCACTGGCCATCAGCGGCACCGAGATCATCAACCAGTGGTACCACCGGCCTGACTACTTCGCGATCATGGCGAACTGCGCGAACACCCAGATCGGCGTGTGGTCGGAGAACAGCCTGGACCGCAGCGTCGTCGTCGCCGTCTACGGCCAACCCGGCTAGAAGCCCAGCCGGCCCAGCTGTTTGGGATCGCGCTGCCAGTTCTTGGCGATCTTGACGCGCAGGTCCAGATAGACCTTGGTGCCGAGCAGCTTCTCGATCTGCGTGCGGGCGGCGGTGCCCACCTCACGCAGCCGCTCGCCGCCCTTGCCGATCACGATGCCCTTCTGGGAGTCGCGCTCGACGTAGAGGATGGCGTGCACGTCCATCAGGGGCTGATCTTCGGGGCGGTCCGGTCGCAGTTCCATCTCGTCGATCACCACGGCCAGCGAGTGCGGCAACTCGTCGCGGACACCCTCCAGCGCCGCCTCCCGGATCAGCTCGGCGATGAGCGTCTCCTCGGGTTCGTCGGTGAGCTCGCCGTCGGGGTAGAACGCCGGACCCGGCGGCAGTTGGGCGACCAGCACGTCGACGAGCACGTCGAGTCGCTCGCCGGAGGTCGCCGACACCGGCACGATCTCGGTGTCGGGGCCGACGAGTTCGCTGACCGCCACGAGCTGTTCGGCGACCCGCTCCCGGGACACCTTGTCGGTCTTGGTGACAACCGCGACCAGCGTGGTCCGCGGGGCCACGGCGCGGATCTGCTCGAGGATCCACCGGTCCCCCGGCCCGATCTTCTCGTCGGCCGGGATGCACATCCCGATCACGTCCACCTCGGAGTAGGTGCCCTTGACCAGATCGTTGAGGCGCTGCCCCAGCAGTGTGCGGGGGCGGTGCAGGCCGGGGGTGTCGACCAGCACGATCTGGAAGTCGTCGCGATGCACGATGCCCCGGATCGTGTGTCGGGTGGTCTGTGGCCGGTTCGACGTGATCGCCACCTTGGTGCCGACCAGCGCATTGGTCAGCGTCGACTTCCCGGTGTTCGGCCTGCCGACGAAACAGACGAAGCCCGAACGGAATTCGGTCACAGCACCGCGCCTGACCGGTCGGTGACGATGATCTCGGCGTCACCGGACAGGTCGTGCACCGCAGAGACGCCGGGGTCGTCGGACGATCCGCCGACGAGAACCGCGGCCTCGAGGCCGCTGGCACCGCTGGACACCGCGGCGGCAACCGCCGCCTGAAGTGCCGTCAACTCCAGCGACCTCAACACGACGGGGGCTCCGGCGTAGGTGCGGCCGTCGGCGTCGCGGACCGCCGCGCCGCCTGCCGCCTCGGCCCGGGCCATCGCGCCGCGGGCGAGCACCACCAGTTTCTGGTCTTCGGGACTCAGCTCGTTCACTCGCGTTCTTCTCCGTCGTCGTCGGCGTTCGGTTCGGCAGGGCTGACCAGGACGGTGCCGATCCGTACTCGGCCCCGTGGGTCCGGACCTCCTTCTGCGCGCAACCGCAGACCGTCCCACATCACCTCGGCGCCGGGCAGCGGAACGCGCCCGAGTTCGAGTGCGACAAGGCCGCCGACGGTATCCACGTCGAGGTTCTCGTCGAACTCGACGTCGTAGAGCTCGCTGAGGTCTTCGATGGGCAACCGGGCCGACACCCGGTAGGACTTGTCCCCCAGATCTTCGATGGGGGCGACCTCGTCGGTGTCGTACTCGTCGGCGATCTCGCCCACGATCTCCTCGAGCACGTCCTCGATCGTCACCAGGCCCGCGATCGCGCCGTACTCGTCGACGAGCAGCACCATGTGAACCCGGTCGAGCTGCATCTCCCGCAGCAGTGCGTCGAGCGGCTTGGAGTCGGGGACGAACGCCGCCTTGCGCATCACGTCCGACACGGCGGTGTCACGCCCGCCGTTGGTCGAGTTGTAGGTGCGCTGCACAAGATCTTTGAGGTAGACCACACCGACGACGTCGTCGACGTTCTCCCCGATCACCGGGATGCGCGAATGACCGCTGCGCACCGCCAACGATGTGGCCTGGCCCGCGGTCTTGTCGCTCTCGATCCACACCATCTCGGTGCGGGGCACCATCACCTCCCGCGCCGGGGTGTCGCCGAGCTCGAACACCGACTGGATCATCCGGCGTTCGTCGTCGGCCACCACGCCTCGCTGCTGGGCCAGGTCGACGACCTCCCGCAGCTCGATCTCGGAGGCGAACGGGCCGTTGCGGAACCCGCGGCCCGGCGTAAGCGCGTTGCCCAGCAACACCAGCAGTCGGCTCACCGGGAGCAGCAACACCGAGATGGCCTGCAGCGGCAGGGCTGTGAGCAGTGCGATGGTGTAGGCGTTCTGTCGACCGACCGTGCGCGGCCCGACACCGATCGCCACGAAGCTGACCACCACCATGATCACCGCCGCGGCGAACAGCCCCCACGTCACACCGAGGCCGCCGTCCAGGTAGGCCGCCAACAGCACCGTCGCGCTCACCTCGCAGGTGATGCGAAGCAGCACAATGAGATTGATGAAGCGCGCCCGCTCGCCCATCACCCGCGACAGCCGGACCGCACCGGGTCGTTCGTCGCGGACGAGTTCCTCGACGCGCGCCATCGACACCGTGCTCAACGCCGCGTCGATCGCCGCGAACAGCCCTCCGAAGGCAACCAGCACGATGGCGCTGATCAGTTGTCCGACGGGGCTCACGGTTCGTCGAACAGTCGCGACTTGTCCACCAGTCGGCGATCCTTCTCGATCTGCCGGTCCTGGTAGTAGGACTCGACCTGATCGGCCACCCACTCCTCGAGCAATTGGCGCTGCAGCGCGAACATCTCTTTTTCCTCGTCGGGTTCGGCGTGGTCATAGCCCAGCAGGTGCAGCACGCCGTGCACGGTGAGCAGCGCCAGTTCCTGACCGAGCGTGTGCCCGGCGTCGGCGGCCTGCTTGGCAGCGAACTCCGGACAGAGCACGATGTCGCCGAGCATCGACGGGCCGGGCTCGGGGGCATCCGGCCTGCCGCCGGGCTCGAGTTCGTCCATCGGGAAACTCATGACGTCTGTCGGACCGGGCAGATCCATCCACCGCATGTGCAGGTCGGCCATCGCGGCGGTGTCGAGCAGCACCATCGACAGTTCGGCGGCCGGATTGACGTCCATCTTGCGAATGACGAACTGGGCGACGCTGATCAGTTCCTGTTCGGACACGTCGATGCCCGACTCGTTGGCAACCTCGATGCTCATGGGTCGGCCGCTACCGCCTCGGTCTGCCGGTGTTCGTCGAGCGGCGTTGCGCCCGGTTCATCAGCGTCGGCTCCTCGGATTTGGCGTATGCGTCCACGATCTCGGCCACCAGGCGATGCCGGACCACGTCCGCGCTGGTGAGCTCGGCGAAGTGGATGTCGTCGATCCCGTCGAGGATGCGCATCGCCGCACGCAACCCGGAGGCGGCGCCACCGGGCAGGTCGACCTGCGTGATATCGCCTGTCACAACGATTTTCGCGCCGAAGCCGAGCCGGGTGAGGAACATCTTCATCTGCTCGGCGGTGGTGTTCTGCGCCTCGTCGAGGATGATGAACGCGTCATTGAGGGTGCGGCCGCGCATGAAAGCCAGCGGCGCAACCTCGATCACGCCGGCGCTCATCAACTTCGGGATCAACTCCGGATCCATCATGTCGTGCAGCGCGTCGTAGAGCGGGCGTAGGTACGGATCGATCTTCTCGTACAGCGTGCCGGGCAGAAAGCCAAGGCTCTCACCGGCTTCCACTGCCGGGCGGGTGAGGATGATCCGGCTCACCTGCTTGGTCTGAAGCGCACTGACGGCCTTGGCCATCGCCAGGTAGGTCTTTCCGGTGCCGGCCGGGCCGATGCCGAACACGATGGTGTGCGCGTCGATCGCGTCGACGTAGCGCTTCTGGTTAAGCGTCTTGGGCCTGATCGTCTTGCCGCGACGCGACAGGATGTCCAGCGTCAGCACCTCTGCCGGGGACTCCTCGACCGTGCCCGTCAGCATCGCCACACTGCGGCGCACCGCGTCCGGTTTCAGCGCCTGACCGCTGGCCACGACCTCGATCAACTCCGAGATCGCCCGCTCGGCCAGAGCGACGTCGGCGGGGTCACCCGACAGCGTGATCGCGTTGCCTCGGGCGTGGATGTCGGCGGACAGGATGCGCTCGAGAGCGCGGAGGTTCTCGTCAGAGGAACCGAGAAGGCCCACGACGAGGTCGGGCGGAACGGTAATGCTGCTGCGGACCGGCGTTCCGGGTGCGTCCGAGGCGGCGTTCGACTCGCGGGGGCTCACGTGCGGTTTTCTGCCTGCTTCCTCTGTTTCGACTCTCAGATTCCAGCCGGTCCGGCCGAATCGAAACCCCAGTTTAGCGCCGTCGCCCGTCACGTCCCAACGGTTATGACGGCGGCCCCACCGGGATCGGCTGCGTCGACTCGACCGGGCGCGACGGCGGCGGACGCAGCGGCCGGGTGCGCACCGGCACCGGCCACCAGAACCAGCGGCCCAGCAGGGTGGCGATCGACGGCATCATGAACGCCCGCACGATGAACGTGTCGAACAGCAGCCCCAGACCGATCGTCGTCCCGACCTGGGCCATGATCTTCAGGTCGCTGACCACCATCGATCCCATCGTCAGCGCGAACACCACCCCGGCCACCGTCACGACGCTGCCGGTGCCACCGATGGCCCGGATCATCCCGGTCTTGAGCCCGGCGGGGATCTCCTCTTTGAACCGCGACACCAGCAGCAGGTTGTAGTCCGACCCGACGGCAATCAGCGCGATGATCGACAGCGCGAGCACCATCCAGTGCAGTTCGATGCCGATGATGTGCTGCCAGATCAGGATCGAGATCCCGAACGACGCACCCAGTGACAGCGTGACGGTGCCGACGATGACCAGCGCGGCGACCAGACTGCGCGTCAGCACGAGCATGATCATCAGGACCAGACACATCGCCGAGATCACCGCGATCAGAAGGTCGTAGCTGGATCCGTCGGACATGTCCTTGAACGTCGCCGCGGTGCCACCCAGTTGGATCGTCGCATCTTCGAGGGGGGTGCCCTTGAGCGCTTCGATCGCCGCGATCTTGATCGGCTCGACCCGCTGCAGCGCTTCCTCGGTGGTCGGACTCCCGCGGTGCGCGATGAGCATGCGCACGGTCTTGCCGTCGGGTGAGAAGAAGCTCTCCATGGCCCGCTTGAAGTCCTCGTTCTCGAACACCTCGGGCGGCAGATAGAACGAGTCGTCGTTCTTCGCCGAGTCGAACGCCTTGCCCATCTCCGTGGAGTCGCGGGTCAGTTCGTCCATCTGGTCGTAGAAGCCGCCCATGGTGGCGTAGGTCGTCAGCATCATCTGCTGCATGTTCTCCATGGTCGCGATCATCGGCGGGAACGTCGCCAGCATCTGCGGCAGCAGCACCTTCATCTCGGCCATGTTCGTCACCGCTTTGTCGAACGTGTCGGTCATCAGGCTGATGCCGTCCATGGAGTCGAAGATCGACCGGAACGACCAGCAGATCGGGATGTTGTAGCAGTGCGGCTCCCAATAGAAGTAGTTGCGGATCGGCCGCCACATATCGTCGAAATCGGCGATCGTGTCCCGGATCTGGTGGACCGTGTCCCGCATCTCCGTCATGTCGTCGATCATCTCGGTGGTGATGGCGGAGAACTTCGTCATCAGCGAGTACATCGTCCGCATCGTGGCGATCGTCGTGCCGATGTCGTCGGCCTGGGTTCGCATGTCGGCGATGCGGTCCTTCATCAGCTTCATGTTCTGTTGCTGACCGACGCCCTGCATGCTGATCAGGAAAGGGATCGAGGTGTGCGCGATCGGAGCCCCGTCCGGACGGCTCGGCGCCTGCACGCGCGCGATGCCCTCGACACCGAACACTCTCTTGGCGAGCCGATCGAGGACCAGGAAGTCCGACGGGTTGCGCAGATCGCGGTCGGCCTCGACGAGGAGCACCTCGGGGCTCATCCGCGACAGCGAGAAATGCTCGGTCGCCGCCTGCAGGCCGGCGTTCGCCGGGATGGACGCCGGGATGTAGCGGGTGTCGTCGTAGCTGGTCTGGTAACCGGGCAGGGCGGCCAACCCGACCAGAGCCAGGGCCAGCGACGCCACCAGGATGGGACCGGGCCAGCGCACCACCATCGTGCCGATGCGCCGCCACGCACGGATCCGCATGGCGCGCTTGGGTTCCAGCAGCCCGAAACGGCTGCCGAGGGTGACGATCGCGGGCCCGAGCGTCAGCGCGACCGCCACCCCGGCGAGGATGCCGACCGCGCACGGGATGCCCATGCTCTGGAAGTAGGGCATCCGGGTCAGCGACAGGCAGAACATCGCGCCGGCGATCGTCAGACCGGAACCGAGCACGACGTGCGCGGTGCCACCGAACATCTCGTAGTAGGCCTGCTCGTGGTCGGCGCCGGCGGCCCGGGCCTCCTGGTAGCGGCCGACCAGGAAGATCGCGTAGTCGGTGCCGGCGGCCACCGCCAGCGAGATCAGCAGGTTCACCGCGAACGTGGACAGCTCGATGACCTGGAAGTGACCCAGCGCCGCCACCAGCCCGCGGGCCACCGACATCTGGATGAACACCATCACCAGCAGCAGGATCACCGTCGTGACCGAGCGGTAGAAGAACAACAGCACCACGATGATCACCGCGAAGGTCACCAGCAGGATGCGCAGCATGCTGCTCTCGCCGGCGATGTTCACGTCGGCGGTCAGCGCGGCCGGCCCGGTCAGGTGGACCTGCACGCCGGGCGGAGGCGGCGACCTGTCGACGATGTCCCGGACGGCCGCCACCGATTCGTTGGACTCGGTCTCGCCCATGTTTCCGGCCAGGTTCACCGCGACGTAGGCCGCTCTGCCGTCCGAACTCTGCGCGGCGGCTTCGGTCAGCGGGTCGCCCCACATGTCCTGGATGCTGCGGACGTGGTCGGAGTCGGCCTCGAGCTTGGTGACGAGCTGCTCGTAGTAGGTGTGCGCGTCGTCGCCCAGTGGCTGGTCGCTCTCCAGGACGATCATCGCGATGGAGTCGGAGTCGGACTCCCCGAACAGCCGACCCATGTCGGACATCGCCTGCATCGACGGGGCGTCACTCGGACTCATCGACACGGCGTTCTGGCTGGCCACCACCTCCAGCTGAGGCACCAGGACGTTGAGCGCGACCACCACCAGCAGCCAACCGAGCAGGATCGGAACGGCGAGACGGCGAATCCAGCGTGCGATCGCCGACGGTTCCCGAACGGATCTACCGGTATGGGCGGTCAGGCTCATGCGGATTTCGTGAAGCAGTAGATGTATGCGGATACGTTGTAGGCGGTGCGCTCGTCCTTGACCACGTCGTCAGCCAGGATCCGGCAGCCGATGAAATCGCTGTCGCCTTGTGCCACAACATTTCCCACCATCGCCGGAGAGTTGCTCTCGACCACGACCGACCACGGCAGCGTGGCCCCGACGATCTGGTTGGGATCACCCTCGGCGTCGATGTAGTTGATGTCTGCCACCGCGCCGGGCGGACCGAAGACCTCGTAGCGAACCCGCTTGGGGTCGGACTTGTTCGATTCCTCGGACATGTTCCCCGCGTAGGTCGGCAGCTGTTCGGAGCCGAAGATGCCGCGGATCCGCCATACGGTGAATCCGCCGACGACGACTACGACCACCAAAACGAGCGGGATCCACGCTCGGGTCACACGGGTGAGAATCAGGAGTCCTTCGCCCTCGGGTACATCTTCAGAAGGGAAGGCTAACCTATCTAACGAACGGGACGGGAGCTACCCCCCGGGGGTGTGGTCAGCGCCATCTCGGCGTGAGTACACCCAGCGCGCCGAGCGCCACCGCCGCAGCCGTCGACGTCCGCAACACCGTCGGCCCCAGCCGCACCGGGAGGGCGCCGGCATCGGCCAGCGCGGTGAGTTCGTCATCGGAAATGCCACCTTCGGGTCCAATGACCAGTGTGAGCCCGGCGCTCTCCCCGACCGCCACGTCGGCCAGCGCGGTCGTCGCGGACTCGTGCAGGATCAGCACGGTCGACGCCGCCGCGGCGCGCACCCGATCGACGAGTTCCGCCGTGGAGACGACACCGTCGACGGTCGGGACGTACGGACGTCTCGACTGGCGGGCGGCCGCCCGCGCCACGGCGCTCCACCGGCGCAGCCCTTTGTCGACCTTCGCGGGCCCGTCCCAGCGGGCCACGCAGCGCGACGCCTGCCATGCGACGAAGGCGTCCGCCCCCACCTCCGTCGCCAACTCGACGGCCAGCTCCGAGCGCTCCGATTTGGGCAGCGCCTGCACCACGGTGACCGTCGGCGCGGGTCGCGGCACCAGACGACGATCCTGCAACCGGGCCGACAGCCGGCCCTTGGCGACGTCCTCGACGATGCAGTGCGCCACCGTGCCGACCCCGTCGCTCAGGTCGAGGTGCTCACCGGGTCGGGTGCGGCGGACGTTGGCGGCATGGAACCCCTCGTCGCCGTCGACGATCGCGAGGTCGCCGACCTCGGGCAGGTCTTCGACGTAGAAGAGACTGCGCACTGCGCGCTAGCGGCCGGTGAAGGTTTCGCGCAACCGGTTGAACAGGCCGCCGCCGTGCGAGTTGCTGTTGTTCTGCGCGGTGCGCACCTCGGCCGCGCCCTTGCTGCGCTCCTTGAACGCGCGCAGCAGTTCGACGTCCTCGTGGTCGAGCCGGGAGGGCACGACGACGTCGATGTGGGCGTGCAGGTTGCCGCGCACCCCCGAGCGCAGATGGGGCATGCCGTGGCCACGCAGCGTGGTGATCGCGCCGGGTTGTGTCCCGGCGCCGACGGTGATGTCGATGGGTCCGTCGAGGATCGCGTCGACGGTGACCGTGGTGCCCAGCGCGGCGTCGACCATCGGCACCGAGATGGTGCAGTGCAGGTCGTCGCCATCGCGGACGAAGATGTCGTGGGGCTTCTCGTGCACCTCGACGTACAGGTCGCCCGCCGGGCCGCCACCGGGTCCGACCTCGCCCTGCGCGGCCAGTCGCACGCGCATCCCGTCACCGACCCCGGCCGGGATCTTGACGCTGATGTCGCGACGTGCGCGCACCCGGCCGTCGCCGGCGCACCGGTTGCACGGATCCGGGATGACCTCGCCGACGCCGCCGCACACCGGACACGGACGCGACGTCATCACCTGGCCCAGCAGCGAACGCTGCACGGTCTGGATCTCGCCGCGGCCGCCGCAGGTGTCGCACGCCACCGGCGTCGAGTTGCCGTGGGTGCCCCGGCCCTGGCACAGGTCGCACAGGATCGCGGTGTCGACGGTGACCTGCTTGGTCACGCCCGTCGCACACTCGGTCAGGTCCAGCCGCATGCGCAGCAGCGAATCCGACCCGGGTCGGACCCGGCCCGTCGGTCCGCGCGAGCTGGGCCCACCGCCGAAGAAGGCCTCGAAGACGTCGCCCAGACCACCGAAACCGCCGAATCCTCCGGCGCCGCCGGCCCCGGCGGACTCCAGTGGATCGCCGCCCATGTCGACGATGCGACGCTTTTCCGGGTCACTGAGCACCTCGTAGGCGGCGCTGATCTCCTTGAAGCGCGCCTGCGCCGCCTCGTCGGGGTTCACGTCGGGGTGCAGCTCGCGAGCGAGCTTTCGATAGGCGCGCTTGATCTCCGAATCACTCGCGCCGGTGCTCACCCCGAGCATGCCGTAATAGTCGCGTGCCACGCTCAACCTTTCCCATCCGTTGATCTGTTCGAGACGAACTCAGATCAGCGGCTACCTAGGACCTCGCCAATATAGAGAGCAACCGCGGCGACGTTGGCGATGGTTCCCGGATAGTCCATCCGTGTGGGACCCACCACACCCATGCCGCCGAACACCTTGCCCGAACTGCCGTACGCGGTACTGACCACCGAGGTGCCAGCCATCTGTTCGGCTTCTGTTTCGTGACCGATACGCACGGTCACCTTGCCCGCCTCCTGCTGCGCAGCCAGCAACCGCAGCACCACGACCTGCTCCTCGAGCGCCTCCAGCACCGAACGCAACGAGCCGCCGAAGTCGGCGGTGTTGTGCGTCAGGTTCGCGGTGCCACCCAGCAGCAGCCGCTCCTCGCGGTGCTCGACCAGCGACTCCACCAGCACCGTCGCCGACCTGCCGACCGCGTCGGCGAAGCTGCCCTGACCGTTGAGGTGTGAGGCCAGGTCCGCGACCGCGATGGACGCCGCGGCCAATGGCTTGCCTTCCAGCGCTTGGCCGAGCAGATCACGCAACTGGGACAGTTGCCCGTCGTCGATGCCGTCGCCGAGTTCGACGATCCGCTGGTCGACACGCCCGGAGTCGGTGATCACCACCAACAGCAGCCGCGCCGGCGTCAACGCCACCACCTCCAGTCGGCGGACCGACGATGTCGACAGCGTCGGATACTGCACGATCGCGACCTGACGGGTCAGCTGAGCGAGGAGTCGCACCGCGCGGCGCAGCACGTCGTCGAGGTCGACGCCGGTCTCCAGGAACGTCAGGATCGCGCGTCGCTCCGCGCTCGACATGGGTTTGACGTTGTCGAGACGATCGACGAACTCGCGGTAGCCCTTCTCGGTGGGCACCCGCCCTGAGCTGGTGTGCGGCTGCGCGATGTAGCCCTCGGCCTCCAGCACCGCCATGTCGTTGCGCACGGTCGCGCTCGACACCCCGAGGTTGTGGCGCTCGACCAGAGACTTGGAACCGATGGGCTCTTTGGTGGAAACGAAGTCGGCGACGATGGCGCGCAACACCTCGAAACGACGATCGTCAGCGCTACTCACTGTTCACCTGCCTCTCGTGCCCGTTGCGGTCGCTGTTCAGTTTACGGTGACCAGCGGCGGGTTCATCGACCGAGCAACGCGACACCCTCGGCCGACGCGGGTTAATCTTGCAGACCTAACAATGTTGCCGGGGGGCCGCAGGGGCAAGCGAAGGCGCGTCGATGATCTTCAAAGGTGTCCGTGATGGCAGGCCCTACCCCGACCACGGGCTGTCGCATCGGCAGTGGGCCCAGATCCCGCCACGCCAGATCCGCCTCGACGAACTGGTGATGACGACCACCGTGCTGGCCCTGGATCGGCTGCTTTCTGAGGACTCCACCTTCTACGGGGATCTGTTCCCGCACGCCGTCCGGTGGCGCGGCAACGTCTACCTCGAAGACGGCCTGCACCGGGCGGTGCGGGCCGCGCTGCGCAACAGGACGGTCCTGCACGCGCGGGTGTTCGACATGGACGCCCCGCTACCCCAACCCGGCTGACTCCCCCACGTTGTTCCGCGAGGGCGCGTGTCTGCACACCGACGCGCCGTAATTGTTGGCACTCAACGCGCGCTCACCGCTCCTGACCGCGCTCAAACAGCCGTATCTGACCTGGCGAAGGCTCAGCTGTCCGCCATCGCATCGCGCAGGCTGCGCGGCCGCATGTCGCTCCAGGTCTCCTCGACGTAGGCGAGGCAGTCGGCGCGGGTGCTCTCGCCGAAGACCACCCGCCATCCGGCGGGGACGTCGACGAACGTCGGCCAGAGGCTGTACTGGTCCTCGTCGTTGATCAGTACGTAGAAGCTGCCGTTGTCGTCATCGAACGGGTTGGTGCTCATCGGTTCTCCTCGTGGATGGGGTCGCGCCCGCGGCGTCGGGGTATCGGCTGCCCAACACCCGGTCCGACATCAGACCCAGGCAGCTCAGGTTGGGAAATCCGGGCCCCTGGGTGAGCCCGGCCAGGCCGGGGAGGAAGAGCTTGGGTTCGACCCCGGAGACGGCGAGATCGTTTCCGATCGATTCCTGCAGGGCGTCCCCGGTCAGTGGGCGCTTGAGGCCAAGCTCGAGCAGATCGCGGGCGTCCTGGCTGAACAACGACTCGAACCACATCGCGTCCGCGCCTGAGCCGTCGATCACCAGGTCGAACCCGTGCACCGTCTCCAATCGCTCGGCACCACGATTGGTGCTGAGCGTCAACCGGATTCGTTCCTCGCGCGCGACGGCGTGGGCGACCCGGCCGCGAAGGTGCCGGATCCGGTCGTCGGCCAGCAGCGCATCCTGCACCCTGGCAGAGAACACCCCACGATCGGTGCGCGCCAGGGCATCCCGCCGCTCGGCCATCGTCAGGCTCGACCAGTCGGTCGGATCCGAGAACAGCGTGTTCTCGAAGAAGCTTTCGCCGCGCGTGAACAGGGTGACCTGCGGTGAGATCACGGTGATGGTCGAAACCCGGTGCCGGAAGAGTTCGTTGAGCATCGAGGCGGCTGTTTCGCCGCCGCCGATGACCGCCACCCGCTCAGCGGCGATGAGCTCGTTGCGCGCCGCCTGCTTCCAGAACTGCGCGATCGAGAGCACTCGCGGGTCGTGTGGGAGGATCGACCTCTCGGCCTGGCCCGGGCCGGTGATCATCACCCCGTCGGCGTGGATGGCCGGCCCGTCCGTGACCAGCTCCCACCGTGCGTCGTCGACCGAAATACGCTCGACCTCAGCAGATATCACGGACATTCCGACGTTGTCGGCCACCCAGCGCAGATAGCGGCTCCAGCCCCCGTGGGTCGGTGAGGGCCGTCCCCGGTCCACCCACTCGGCGAACTGGGCACTGGAGATCAGATACGACTGCCAACTGTGCCGGGTCATCCGCTCGTCGAGTTCGGCGTTGCGCCGCGGCACCAGCGACGAGCGGTACGGGAATCCGACGTCCTTCTCCGGGCTGGTGCCCAATCGGTGCTGGCCATCGGTCCACCCGCCGACGGCCTGCCAGTTGGCGGCGACGGTGCTGCGCTCGATCGCCACGACGTCCGGCGCTTCGACGCCCATGGCCCGCAATTCGGCGGCCTTGGCCGCAACCGCGATTGCCTTGGGCCCGGCACCGATGATCGCCAGCGTGGGCCTGCCGGGGGTGCTCACAGTGCGTCTCCCAGGACGGCCACGGCGCGGCGCCAGTGATCGGTGATCCGGTCGACATCCTCAGCGCTGGAGAGTGATTCGCTCCATCGCCAACTGGTACGCAACTGCGGGCCGTCGGCGCTGCCGTGCACCACCGAGATCACGTCGAAGGTGTAGCGCAGCGGCAGGTCGGGTTCGGGTGCGGTCGGCATCTGCCCGTTGAGGGAGCCGTCGGTGATCAACGACCAGTCGGTGCTCGCCTGGTCGGCGCGCAGGTCGTAGCGGCCGACGTAGTTGAACTCGAGTTGCGGGTCGGGCAAGGCTGCCAGGTCCGACGGCGAGCCGTCGTACGGGTAGCGGAGCAATCCGTAGTCCAGCCCCCGGTTCGGCACGCCCGCAAGCTGTTCGGTCACCGCGGTCAGCAGCGTTCGGGCCGCGGCGGGATTGCGCTCGGCGGTGGTGATGTCGATCGCCGCCTCGCCTGCCCCCAGGCGAACCGGGTAGACCGACGTGAACCACCCGACGGTGGCCGACGTGTCCACCTCGGGGGCCACCATACCGTCCTCTCGGCCGTGCCCCTCGAGTGCGATCAGGGCACCGTGATGCGCCGGCTGCCCGCGGCTGTGCCGGAACGATGCGATGGTCAATGTCAGCGCGGTGAGCAGGAAGTCGCGCATCTCGATACCGGCACTGTCCAACCGGCGCAGGATGTTTCCTGTGGTGACGGTGTCGGTGAGGATGTCGGTCAGCCGCAGCGAGGCCCAGGTGTCGCGGCCCGGGTCTGGCATGCGGTCGCCCAGCACCGGGTCGGGGGCGGCGAGCTGACGGGTCCAGTATCCCTGCTGGCCGGCGACTTCCGGCAGCCGGCTGCGCTGCTCGAGCAGGGCGCACCACCGGCGGTAGGTGGTGTACTCGGCGGCGGAACCGGGGGTGCCCCCGGCTTCGGTCTCGTCGGCCAGTTGCGTCAGCGCCCCCAGCATGACGTACCACGACACCACGTCGGTTGCCAGATGGTGCACACACAGCATCAGCACCGACTGCGGCCCGGTGACCCAGACCGCCTGCACCATCGAGCCCTTGACGGGGTCGATCCGCTCGATCGCGGCAGCAGCTTCCGACGCGATGACATCGCGTGCAGCGGCGTCCTCGGGAAGATCCACCCGCGCGAGCACGTCGCGGGCCTGCACCGAACCCGGCGGCCGGGTCGACAGGCGGTACCCCGCGCTGTCGTCGAGCACCGAGCGCAGCATGTCGTGGCGATCCAGCAGCCCCTGCAGGATCTGCTCCAACCGACGCTCGGTGATGCCGGCCGGCAGCGAGATCAACACGTTCTGGGTGAACCGGCGGAAGTTCCCGTGCTCGTACATCCACGACACGATCGGCGCCGGGCTGACCTCGCCGAATCGCTCGGGATCGGCCGCCGCAGGCGCGTGGTCATCGACACCGGTGTCGATCGCTGCCGCCAGCTCACGAATATTGCTGCAGTCCAGCATCAATCGAGCGCGCATCGAGATACCTCGGCGGCGTGCGGCCTGCACCATCGTCAACGCGACGATGCTGTCCAGGCCCATCTCCAGGAAATCGGTGGTCACCCCGAACCCGACCGGGTCACCGTCGAGTACCTCGGCGAGCAGCTCGGCCAGCACCACCTCGGTCGGCGTCTCCGGCGGCGCCGACCGAGCGTGCGAGTCCGTCGAGTCGACGGCGATCACCGCGAGTGCGGCTTCGTCGATCTTCCCGTGTGCGGTCAGCGGCAGCGTGTCGACGAGGACGACCTGCTGGGGAACCATGTAGCGCGGCAACCGCGCCGACAACAGCGCCCGCAGCTCGGCAACCGCGGGTGGCCTGCCGCCGACGGCGACATAGGCGGTCAGCCGCGGCGTCCTTCCGGCCGTGTCCGTCGTGACGTGCGCGTCGCGAACCTCCGGATGGCTCTGCAGCACGGCCTCGATCTCACCCGGCTCGACGCGGAAGCCCCGGATCTTGACCTGGTCGTCGACCCGGCCGAGGAACTGCAGTCCGCCGTCGGCGCCGCGGCGCACCACGTCACCGGTGCGGTACATCCGCCGTCCCGCGGCGAACGGGTCGGCGACGAAGCGGCGCGCCGTTTCCGCGGCACGGCCGAGGTACCCGCGGGTGAGCTGATCCCCCGACAGGTAGAGCTCGCCGGCCACCCCGTCGGGTACCGGACGCAACCATCCGTCCAGCACGTGGGCTCGGGTGGTCTGCGTCGGCCGTCCGATCGACGGCCGCTGGTAGCCGTCGATCGCCGCGACGACCGCCTCGACCGTCGTCTCCGTCGGTCCGTAGCAGTTGAACGCCGTCATGCCGGTGCGCGCGCATTCGTCGCGGATCAGTCGCCAGGTCGCGACGCTGACCGCCTCGCCGCCCAGCGCCAGCACTGCGAGCGGCACGGTGGTGAGCAGCCCGACGTCGTGCAGCTGGGCGAACATCGACGGCGTGGTGTCGAGCATGTCGATGCCGAACCGGCCGATCGTCTGCACCAGAGCTTCTGCGTCACGCTGTGATTCGTCACCGACGATGTGCACCGAGTGACCGTCGAGCAGCGCGGCCAGCGGCTGCCAGGCGGCATCGAAGGTGAACGACCAGGCGTGGGCGACACGAAGCGGACGGCCGACACGGCCGGACGCCGGTCGCAGTACGTGCTCGGCATGGTCGGCGGCATAGGCCAGCACCGCGCCGTGGGTACCGACCACGCCCTTGGGTCTGCCCGTCGTCCCGGAGGTGAACACGACGTACGCCGCCTGCCCGGCATGCACCTGTGCAGGACGGTACGACGGCGGTGGGTCGTCGAAGGCCGACGCCACGAACGCCTCGTCGATCGTGACCCGCGCGCCGGATTGATCGAGGATGTCGGTGACCCGTTCGGCGGGCATCGACGGATCCAGCGGCACGATCATCGCACCGGCCTTGAGCACCCCGAGCATCGCGGCGACGTAATCCGCTCCCCGGGAGAGCATCACGGCGACCGGGCCCTCCGGCTGCACTCCGCGGTCGAGCAGCGCCGCGGCCAGTCGGTCGGCCGCCTCGTCCAACTCGCGGTAGGTCAGGGACCCGCCGCTCCACGTGAGCGCCTCGGACCCCAATCGGGCACCCGCGATGTCGGTGAATGTGGTGTGGACGCCGGAGCGTGACGAGTCACCTGCGGGCCGGATGTCCTGCGGCTCAGTCTCTTCGGGCAGCAGGACGCCGACGTCGCGCAGCGGCCTGTCCCAATGACTGATCAGCCGCTGCGCGGTGTGCAGCACCCGCTGTCCGAGTTTCGCGGGGTCCAGCTGCCCCAACGCGCCCTCGAGCACCTCCACGAGAATCGTCAGTTCCGCACCTGCGAGGTGCGCGGCGATCGTGACCGGGAAATGGGACAGGCTCTCCAGCGCCGCCGGGATGAAAGTGGCTCCGTTGGCCGGGAATCGGGCGGTACCCACCACCGTGCCGGGTGGGAAGTTCTCGTAGACCAGCAGGGTGTCGAACATCTCGCCGATCCCGCCGAGCGCGCGCATCTCCGAGTGGCTGAGGTAGCTGTGTTCGCGCAGCGCGGCGGCCTGGCGTTGCAGCGCGAGGCACTGGGTACGCGTCGACGCACCAGGATCCAGTTGCACCCGCAGCGGGACGGTGTTGATGAACAGCCCGACCATGCGTTCCACACCGGCCAGTTCGTCGGGACGGCCCGAGACCGTGACCCCGAATGTCACGTCGTCACGGTCGGTCATCACCGACAGGATTGTCGCCCAGGCCATCTGGATGAGGGTGTTCATCGTGACGCCACGGCTTCGGGCTGCTTCGGCCAGCTGCCGGGTGGCTTCGGCCCCGAGGGTGACCTCGGTCAACCGTGGCCGGCCCGGCGGCGGTGTCGCCGAGGTGAGCGACGGGGTGAGCAGCGTCGCCGCGTCCACACCGTCGAGGTAACGCCGCCATATCTCACGGCTGGAGTCCTGGTCGCGGTTGGCCAGCCAGCCGATGTAGTCCCGGTAGGGCCGGGGCGGTTCCGGCAGCGCGGTGAGGTCCCCGCCGGCCCGGTACAGCGTGACGAGCTCACCCATGAACAGCGGCAGCGACCAGCCGTCGATCACGATGTGATGGGCGGTCACCACGAATCGCCAGCGTTGCGGGGCCTCGATGAGCAGGAACCGGATGACCGGTCCCCGGGCAAGGTCGAAAGCCCGTGCGCGCTCGGCTGCTTCGAGCGCGTCGACAGCAGCGTCGGAATCGGCCGTGACGTGCCGCCACGGCAGGTCCACCCGACTGGGGATCACCTGCACCGCGCGGCTGAGATTGCCCTGGACAAAACCGGCACGCAGATTCGCGTGGCGGGCCAACAGCTGTGCCGCGCACTCGCGCAGCAGTGCGACATCAAGCGAACCGGTGACGTCCGCGGCCATCGCGATGAGGTACGGATCGGCGTCCCCGGCAGTCCCTTCGGTCAGGGTCGCCATCGAGAAGAGCCCCTGTTGGAGCGGACTCAGGGCCAGCACGTCCTCGACGACGGGCGGCTGGACCTGCGGTTCGGTCTGTGTCATTCGGTGTGGACCTTCATCCGATGCCGTCCCGGGAGGTACTCCACGTCGCGGTCAGCTCGACCAGTTCGTCTTCGGACAGTCCCGAAGCCGACATCGGCGCATGGTGCACGTCCTCGGACTCCCCCACCGCCGTCGAAGCGTCCATCGCTCCGGCGAGTTCGGCGACCCCGGGATGCTCGAAGACCATCCGCGCGGTCAGGTCCAACCCGGCGTCACGCGCCCTGGCCGCCAACTGCACCGCAAGCACACTGTCGCCGCCGAGGCCGAAGAAGTCGTCGTGTCGACCCACGTCCTCGGCATCGAGCAGGTCGGCGAGCAGACCCGCCAGGGCGCGCTCGGTGTCGGTGTGCGGGGCTTCCCACTCCGGTTCTGCCACAACGTGTATCGCCTCGCCGGCTCCGTCCGCCACGACGGCACCGACGATCTCCAGGCGGCCGTCGTCGTCCCAGCGCGCCCGGTCGGCGGTGCGGTACAGCCGGGCACCGGGTTGATCGCTGAACGGATCGGCCACCAGCCGTGCCGCCGGGTCCTCGGATCGACGCCACTGTGCACCCGAGAACGGACCGCCGGCAAGGTGGAGGTCGCCGAGAACGCCCACCGGAACCGGGGCCAGATCGCCGTCGAGCACATACACCTGGGTCGGACCGGCAGCTGTGCTCCACTCCCCCAGGATCCGTCGCTTCTCGTCGGCTCCGAAGATCTCGAGCTCGCGCAGCGTGAGGTCGGGGTTCTCGGCGAATGCCGCCACGCCGCGGACCAGCCAGCCGGCGAGCCGCTCCACCGTGCGCCGGGTGTACAACTCGGGTCGGTAGATCAGATGACCCCGGTATCCGCCCCCGTCGGCTGCGTCGCCGGCGAGGAAGTTCAGTGACAGGTCGGCCTGGGCGATGTCGAATGTCGGTTCCAGAGCCGTGAACTCGGTATCGGCATCGATCATCTGGCGCTGCGGCAGCTGTTCGCGGACGTGCACGACGACCTGGAACAGTGGATTGTGCGACAGCGAGCGCGGCGGATTGACCGCCTCGACGATCTGCTCGAAGGGCAGATCCTGGTTCGAGTATGCCGACAGCGCCATGTCGCGGGCCCGCCGCAGCACCTCGCGCAGCGTCGGGTTGCCGCTCAGATCGTTGCGCAGGACCACAAAATTGACGAAGAAGCCCACCAGCTGTTCGAGCTCGGACTCCGACCGGCCGGCGACCGGGGTCCCAAGCGGGACGTCGGCACCGCCGCCGGCCTTGTAGAGCACCACCGCCACGGCGGCCTGCAGCAGCATGAACTCGGTGATGCCCAGCTCGCGGCACAGCGCCGCCAGCGTGTCCCTGGTGGCGCCGTCGATGCGGAACTCCACCGCATCACCTTTGCCGCTCGGCAACCGCGGGCGGGCGAAGTCCAGCGGCAGACCCGCCTCGACGGGCACGCCCTCGAGCTGACGGCTCCAGAATTCGCGTTGCGGCCCGACGATTCCGGCGTCGTCGCTCAGCAGGCTCGCCTGCCAGGCGCCGTAGTCGGTGTACTGCACGGGCAGCGGCGCCCAGGTCGGGCGCTGCCCGCTCTTCCTGGCGCGGTACGCGGTGACCAGGTCGGCGAACAGCACACCGCCGGACCAGTGGTCACCGGCGATGTGGTGGATCACCAGCGACAGCACATGCTCGTCGCCAGATTTGACGGCTCCGCCGTCGGTGACACTCAGGACTGCCGCGCGGATCGGCCAGTCCCGTTCCAGATCGAACGCGTGCTTGCGCTCCCTGTCCAGCTCCGCCTGAAGCCAGGCCTCGCTGTCGCCGCGGGCCCGCCGCACCACGATGTCGGCGGGTGGGTTGACGATCTGGTAAGCGGTGCCGTCGATCTCGCGGTATGTGGTGCGCAGGATCGCGTGCCGGTCGACGACGTCGCGGATGGCGGCGGTGAATGCGTCGGCATCACACGGACCCGACAGGCGCGCGGCGAACGGGATGTTGCTGATCGGGGTCGGCCCCTCGATCCGGTAGCCGAACCACGACCGGAGCTGAGACGACGACAGCGGAGCCGGACCGTCCTGGGACATCGCGACAAGCCTCGGCCGCGCCGTACCGGCCTCGCCGGCGGCCAGCTCGTCGAGGTGGGTGGCCAGCCGGGCAACAGTGCCGAGCTCGAAGATGTCGCGCACCCCCACGTCGACCCCGAACCGGGAACGCAGCTCGGCGACGAGCTTGGTGGCCAGCAGCGAATGTCCACCGAGGTCGAAGAACGAGTCGTCGGCGCCGACCGAGTCACGGCCGAGCAGGTCGGCGAACACGTCGGCGAGCTGCCGCTCGGTGCCGGCGGCCGGGTCCCGGAACTCGGTGATCGCGGAGATCTCGGGTTCCGGCAGTGCGGCCCGGTCGATCTTGCCGTGCGCGGTGATCGGGATCTCCTGCACGACAACGTAACCGGCCGGTGTCATGTATTCGGGCAGTGCAGCTGCCACCCGGGCGCGCACCCGCTCGACGTCGACGACCTCACCGTCGGCGGGCGTCAGATAACCCACCAGGCTCCTGCCGAGGTTGGGTAGATCGCTGACCACCACCACGGCCTGCCCGACGCTGGGGTCGACCGTGATCGCCGCGGCGACGTCGCCCAGCTCGATGCGGAAGCCGCGGATCTTGACCTGTTCGTCGGCACGTCCGACGAACTCGACGTCCCCGTCGGCGTTGCGGCGGGCGAGGTCACCCGAGCGGTACATCCTGGCGCCTGGGTTGAACGGGTCGGCGATGAAGCGCTCCGCGGTCAGCCCCGGTCTGCGGTGGTAGCCGTTGGCGACATGCGTTCCGCCGATGTAGATCTCGCCGATCGACCCGACCGGTACCGGGCGCAGCGCATCGTCGAGCAGATGCAGCTGGGTGTTGATCTTGGGCTTGCCGATCGGCACGATCCGGGTACCCTGCCGTCCCTCGACCTTGAACCGCGAGGCGTTGATGATCGTCTCCGTGGGCCCGTAGAAGTTGTGCAGCAGCGCATCGAACGTGGCGTGGAACTTGTCGGCCACCTCGCCGGGCAGCGCCTCACCGCCGATCGGCACCCGCTGCAGTGTCCGCCACTGGTTCACGCCGGGCAGCGACAGGAACAGACCCAGCAGCGACGGCACGAAGTGCATCGCGGTGATGCCCTCGTCGCGCAGCAGATCGGTGAGATACCCGATGTCGCGCAGACCATCCGGTCGATGGATCACCAGCCGGGCCCCGCAGGCCAGGGTGCCGAACACCTCGGCGATGGAGACGTCGAAGCTCGGGGAGGCGACCTGCAGCAGCCGGTCGGTCACGTCCACCTGGTAGTCGCCCTTGAACCACACGAAGTACTCGGCGACGGGCCGGTGCGGCACCGGTACCCCCTTGGGCAGGCCGGTGGAGCCCGAGGTGTAGATCAGATAGGCGGTGTTCTGCGGGCGCACCGGGCGAACCCGCTCCGCATCGGTGGGGTCATCACTGCGGTATCCGTCGAGTCCCGCCACCGCCTCGCGCACAACCAGTTTGGCGTCGCAGTCCCCCAGGATGAAGTCGAGTCGGTCCTGCGGGTAGGTCGGGTCGATCGGTAGGTAGACCGCACCGGCCTTGAGCACGCCCAGGGCGGTGACGACCAGCTCGGGTGACTTGTCGAGAAGCACGCCGACCCGGTCCTCGGCCCCGATGCCCTGGCCGATCAGCCAGTGCGCGACGCGGTTGGCCTCTTCGTTGACCTCCCGGTAGGAGTAGTGGCGACCTTCGTACACCATCGCGGTGGTGTCGGGTGTCCGGGCGACCTGTGTCTCGATCAGGTCGGTGATCGTCGCCGGCGGGGTGCGGAACTCCTCACCGTAGGAGACCTCGTGCAGCCAGTCGATGTCCTCGGCGCTCATCAACTCCAGCTGGCTCAGGGTGTCGCCGGGATGGCCAAGTGCACTGTCCAGCAGCGTGGCGAAGTGGTCGACGAGCTGCCTGGCGAGCTTCGGTTCGATGATCTCCACCAGGTATTCGAGCTCGACGAGGATCCCCGCGGCGTCGAACTCGATCATCACACCGAGTGGCAGGTGGGTCAGATGTGCGCGCAGCTCGGCGCGTTCGCAGGTGACCCCGGGTGGTGTGAAACCGAACCGGTCGCGTCCCCGGAACCCGAAACTGACCCGCGTCATCCGCTCGGCGCCGTGGCGACGGTCGGGGTTGAGCTCACGCACCATCCGGTCCAGACCGATCCGCTGGTGTGCGAACGCACCGACAGCGGTCTCGGCCGTCTCGGCCAGGAACTCGCGGAACGTCACGCCCGGCCGCGGCTTCAGGCGCATCGCCACCGTGTTGCCGAAGTAGCCGATCGCATCTTCGGCATCCGCAGGGCGATTCAACACCGGTGTCGCGACGAGGAAGTCGTCGACGTGGCTGTAGCGGTGCACCAACGCGCCGAACACGGCCAGCAACAGCGCGTAGGGGGTGGCGCCCGCGTCGGCGGCCATCGCGGTCACTCTTTCCGCGACGTCCGCACCCAGCCGCAGCGTGGTGCGCTGCGATCGCCAGCTCGTCGGGACTGCGGACCCCGTCGGGCCGGGCAGTTCGAGCGGCTCCGGCGGGTCGACCATGACGGCACGCCAGTAGGCCATGTCCGCTTCGTCGGAGCCCGCACCGTCGTCGGCGCGATTCGGGGACGGCGCCAGCTGCGCCCCCGTGTAGGCGCGCGTCAGATCGGCGAAGAACACCTCCCAGGATCCGTCGTCCCAGGCGATGTGATGTGCGACCAGCAACATCACCAGTTCCGCTGCGCCGGTGCGGATCACGGTGATACGCAGCGGTGAGTCGACTCCCAGATCGAAGGGCGCGGCGAACTCTCGCTGGGCCAGCACCTCGAGCCGCAGCTGCCTGGCGCGTTCGGACAGCTCCGACAGGTCGTGCTCCGACCACCCGGGTTGCAGGTCTGCGTGAAGCACCGGGACCGGGATGCCGGTGTCGCGGCCGGATTCGCCGACCTCGGTCCGATAGGTGGTGCGAAGCACGCTGTGGCGCTGGGAGACTGCGTTGACGGCATCGCGCAGCCGGGTCACGTCGACCTCACCGGCGATCCGGTAGGACAGGCAGACGTTGAGCAGGGCACCGCTGGGATCGGCGGCGTGCACGAACCACATGCGCAGCTGACCCTCCGACAGCGCCGGCCCGGCCGCATCGTCGGCCGCCGCATTCCCGTCGGCCGAACTCAGACCGCGCTCGTGCAGCCTGCGCCGCAGCAGTTCCAGCCGCTGCTCGTCGAGCCGTGCCCCGGTGTCGATGTCAGTCACGCGACGTATCCACTTTCTCTGAGAGCTCTGCGATCAGGTCGGTGCCCGTGATCCCGCCGAGCAGTCTCGCCAGCGGAACCGTTCGTCCTGTCAGGCGGGTGAGGCGCTTTCGCAGGTCCAGCGCAAGCAACGAGTCGACCCCGAGGTCGAACAGCGACGAGTCCAGATCGAGCATCGTCGAGTCGACGTCGAGCACGCTCGCCAGTTGGCTGCGCACGGCCTCCGGTGCGGTCATCGTCGTCGCCGCGACGGTGGTGTCACCAGAAGTGTCTGACCGTTCGGGTTCGGGGGTGCCGTAGAACAGTCGCAGCCGATCGGGATCGGCCGCCAGCACCAGCGGGTCCTTCGGGTAGTCGTGCAAGCCGGCCGCGACGGCCAGTGCGGGCTCCATCTGCCGCAGTCCGGTGCGCTCGACCCGCGCGATCTCGGCCTCGTCGACGATGCCGCCGCCCTCCCACAGACCCCACCGGATGGCTGTGCAGTTGCGCCCAAGAGCACGCAGTTGACCCGCCATCACGTCGAGCATCCGGTTGGCCGCCGCGTAGCCGGCCACACCCTTCCCGCCCCACACCCCGGTCACCGACGAGCACAACAGGATTCGCGCGTCGGCACGAATCGGCCATACGTGCATCAGGTGTTCGAGTCCGGCGAGCTTGGCCGCCGACATGTCGCGCAGCGATTGCCCGGTGGTGTTCTTCCTGTCGGCGAACGAGGCGGTTCCGGCGGCGTGGATGACCAACGTCGCCTCGCCGTCGGCGTGACCCGCGGCGGTGGCCGAGACCTGTTCGACGTCGGCGATGTCACATGGTGGCGCGACGATCACACCGTCGTGCCCGGCGCGCAGTTCCTCGAGCACCGCAGGTTCCACGCCGCGACGGCTCAGCAGCACGATCCGTCGGGCGCCATGTGCGGCGAACGTCCGCGCGAAGCTGAGCCCGATCGCGCCGGATCCACCGGTGATCACCACGTTGTCCAGCACCCCGGAGTCCAGCCGCCACGGCGGGGCCGCGGACGCGTCGTCACCGATCGCCCGCCGATAGACGGTGGCAGCGGTGTCCCCGCTGCGCACCGCCACTTCGCCCGCGTCGCCGAGCACCACGTTCACCGTCTCGGTGAGCGTTGCGTCCGACGTGTGAGGCGACGGCAGGTCGACATGATGGAAAGCCTGGTCGGGGAATTCGAAGCCGACACAGCGGTGCATCGCCGCCAACGCGGCCTGCGCGGGGTCGGCGACGGGGTCGGCGGCAAGGACCTGCTCGGCGCCCGCAGTCACCAGCCACACGTCCCGGCACGTGGCACCGACGCTGTCGACATAGTCCAGGAGCCCCGCGTCGATCCCCTCTGCCAACTCCCCGACGGCGGCGAGGGTGTCAGCGCCGGCGAGTGTGGCTGCCACCACGACGACGACGTCGGCATCACCTGCGGTGGTGAGCACCGCACCGCGGTGAGCGTCGACGGCACCACGGAGCCGCGCGGCGAGCGGCCCCTCGGGTCCGAGGTCGAGCACTGCCACCGACCGAACGCCTTCGGCCGATCGGGAGCGCGACGGCTGCGGGCGCCACTCCTCGCTGGTGACGGTGACGCCGGGCGCGGGCGGAAGCGGTTCTGCTGTGGCCCAGAAGTGTTCGGTCCGCATCGGCGCACCGGGCAGGCCCCGCAGCGGTTCGTGAGAGGCGCCGAGCAGATCGGCCCAGCGGTATGCCGGATCCGCGACGGCGGCAGCCGTGATGTTCGCCGCGAGGTGGTCGATCAGCGGCTCGTCGCGGTGACCCGAGCCGATGAGGACGGCCGGCTCACTGCCGGCGTCGCCGTGGCGTTCCCTCGCGTCCTCGACGGCGAACAGCAACGACGGGTGCGCCGACATCTCCAGGAAAACCTCGGCGCCACAACCGATCGCGGCAGCGGCGGCCCGGTCGAAGCGGATGGTGTTGCGCAGGTTGGCATACCAGTATGCGCCGAACTCGGTGCCCGCCGGAACGACCGACCCGGTCGCCGACCCGATGAACTGCACTGCGGAGTCGGTGAACACCGAATTCGGCAGTCGGCGCAGCAGATCGGCGTGCTGCGGGTCCATCGCGCTGGTGTGCGCCGGAAAGCTCATCGCGAGTTCCCGGGCGAACAGGCCCTCGGCGGTGGCGGTGGCGACCACCTCGGTGATGGCATCCCGGTCCCCCGCAACCGCCACCGATTCCGCCGCGTTGACCGCCGAGAGCTCCAGCCAGCCCCCATTGGCGTTGATCATTTCGGCCGCCTGCGCGGGACCGACGCCGAGTACTGCAACGCCGTGGCGGCCGGGGATGCTCTCGATCGCGTGCGCCCGCGCGGCGAGCACCGCGACCGCGTCAGCAAGGGTGATGGCCTCGGCGACGTAGGCCGCTGCTACCTCGCCGAGGCTGTGACCGATCGTCAGGTCGGGCACGATTCCGCAGGAGCGCCAGACGGATGCCAACGCGACGGCGTGGACGAACTGGCCGCCCTGAAGCTCCAACTGCGACACCGTATTCGGGTCATTCGGGTCCAAAGCGATCGTCAGGAACGGCAGCGGTGATCGCAGTCCGGCGGCCAGAAACGCCGCCTCGAGATCGTCGGCCGCCGCCCGGTAGCCGGGCAGCAGACGGTAGGCCTCGGCGCCCATCCCCGGCCACTGACTGCCCTGTCCGGGAAAAACGAATGCGGTGCGGGAACCGGCCCGGCGTGCCGAACGCTCGACCAGCGGGTGCTGCTCCCCCCGCGCGACGGCGCGCAGGCCCGCAGCGAGTTCGTGCCGATCAGCGGCGCGCAGCACCACCCGATGGCGGCGCACCCGCCGGGTGGCGATCAGGTGCGCGGCGATCCGTCCGACATCGCCGCCCTCGCGATCGAGGTAGTCGGCCAGCGCTGCCGCATCGGCGGCGAGCAGGTCCTCGTCGTGTGCGCTCAGCAGCACCGGGATCCGGCCGTCGGGCAGTCGGGCGGCGGGCATCACGCGGCCCTGCCTTCCCGGTCGCCTTCAGGGACCGCAACCACGACATGGGTGTTCGTGCCGCTCATCCCGAACGCCGAGACCGCCCCGAGCCGTACCCCGTCGACCGCCGGCCACGGCGTCAACTTCTCCGCGAGTCGCAGACCCTGGGATTCCCAATCGATTTCGCGGCTGCGCTCGTCGACGTGCAGCGTTGCCGGCACCGCAGCGTGCTCGGCGGCCAGCAACACCTTCGCCAGTCCGAGCGCACCTGCGGCGGCCTGCGTGTGCCCGACGTTGGACTTGACCGACCCCAACAGCGGTCCCTGCCCGGCAGTGCCGGCCCCGTACGTCGCTGCCAGAGAGCTCAGTTCGGTGCGGTCGCCGAGGCGGGTACCCGTGCCGTGCCCCTCCACCATGCCCACGTCGTCGACGTCGAGGTCGGCGGTGGCGAGCGCGCGACGGAACAACCGGACCTGGGCGTCGTGGCTGGGCGCGGTCAGCCCGACCGACCGGCCGTCGGAGTTCGCGCAACTGGCCCGGACCTCGGCGAGGATGCGACGCCGGTCCCGTACGGCCGCCGATTTCCGCTGCAGGACGAACATTCCGGCCCCTTCGGCCCACACGGTGCCGCTCGCGTGGGCGCTGTAGGGGCGGCAATGCCCGTCGTCGGACAGGGCGTGCTGTTTGGAGAACTCCACGAAATACCCGGGTGATCCCATCACGCAGATCCCGCCGGCCAGGGCGAGGTCACAGTCCCCGGACCGCAGTGCCTGCACCGCGAGGTGCACCGCCGACAGCGCCGAGGAACACGACGTGTCCACCGTCATCGCCGGACCGGTGAGTCCCAGCGTGTAGGCGATGCGCCCGGAGATCACCCCCAACGACGTGCCGGTGATCAGATGCCCGCTGTGGTGCGAGAACTCGGCCATCGCGGGCCCGTAGCGCATATCCGACGCACCGACATAACAGCCGACGTCGTGCCCGGCGAGATCGTCGGGGTTGATGGCTGCGTCCTCCAGCGCGCGCCACGCAACCCGCAGCGCGACCCGCTGCTGGGGGTCCATGGCGACGGCCTCGCGTCGGGATATCCCGAAGAACTCGGGATCGAAGCTGCCCGCGCCGGCGAGGAAACCGCCGAGGTTGTGGATGCGTTTGAAGCCCTCCCGGCGCGAACCGTCGAGAAGGTCGCGGATCGACCAGTCGCGGTCGTCGGGGAACGGGGTCAGTGCCTCGCGCTGTTCGGCGAGCAGATCCCAGTAGTCGGCGGTGTTCTCCACCCCGCCGGGCGCCTCGACCGCCAAACCGACGATGACGATGGTGTCGTCGGTCACGTGCAGCTCACCAGCTCGGCGACCTCGACGAGATGGTCGTCGACGTAGAAGTGGCCGCCGTCGAACAACGTGACGGTGAATGCGGCGTCGGTGTGGGATTCCCACTGCCGCAGCAGGTCCACCTCCACCCGGTGGTCTGCACGACCGCCGACCGCGTGGATGTCGGCCTTGATCCGCACCCCTCGATCGCACGAGTACCGGTTGAATGCCCGGTAATCGGCACGAACCGCGGGCAGGAGCAGCTCCAGGAAGTCCTCGTCCTCGAGCAGACGCGCATCGGTGCCGCCCATTTCGACGATGTCGGCCAGCATCTCGCGGTCGGTGGTGGGCACCGGTCGGGACTCGGCGACGGTCGAGGGCGCCTGGCTCGCCGACGCCCACAGCTCGCGGACATCGATGCCCCGCCGCTGCGCCATCCGCGTGAACTCGAATCCCACGAGCGCGCCCATGCAGTGCCCGAACAACCTCAGTGGACCCAACCGCGCCCAGTCCGCAGCGGCGATCATCTCGGCGGCGAGATCGTCGACGGTCTCGGCAGCGGGGTGCGCCAGGCGTTCACCGCGCTGCGGATACTGGACGATGTAGGTGTCGACTCCGTTGGCCGACAGCGCCATCGCGAAAGTGCGGTAGGCGGCGGCAGCTCCGCCGGCGTGCGGGAAGATGATCGTCGCCGTTCCCTGCCGGCCGGGAAATCTCTTGATCCACGGTGTGAGCTCGATCTGATGCGCTTCGCCGATCATCGTCCAGGGGCCGAGTTGGTGTCGAGCGTGGAATCCAGCTCCGCGGCTACGTCGGCAGCATCCATCGCCGCGACCTCGAGGTAGAGCCGGGCCACTTCGGCCAATCTGCCACCATGCGGTTCGGCCGCCCCGAGTCGGGCGGCGAGCGCCGCGGCGCTGCGGGTGGCGAAGATGTCGGCGACCATCACCGTCGGGGTGTCCAGCCATGTCCGGATCCGGGCCACCGCCTGGGTGGCCAGCACCGAATCTCCCCCGATGGCGAAGAAGTCGTCGTCGGCGCCGACGTCGGCGCGCCCGAGAACCTCGCCGATGATTCCGGTCAGCGCGGCCTCCACCGGAGTGGCCGGGGCACGGTAGCCGACCCCGGTGAGCACGTCGGCGCCCTTCAAGCGTTCGGCGACCGCCGCACGGTCGATCTTGCCGCCCAGCGTGTACGGGATCCGGTCGGCGGACACGATGATCTGCGGAATCATGTGCGGCGGAACACGTTCGGCCATCGCTTCGGCGACGGCCTTCGGATCGGGTTCGGCCGCACCGGCGTCGGCACAGACGAGCGCAGCAAGGAGTTCGCTGCCACCGTCGGTGGCGACGACCGCAGCCACCGCGGAGTCGACACCCGGGGCGCGCCGCAGTGCGGCCTCGACCTCGCCGAGTTCGACGCGGTAACCGCTGATCTTGATCCGGTGGTCCGCCCGTCCGACGAACTCGATGAGCCCCTCGGGCCGGTACCGGACCAGGTCACCGGTGCGGTACCAGGTCCTGCCGTCGTGCTCGACAAAACGCTCGGCGGTCAGATCGGGACGGGCGCAGTAGCCGCGCGCGATTCCGCGGCCGCCGACCCACAGTTCACCGGGCACCCAGGTCGGACAATCCCGTCCGTCGGCGCCGACAACCCGGCAGACGTTGTTGGGCAACGGAATGCCCAGCGGCACCGACGTCCAGTCGTCGGCGAGGTCGTCGACCTCACAGATCGTGTTGTGGGTCGCCGTCTCGGTGGCGCCGCCGAGGCCGGCGAACCGGACCTGCGGCGCGCGCTTGCGCAGCGTGCGGACCATCTCGGGTCGCACCCAGTCTCCGCCGGTCGGAACCACCCGCACCGAGGACAGGTCGCCGTCGACCTCGAGCAGCATCTCCAGCCAGCCCGGCATGAAATGCAGCGCCGTGACGCGGTGGTGTTCGATCAACCGCGCCCAGGTGTCCGGGTCGCGGCGGTGCTGCTCGTCGACGACGACGATCGAGGCACCCGCACGCAGCGTGCCGAACACGTCGAGCACCGACAGGTCACACTCGAGAGTCGACAGCGCAAGACACCGATCCTCGGGTCCGATCTCGAAGTGCGCGTTGATGAACTCGACGGTGTTCATCGCGGCCGCGTGCGGCATCTCCACGCCCTTGGGCTCCCCGGTCGAGCCGGAGGTGAACAAGATGTAGGCCAGATCCTCGGGATCGACTGCGGCGGGGGTGAATCCGACATCCCGACCGCCCACCCGGATGGCTTCGCCGACGGTCAACCCGCAGCGGCCGGGGATCGGCTCGTCGCCGCAGGCCAGCACCATGCGGACCCGGGCGTTCTTCAGCATGCGATCGGCACGTTCGACGGGGTGGTCCACGCCGACGGGCACGTACACCGCGCCCGCGGCGGTGATCCCGAGCAGCGCGATGATCTGCTCGTGGTTCTTCGGCCCCATCACTGCGACGGCGTCACCGTGCCGCACGCCGGCAACGGTCAGCGCCGCAGCGACCGCCAGCACCTGCTCGCGCAGTTCGCCATAGCTCAGGACGCCGTCGGCGGTGTACACCGCGGGGGCGTCGGGATCGGCGGCGGCACAGCGGAAGAAGCCGTCGTGCAGCGCTTCGCCGCTCGGTGTCGTTTCGGCCGCGCCGAGGTGCCGCTGTTCACCGATGGCCACCGGTGGATCGATTGTGTCCCAGGCAGATTCATCGCGGGCGAGCCGTTCCAGCTCGGCGATGTGGTGGGCGAACATCGCGTCGGCGACACCCGGCCGGAACGCATCCTCCCGGACGTCCCAGTTGATCATCAGTCCTTCGGCGACCGGGGTCGCCTGCGCGTCGAGCAGCACCTGGGGCCCCTGCGAGATGGTCCACACCGGCCTGCCGAACTGTGCGGTGACCTCCCCGGCGAACAGGTCACCGAGGCCGAGGGCACTGGTGAACACGAACGGTGCCAGCACCGGCGTGCCGTGGTGGCGCGTCAGGTCGCGCAGCACCGACAACCCCGAGTAGCTGGAATGCCGGGCCGTGGTGTGCAGGGTCTGCTGCGCTTGGCGCGCACGCGAGATCGGTGTGTCGGCTTCGGTCAGATCGAGGTCGAGCATCAACGACGACGTGAAGTCCCCCACCAGTGCGTCGACGTCGGGGTGGAACTGTTCACGGCCGAACATGGGCAGGTTCAACAGGAATCGGCGGTTGGTCGACCAGCGCGCCAAGGTTCCCGCGTAGGACGCGGCCACCGCCATCGCGGGGGTGATGCCACGGCGGTGCGCCGCGGCGAACAGCGCATCCCGGGTCTGTACGTCGAAGATGTGCCAGCGACGTGTCCCGCGTCGGGGGTCGGCCTGCTCCGAGCGCGGCACCAGGGGCAGGGCGGGCCCCTCCGGCAATTGCGGAACACGCTCTGCCCACCACCGCCGGTCCTCGTCGGACTCGGCGTTCGTGGCGGTCAGCGCTGTCCGGTATTCGCGGTAGGAGTACCGCAGCGGCGGCAGGTCGCCGCCGCGGTAGAACACCGCGAGATCGGACATGAAGTTGCGATAGCTGACGGCGTCGGCGGCCTGCATGTCGAGGTCGACGTGCAGTCGGGTCCGGCCGTCGGGTAGCAGCGACAGCGACAGCTCCAACACCTCGCCGTCGAGCAGTTGATGCGACTTGGTGTCACGGATCTGCTCGATCCGTTCCTCTGCCGCTGCGACGTCGAGGTCACGTAGGTCGTAGACCTCGACCGGGAGTTCGCGGTCACCGATCCGCTGCGTGCCGTCTGGCAGGATCTCCACCCGCAGCATCGGGTGGCGGGCCGCCAACCGTGCGGCCGCGGCACGCAATCGCTCGGGATCGACTCCGGCGCCGTCGAATTCGACGTACAGATGAGCGGCGACACCGCCCAGTTGCTGGTCGTCGTTGCGGCCGACCCACAGGGCGTGCTGGATGGGCGCCAGGGGGAACGGTTGGCCGTCCTCAGTTGCGCCCGCACCGGTGGCCGACGGGTGGTCGTCATCGCCGGGTGTCGCGGCTTGTCCGGCGATCAGATCCGTCCACGCCTGTACGGTGGGGTTCGCGGCCAACGCGGCGAATCCGACGTCGATGCCCTGCCGGCGCCAACGTCCCGACAGCGACATCATCCTGATCGAGTCGAGGCCCGAGGCGATCAGGTCGGCCTGGGGATCCAGGTCCTCGGCACTGACACCGAGGAGTTCGGCGACCTCGTCGCGGACAGAATCCGCCCACGTCGTTGCTACACCCACCAGACCTCCTCGACTGCCTCCAGAATTAAGCGCAGGCTGCCCTAACTTCGTGGAGGCTACCCTATATTCGGGTCACCGAAAACTCCTACCCAGAGCGGGCGACGACTACTGATGAGCACCGAATTCCTGCCTGATCAGGGCGACCACCAGCACCTCGGGCCAGACCACACCGATCTGGCGCACGGCTTTGTCCCCTTTCCCGAGGAGCGCGCCCAGGAATACCGCCGCGCAGGCTATTGGACCGGCCGCCCGCTCGACTCCGTCCTGACCGAAGCCGCGGCGTCCTGGCCCGATCGGCCGGCCGTGATCGACACCGCGCAGACGTACTCCTTCGCCGAACTCGACGCGGTGGCCGACCGGTTCGCCGCGGGGCTGGCCGATCTCGGGATCACCGACGGCGACCGGGTGCTGCTGCAGTTGCCGAACTCGTGCCGGTTCGCCGTCGCGCTGTTCGGGCTGCTGCGCGCCGGAGCCGTACCGGTGATGTGCCTGCCGGGGCATCGCAGCGCCGAACTCGGCCATTTCGCTCAGATCAGCGGTGCCGTCGCGCTGATCGTCGCCGACCGCGCGGGCGGCTTCGACTACCTCGACATGGCCGCCGGCGTGGCCGCCGGGAACCCGGCGCTGCGCCACGTCATCGTCGACGGCGACAGCGGCCCCTTCCAGTCCTTCGAGGCACTCATCGAGTTCGACGGCCCGCCCGCCCCTGCGCGCCGCGTCGACCCGGCGCTGCCCGCGCTGCTGCTGGTCTCCGGCGGCACCACCGGACTGCCCAAACTGATCGCCCGTACGCACGACGACTACGTCTACAACGCGCGGGCCTGCGCGCAGGCCTGCGACATGACCGGCGACGACGCCTATCTGGTGGCGCTGCCGGCCGGGCACAACTTCCCGCTGGCCTGTCCCGGACTGCTCGGCTCGATGACCGTCGGCGCTCCCACCGTGTTCACCGCAGACCCCAGCCCCGAGGCCGCCTTCGCACTGATCGACCGCCACCAGATCACCGTCACCGGCCTGGTCAACGCGCTGGCGAAGGTGTGGGCGCAGGCCTGCGACTGGGAGCCGGTGCTGCCGACGTCACTGAGATTCGTCCAGGTCGGCGGCTCGCGGATGAGCCCCGAGGAGGCGGCGTTCATCCTGGACAACCTGACGCCGGGCATGTCGCAGATCTTCGGGATGGCCGAAGGCATGCTGAACTTCACCAGGCCCGGGGACCCGGTCGACGCTAAGGTGCACACGCAGGGCCGGCCGATGTCACCACACGACGAGATGCGGGTGGTCGACGAGAACGGTGACGAGGTCGCTCCGGGTGACGAGGGCGAACTGCTGGTGCGCGGGCCGTACACACTCAACGGCTACTACCGGGCAGACGACGCCAACGCCCGCTCGTTCTCACCCGACGGCTTCTACCGCACCGGCGACCGGGTGCGCATCTTCGCCGACGGGCCGAGGGCCGGCTATGTGGAGGTCGTCGGCCGGATCAAAGACGTCATCCACCGCGGCGGCGAAACGGTGTCCGCGACCGACCTCGAGGACCACCTGCACACCCACCCCACGATCTACGCGGCCGCTGCGGTCGCGCTGCCCGACGAGTATCTGGGTGAAAAGATCTGCGCCGCAGTGGTTTTCCGGGGTAAGCCGATCACGCTGACGGAGCTGAACAGCTACCTGGACGAGCGCGGCGCGTCCGCCCATGCGCGCCCGGATGTCCTGAAGCCGATGCCTTCGCTGCCGACGACCGCCGTGGGCAAGGTCGACAAGAAACAGCTGGTCGCCATGCTGAGCGTCGCAGGGACGTAATCCCGCGCCCGAGTGGCCAAAGGGCCCTACTCCGGCTTCCCCCGGCAGCGCACGGTGGGAAGTGACCGGAGAGGACAGCCCATGACCGAGACGATCACGACGTACTGCAAGGTGTGCGGCCACGCGAAAGAGCATCACGATCTGGATGTGCATCTGGATCCCGGCACCGACCACGCGGGAGAGCGCGCCGAAGCGGGTCGCGGCCACGGCGCGTGCCACGACATGTCCTACGGCGAACATCCCTGTGTCTGCCTGGAGTACCAGAGCTGGACCTGACCCCCGAGGTCAGAAGACCTCGGCTTCTTCGCGGTCCCCCAGCAGTTCGACGATCCGGGCGGTCACCGCCGCCGCTGTCGGATGTTCCCACAGCAGGGTCGGCGGCAGCGCCAGGCCGGTGCGTTTCTCGAGCGAGCGGCGCAGCGCGACGGTCATGATCGAGTCGACACCGGTCTCGACGAGTGGCATCCGCGCGTCCACGTCGCCTGCGAGCAGGCCGAGTTCATGGGCCACCGCCTCGGCGACCTGCTGCGCCACCCACTCGTCCACGTCGGCGTCACCCGGACCCGCGGGCGCCTCACCGGAGCCGGCCTCCGACTCCCCTGTCGGTGCGACATCGGCCAGGATCGGCACCGCTGCAGCGTCCGGAAGCACCGGCAGCACAACAACGTTGGACTCCTGACCGCGCATCGCCGAGTCCAGGGCACGCATCGCGTCGTCGGCTCCTATGGTGCCCATCCCGAGCGCTTCCAGTTGGGCCGCAACAAATCCCGACGCCGAGCCCATGCCGAGGCCTCCCCAGGCGGTCCACGCCACGCTGACGGTACGGTCCCCGAGGCTGCCGCGGTGCCGCGCGGCCGCATCCAGGAACGCGTTGGCGCACGCGTACGCACCCTGCCCGGGAAAGCCCGCCAGATAGCCGCACGACGAGAACAGCACCATCCAGTCCAGCTCTCCGGGCGGGAACACCCGGTGCAGGGCCAGAGTGCCGCCGACCTTGGGCCGCATCGCGGTCCTGATGTCCTCGGGCGTCGTATTGATCAGCAGCGCACCGGCTTCCACACCCGCGGCGTGGACGACACCTCGCACCGGCGGTAGGTCCCGCAGCACCGCCTGCAGCCGCTCCGCGGCGTCGGCGGCGCCGATGTCGATCGGCGCGACGTGTACGGACACCCCGCGTTCCTCCAGCGCGGAGATCGCGCCACCCGCCTCGCGGTGGCTCTCGTCGGCCCACCGGTGCCGCGGCGGCATACCCGTGCGCGACAGCAACACCAGGCGGCGGGCACCGAGATCGGCCAACCGCGCGGCGATCCGCAGGCCGAGCACCCCGGTGCCGCCGGTGACCAGGTACGTCCCGCCCGGTGTACACGTCATCGGCGGGCCACCGGCCGGCCCGCCGTGAGCGAGCCGAGCGGTCAGCGCGATGCCGTCGCGAACCACCACCACGCCATGGCCGTGCAGCGAGGCGAGCACACCGACCGGCACCGCGTCGTCGGACAGGTCCAGAACCCCGCCCCACAGCTGCGGATGCTCGGCAGCGGCGACCCTGGCCATCCCCCACAGCGGGGCGTGCACCAGGTTCGCGCCCTCGTGCACGTGTCGGGTCAGCACCCACAACCGGGCCGCAGAGTTATTGTCGTGCAGTCGCTTCAGCGTGCGCAACACCAGTTCTGCGGCCGCCTCGGGAGTGTCGTCGGTGGACGGCAGGACCAGGACCACCGACCCGGGCGCCTGGCTGCAGGGCAGCTCGTCGGGGTCGGGATACCTGCGGCTCGGGACGCCCTCGCCTGTGAGATCACGCTGCACCCGGCCGAGTTCGTCGCGGGTGCCACCCACCAGCAGCACGTCGGTCGGCCGGTCCTGCTCCGGCCACGGCGTCGGGTGCCACGCCACATGGTGCAGCAGCCGCGAGGTGTCGGTACCTGCCGGGCTCTCGAGTTCCTCGAAGGTCATCGCCGACAGCAACGCCAGCACGGTGCCGGACTCGTCGGCGATCGACACGTCGGTCGTGGTCCCCTCTCGGTGCCTGACAAGCAGGACCGCCACCGCCGGAGGGGTGCCCTGGACGTGCACGCGGTTGATGCGCGCGGGCATCCGCAGCCGCGGGGCGCCGCCGAACACCGTCGACGCCGCCGATGTCGCCGCGTCCAGCAGGCCCGCCCAGGTCGACGGCGCCGATCCGTCCGGTTCGGCCGACACCCGAGCCCACAGTTCGCCGTCACCGCGCCGCAACTCGAGAACCTGCCAACCGAATCCCATCGCCGCCACCCCGACGCCGGCGAGCGTGTCGATGACATGGCCGGGTGGCAGCTCCTCCGGGCACCGCAGCAGGACGCCCGCTGCGACAGTGTCGGCCGTCGGTTCGCCGTCCGCGACCACAGCGCTGCTGTGCGTGAGCCAGGTGTTGTCGGATTCCTCGTCGACCAGTCGGGACGACAACCGCAGTGACCGGTCCTGCAGCACCACCTGGATGTCGCGGGCCCGTGCCGGCGCCACAGGGGTACGCAGCCGCACATCGGTAAGATCGCCGCCGCCGGCGGTCAGGAATGTGTTGAGAAGTACTGCCGCAGGGACGATCTCGGTGTTCTGCACCGGATGGTCCCCGGGATAGGGCCGGTTCTCCATGTCCAGCCGGGTCTGCCAGACCCGCGCGGGCACCGCCCCGGTCACCTCCAGCACACCACCGAGCAGCGTGTTCGACATGCCGTCGTGCAGGGCGCGGGTGCCCGGCGGCGGGGTCGGTGTCCGCCAGAACCGGCGATGCTGCCACGACGTACCGGGCAGGTCGCAGGCCCACGCGGTACCGGCCGTGACGCCGTGCTCGACCGGCGCCCCATGGCAGTACAACCCCGCGATCGCCGCGCCGACGGCCCGTTGCTCGGGCTGGTCGCGGCGCAACACCGGCACCACCGCGTGGTCGGTCATCCCGTGATGCAGCAACGTCTCGACGATCGAGTGGGACACCACCGGGTGGGCCGAGATCTCCAGGAACAACCGGTGGCCGTCCTCGGCAGCGGCCCGCACCGTCTCGGCGAATCGCACCCGCCCGCGCAGGTTGGCGACCCAGTAGTCGGGGTCACGCGGCGCCGCGGATCTCGGGTCGGCGAGCGCTGTGGTGTAGAGCGGCACCTGGGCGCTGCCGGGTTCGGGCAATCCGCCGACGAGCCGGGCGAGTTCAGCCGTGAGGGCATCCATCGCGGGACTGTGGAAGGCCACGTCGGTGTTGACCGGGCGCACCGTCACACCCTCGTCGGTCCACGCCTGGACCACCGCCCGGACCGCGGCCACCGTTCCCGACACCACGGTGGACTCCGACGAGGCGCTGATGGCCGCCACCACGTCGGTTCGGCCGTGCAGCCGGCGGTCCGCCTCGTCGAACGGCAGTCGCACCAACGCCATCGCACCGTCGCCCATGACGGAACGGAAGCCACGGGCCCGGAAGCAGGCGACCGATGCGCCGTGCACGAGATCGAACACCCCCGACACCACGCAGGCGGCGACTTCGCCGACCGAGTGGCCGATCACCGCGGCGGGTCTGACTCCGTGCTCGCGCAGCACCGCGGCGAGGCCGACCTGCATGGCGAAGGTCAGGGCCTGCACCTGGTCGGTGCCGCCGAGTTGTTCGGTGGTCAAGGCCTCGCGTGCGGAGAATCCGAGCTCCCTGGCGAACACCGCGTCGACCTCGTCGATGGTGGCCGCGAACGCGGGTTCGGTGGCGAGCAGCTCACGACCCATGCCCGCCCAGTGCGACCCGTGACCTGAAAACACCCACACCGCACCGTTTTCCGCCCCGGGCACGCCCGTTCCGGTGACCACCCGCGGGTCCCGCACACCCAGCGCCAGCGCGTCGAGCGCGTCGACGACGGTTGTCGCAGAGTTGGACTCGACGAGACCGGAGGTCACCACCGCACCCCTGACCGGTTGGTGGGAACGGCGCGTCCACATTGTCGATGCGACCTCGGCCACCGGAGTTTCGGCCGCACGCAGGTACCCGGCCAGCGCCGACGCCTGCGACGCCAGACGCGCTTCGGAGCGGCCGGACAACGGGATGAGGGTGGGCCGTGGTGCGGCGGAAGCCGGAGGGGGCTCCGGCGCTTCCTCGATGAGCAGGTGGGCAATGGTGCCGCCGTAGCCGTAGCTGCAGACCGCGGCGCGTCGAGGGTCGGCGCCGCGCGGCCAGCACTCCGCCTCGGTGGGGACCCTCAGGCCGCTGGTCGCCCAGTCGACGGCGCTGCTCAGGGTGCGCACGCCGGCAGTGGGCGGCAGCATCTCGTGATGCAGCGCCAGTGTCGCCTTGATCAGCCCGACGACACCCGCACCGCCTTCGAGGTGGCCGGTGTTCGGTTTCACCGACCCCACGGCACACGGGGCGTCGGCGCGCCCGGCGCCGTAGACGGCGGAGAGCGCACCGAGTTCCACCGGATCTCCGGTCGGGGTGCCGGTGCCGTGCGCTTCGATGTAGCCGACGCTGGCCGGCGGCACCGCGGACACCCGGCAGGCCAACCGGAAGAGATCCTCCTGTGCCTCGCCGTTGGGCGACATGATGCCGACGGTGCGACCGTCCTGGGCGACCGCGCCGCCGCGCACCACCGCCAGCACCCGGTCGCCGTCGCGCAATGCGTCGGCGAGGCGCTTGAGCACCACGACCCCGGCACCCTCGCCGCGGCCGTAGCCGTCCGCAGCGTCGTCGAACGTCTTGCAGCGGCCGTCGGGCGCGGTCGCCCCCGCGACGTCGAGCACCCGGGTCAGGCCGGGGCCGATGAGCGCGCTGACGCCACCGGCGAGCACCAGCGACGATTCGCCGTCACGCAGCAGCTGGCACCCCTGATGCACCGCGACCAGCGACGCGGCGCAGGCAGCGTCGAGCGCGACGCTCGGGCCACGCAGGTCGAGAAGGTGCGACACCCGGTTGGCCACCCCGCACAGCGAGGTGCCGATCCCGGTCCACGCCTCGATCCCGGCAAGATCCTCCATGAGGAGCTTTCCGTAGTCGTCGGAGTTGACGCCCATCAGCACCGCGGTGTCACTTCCGGCCAGCGACCGCGGTGTTATCCCCGCGTGCTCCAACGCCTCCCACGACACCTCGAGCGCAAGCCGCTGCTGGGGGTCCATCAGGGCGGCCTCGCGTGGGGACACCCCGAAGAACTCGGCGTCGAACCCGGGCAGGTCGTCGAGGAAGGTGCCCCACCGTGTCGTCGCCCGCAGGACCGCGGCGTTGCGCGGGTCCCGGTGCAGGTACGGCTGCCACCGTTCGGCGGGAACCTCGCGCACAGCGCTGCCGCCGGCTAGCAGGAACGACCAGAACTCGTCCGGGGTGGTGATGTCACCCGCGAGGCGGCAGCCGATGCCGACGATGGCGATCGGCTCGGGAACGGTGTGGTTAGCCTTCCCTAAGCCCATCCTCGGCATGCGGAACATCCTGGCACAACGCGTGCACGGGCAGGGAGGTACCCGCCCGGTCACCCGGGAGGAGCGTTCTACGTCACAGTCGCGGCGGCGGCTGGGCGCCGGCGTCTCCGGGGTCGACCTCGACCGCGTAGGACGTGATGGTGCTGATCTTCTCCCCGTCGAATTCGTAGACGGCACAGCTCGCGACGGCGGTGACGCCGTCCGGGCGGACGTAGCGGACGACCGTGTCCACGGCGACGACGTCGTCACCGGCCGCGGTGACACACCGGTCGAACTCGATCGACGTGCCCTCGAGGCTCTCCAGCGTGTCGCGGCACGTCTGCCGAACCGCGTCGCTGCCCTCGAGAACCATGTAACCGACGATCGTCCACTTCACGTCGGTGGCGAGGTGCTCGAGTGCGTCGTCGAAGCGGTGTTCGGAGAACGCACGGCCGACCGCGCCGGGATCGAATGCCATGCAGAGACCGTAGCGCCCGCGACCCCGGGCACTGTATGAGTGGAGGCATGAAGCTATCCGGTGTTGGCCTGTGGAGTTCGCAGTTGCGTTACGGAAACCCGACGGAGGCCGCCGAGGCCGCCGCCGAACTCGACGAACTCGGGTTCCCCGCGCTGTGGATTCCCGATGTCGGTGGCCCTGTTCTCGATTCGGTCGACAACCTGCTGTCGGCCACGAAGCGGACCGTGATCGCCACCGGAATCCTCAACCTCTGGATGCACGACCCGGTAGAGGTCGCCGACCGCTACGCCACGTTGACCGAGACCCACGGCGACCGGTTCCTGCTCGGCATCGGGGTGAGCCACGCGCCGCTGATCGACTCGAAGGAGCCCGGCCTCTACCGCAAACCGCTTGCCGCCACGAAGGCCTTCCTCGACGGCCTGGACAGCGCGGCACAGCCGGTGCCGGTCGCGAACCGGGTGCTGGCCGCGCTCGGACCGAAGATGCTGCAGCTCTCGGCGACCCGCGCCGGCGGAGCGCATCCCTATCTGGTCACCCCCGAGCACACCCACACCGCCCGCGAGGTGCTCGGTGAGGGCCCGATGCTGCTGCCCGAACAGACCGTGATGCTGACCGACGACCGCGAGCAGGCGCGCGCCGTCGGCGCCGATTGGCTGCGGTCCTACCTCGCGCTGCCGAACTATGCCAACAACCTGCTGCGGTCCGGATTCACCGAGGACGACGTCGCGTCGGTCAGCGACCGGTTGTTCGACGCGATCATCGCCTGGGGTGACGAGGACGCCATCCTCGCCCGGGTCGCCGAACACCGGGCGGCGGGTGCCGACCACGTCTGCGTCCAGGTGATCACCGCAGATCCCACGGAGTTCCCGCGGGAACAGTGGCGTCGCCTGGCGGCCGCGCTGAACTAGCGCTCAGCCCAGCAGGGTGCGCACCACCGCGTCGGCGAGCAGCCTGCCGCGGTCGGTCAGCACCAGTCGCTCACCCCGGGCGTAGAGCAGTCCGTCGTCGATCGCGGCCGCGGCGCGATCACGCTCCGGCGCGGACAGCACCGCCATCGGCAACCCGGAGCGCAGCCGCACCCGCAGCATCACGTCCTCGACGTGGGCGGTCTCGGCGTCGAGTTCTTCGAGATCGGCGACCGGCAGCGTGCCACCTGCGAGCGATTCGGCATAAGCGTTGGGGTGCTTGACATTCCACCAGCGTGTCGAACCGACGTAGCCGTGCGCGCCGGGGCCGGCGCCCCACCATTCGCCGCCGTCCCAGTATCCGAGGTTGTGCCGGCACTGCCCGCCGGGGCGAGCCCAGTTCGACACCTCGTACCAGGAGAAGCCGGCGTCGGCGAGCCGGCGGTCCAGCAGTTCGTAGCGGCCCGCCAGCACGTCGTCGTCGGGGGCGGGCATCTCGCCGCGGCGGACCCGACGGGCCAGCGCGGTGCCGTCCTCGACGATCAACGCGTACGCCGAGACGTGGTCGACCCCGGCTTCGATCGCCGCATCCGCCGACCGCATCAGGTCGTCGTCGGTCTCCCCCGGGGTTCCGTAGATCAGATCGATGCTGACGTGCTCGAAACCCTCGGCCGCGGCTTCGCGGGCGGCATCGAGTGCCCGGCCGGGCGAGTGCACCCGGTCCAGCGCCGCGAGGACGTGCGGCGCGGTCGACTGCATGCCCAGCGACACCCGGGTGAAGCCGGACGCCCGCAGGCGGGCGAAGAACTCCGGCGAGGTCGATTCGGGGTTGGCCTCGGTGGTGACCTCGGCACCGACCGCGACGGTGAAGTGGTCGCGGACGGCGTCGAGCACCGAGTCGAGCCCCGCCGCGCCCAGCAGCGACGGCGTACCGCCGCCGACAAAAACGGTCTGCACCTGCGGTGCGACACCGAGATGGGCGGCGGCGAGCCGGAGTTCGGTGCGCAACGCGGCCAGCCAGCCATCGGGGTTCGCGCCCCCCAGTTCGGCCGGGGTGTAGGTGTTGAAGTCGCAGTATCCGCACCGCGTCGCGCAGAACGGCACGTGGATGTAGATCCCGAAGGGCCGGTCCGAACCCGCCGTCAGCCCGGGCAGCGCCACCTTCGCCTGGACCGTCACCGCACCAGTCTCCCAGAGCGGGCCGGCGATGAGCGCCTGCGCGAAGAGCAGACGGTTGCGATGAGCGCCTGCGCGAAGAGCAGACAGTTCGGCTCACCGTGAGCCCATATTTCGCCCGGTTAGGGGCGGTGGCGGCATCCGTGGCACAATTGGACGCGTGATTGCTGCCCACAGCTTCCCTCGCCGGGTCTCGCTGGTGGTGCGCCGTCATGTCGACTACAAGCGCGTTTGTACCAGCTGTTGTCTGCCTTGACCTCGTAGCATCTGCCCACCTGAACTTCAGCTGGCCGCCGGATCTGCGCCGCCGGACAGCCACCGGTGACATCGCGCGATCTGCACGCCGGCTCCGACGAGGAGCACGACTCGATGACCACCACACCGGAAACGCCAGCCAAGCCCACAAAGCCCGCCAAGCGCCCCCGCGGCGAAGGCCAGTGGGCTCTCGGCTACCGCGAACCGCTCAACCCCAACGAACAGTCCAAGAAGGACGACAACCCGCTCAACGTGCGCGCCCGCATCGAGAACATCTACTCGAAGAACGGCTTCGAGAGCATCGACAAGGGCGACCTGCGCGGGCGGTTCCGCTGGTGGGGGCTCTACACACAGCGCAAGCCCGGCTACGACGGCACATGGACCGGCGACGAGAACACCGACATGCTCGAAGACGAGTTCTTCATGCTGCGGGTCCGCAGCGACGGCGGTGCCCTCACGACGGCAGCGCTGCGCACCCTCGGCGGCATCTCCACCGAGTTCGGCCGCGACACCGCCGACATTTCCGACCGCCAGAACGTCCAGTACCACTGGATCCGCGTGGAGGACATGCCCGAGATCTGGCGCCGCCTCGACGAGGTCGGCCTGCAGACCACCGAGGCGTGCGGTGACTGCCCCCGCATCGTGCTGGGTTCCCCGGTGGCCGGTGAGTCCCTCGACGAGGTGATCGACGGCACGCCCGCGATCAACGAGATCGTCAAGCGCTACATCGGCAAGCCCGAGTACTCGAACCTGCCGCGCAAGTTCAAGACCGCGATCTCGGGCCTCCAGGACGTCGTGCACGAGGTCAACGACGTCGCGTTCATCGGTGTCGTGCACCCCGAGCACGGCCCCGGCTTCGATCTGTGGGTCGGCGGCGGCCTGTCCACCAACCCGATGCTGGGTCAGCGGGTCGGCGCGTGGGTGCCGCTCGACGAGGTGCCCGACGTGTGGGAAGGCGTGGTCAGCGTGTTCCGCGACTACGGCTACCGCCGCCTGCGCGCCAAGGCCCGGCTGAAGTTCCTGATCAAGGACTGGGGTGTCGAGAAATTCCGGGAAGTTCTCGAGACCGAGTACCTGAAGCGCCCGCTCATCGACGGGCCCGCGCCCGACCCGGTGACCAGGCCGATCGACCATGTCGGCGTGCAGAAGCTGCGCAACGGGCTCAACGCGGTCGGCGTGGCGCCGATCGCCGGGCGGGTGTCCGGCACGATCCTGTCCAAGGTCGCCGACCTCGCCGAAGCGGCAGGCTCCAACCGGGTGCGCTTCACGCCGTATCAGAAGCTGATCGTGCTCGACGTTCCCGACGAGAACCTGGCCGAGCTGCGAGCAGGGCTCGACGCTCTGGGGCTGCCGTCGACCCCGTCGCACTGGCGGCGCAACCTGATGGCCTGCACCGGCATCGAGTTCTGCAAGCTGAGCTTCGCCGAGACCCGCAAGCGTTCCCAGACGCTGGTGCCGGAGCTGGAGAAGCGGCTCGACGACATCAACGCCCAACTCGACGTGCCGGTGACCATCCACATCAACGGCTGCCCGAACTCGTGTGCCCGCATCCAGATCGCCGACATCGGATTCAAGGGCCAGATGATCGACGACGGAGAGGGCCCCGAGGAGGGTTTCCAGGTCCACCTGGGCGGCAGCCTCGGCCTGGACAGCGGTTTCGGCCGCAAGCTGCGCCAGCACAAAGTCCTCTCCAGCGAACTCGGCGACTACATCGACAGAGTTGTTCGCAATTTCGTGAAACAACGGGAGCCGGGTGAGCGTTTCGCTACGTGGGCATTACGAGCAGACGAGGCGGATTTGAGATGACGGATGTGATGGCGGACACGGATCTGCAGAAGCTGGCCGAGCGCGGCGCGGCAGAGCTCGGCGAGCACGCCAGCGCCGAGGACCTGCTGCGCTGGACCGACGAGAACTTCGGCGGCGCCGGCGGGCCGGCCAATGGATCGGGCTACATCGTGGCGTCCAACATGCAGGACGGCGTGCTGGTCGACCTGGCGGCCAAGGTCCGTCCCGGCGTGGACGTGTTGTTCCTCGACACCGGATACCACTTCGTGGAGACCATCGGCACCCGCGACGCCGTCGAGGCGGTATACGACGTCAAGGTCGTCAACGTGCGGCCCGAGTTGAGCGTGGCCGAACAGGACGCCGCTCATGGCAAGGACCTGTTCGCCCGGGACGCGGCCGCGTGCTGCGGGATGCGCAAGGTCGAACCGCTCGGCAAATCGCTGAAGAACTACTCGGCGTGGGTCACCGGCATCCGCCGGGTCGAAGCACCGACCCGTGCCAACGCACCATTGATCAGCTGGGACAAGGCTTTTGGCCTGGTCAAGATCAACCCGCTGGCGGCATGGAGCGACGACGACATGCAGGACTACATCGACAGCAACGGCATCCTCGTCAATCCGCTTGTGTACGAAGGCTATCCGTCGATCGGCTGCGCCCCGTGCACCGCCAAGCCCATCGAGGGAGCCGACCCGCGCAGCGGTCGCTGGGCAGGCCAGACCAAGACGGAATGCGGACTGCACGCCTCGTGACGCTTGTCCTCACCGCGCACGGCAGCGCCGACCCGCGGTCGGCGGCGACGGCGCGCTCGGTGGCCGACACGATCCGCCGGCTGCGGCCGGATCTCGATGTGCGAGTGGCGTTCTGCGAGCAGAACACGCCGAATCTGCGTGACGTGCTGACGACGCTGCCGCACCGCCGCGCGGTGGTTGTCCCGTTTCTTCTCGCCGACGCCTATCACGCGAGGGTGGACATCCCCGCGATGATCGCCGACTCCGGGGCCGATGCCCGCCGCGCCGACGCGCTCGGCGAGGACGACCGATTGATCCACGTGTTGCGTCAGCGACTCGAGCAGGCCGGGATCTCGCGGCTGGATCCCGGTGTCGGGATCCTCGTCACCGCCGTCGGGTCGTCACAGCAGCAGGCCAACCAGCGCACCGCGACGGTGGCGCGCGAGTTGACGCTGATGACCCGCTGGACGGCCACCACGGCGTTCGCGACCGGGCCGCACCCGACACCGGCGGAGGCCGCCGATGTGCTGCGCGAGCGCGGCGCCACCCGACTGGTCGTCGCGCCCTGGTTCCTGGCCCACGGCCGCATCACCGACCGCGTCGCGACGTTCGCCCGCGCCCAGCACATCCCGATGTCGGCACCGCTGGGTGCGCACCGCCAGGTGGCCGAGACGGTCCTGGACCGCTTCGACGCGGCGCTGGACCACCGCGCCGCGGCCTAGACGATCACAGCACTCTCCCAGCCTCGGTACACTTTCAGTCGGCGGAGGTCCCGCCGCATCTCATTGAGCAAGGATTCGATGCCTCCCCTCTTACCCACGGCGGTCTCATGCTGACCGCCGCCCTCGGGATACTTGTCGGATTTGTTGTCGTTCTGGCGATCACCGCGCTGACCGGATATTTCGTCGCGCAGGAATTCGCGTACATGGCCGTGGACCGGTCCCGGCTGAAAGCACTTGCCGAGGCGGGTGACGCCCCGGCCGCCCGCGCCCTGACGGTCACCCGTCGCACGTCGTTCATGCTCTCGGGGGCGCAACTCGGCATCACGGTCACCGGCCTGCTGGTCGGTTACGTGGCCGAACCGCTGATCGGGCAGGGCCTGCAGGTGCTGCTCGGCGGCGCAGGCATTCCGACCGCGGTCGCGGTGGCGTTCGGTGGTGTGGCCGCGATCGTCGTGTCCACGATCGTGCAGATGCTCTTCGGTGAACTGTTCCCGAAGAACCTGGCGATCGCCCGTCCCGAACCGCTGGCCCGCTGGCTGGCGTTCTCGACGACGCTCTACCTCAAACTGTTCGGCTGGCTGATCTGGCTTTTTGATCAATCCTCCAACCTGCTGCTGCGGGTCCTGCGGATCGAGCCGGTGCACGACGTCGAGCATTCCGCGACCCCGCGGGACCTCGAGCACATCGTCGCGGCCTCCCGCGAGGCCGGCGACATCCCGCAGGAACTCTCGGCGCTGCTCGACCGGATCCTGGACTTCCCCACCAGCAACGCCGAGCACGCGATGATCCCGCGCTCCCGGGTCGATGTCCTCACCGCCGACGCGACCGTGGCCGACGTGCTGGACCGGATGGCCGTGGGCCACACCCGATACCCGGTCACCGGCCCGGATCACGACGAGATCGTCGGTGTCATCCATCTGCACGATCTGTTGGGTTCGGTGCCTTCGACCGACACCGCCGCGACGCGCTGCCGTCCCGCGGTGGTCGTGCCGGAGACCCTGCCTCTTCCGAACGTCGTGAAGACCCTCGCGGACGCGGACGAGGAGATGGCGATCGTCATCGACGAGTACGGCGGCTTCGCAGGAATCGTGACGATCGAGGATCTGGCCGAGGAGGTCGTCGGTGAGATCGACGACGAGCACGACGCCGAGCACGAGGACGATGTCGTGCCCGACGGTGCGGGCTGGTTGCTCGCGGGCGACCTGCCCCTCGACGAGGCCGAACGCACTCTCGACCTGACCCTGCCGCCCGGTGACTACGAGACGGTGGCCGGAATGATCATCGCCCACGGCGTCGGACTGCCCGAGGTCGGCGACACCGTGGAGATCGAACTCCCCTCCGACGTCGCCGATCTGGTCGCGGACGAACCGGCGCCGACGCGCCGGTTGATCGTGCAGGTGCGCTCGGTCGAGCGTCGCGTCCCGGCATCGGTGTTCGTCACCGTCGAGGTCGAGGAGGGCAGCGACGATGAATAGCCCCTGGACGATCTTGTTGATCACCACGGTGCTCATCGGCTCGAGCGCGTTCTTCGTCGCCGTCGAGTTCGCGCTGATCGCAGCGCGACGCAGCCGCCTGGAGGACGCCGCGGCCACCAGCGCTTCCGCCCGGGCGGCGTTGCGCAGCGCGAGCGAATTGTCGCTGCTGTTGGCCGGAGCGCAGCTGGGCATCACCGCGTGCACGCTGCTTCTCGGTGCGATCACCAAACCCGCGGTGCACTACGCCATCACACCGTGGCTGGGCGGTCTGGGCGCCCCGTCCTGGGCGGCCGACGTCGGCGGCTTCATGCTCGCGCTGATGATCGTCACGTTCCTGCACCTGGTGATCGGTGAGATGGCCCCCAAGTCGTGGGCGATCGCCCACCCGGAACGCTCGGCGACGATGCTGGCACTGCCGATGCGGGCGTTCATGTTCCTCACCCGGCCGCTGTTGCGTGCGCTCAACCACGCCGCCAACTGGTGCCTGCGCCAGGTCGGGGTGACTCCGGTGGACGAACTGGCCGACAGCCAGGACCCGGACACGCTGCGTCAGCTCGTGGAGCATTCGGCCACGGTCGGCACGCTCGACGAGCGCTACCACGCCAATCTGACCAGTGCGCTGGAACTGGAGGCGCTCACCGTCGGACAGCTCGCCCAGCGCGCCGCGGAGTACAGCTCCGTCGACGTCGAAGCGACACCGGCAGAGATTCAGGAGACCTCCGAGAGCACCGGCCACCTCCGGCTGCTGGTCCGTGACGGGCAGTCCGACGTGGGTGTCGTGCATGTCCGGGACAGTCTGTCGGCGTCGGGCACGGCGCGCGAGCTGATGCGCCCGGTGCTGACCCTGCCCGAGGACACCCCGGTCTACGAGGCGCTGCGGCTGATGCGGGAGACGCGCAATCACCTGATCGTGGTCGACGGACCGTCGGGCCGCGGACTGTTGACGTTGACCGACCTGCTGCACCGGCTCCTGCCCGCGCCGGCCGCCTGACGCCGGACGTCAGGACAGTGCGGGCGCCTCTGCAGCGCTGTCGGATGCGCTCTGCGTGGCGTCCTTCGGCAACGAAGGCACGCGGGTGGCCCGCACGTACACCGTGTCACCTTCCTTCAGGCCGAGGGCCTCGGCGTCACCGCGAGTGATCTGTGCCGCAAACGGCGTCTGGGTCGCCGCGTTGATGAGTTCCACCCGAACCTCGAAGCCCAGCACCACGATTCGGTCGATCGTCGCCCTCGTCACGCCGGTGGCCTGAACTGAGGCGTCGGTCGAGGCGATGGCCATCTCGGGGTTGCGACCCACCCGGATGTCGTGCGGGCGCACCAGTACCCCGTTGAGCGACGACACGTGCCCGAGGAAGGACATGACAAACGCGTTCGCCGGTGCGTCGTATACCTCGCTGGGCGAACCGACCTGCTCGATCCGTCCCTTGTTCAGGACGGCGATGCGGTCGGACACGTCGAGCGCTTCGGACTGATCGTGGGTGACCAGAACCGTTGTGACGTGAACCTCGTCGTGCAACCGGCGCAGCCACGCCCGCAGATCCTCACGGACCTTGGCATCCAGGGCGCCAAAAGGCTCGTCGAGCAACAGGACTTCCGGGTCCACGGCCAGCGCCCGCGCCAGCGCCATCCGCTGCCGCTGCCCGCCGGAGAGCTGATTCGGGTACCGGGTCTGAAAGCCCGCCAGCCCCACCACTTCCAGCAGGTCGTCGACCCTCCTCTTGATCTCGGGCTTCGGCTTCTTCCTGATCTTGAGACCGAATGCGACATTGTCACGAACCGTGAGGTGCTTGAAGGCGGCGTAGTGCTGGAACACGAAACCGATTCCGCGGCGCTGGGGCGGGATGTGCGTGACGTCGCGGCCGTTGATCACGACGGTTCCCGTGTCGGGGTTGTCGAGACCGGCGATCGCGCGGAGCAACGTCGACTTGCCCGAACCGCTGGGACCCAACAGCGACGTCAGCGAGCCTTTCGGCACCGTGAAGTCGACGTTGTCCAGTGCCGCGAAATCGCCGAAGTGTTTGTTCGCGCCCTTCACCTCGATCGCGTTCTCGGTCATGAAATCGCTTCTCCTTGGTCAGTCTTCGGTTCTGAGGCGCTTGCGTTGGGCATCGAAGACGATTTGAGCGATCAGGACTGTGATCGCGACGGCCATCAGAACCGTCGACACCGTGTAGGCACCGTACACATCGCCGCGGGTGTAGCGGTCGTGCACCAGCAGGGTCATCGTCTGCGACTGTCCCGGCAGATTCGACGACACCACCAGGACCGCGCCGAACTCACCGAGTGTCCGGGCGACGGTGAGCACCACCCCGTAGGTGAGGCCCCACCGGATGGACGGGAGCGTGATACGCCAGAACGTCTGCCACGCATTGGCGCCCAGAGTGGACGATGCTTCCTCTTGGTCTGTGCCGATCTCGTGGAGCACCGGCTCCACTTCCCGGATCACAAAGGGCAGCGTGACGAAGATGCTGGCCAGAACGATGCCCGGGAACCCGAAGATGATCGTCAGGCCCAGATCGTTCTGCACGAACCCGAACAGACCTGCGGTGCCCCACAGCGCGATCAGGGCCACACCGACAACCACCGGCGACACCGCGAACGGCAGGTCGATCGCGGCCTGCAGCGCGTTCTTTCCGCGAAAGTTCCTGCGCGCCAGCACCAGAGCGGTGGAGACACCGAACACCACGTTCAGTGGCACCACGATGGCCACCACCAGCAACGACAGCTGCAGGGCGGACTGGGCGGCCGGGGTGGTGATCGACGCCCAGAACGCACCCAACCCCGGTGCGAACGTCTGCCACAGGATCGCACCGAGCGGGATGATGAGCAGCGCGACGATGTACAACGACGCAACGATCCGCAGGATCAGACGAGTCGGCAGGCTCAGGGTCATTGCGCGGTCATCGCGCTGCTGCCTCCCGTTTGGCGGCTCTGGCCCCGAAGTAGCGCAGCACGAACAGCACGACGAACGAGATCAGAAGCAACACAATGGAAATTGCCGCCGCTCCGGCAGGGTCATCGTTCTCGATGAGAGTTCTGATCCACTGCGAGGAGACCTCGGTCTCCCCCGGGATGGCGCCGCCGATCAGCACGATCGATCCGAACTCTCCGATCGCCCGCGAGAACGCCAGGCCCGCACCCGACAGCAGTGCCGGCGCCAGTGCGGGCAGAACGACCTGGAGAAAGATCGTGAGATTGTTGGCGCCCAGCGATGCCGCGGCCTCCTCCACGTCCCTGTCCAGTTCGAGCAGCACGGGCTGAACCGCCCGGACGACAAAGGGCAGTGTGACGAACGCCAATGCGACCCCGACCCCCAGCGCCGTGTACTCGATGCTGATACCCACTGGACTCGACGGGCCGTAGAGAGCGAGCAGCACCAGGCTGGCGACAATCGTGGGCAGCGCGAACGGCAGGTCGATGATTGCGTCGAGGACCCGCTTCAGAGGAAAGTCATCCCGCACCAGCACCCACGCGATGAGTAACCCGAACACCAGGTTCAGCACCGTCACGATGATGGAGATCGTCAACGTGACCCTGAAGGAAGCGATCGCCGACGGTGAGGTCACCGCGGTCACGAACGCGTCCCAACCACCTTTGGCCGATATCCACACGATGGCGGCCAACGGCAGCAGCACGATGATCGACAGCCACAGGACCGCGACACCCACCTGCACGGTCGCGCCATTGGGAGGCCGGGAACCCGGCGCATCCGTCGGTACGGGTCGACCGGCTTCGGGATCCGGTTCGATGACCGTGGTCATCCAGTGGCCTGCTTGTAGATCTTGGTGATCGTGCCGTTGTCCTTGTCGAACAGAGCGGTGTCGACTGCAGCCCAGCCGCCCAGGTCGTCGATCGTCCAGAGCTTCTCCGGCGCGGGGAACTTGTCGGCGAACTCGGCGAGCACCGCGGGGTCGACCGGCCGGAAGTTGGCCTCCGCCCACAGCTTCTGCGCTTCGGGCGTGAACTGGAAGTTCACGAACTCGGTGGCCTTGTCCCGGTGCCGGCTCGTGTTCACCACCGCTGTCGGATTCTCGATCTTGAAGGTCTGCGGCGGGTTCACGTATTCCAGATCAAAATTCAACGCCTCGTTCTCGTAGGCCAGCAGGACGTCGCCGCTTCCTTGCCGGAACACGTCGGTGGCCTCCCGCCCGGAGCCGGGGCGAAGCTTGACGTGATCGGTGACCAACCTGTTCACGAACTCGATGCCGGCTTCTGGATCCTGTCCCCCGTTGCTGGCGTAGGCGTAGGGCGCCAACAGATTCCACTTTGCCGCCCCCGAGCTCAGCGGGCTGGGGGTGATGACCTCGACGCCGGGCTGCAGCAGGTCGTCCCAGTCCCGGATGTTCTTCGGATTACCCTCGCGCACAGCAAAACTCACGACCGATCCGAACGCAATCCCCTTGGTGGCTCCGGCGTTCCAGCCCTCGTCGACCTTGCCTGCCTCGACGAGTCGGGTGATGTCGGGTTCGACCGAGAAGTTCACGATGTCGGCGGGCTTACCCGATTCCACACTGCGCGACTGGTCACCCGATGCTCCGTACGAACCCGTGACCTCCACGCCGGCACCCTCCTCGGTGGCGGCGAACGCCGGACCCACCTTGGCCCAGCCCGGCTCCGGTACCGCAAAGGCGACCAGCGTCAGCGTGGTCTCCGCATCAGACCCGCCGGTCTCGCCGACAACGTCGCTGGCACCGCCGGAGCAGCCTGCGAGCAGCGTCGCACTCAAAGCGATCGCACCGGCGGCGCGCCAGTGGCGTGATGTCGTCAGGACGTTCTTCATGGATGACCTTTCCGTACGGATTCTGGAGGATGGAACATCCGTTACGGAAGGGCGGGGCAACCGAAAAGCCCACTGGAGGCAGCCAGACCACAGTTGTCCCCGACACCAGACCGCGAACGGATCAGGAGTCAGCGACAACAGCAGACGTGAACGACGGCAGCGACGACGCGAGAACCCACGGCAATGAGGGCCACGATGTGGCCGCTCTTGTTGCCGGTCGCCGTTTGCATGGCGGGAAGCGTAACAGAGTTGCTGAGGACGGGCTGTACGCGGCTTGCCGGCCGTCTCAACGGGTGAACAGCCACATGACGATGACCAGCACGATCAGGGCGACCAGCACCAACGTCACCCGCGAGCGAGGCAAACCGCTCATCCGTCGCCTCCTTCGCCATCACCGTGGGTACGCCGGATTCGCTGGCGCAGCCGTATCCCGTTGCCCAATGCGCCGTCCAGCAGCACCGCAGTTCCGTACGCCAGAGCGAGCACCACCGGCATCACCACCAGGGTCTGGACGACGAACGGCAGCCCGGTCAGCCAGAGCTCGACCCCGTCCCACCAATTGAGGAAGCTGCCCACCCGGCCAGACTAGGCGTCTGGCAACTGCTCGCCACATCGGGTGTTCCGGTAGACGACGAGGTGCCCGGCAGTTGATGATGGGCCGATGGTTCTGCAGCACACCGATGCCTCCGATGGTGCGTCTCTCGACACCGAGGCGACCTTCGCCGTGGTTTCCCCCCCGCCGTCCTACTCGGGCGGGTCGCTGCGCAACCCGTTCCCGCCGATCGCGGACTACGCCTTCCTGTCCGACTGCGAGACCACGTGCCTGATCTCCTCGGCCGGCTCGGTCGAATGGATGTGTGTGCCGCGACCCGACTCGCCCAGCGTGTTCGGGGCGATCCTGGACCGGGGTGCAGGCCACTTCCGGCTGGGCCCCTACGGGGTGTCGGTGCCCGCAGCGCGCCGCTACCTGCCGGGGAGCCTGATCCTGGAGACCACCTGGCAGACGCACACCGGCTGGTTGATCGTGCGTGACGCGCTGGTGATGGGTCCGTGGCACGACCTCGAGGCCAGGTCGCGCACCCACCGCCGCACACCGATGGACTGGGACGCCGAGCACATTCTGCTGCGCACGGTGAGGTGTGTGAGCGGCACCGTCGAACTGGTGATGAACTGCGAGCCGTCGTTCGACTACCACCGCAACAGCGCCGGCTGGGAGTACTCCGCGCAGGCGTACGGCGAGGCGATCGCACGGGCGAGCAAGAACCCGGATTCGCATCCGACCCTGCGGCTGACCACCAACCTGCGCATCGGACTGGAGGGCCGCGAGGCGCGGGCGCGGACACGGCTGAGCGAGGGCGACAACGTGTTCGTCGCGCTGAGCTGGTCCGGGCATCCCGCTCCGCAGACCTATGAAGAAGCCGCCGACAAGATGTGGAAGACCAGCGAGTCCTGGCGCCAGTGGATCAACGTCGGCGACTTCCCCGACCACCCGTGGCGGGCCTATCTGCAGCGCAGTGCGCTGACACTGAAGGGTCTGACCTACTCGCCGACGGGTGCGCTGCTGGCCGCGCCCACCACGTCGCTGCCGGAAACGCCTCAGGGCGAACGCAACTGGGACTACCGCTACGCCTGGGTGCGCGATTCCACCTTCGCGCTGTGGGGCCTCTACACCCTCGGCCTGGACCGTGAGGCCGATGACTTCTTCGCCTTCATCGCCGACGTCTCCGGGGCCAACAACGGCGAGCGGCACCCGCTGCAGGTGATGTACGGGGTCGGCGGCGAACGCAGCCTCGTCGAAGAGGAACTCGACCACCTCTCCGGCTACGACAACGCCCGCCCGGTGCGCATCGGCAACGGTGCCTACAACCAGATGCAGCACGACATCTGGGGCACCATGCTCGACTCGGTGTACCTGCACACCAAGTCCCGCGAACAGATCCCCGAAACACTGTGGCCGGTGCTGAAGGAACAGGTCGAGGAGGCGATCAAACACTGGCGCGAACCCGACCGCGGCATATGGGAGGTCCGCGGCGAACCGCAGCACTTCACCTCCAGCAAGATCATGTGCTGGGTGGCACTCGACCGCGGCGCCAAACTCGCCGAACTGGAAGGTGAGAAGTCCTACGCCCAGCAGTGGCGCCAGACCGCCGAGACGATCAAAGCCGACATCCTCGAACACGGCGTCGATTCCCGAGGGGTGCTCACCCAGCGCTACGGCGACGACGCACTGGACGCCTCACTGCTGCTGGCGGTGCTGACCCGCTTCCTGCCATCCGACGACCCCCGGATCCGCGCCACTGTGCTCGCCATCGCGGACGAACTCACCGAGGAAGGCCTGGTGCTGCGCTACCGCGTCGAGGAGACCGACGACGGCCTCTCCGGTGAGGAGGGCACCTTCACCATCTGCTCGTTCTGGCTGGTGTCGGCGCTGGTCGAGATCGGCGAGTTCCACCGCGCGAAGCACCTGTGCGAGCGGCTGCTGTCCTTCGCCAGCCCGCTGCACCTCTACGCCGAGGAGATCGAACCCCGCACCGGCCGGCACCTGGGCAACTTCCCGCAGGCGTTCACCCACCTGGCACTGATCAACGCCGTCGTGCACGTCATCCGGGCCGAGGAGGAAGCCGATACCTCCGGCAACTTCCAACCCGCCAATGCACCGATGTAGCGCCGGTCATCCCGCCGCGGCGTTGTCGACCATCGCGGTCGCGATCTCGGCGGCCTCGTCGGTGATGCTGTAGCCGCACGCCCAGGCCTCCACCGTCACATTGGAGACCAGCGACAGCGCGTGCTGGCAGGCCCAGCCGTCGGCGCCCTCCTGACTGGCCATCTGGGTGATCATGGAGTCGCCGACCTCGACACCCTCGAGCGCCCAGAGGTAGTCGCCGTCACCCACCGCGATGGCGCTGTCGGCGCAGTCCTGCCACGTCGACGTCGAGGTGTCGAAGAAGTCCTGGGCATTGGAGGCGGCCGGATACAACACCGCCGTCTGTTCGACCCAGTGATCGTTGTCCTCGCCGGGCTCACGCGCCACCTGATCGCGGACCGCTGTCCAGTCCGTGCCCGCGTACACCGGTTCCTCGGCTCCGTAGACGGCGCCGAGACAGTCCGGGTCGGACACGTCCGCCGAATGGTCGGTCATCTCGTCGAGTTCACTGGTGACCTTCATCTGGGTCGAGCCGACGATGCCGTTGAGCTCACCGATGGTGATCAGGACCTCGTCGAGGTCGGCCTCCTCGAGGGGCGGCACGTTCAGCGGACCTGATCCCTGGCCGCGAACCGCCGTGCCCTCCACCGTGGTGGCACATCCGGACAGCAACGCCGCCGCCGCGATCAACGCGCCGAGAGCACGGCCCCACCGGATCGGGTGGATGGAGTTCGCGGCGCCGGTCACCAAGGCATTGTCTCTCACAGCTGCCGTTCAGGACACCGTCAGCGCTGCGCGGCGACCTTGTCGAGAATGAGCTCGGCGACGCCGGTAGCCGGGTTGGGGCCGCCTGCCGCGCGGGGGTCGGTCACCTCGACGTCCACGATGCAATCACCCACCACCCCGAGTGCGCGCGAAGCGCTCGCCGCGCCGGTGGCTCCGGATGCGCGCAGCACCGTCGCGGAGACCACCCGCTCGTCGAAACCGACGTCGACGATCCTGCTCAGCCCCTCGGCGCCCTGACCGGGTTGCTGCAGCGCCAGGGTCTGGCCGTTGCAGCGCCGCCACTTGTCTGTGATGGTCGCGAAGAACTCCTGCGCGTCGGCGGCACTCGCCATCTGCACCACTCCGAAGAAACCCGCGACCGGTGGACCGTCGAAACCACCGCCCGCCCACGACGTGCTGGCCACCGATTGCACCGGGCCGCCGTCGTAGACGATCTTCTCGAGCCGGTAGGCGGTGCTGACACAGTCCGCCGGCGTCGCCTGAGCCTCGCCGACACTGCGCAGCAACATGTCGTCGCCACCCT